>NZ_JBJXHL010000002.1:0-611448 GCF_046159805.1 Kurthia sp. ISK08
TTTAAAACTTTAACCAATATTATTATGGCGGCCTAGCTCAGCTGGCTAGAGCGTCCGGTTCATACCCGGGAGGTCGGGGGTTCGATCCCCTCGGCCGCCATATTACCTAAAGGACCTTTAGCTCAGTTGGTTAGAGCAGACGGCTCATAACCGTCCGGTCGCAGGTTCGAGTCCTGCAAGGTCCACCAAGTAAGAACTTTATATACTATCTCGGAGGAATACCCAAGTCTGGCTGAAGGGATCGGTCTTGAAAACCGACAGGCGGGTCAAACCGCGCGGGGGTTCGAATCCCTCTTCCTCCTCCATATTAACCATACAATATAAATATTATTATCGCGGGGTGGAGCAGTTCGGTAGCTCGTCGGGCTCATAACCCGAAGGTCGCAGGTTCAAATCCTGTCCCCGCAACCAATTAAAAATGGTCCGGTAGTTCAGCTGGTTAGAATGCCTGCCTGTCACGCAGGAGGTCGCGGGTTCGAGTCCCGTCCGGACCGCCATTTTTAAAAAGATACATAAGTACAATCAATCATGGGTTTGTAGCTCAGTTGGTAGAGCATTAGATTGAAGCTCTAAGTGTCGGCGGTTCGATTCCGTCCAAACCCACCATGATTGCGGGTGTAGTTTAGTGGTAAAACCACAGCCTTCCAAGCTGTTGTCGGGAGTTCGATTCTCCTCACCCGCTCCAAAATGGGCCTATAGCTCAGCTGGTTAGAGCGCACGCCTGATAAGCGTGAGGTCGATGGTTCGAGTCCATTTAGGCCCACCATTTATATGATTCCGTTGTAGCTCAGTTGGTAGTAGCATCTGACTGTTAATCAGAGGGTCGCAGGTTCGAGTCCTGCCAACGGAGCCATATGGGGAAGTACTCAAGTGGCTGAAGAGGCGCCCCTGCTAAGGGTGTAGGTCGGGCAACCGGCGCGAGGGTTCAAATCCCTCCTTCTCCGCCATATTGGCCCCTTGGTCAAGCGGTTAAGACACCGCCCTTTCACGGCGGTAACACGGGTTCGAATCCCGTAGGGGTCATACTAATAATCGATTGCATATGATATGCAATCGATTATTTTTTTGTTTTTTAAATTATTTGGTAGGGTATTCTAACAAATATCTATTATTAATAGAACCATATAAAGTAAGGAGTTTTCATATGAAAAAAATTCTTTATATTTCAGTGACAGCGATTATTTTATCTGGATTCATTATTGCCGTAATGCAAGTTCAGGAGTTATTTGCTAATGAAAAAACCATACAGATTGCTATGAAAAAAAGTATAGAAGAAAAAAATAAAGCGCTACCTATTCAAAATATAAATACCTTAAAAAAGAATATTAAAAGTAAAGAAGCTCTTTTAATTAACTTAAATACGAATCAAGTACTTTATGCAAAAGAAGCTGAAAAAAGAGCCTATCCAGCATCGTTAACAAAATTAATGACTGTTATTGTTGCATTAGAAAATATACCGAATTTACAAAATCAAGTAACAGTTCCCGATTCAATTTTTGATTATATTCAACAAGCAAACGCTTCGATTGCTGGATTTAAGCCTAATGAAAAAGTGACAGTTGAAGATATACTATATGGTGTTATGTTACCTTCAGGAGCAGATGCATCTTTAGCTATTGCAAAATATGTTGCAGGTGATGAAAAAAACTTCGTTCATTTAATGAATGAGAAAGCAAAAGAACTTGATATGGATCAAACTCATTTTGAAAATGTTGAAGGTCTCCATCATGACAATCATTATTCAACTGCACATGACTTAATGAAATTGCTTCAATATGGAATGAAAAACCCAACATTTAAAGAAATCTTCTCTGCTAAACAGTACGGTGTTCAAAAAACAAATTTACGTCCTCAGGGCTTTTCATTCTCAAGCACACTGTTTAATAAAATAAACCCTAATAAAAAGCGTTCTTTTACATTTGTAGGTGGAAAAACAGGATATACATTAGAGAGTGGGTTGTCACTTGTTTCAGTTGCTAATAAAAAGGGAAAGACTTACGCATTAATCACTCTTAATGCGAAAGGGGCTGCAAGTGGAGAACCAATGCACATTGTAGATGCAATAACATTATATTCTGCTATTAAATAAAAGTCGAAACGATGTCGTTACAGAACGATATTGTTTTGACTTTTTTCTTATATTTACTAGAACAATGTCTAAAACATCTATATAGTTAAAGTAATGGAATAGTAAAACGAGGTGTAAGAATGGAAATAATTGATTTGCATTGTGACGTTCTTTATACATTATCACAAGCAGAAGAACCAATCTCTTTTAAAAACAATGAGAAACTAGAAGTAACGTTAGAACAATTAAAAAAGACAAATACGAAATTACAAGTATTTGCGATTTTTATAGACGATACACTAAATGAAAATCAACGATACTTAGAAGCGATTCGCCAAGTAGAAATTTTTCACCAGGAAATCATAACACCTTATGAAGAAATGGTACACATTACAGATTGGAAACAATTAGAACAATTACAATCGAATCAAATTGGTGCAGTGTTAAGTCTTGAGGGCTGCGATGCGATTGGCTCAGATCTGCGAAAACTTCAAACATTTATAGATGCAGGCATTTTATTATGCGGACTAACTTGGAATCATGAAAATGCAGTAGCTTATGGCGCTGAAGAAGATCCTACAAAAGGAATTAAACCTTTTGGTCGAGAAGTCATTGCTTTATTAAATGCACATCACATTATTATCGATGTATCGCATTTAAATGAACAATGTTTTTGGGATACGCTGCAAGAAGCAACATATGTGATTGCTAGTCATTCAAATGCACGTACTATTCAAGATCATCCACGTAATTTATATGATCAACAATTAAGAGCAATCGCTGAAAAAGGTGGGCACGTACATTGTGTATTCTATCCTCCTTTTATTAGCAATGAAGCATCTGTGACAATTGATGACTTAGTAAAGCATATCAAACACCTTGCTAAAATCATCACACCATCTAGAGTTGGTCTTGGCTCAGATTTTGAGGGAATTGATTTGTATGTTGAAAATCTTACGAGAACAGAAGAAATACCGAATCTTTTACAAGCATTAGAGGGTATTTTTACAACAGAAGAAATAAAAGGAATTGCAGCTGAAAACTTTCAACATTTTATTTCTAAAATCGAAAGAAGCTAGGATTTATTATGTGCTGAATAGCTTATAAAGTTGTATGATAGTATATGAAGTAAGTATGTACGAGTAGATTTAGAATCTACTGACGGAGGTAATTTTGATGAATCGTAAATTGTCGACGATAAACGGCGATCTAAGTAAAACTGATCAGTCGACAGTCCACTTTTATATTGAGTCGAAAGAGTTAGAAACACAATCTACTTTAGTATTTTTTGAAATCGGCGAAGAAAAGTTTAAGGGACAATGTTTTTATTGGCAAAACAAAGATAAAGATTTCACATTAGTTGGGCTAGGTCATGCTTATACAATTAAAAGTAATGATGCAGATGCTCGCTATGAAGATGTTGAAAAAGCATGGAAACATTTGATTCATTCAACATCATTAAAAGGAATTAAACAACAACCCATTTTATTTGGTAGCTTTACCTTTGATCCAAAAAAAGGTGTGTCGGATGAATGGGCTAATTTTTCACATGCGAATTTCGCACTGGCAAAACACCAATTAGTAGAGTCAAATGGACGCTTTTACATGAATACACATCTTGTATCAGAGGAAGTCATTACAGATGAAGATATTGAGCTTGCACGAGAAGAACGAGAAGCATTGCTTGAGCAAGCGAAAGGGCGTACATTAAAGACGTATATCAAACCACATGTTGTATTAACAGAAGAACCGTATAAAGAGGAATATCTTCAATCTATTACACAAGTAACAAATCAAATCAAAGCAAAACAAGCGGATAAAGTCGTGATTGCGCGCTCACTTGCGCTGACGTTTGACGAGGAAGTAAATACGTCGAATTTATTAGCACAACTTTCAGAAGAACAACCAGAAAGTTATTTATTTGCACAGGAGCAAGGGCAGGACTTGTTTTTAGGTGCCACACCTGAGCGACTAGTTTTTGTAAATCATAAAAAAGCGTATTCATCTTGTGTAGCGGGTTCGATTCGACGTGGTGCAACGGTTCAAGAAGATGAGGAGTTTGGGCGTATTCTTTTAAATGATACGAAGAATTTACAAGAACATCAGTATGTTGTAGATATGATTTCAAATTCATTTAAAGAAACGTGTGAACAGTATACGTTACCAAATCATCCAGATTTATTAAAAATTCGTGATATTCAGCATCTTCATACGCCAATTGAAGGTATTTTAAAAGAAGATGCAACAATCTTACAAATGGTTGAAAAATTACATCCAACGCCTGCGCTTGGAGGATCACCACGTGAAGTTGCGATGGAGATGATTCGCCAGTATGAACCGATGAATCGTGGTGTATATGCAGCACCAATTGGTTGGCTTAACGCAGATGGCGACGGTGAGTTTGCTGTTGCGATTCGTTCAGCATTATTACAAGATAAAAAAGCTTATTTATATGCAGGCGGCGGCATTGTGGCAGATTCTGAACCACAAAGTGAATACGAGGAAACATTGGTGAAGTTTAGACCGATGTTACGTACATTAGGAGGAAAGTTGAATGACGAATAAGCAAATTCTATCGGATTATGTTTATCGAATCATCGGCTCATTAGCAGAGTATGGCGTAACCGATGTTGTTATAAGTCCAGGATCACGTTCGACACCTCTTGCTTATGGGTTTGCATCTTCTAAAGAGTTTAACGTATTTCGACAAGTAGATGAGCGCTCAGCAGCTTTTTTAGCGCTAGGTATGGCGAAAACAAAAGCAAAGCCCGTTGCGTTACTCTGTACATCAGGAACAGCAGCAGCCAACTACTTTCCTGCGATTGTAGAAGCATATTATGCACGAGTTCCACTTATTATTTTAACAGCAGATCGTCCGCATGAATTGCGCGACGTCGGAGCACCGCAAGCGATTAATCAACCGGACTTATATGGACATCATGTGAAATGGTCTGTTGATTTACCAATTCCAGACGAATATGAAGCGACACTGCCTCATATTGAACGTCATATTGCACGCGCTACAACGGTGTCGATGGCTTCTCCTAAAGGACCTGTACATTTAAATATTCCTTTTAGAGAGCCGCTTTTGATTGATTTTCAAGATGAATTACCAAAGCCAACTTTTCATCAGTCATTTACTGCGAAACTCGTACCAAGTAATGATGCACTACAATTTTGGAAAGAGGCTATTCAACAAGCTAGAAAAGGTTTTGTTGTAATAGGGGAATTAGCAGAAGGTACAGATTTAAACGAAGTTTGGTCATTTATTCGTACATTAAAGTGGCCTGTCTTAGTTGAAAGTTTATCGCAGCTACGTACCCAAGTGCCAAATGACTGTAAGCATTATGTGATTGAACATTATGATAGTATCTTAAAAAATGATGTATTTAAAAAGAACATGCATCCAGATACGGTCATTCGATTTGGTGCGCAGCCTGTTTCAAAGCCGCTAACACTATTTTTAAAAGTCGTGAAACCACGTACTTTTATTACAGTAGATGAAGATAGTTTATTTAGAGATCCATTAGGTGTTACAACTACACACATTCAAGCAGAAATCGGTTCTTGGATGTCTGATTTTAATGTAGATGAGATGAACTATGACGCGGAGTACCAACAAATCTTTACACGGGCAAATGAAATTGCATGTCAACATGTGAAGGCCTATATTGCTAAAGAACATGATGAAGGTGCATTGGCAGGAATGCTGTTTGAATGTTTACCAGATCAAAGTGATTTAGTTGTGAGCAGTAGTATGCCAATACGTGATGTAGATACATTCTTCTACCAAACAGAACGTGATATTCGTATATTTGCGAATCGTGGTGCAAATGGTATTGATGGTGTTGTATCTACTGCAATTGGCGCGCAATTAGGTACGATGCGCGACACGTATTTATTAATTGGTGATTTAGCGTTTTTACATGATGCGAATGGTTTGCTTGCGAGTCGTTATCAAGATACACAGTTAACGATTATTGTGATGAACAATGATGGTGGTGGTATTTTCTCTTATTTAGCACAATCGTCTGTTGAAGCGCATTATGAACAACTATTTGGTACACCTACAGGACTTGGCTTTGAGGAATTGGCACGTATGTATGACGCACAGTATGAGCATGTTCATACGAAGGAAGAATTTAAGTCTGTTTTACAACAACCGAAAGAAAAAAATCTTCGAATCATTGAAGTACAAACGAATCGTGAAGATAATGTTGTCACACATCGTAAACTATGGGCAAGCATGAATGAGGAGCTTAATCAATTATGGCAAGTGTAATAACGAATATACGTGGCATTGATGTACATTATGAAGTGCACAATGCACGACAAGAACAAACAATTGTCTTTTTACATGGCTTTACAGGTAGTACACGCACGTGGGATGAAGTGATTGAACAACTTCCTGCTACACATCGTCTGATTACAATTGACTTAGTTGGACATGGTCAGACGGATGCACCGAAATTATTGCGCTATTATTCTATGCAAGAACAAGTTGAAATACTAGAAGCCTTCTTCGAATGGAAACAAATCGAACAATTCGATTTAATTGGTTATTCAATGGGAGGACGTGTGGCGTTAGCTTATGCAATGAATTATCCACAACGTATTCATACGCTAATTTTAGAAAATGCGTCACCGGGTTTAAAAACGATTGAAGAACGTGAGCAGCGTATTCAGTTGGATCATTTACTGGCAGATCGAATTGAACAGCGAGGTATTGTGGATTTTGTTGATTATTGGCAAGATATCCCACTATTCCAAACACAAAAGTTATTATCTGAAGAAAAGCAACATGCGATTCGAGAAGAACGCTTGAACCAACAAGAGATTGGCTTAGCGAATAGTTTACGTGGAATGGGAACAGGGCAACAAAATTCATATTGGCCGGAGTTGTCAAAATTCGAGAAAAATGTGGTATTATTAAATGGAGAGCTTGACTTGAAGTTTATAACAATTTCTGAGCAGATGAAGGGACTATTTCCAAATGCTCAACAAATTGTGGTACCAAAAGTTGGGCATGCAATTCATGTGGAAAATCCACAATCTTTTGCTACAATAGTAAAAGAGCAATTACATCTATAATAGTAGGAGGAGTTCATAATGACTCGTCAATGGGTAACAGAACATGTCTATGAAGACATTAAATATGAATCATACAATGGAATCGCAAAAATTACGATTAACCGTCCAGAGGTTCGTAATGCATTCCGTCCAAAAACAACTGCTGAAATGATTGATGCTTTCACACGTGCGCGTGATGATGCGAAAATCGGTGCAATCATCTTAACAGGTGAAGGCGAAAAAGCATTCTGTTCAGGCGGTGACCAAAAAGTACGTGGTAACGGTGGTTACGTAGGTGACGATAATATTCCACGTCTAAATGTATTAGATTTACAAACATTAATTCGTAAAATTCCAAAACCAGTAGTTGCGATGGTAGCAGGTTATGCAATCGGTGGAGGTCACGTATTACATGTTGTTTGTGACTTAACAATCGCAGCTGATAATGCACGCTTCGGTCAAACAGGTCCTCGCGTAGGTTCATTTGACGGTGGTTACGGTGCAGGTTACTTAGCACGTATTATCGGTCATAAAAAAGCACGTGAAATTTGGTTCTTATGCCGTCAATATGATGCACAAGAAGCACTTGATATGGGCTTAGTTAATACAGTAGTACCTTACGAGCAGTTAGAAGACGAAACAGTGAAATGGTGTGAAGAAATGCTTGCACTGTCACCAATGGCTCTTCGTATGTTAAAAGGTGCATTCAATGCAGATTCAGACGGTCTTGCAGGTATTCAACAACTTGCAGGTGACGCAACACTTCTTTACTACACATCAGATGAAGCAAAAGAAGGTCGCGATGCATTCAAAGAAAAACGTCAACCAGACTTCGGTCAGTTCCCACGTTTCCCATAGAACTTAAATGATTATAAAAAGTAGCGTAGACCTTTGGATGGTTTACGCTACTTTTTTATTATCATAATCCCATGCGTTCACGGAATGTATGCTCCATGTAAGCCTCTCTAAAAAGTCCTCTTTTTTGCATTTCAGGAACAATCATTTCAACAAAATCTTCTAAACTATCAGGTAATGTTGGAGGCATGAGGTTAAATCCATCAGCTACGCCTTCCTTAAACCAGATCTCCATTTGGTCTACAATTTCCTTTGGTGTACCAATCAATGTACAATGTCCACCGCCAGCATTTAAGTAACCGAGTAATTCTTTCACTGTTGGATCGGTATCACGAATGATTTCTAGAATCGTTTCATAGCGTCCCACAGGTCCATTGAATGCTTCTACAGAAGGTAATGGAGGGATCTTTTCATCAATATTCCAATTTAAGCAGTCTTGCTGAATAAATGAGCTTAATTGTTTTAAAGCAACTTCAATTGGGAGAGCTTGGTCCAATGCTTCCTTTTTAGCTAAAGCTTCTTCATGTGTATGACCTACATATGTTACTAATCCAGGTAAAATTTTAATATGTTTCTTAGGTTTAGATGATTTTTCAATTGCGTCATTTAATTTATGTCGAAAATTTTTAGCTTGCTTGAGGTTCCAAGAGACTGAATAGACTACTTCAGCATGATTAGCAGCTAAAGCAACGCCCTGTTTTGAAGCACCTGCTTGCATTTTGACCGGTGCACCTTGTGGACTTTTTGGTACAGTAGAAGGACCTGCAACTTGAAAATAATGACCACTGTGATTAAAAGAGTGAATATTTGAAGCATTGATAATTTTATTTTCTTCACGATTATAGACAAAATCACAAGCATCCCAAGATAAAAATAGTTGATCCATAAGTATCGAAAATTCTTCAGCTTTTTCATAGCGTTGATTATGGGGAGGTAATGCTTCCATACTGTGATTACGAGCTTCATTATCACTCATTGATGTAACGAGATTCCAACCTACGCGCCCCTCGGTGAGATGGTCCAAACTTAATAGTTGTCTAGAAACTGTATAGGGATTAGAGAACGTACTTGAAATAGTGGCAACTAAACCAATATGATGCGTTACTTGAGAAATAGCTGTTAAATTAATTAGCGGATCAAACCAAAATGCAGGCATGACTTGTGCATCATTTGCTGGAAAAGCATGATGATCTGCAAAAAATACAGCGTCTAACAATCCTTTTTCCGCTAGTTGAGCTAATTCTTGATAATAAGAGATACTTCCAATATCCTCAATGCGTGAATTGTCCATTAGCCAAGCTGCTTGATGATGACCACAACCATATAGTAAAACACCTATATGTAACTGTTTTTCTGTAGTTTTTAACATGATTTACACCTCGATTTATTTGGATAGGGATTAGTTCATTGTTAAACCACCATCTACTGTAAAGTTTTGTCCTGTAATTCCATGTGCTTTTTCGGAACATAGATAAGCTACCATATTGGCAACATCTTGTGGCGTGGTTACTTTTCTTAAAGGTGTAGATTGAGAGATTAAATCGAATACTTCAGGTGTTGTAACAGCACTGGCATCTGTTGTTTTTAAAAGACCTCCTGAAACAACATTTGCTCGGATGCCATAGACGCCTAATTCTGAAGCGAGATTACGTGTGAAACCAATCAAAGCTGCTTTAGCAGTTGTGTATTCATGGTAGGGTACGACAGGATTTTGAAATAAATTAGTACCAATGCTAATAATGCTACCGTTTTTTCTTTCAATAAACTGTGGAATCACACTCTGGCTTGTATTGAATGCCGCTTTTAACGTACCATCCAGCTGTTTTTGATAATCATCCCAAGAAAGGTCTTTGAAAGATTTTTGTTTAATCGGATCGAATTTAAAGTCGATTAATGCATTATTTACAACAGCGTCTATTTGACCAAAGTGTTCTGTTGCCATGTTCATTAATTGATCGACTTCTTTTCGATTCGTTACATCAGCTTGAATAGCAATGGCTTTGTCTTCACCAATTTCAGCTACTAATTTTTCAGCAGCTTCTTTACTTTGATAATAATTAATGACAACTTGAAAATCTTGTTGTGCAAGTGTTTTGACAATAACTGCACCTAACCCTCTACTCCCACCTGTAACTACTACTGTTTTTTTCATTCAAAACAACTCCTCTTATTTATTTCAACTTAAATAAAAAATACACAACCTTCGTAGGAAAGTTGTGTATAACAAATCATTGCATAACAAAAAAGTACAGACTTTTTTCAGTATGTATAGAATTGACACTTTCCTACGCTAGTATTAACTAGTTCAGGTTCAAAGGGTTTGAGTAGGACTCATCTCAGTTAAATAACACCCCTAGTGTAGACCTATTAAGTTACATTGAATACTAACTTATAAGGTTTATATTGTCAAATTTGTTTATTATTTATATTGATATTAAACAAAAGTTTGTTTTTATAAACATTTGACACTAGACTTAATTTTGTTTATGATGTAAACAAATAAAACTTAGGGTGATGACATTGACGGAGAGAGAACAAGCACTGATTCAACTCATTAAGGAAAACCCGTTTATGCAGCAACAAGAGATGGCTGAAAAATTAGAAATGTCGAGACCGGCTCTAGCTAACTTAATATCGGGGTTAGTGAAAAAGGGTAAGATTATAGGGAGAGCGTACGTATTGCCAAAAGAAAATAAAATTATATGTATTGGTGGAGCCAATATGGACCGAAAACTTCATTTGAAGGGACAGGTTCAGATGGGGACATCAAATCCTGTAACATCTACAGAAAGTGTAGGTGGCGTAGCGCGAAATATTGCTGAAAACTTGGGAAGACTTGGACATCAAGTGAGTTTACTGACGACTGCTGGAAAAGATTCTGATTGGCAAGCAATTGTTGCAGCTTCGAATGCTTTCATTCATTTAGAAGAAGTCGAGCAGTTGGAACAATGTTCAACAGGTTCTTACACAGCCATTATGGATGAACAAGGCGAATTGGTTATGGCAACAGCGAATATGGACGTCTATGATGCATTAACACCACAAATTCTAATGAAGCATGAACATGTTTTATCGACTGCTCCGGCAATTATAGTTGATTTGAATTGTCCGAAAGAAACAGTTGATTATATTCAACAATTTGCAGTAACGAGAGAAGTACCTCTTATTATTGTGCCGGTATCTTCTCCAAAGATGAACCGTATGCCAACAACATTAGAAGGCGTTACATGGTTCATCTGTAATACAGATGAAGCCGAAACATTAACAAATCGTACGATTACATCAGAAGCAGATTATTTACAAGCAATTCAAGAGATCGCTCAGATGGGCGTAGAAAATGTCGTAATTACAGCTGGCGCAAAGGGAGTTTATGCTGCAAACAAGAACTTGATGCCAACACATTTTGAAGCACGAGCAGCAAATCAAATTGAGGATGTTACAGGCGCAGGAGATGCATTCGTCTCAGCAGTTGTACATGCTTGGTTAGAGAAGTACACATTTGAACAGACGATTCAAGCAGGATTAATCAATGCGAAAAATACGCTTGAATCTAAGTTTACTGTACGTCCTGAATTAACAAAACAATCGTTAGAACAAGAACTGGAGGATTAATTATGAAACAATACATCGAATTATCAAAAGAAGTACAAGAAGGAATGGACGCTGGTAAAGCTATCGTTGCATTAGAATCAACAATTATCTCACACGGTATGCCATACCCACAAAATGTACAAACAGCACGTGAAGTAGAACAAATCATTCGTGAACATGGCGCAGTTCCAGCAACAATCGCAATCATCGATGGCAAAATCAAAATTGGTTTATCAGATGAAGAATTAGAAATGTTCGGTAATGCGGATAATGTAGCAAAAGCTTCTCGTCGTGATATTCCATACTTAATCGCAACGAAAAAAATCGGTGCGACAACAGTAGCAGCGACAATGATTGCAGCTGAATTAGCAGGAATCGAGTTATTCGTAACAGGTGGTATTGGTGGCGTTCACCGCGGCGCAGAAACAACAATGGATATTTCAGCTGACTTAGAAGAATTAGCAACTTCTAAAGTAGGTGTTGTATGTGCAGGTGCAAAATCAATTTTAGATATTGGTTTAACACTTGAATTCTTAGAAACAAAAGGTGTGCCTGTTATTGGATATGGTACAGACGAATTACCAGCATTCTTCACACGTAAATCAGGATTTGATGTAAACTTCCGTCAAGATACACCTGCAGAAGTTGCAGCAACTTTACGTACAAAATGGAATTTAAATATGGCTGGTGGCGCAGTAATCGCTAACCCAATCCCAGAAGCAGATGCATTAGACCATGACTTCATTACAAATATTATTCATGAAGCATTAAAAGAAGCAGAAGAAAATAATATTCAAGGTAAATCAGTTACGCCATTCTTATTAGGTAAAGTAAAAGAGTTAACAGAAGGTAAGAGCCTAGTAGCTAACATTGCATTAGTAAAACACAATGCGCATATCGGTGCTCAAATCGCAGTTGAATTAAATAAAACAAAATAATATACGAACGGAAACCTTTCGATTTGAGGGGTTTCCGTTTTGTATTTCACATGTTTCGTATTAGAATAAGAAAGGATGAAAACAATAGAGTTAGGGATGAAAAAAATGATACCAAACTGGATTGAGCAACGCACGTCATTAACACCTCATCGTGTAGCATTAACTTTTCAAGATGAGAAATGGACGTATGAACAGCTATCCGAACAATCGAAATATTATGCTGGTGCTATAAAAGCTGCCGGTTTACATGAAGGACAACGCGTTGCCATTTTTGGGCGGTCAACACCGCATCTTATTCGTACGATTTTTGCATGTATGCAATTGCGTATCGAGATGGTGTTATTAAACTTACGATTAACAGAAGCAGAACTTGCTTATCAAATTCAAGATGCACAAGTAGATGCATTACTTGTGGATGACGATTTAGTAGAACAATTACCTTCTACGCATAAATTGCAAATTCTATTTTCTGATTTAATGACCTCACAAGAAAAGGCAGAGGTAATTAAACATTGGTCACGAGATGAAACAATGACTATCATGTACACATCAGGTACAACTAGTCAGCCAAAAGGTGTTCGTCAAACGATTGGTAATCATATGGCGAGTGCGACCTCAGCACTTTATAATACAGGTTTAGTAGAAGATGAAGGATGGATTTGTACAGTCCCTATTTTTCATATTAGCGGGTTCTCTATGCTGTGCAAATGTATTTTACATGGTGTTCGACTAGATTTGTATGAGAAATATACAGTTGAAGAAGTGGCATTACAATTAATTGAAGGTACTGCGACTCGTATGTCAGCTGTCGCAGTTATGTTAGAGAAGTTAGTGTCTTATATTGAAGAGCAAGGACAGCGTGTATCGCCAAAGTTCCAATTACTATTAGTAGGCGGTGGTCCTGTTCCCAAAAGCTATTTAACACGTGCAGAAGCCATTGATCTACGTGTAGCACAAACATACGGAATGACGGAAACAGCAAGCCAAGTAGCGACACTATCCAGTAAAGACGCGCTTCGTAAAGTGGGTTCTGTTGGAAAACCACTGATGTTTAATGAGATTTGTATTGCAGGAGCAGAAAGACCATTTGACCATGGTGAGATTTGTGTAAGAGGGGATAGTGTTACACCAGGTTATGTTGGACAACATGCCCATATTAAAACACAGGTAGATGGTTTTTTACACACAGGAGATATTGGCTATTTTGATGATGAAGGTTATCTTTATGTAGCCGATCGTCGTTCAGATTTAATTATCTCAGGTGGAGAAAATATTTATCCAGCTGAAATTGAAAATGTATTAGCAGGGCATCCTCATATTGCCGCAGTTGGTGTATGTGGTGTCCAAGATGAGATATGGGGACAAGTTCCGGCTGCCTTTATTATGTCAAAAGAGACAACATTGAATGCAGAAACGATTTTAGCCTTTTGCGAAGATAAATTAGCAAAATATAAACTACCCAAACAAATTCATTTCGTCGAAGAATTACCACGAAATGGTACAGGGAAATTACTTCGTCGTAAATTAGTTGAGTTAATACCAAAATAATATTGAAAAAGAGGAATCATTTTTATACGATTCCTCTTTTAGTATGCATTTTTTTGTTTTTTAAGCCACTCTTGCATGAATGGAATGAATTTTTTAGAAGCAGGTGACAAACTTTTTAAATCGTCTTTTGATGTAATGCCGAGTGTACGAACATGGTTTGGTTCAAGAGGTAGGCTTATCATATCATCAGCGTGGTCTTGAATGAGTAGCTCTGATAATAAAGAGATACCAAGACCTTGTTTAACCATGGCAATAATCGCTTCATCACCACGAATTTGATACGCAATATTTGGCTTAACATTTGCTTGTTTAAAAATACGTTGTACATCCTTATGTGTATCTTCATATGGAATAATGCAAGGTTCTTCTGCAAATTGCTCAATTGCAAATGCATGATTTTCTGCAAGTGTATGATTTTCAGGAAGAATTGCCATCATACGATCTTCCATGAGTGGTAAAAAATGAAATTCTTCTGGACGCTGAATCGTGCTAATCGCAAAATCAATATGGCCTTCTTCAAGCCATGCATGAATCTCATCTGAGTTCCCTTCGAATAAGTGAATATCAATTTTAGGATAACTTTTATGGAATTCCTTTAATAAATAAGGCATCCAATGAACGCAAATGGACGTATAAGCGCCAATCCGAATGGCTCCGACATCTAAACCATGAATGGCACAAACGGCTTCAGAGAGATGTTCATAGCGTTGTACGATATCTTGCATGATTGGAAGAAGCTCAAGCCCATTATCAGTGGGTGTCACACCACTTTTGCTACGTGTTAATAACGAAAAGCCATAATCATCTTCTAAAGAATGAATCATATGACTAATACTTGGCTGTGTATAATCAAGTGCCTCTGCCGCTTTCGTTAAAGAACCAAATTGTACAGCTGCAATGTATGCTTTTAATTTTAAAATACTCATGTAATCACCTAACTATAGAAAAATGTAATGTTAACTATATAATAAATTCAATTTACTTATATTAAATATGAAATTACAATACAAGAGAAGCGACATTTACAAAACACAAAGGGAGATTTCAAACATATGGGGTATGTCATCCAATTCATCATTGGCGGTTCAGTTATGCTGCTCGCTACGATTTTAAGTCAGTCGAAATATTTATTCTTATCAGGAGTCATTACACTACTACCGATTTTGACATTGCTTAATTTAAAACTGCAAGTTCAGCATATGTCACAAGAAGCCTTTCATGAAACGCAACGAAATGGCATTATCGGTGCAGTAGGTATGGTCATTCTGATTGTGGCAATTTATATTTTTTCGAGCCATTTCAAGCCTTCAACAGCTGTCTTAATGGGAATTGGTCTATATGTGATGTATATGTTCGGTTCGAAATTAATAGTAGCATAAAAGTGAGCTTAGGTGGGGGGAACTTAAGCCCACTTTTTTAATTTTGACTTATAGGAGAAATTTCGGTTATGGTGTAGAAAGAACGTACATTATTCAAGGAGTTGAAAATGATGTGTATCATTACATTTGCTTATAAAGTAGTAGAAAATCAGCCACTCATTGTTGTAGCCAACCGCGATGAATTCTATGAAAGACCAGCAAAAGAAGCTGCTTTTTGGGAAGATGAACCGAATATATTTGGTGGGCGTGATTTAGAAAAGATGGGTGGCTGGCTTGCAGTTCAAGAAAATGGGCGCTTTGCCGCTGTCACAAATTATCGTGACTTTTCAATGGATCCTGTAGGTGAGAAGTCGCGTGGTGAAATTGTCAAAAATTTTGTGGCAGGCACTGAATATCCAGAAGCCTTCTTGGAAGCGATTCAGCAAGAACGCACACGTTACGGTGCAATGAATGTACTTGTTTACGACGGTGAAACATTCATGCATTATAATAATATCGAAAATGTGTTACATACAATTGAACCTGGTATTCATTGTGTAAGTAATGCGATATTGAATACACCATGGCCAAAATTAGAGCGCATGAAGATGTTAGTTGCGCATCAATTAGAACAACAAGCTACAACAGAAGAACTTGCGCAGATTGGATTAGATGATATAAAGCCGAATGACGAACGATTACCTAATACAGGAGCAGGTCTCTTGTTAGAACGAGATTTATCTTCAATCTTTGTCAAACGAGAAGGTTACGGCACACGTTGTACGACTGTACTTCGTTTGATGGAAGATAAAATCGAATTTTTTGAACAAACGTATGAGCAGGGGATAGCGACAACTTGTGTGCATGAATGGATTAAATTGCGAGTAAATGCATAAAGAGGCTTTGATAAAATATTTCATTCGCTCTTTTAGGGTTTGTAACGAAAAAAAAAACGAAACCGCATTACGATGCGATTTCGTTTTTTTTATGCTCATATGAGAAGATGTTTAACACTTATTTTATTATTGTAACGCTTTTTTAAATGTTTCTAAGTTTTCTTTCATAATCGATACATAATCTTTTTTCGCAGCGATATCTTCTTTTGTTAAAACACTCAAGTTATTAACTGTTAAACTCTCAGCACCAATATCATTCTTTAATACTTCTGCAAGTTTAGAAGATACATTCTGTTCGAATAAGATATATTGAATATTATCTTTTTTCGCTTCATCTGCAATTTTTGTTAATTCTTTTTGAGAAGGTTCATCTTGTGAATTTAATCCTGCAATTGATTCTTGTTTTAAACCATATGTCCCAGCAATATAGCCGAATGCTGCATGTGAAACAAAGAACTCTTTACGTTTCGCATTGTCAGCCATTTCTTTATAGTCTGTATTTAAATCTTTCAAGTCTTTAATCAATGCTTCATAATTTTTTTCGTAATCTGCTTTATGAGTCGCATCTTTTTGAACAAGGCTATCTTTAATCGATTTTGCTAAATCTTGTGAAATAATAGGAGATAACCATACGTGCGGATCAACACCACCGTGGTCATGTTCATCTTCATGTGCTTCACCTTCATGTTCATCATGATCATGCTCTTTTGAAGCAGTACTTACATCTAAAGCGCTCTCGGGTACATCTTTTGTTGTTTCTATCATTTTAACATTTTCATTTTTTAATGTTTTTTGTGCATTACTTACAAAACCTTCTAGACCTAAACCAATATAAAAGAATAAATCTGCATCTGCTAATGCAATCATGTCTTTTTGTGTTGGCTCAAATGTATGCTCGTTTGAACCAGGTGGATAAATTGATGATACATTGACGTGATCGCCACCAATTCTTTCTGCGAAATATTGTAAAGGATACACTGTAGTATAAATTTTGATTTGATTTTTCGAAGCGTTGTTTTCTTTTTCTGTATTACCACACGCTGCTGTAAAAATAGTTAAAACAGCTACGAGTAAAAGTAGTGAGAGTTTCTTCATAATTTCCTCCTTAAATAGTAATGGTTACGATTTACTCTTATGAATATACTAGAAAAAATACTTTTTGACAATAGAAAAACCATCGAAATTATTTTTTTTTCGATGGCCATTCTTCTGGTACAGGATCATAACCGCCTTTTGAGAACGGTTGACAGCGTAGAATACGATATACAGTTAAAATCGTGCCTTTGATTGCACCATGTTTACGCATCGCTTCAATTCCATAGTTAGAACATGTTGGATAGAAGCGGCAACTAGGCGGTTTTAAAGGAGAAATCACTTTTTGATAAACACGAAATAGGAAAATAAAAATTTGTTTCATCATCAAACTTCTTTCTATTATGAACTTAGAATACCTTCTTTTAGTATACTCGATTTTTTGAAAAATCCCCAATAGAATGATTTTAAAAAAAATTAAATAAAAATGTTTAGACTAGCAACTTTTAGGAAATAGATTATAGAACCTATATATGAGAGGAGAAGGGTATTATGTTTTCATTTCTTTGGTACATCATTATAGGGGGCATCTTGGGTTGGCTAGCAGGACTTATTGTTAAAAGAGATGTGCCTGGTGGTATTCTAGGAAATATTCTAGCAGGTATCGTCGGCGCATGGCTTGGTAGTGTATTACTAGGAGATTGGGGATGGCAAGTAAGTAAATTCTACGTGTTCCCAGCATTAATCGGTAGTATTATTTTAATTTTAATTGTCAGCTTTATTATGAGAGCTACAGCTAAGAAGTAATTATCCATTTCTTTTATTTAAAAACCCATTATACTCTCTAAGAGTTTGAAAAGAAGAGAAAGAGGCTAAGTTTAAAACTTAGCCTCTTTTTTTAATACGTTGAAGTAGCCACTCGGTCGATAATTGCTTCTGCAATATCATGAGCTAATTCAAGTTCTGATGTGAATCCAACACATGAACAATTCATCTCACCAAGTACATAACAATCTGTTCCATCTGGATTTGTGTCTAGAATAAAGTCCGCAGTCCAAAGTAATGGTAAATCATAACCGCCTAACTGTTTTGTAACGTCAGGTAACTGCATTAAAAATGATGTTACAAGCTCTTGCCACTCTTCTGGTGAATCATAACGATAGGCAGCACCAGAAAATAATGTAGCACTAAAAGCATCTTCATGGTCTTGAGGCTTTTTATGCACAACATTAATTGGGCGATCTTTTAGCATTAATAAACGAATTTCGCCTTCTTTAATACGTGGTAAGAACGGCATATCAACAAGCATACCATTATCACCTGTAATATATTGTTCGCAGAAATACATAAAGTCTTTGAGTTCCCAATGTTCCACATGGTTATCTTTTGCTTCTGTACACTTAATTTTTGATTTTGCATGTGGAACTTCGCCTTCATCAACTAGTGAAACTCGCCAGATACCTTCGCCTGTAGATCCACGATTTTGTTTTAATACACGTTCTCCTTTTGCTAGTGATGAAGGAAATTGCTCGAATAGCTCCTGTAATGAATAATATGCGTACGTGTCTGCTGGCACGAGTGACGTATTTGTTAATTTAACAAGGGCATCTTTTGCGCCATAGCCAATCATAGCGTCTGGATGTGGCATACCGATTATGCCATTTTCACAAAGCTGGCGTAGCATAGAAAAGTATGCTGATTCATGCTTTAAGTTACCGGGATTAATACGCGATACATATGCACAGGCATTTTCTAAAACGTCGTTTAAAATCTCTTGTTGGCGTTCAAAATCGTAGAAAACAACCTCTGCTTCAAATCCACGTTGTTGTAAAGCTTGTACCATGGGCATCGTATCTTTTCTATAACCGTCTGGACCTTTGTCGCTGCCGCCTTGTACCTCGAAAATAATGATCTTTTTCATTATTCATATAGCCTCCTTTTGCTTTTTTTCTTGCTAGATTAATATACACTGTTTATGTAAAGATGGTATAGTATATTTTGTAAAAAAATATGTATAATTAAAGACAAGGTCACGAATGTAAAAGAGGTGTAAAAATGGACGTAGCAGCAATGTCATCTGCTTTATCGGCGATGCAATTACAACAGCAAGTACAGCTTAGTGTTGTGGGAAAAGCAATGGATTTTCAAGAGCAAAATGCAACAGCTCTAATTGAAACAATGTCAGAAATTCCAGTCGCACAAGACCCGAATCGAGGTCAGTTATTTGATATGTCAGTATAAAGGCAAAGTAAGAGTATGGCTTAATACGCGATACTCTTTTTTGTATCGTTGTTTCTCTATGTATTTTTCGATACACTTTGTATAAGGGAGTGATTTTCTTGTTTAAATTTACAGATTTAAATGGTTATGGTGTCACTTTATCTTTTAAAAAAGAGGCATTTGAAATAGAACCGACGCATATTTTAATATTAGCTAAAAAACAAAATCAGTGGCTATTAACGAATCATCCAAAAAGAGGACTTGAATTTCCGGGTGGCAAGGTAGAGGTAGGAGAAACCTTAACAGAAGCAGTTATTCGTGAAGCGTATGAAGAAACAGGAGCTACCCTTACGAACATTGAGTGGTTTGCTTCTTATTATGTGCAATGTGAAGAACCTTTTGTAAAAGCAGTCTATACAGCAGAAGTACAGTTGCTAGATGAAGATTTCAAAAGATACGAAACATTAGGGGCTGTTCTTTGTCCAACAGAAGATTTAATGAATGAAGAGCATTTAAGCTTTTATATGAAAGATGCTGGAATGAAGAAGATGCTAGAGAAGGAGAGCGAACGCGTGTGAAGAATGCCATGATTGTAACGGAACGAATTTATCCATCACCTAGTCCACATATTCGATTAATAGAAATTACGTATTGGTCTGAGGGAGTTCGCGTGAAAGGAATGCTAGCAGAACCCGTACGAAAAGGCGATTATGAAGGCGTTCTTTATTTACGTGGTGGTATTCAATCAATCGGTATGGTACGTCCTGCACGAATTGCTGAAATTGCATCACAAGGTTTTGTTGTTTTTGCACCTTATTACCGAGGAAACCGTGGTGGAGAAGGCAAGGATCAATTTGGTGGAGTAGATGTATATGATGCTGTTCATGGAGTAGATGTACTAAAAAGGCGATATAATTCTTCAAAAATTCATCTATTTGCATTCTCACGCGGTGGGATTATGGCGTTATGGACAGCTATTTTACGAGATGATATAACCTCTGTGGTCACATGGGGAGGTGTGTCGTCATTAGAATTAACGTATGAAGAACGAGTCGATATGCGTCGTATGATGAAGCGAGTAATTGGTGGTACACCGAGTCGTGTGCCTGATATTTATAATAAGCGCTCTGCTTTAAAACAATTAGAACACATTCATGCACCAGTCTTAGTTATTCATGGTGAAAAAGATTTGAATGTTCGAGTGACACATGCACATCTTTTAGAAAAGTTGCTAAAAAAACATCATAAAAGAATAGAGACATGGTACTATCCTGAGTTGAATCATTTCTTTCCGGGTAAATTAAACCATCAGGTTCTTGTAAAAGCACTACAGTGGATGAAAAGACAATGATGGAAGGGTGAATATGAGTGGGTTATTTTCGTGCGAAAATTGATATTAATCAAAATGGTCATACACCTTTTTCAAAAAATTATTGGTATTGGGAACGATTATGGAATCGATACGCAGTGAAATTAGCAGAGGTACAAGTACAATGTTGGAATGAAGAAACTAAGCAAATTCATGAACTACACGCAGTAGCAGAGAATACACAACAAGAAGGACTTGTGCATATTCATTCAATTGAACTCACCAAGGAACATTTTTTATTTTTGCGAGATGATTCATATGATGGACGAAAATTAAAATGGTTTATGATGACTTTTACGGATTGTGAAGGTGTTGAAAGATTAGAGATTCGTGATTATGGTACAGAAGTGATTTTTAATCAAATATCGATCGAAGACGCACAGCCAGTCATTGAGCTTTTCCAAGAAGGAAATGCGAATGCCGTGTTTGTAAAAGATGAACAAGATTAATTAATTTTTAAAAAAGGAAGAATTATGCTTAGGCGTAATTCTTCCTTTTTTAACAAACGTTTTAAATTTAAGTTTACAAATTTATAAACGAAATGTTATATTGTTTATATAAATAGGAGGTGCATGATGGAGAAAGATATATTTGAGCAGGCGACTGTCGAACAATTAGTAAAAGGTTTTATAGAAGATGAACAAAGCTATACATGTATTTTTTGTGGTGATGTTATTGAAAAGGGCATTATTTACCCACACAATGAGCGTTTATTAGAAGCACAAAAATATATGGAAGTTCATATTCAAACGCAACATCAATCACCTTTTCATTATTTTATTCAGCTTAATAAAAAAATGACGGGGTTAACAGAACAACAAAGCCATGTAATGAAAGCTTTTTATGAAGGTAAAACAGATCAGCAAATTCAGCAAGAATTAGCGATTGGTAGTGCCTCTACAATTCGCCAATATCGTTTTGCACTGAGAGAAAAAGAGCGCCAAGCAAAAACATTTTTAGCGATGATGACTTTATTAAAAGAACAGGAGGAGAATCCAGTGGAATATGTGCCAATCCATGCAACAGCTACAATGGTAGATGAACGCTATCATGTAACGCGTGAGGAGGAAGAAGAAGTACTAAGAAAACTTTTTCCGAATGGTTTAGAGGGACAATTAGTGCGTTTCCCCAAAAAACAGAAGCAAAAAGTAATCGTATTACGCGCAATTACATCGATGCTTGATCAAACGAAAAGATATACAGAGCAAGAATTAAATGCAGCGATTGCTAAATATGATCCGGATTATGTAACAATTCGTCGTTATTTAATTGAATATGGTTTTGTAGACCGAGAAAATGATGGTAGTGCTTATTGGGTGAAAAAATAAGAAAAGAGATGAATGGAATGGATCAACGAAAAATATTAAAAGAGCAGTATAAAGAAATAAAAATTGAAGCAGGTATTTATACGATTACAAATAAGCAAACTGGAGACATATATATCGGTTCATTAAATAATCTAAAACGATTGAACGGAATTATTTTTCAATTAAATAGCGGAACACATATGCATAAAAACTTACAACAAGCATGGAAAGAACAAGGCGAGTCGGCTTTTGAATGTGTAGTTCGAGAAATATTAAAAGAAGAAGTAATAGAAGAACAAGGTATGAAAGAAGCTTTGGAAAAAACACAGGAAAAGTGGTCAAGTCAATTAGGTCATACAATTTCATTAAATTAAACAACAATAAAAGAGGCTCTCTTTGGGAAAGAGCCTCTTTTCTATTTAAACCATATGATATTTGGGTGTAACTAATCTTAAACTAAAGGAGCGCCTTTTGTTGCGATATCTTCAGCTACTTCACCGAATTTTTTGAAGTTCTCGTGGAACATACCAGCAAGTTGTGTTGCTTTGATGTCATAAGCATCTTTATCGGCCCAAGCATTGCGAGGATTTAATAATTCAGTTGGTACGCCTTCAATTGAAGTTGGAATTGCTAAACCGAAGAATGCATCTTTTTCAGTTGGTACATCATTTAATTTACCTTCGATTGCAGCATTAACCATTGCACGTGTATAAGAAAGTTTCATACGTGTACCTGTACCGAATGAACCACCAGTCCAACCAGTGTTTACTAGGAATACATTAACATTATGTTCATCAATTTTCTTACCTAACATTTCAGCATATACTGTTGCCGGTAATGGTAAGAATGGAGAACCGAAGCAAGTAGAGAATGCTGGTTCTGGTTCTACAACACCACGTTCTGTACCAGGTGTTTTTGAAGTGAAGCCAGAGATAAAGTGATACATTGCTTGTTCTTTTGTTAATTTAGAGATTGGAGGTAATACACCAAATGCATCTGCAGTTAAGAAGATGATTGTATTTGGGTGACCTGCAACAGATGGTAATACGATATTATCAATATTCGTAATCGGATAAGCAGCACGTGTATTTTGAGTCGGTGTTTCATCATCATAATCTGGGATACGTGTTTCTTCATCTACTACTACGTTTTCAAGTACTGTACCGAAACGAATTGCGTTATAAATTTCAGGTTCTTTTTCAGCTGAAAGGTTGATTGTTTTTGCATAGCAACCACCTTCAATGTTGAATACGCCATTATCTGACCAACCATGCTCATCATCACCAACTAATTTACGGTTTGCGTCTGCAGATAAAGTAGTTTTACCTGTACCAGAAAGTCCGAAGAATAAAGTTGTATCACCTTTTTCACCAACGTTTGCTGAGCAGTGCATTGATAAAATACCTTGTTGTGGTAATAAGTAGTTCATAATACCGAAGATTGATTTTTTCATTTCTCCTGCGTATTCTGTACCGCCGATTAAGATAATTTTCTTTTCAAGTGAAACCATAATAAATGTTTCTGATTCTGTACCGTCTATAGCTGGGTTTGCATGGAATGTTGGAGCTGATACGATTGTGAAATCAGCAATATGGTTTGCAGCTTCTTCTTCTGTTGGACGAATGAATAGATTATGTGCAAATAGATTATGCCAAGCATATTCGTTCACAACGCGGATTGCTAAACGTGTTTCAGCGTCAGCACCAGCAAAACCTTTGAATACGAACACTTCTTCTTTTTCTTTAAGATAATTAATTACTTTTGTATAAAGGGCATCAAATACTTCAGATGAGATTGGACGGTTTACTGAACCCCAATCAATATGATCTTTTGAAGACGCTTCTTCAACCATAAACTTATCTTTAGGAGAACGACCTGTATATTTACCTGTGTTAGCACGTAATGCACCATCAACTGTTAAAATCGCTTCACCGCGAGATGTTGCTTTTTCAACTAATTCTGGAACAGTTAGTTGTTCTTTAATGTTATTACCTGATAGAAGTGTGTTCAGTTCATTCATCATTTCTACTGAATTCATAATGTGTATATACCATCCTTTTTTCGTATTTATTGTACCCACAAATGTGGTTAGTCATCATTTATGGAATTAGTATAACACATTAAAAGAATTAGTCTATACTAATATGATATGTTTTTTTATTTTTTTAACATTTTATCATGTTTAGGACAAATTATATATATACTTTATTTAAAACACTCTATATATAGGTATAACATTTAAGTCATATTCAGATTGAGGTTGACATCGACGTATAATTCTACTAACATAGGCTATGAACGGATACTCTTATCCCGAGCTGGTGGAGGGTCAGGCCCTATGAAACCCGGCAACCTGCATTTCATTTCACGAGATGCGCTGGTGCTAATCTGAATGCAAGGATTCATTCCTTGAACGATAAGAGTGAAAGGTGCTTACGAAATAACCCCTTTCTCTCATACTGTATGAGTGAGAGGGTTTTTTTATTTCAAAATATATGGTGGTGGAACAACTACCTTTTTATTACGTATATACTGGCACTTTCTATAAAAAAAATCCTCGTGTAAAAAGCAGCATAGGCTGGCTTGGAGTTTTTTCTACATTTATATAGAAGAAACACACATGGATAAAGAGTACCGTATCTTTTTTCGAGGCGATCTCGTATAGGAGGAAACCAATTATGGCTCAACGTCGATTATTTACATCAGAAAGTGTTACGGAAGGACACCCTGATAAAATTTGTGACCAAATTTCAGATGCGATTTTAGATGCAATCATCGCAAAAGATCCAAATGCTCGTGTAGCATGTGAAACAACTGTTACAACAGGACTTGTGTTAGTAGCAGGAGAAATTACAACATCTACGTATGTAGATATTAAAGGAATTGTTCGTGAAACAGTTCAAGAAATCGGTTATACACGTGGTAAATATGGTTTTGATGCAGAAAACCTAGCTGTACTTGTAGCAATCGGTGAACAGTCACCTGATATTGCACAAGGTGTTGACCAAGCTTTAGAAGCACGTGAAGGAAGCATGACAGATGAAGATATCGAAGCAATCGGTGCTGGCGACCAAGGTTTAATGTTCGGTTATGCAAATAATGAAACACCTGAACTAATGCCGCTACCAATTAGTCTAGCGCATAAATTATCACGTCGCTTAACAGAAGTTCGCAAATCAGGATTATTAAAGTATTTACGTCCAGATGGTAAAACACAAGTCACGGTAGAATACGATGAAAATAACCACCCTGTGCGTGTGGATACAATCGTTATCTCAACACAACATGATGAGGAAGTAACATTAGAACAAATCAATGAAGACCTTCGTAAACATGTGATTGCGGAAGTTGTACCTGCTGAATTATTAGATGCAGATACAAAATACTTTATTAATCCAACAGGTCGTTTTGTAATTGGTGGACCAAAAGGTGATGCAGGTTTAACAGGTCGTAAAATTATTGTTGATACTTACGGTGGTTATGCACGTCATGGTGGTGGTGCATTCTCTGGTAAAGATGCTACAAAAGTTGACCGCTCAGGTGCTTATGCAGCGCGCTATGTAGCGAAAAACATCGTAGCTGCTGGTCTTGCAGATAAAGCAGAAGTACAGCTAGCATATGCAATCGGTGTAGCACAACCTGTATCAATCGCAATCGATACATTCGGCACAGGCAAAGTAACAGAAGCAGAACTTGTAGAAGCTGTTCGTGAATTATTTGACTTACGTCCAGCAGGTATTATTAAAATGCTTGATTTACGTCGTCCTATATATAAACAAACAGCAGCTTATGGTCATTTTGGACGCACAGATTTAAATGTTCCATGGGAAGCAACAGACAAAGCAGATGCATTAAAAGCAAAATTTTTAAAATAATAAAGTAAAATGGTAGGAGTCATGCAAAAACATGAAACTCCTGCCATTTTTTTATCTTTCACATCAATTTTTAGCAGTATAAAATAGTGTAAGAATGAGTTTTCAAATATACTATGCGCGATTGGTACGCATAAATATTCGTATAAAAAATTACACAACTAAGTAATTATTCGGTCGAATGTTTTTTTATAATTTACGAAAAGATCCGATTCGTGCAATGAATTGGTCGAATACATTAATCGAAAAAATACATTTAAGATGAGTAAAAAGCATGCGAAAATATTTAATGCAAATGGCACAATCAATATAACCATTCGTAAAAATATATTTGATTATTTCAATTCATCTGTTTTGTTTACACTATATGTAAAAAATGGTGTTGGCACGAATAAGTTGATTTACTGTGAAGTAACAGAAAAAAATAAAAAAGATTTATTAACAAATACACTTCAAAACATGTTGAGTGAGATGATTTATATAAAATATAATGTCCAACCAGATGGCTCACGTCAAACTGACCGTGTCTATTTTCCGGAAAGTGTACTAAGAAAAACGATTTAAAAATACTCTAATAGAGTAAAATCAAAGTATCTAAAATAAAAATAATTAAATCATTTGAACATATAAAAAATAATTCAAGCTATTCTCACAACTGCTATTCGATATAGTGATAAGATTTACAATAAGCTGTTTCATTTTTTCTTGCTTATTTCTATTCGCTTTGCAAAATGAAAGTTGACACTAATGGATAGTCCCGTATGGTTACGAAAAACTATACGGGATTTACTGTATTAAAAACATTCTTATCTTACGCACTTTTTGTATTTTGATTGAAAATTCCTAGGTGTTTTATGAGTAAAATTATGGGATAAGGGAAAATAATGGAGATGGTAAAAAATGAATAAGGAGGTATGGTCTGATATTTTATATGCGTATGAAAATAGAGGGGGGTGAATAAGAAAAATACGTATAGTAGCATATGTACTATTTAAATAGAAGAAACTCTATTTAAAAGCCAGATTTTACAGACTATTTTAGAAGAAGTTGAATTTAGAATTGAGTATTGAAGAAAAGAAGAACAATGTTATAATGGGTAAGAAGTTTTTCCTATATAATATATGAGTAAACTCCTTCAATCGAAAAGATTTACAATTCAAACGAATAGACTGTGGTTTTGTAAGGTTTATGTCGTTTGTTTGTGACTTTTTCCATTTTCAAGAGTTTTTCGTGTAAGAACGACCTATTTTTTGCAGTGTATTCTAGAATTTATAAAAAGTTGCAAAAGAAATATTGGTTTATGAAAACTAATTAAGTTATTAAAAGGTAATTATATAGTTCTAAAGTAACTAAAAAGTGCTTGAAAATTGCTAGAAATAGAAGTCGTCCACAGAACGTTCAAAAACTTTCAAAGAAAATGTGAAATTATAGATATTTTTATTCTTTTCGGTAGATATTAGGTTTATAATTCATTTGAATTGAAAAGAAGGTTGAATGCTTCTTAGTGTAAGAAGAGGGTTAGAGAGCTTGGGTTGCTTTACTCGTCTTATACTTCGTCTTAACAATCGTTTTAGTTTAACTTATTTTCGTTCTATAGCAATTATAAAAGAAATTAGAACGACTCAATGATTAAGACGAATAAGAGTAAAAAATGTTCAATCATCTCAGCAGTTCATAAACTTGCTTATTCTACATAGAATAGGTTAGGGGGAAACACTTCAATATCCATTCAACATTCTGCACTTAAATTAAAAGAAGGTTGTTTTAGAAGGGAGTACAACATGAGTAAAAAAGTGTTAATTATGCCAATCGTTGCAGGTTTGTTAGCAGTGTTTTTATCTGGATGTGAACCACTAATGGTACTAAATCCAAAAGGACCTAACGCACAAACATTATCGAACACGATCTGGATCTCTATCGGGACAATGTTATGTGTATTAGCAGTTGTCTATGTTTTATTAATCAATATGTTAGTTAAATACCGTGCTGGAAAACAAGCGGCGGACTATGAGCCACCACACGAAGCAGGTAACCACAAACTAGAAATTTTCTGGACAGTTATTCCAATCCTAACAGTTGCTTTCTTATCAGTTGTAACAATCATCACATTAAAGGATGTAGAAAGTAAACCAGAAGGTTACGGAGACAAGAAACCTCTAGTAATTTATGCGTCATCATCACAATGGAAATGGCATTTCAGTTATCCTGAAGAAGGAATTGAAACTGTAAACTATGCACATATTCCAACAGATCGTCCAATTGAGTTCCGTTTATACTCATATGGTACAATCACAAGTTTCTGGGTTCCACAATTAGCTGGTCAGAAATATGCGATGACAGACATGTTAACAACAATCCATTTAGCAGCAGACCACGAGGGAGACTATTGGGGTCGTAACTCGAACTTCAACGGTGAAGGATTCGAGGCAATGCAATTCGAAATCACTGCTCAAAAACAAGGTGAATTCGATCAGTGGGTTAAAGATGTAAAAGCAAATGAACCAAAATTAACAGAAAAAGAGTTCAGTAACTTACTTAAAGCAAGTGTTGTTGGACGTAAGAGCTTCTCTTCTACTCATTTAGGTTTCTCTTCACCACCTATGGATCACTCTAAGATGATGGATGCTGAGAAATATAATGAATCTAAAAAAGCTCAAAATGGTAATTTAGATTTAGATTCTCACGACATGGAAGAAATGGACGATATCGGTGAATAATCCGATTACATTGATACAACATGTTATTTACTAAATAGTAGATGTATGAAAGGAGTTAACCAAATTGTTTACCAAAATGACAATGAGTGAAGTATTTGCACCGCTTAAAGAACCACTGATCATGGGTACGGCGATCGGTATTTTAGTTGGTGTAATCGCAGTAGTTGCAGGTCTAACATATTTCAAGTTATGGGGTTGGTTATATACTAACTACGTAAAGACAGTAGACCATAAAAAAATCGGTGTAATGTACATTTTCGTAGCATTACTAATGTTATTCAAAGGTGGGGTTGAGGCGTTATTAATGCGTGCTCAAACTGCTGTTCCGGATAATAAATTATTAAACTCTGAACACTACAATGAGATTTTCAGTACACATGGTGTGTTAATGATTATCTTCGTAGCAATGCCATTCTTATTTGGTTTGTTCAACGTAGTTATTCCACTACAAATTGGTGCGCGCGACGTAGCATTCCCACGTCTTAACGCATTATCTTTCTGGTTATTCGCAATGGGTGCAGTGTTAATTAACGTTTCATTCATCATTGGTGGATCTCCAAACGCAGGTTGGACTTCTTATTTCCCACTTGCAGGTATTGAATTTAACCCAGGCGTAAACAATAACTATTATGCTTGGTCACTACAAATCTCGGGTCTAGGTACATTAATGACAGGGATTAACTTTGTAACAACAATCGTGAAAATGCGTGCTCCAGGTATGACATGGATGAAAGTTCCAATGTTCACTTGGTCATCATTCATCGCAAACATTATCATCGTATTTGCATTCCCAGTGTTAACAGTAGCACTTGTAATGATGACAATGGATCGCCAGTTCGGTACTAAATTCTTCGCTACAGAAGATGGCGGTATGGACATGCTTTGGGCGAACATCTTCTGGGTATGGGGACATCCAGAGGTATACATCGTAATTCTTCCAGCATTCGGTGTATTTAGTGAGGTAATCTCTACATTTGCTCGTAAAAACTTATTCGGTTATGGTTCGATGGTTGCTTCTATGATCATCATCTCGTTACTATCATTCTTAGTATGGGCTCACCATTTCTACACAATGGGTCAAAACGTAGCAGTAAACGGCGTATTCTCAATCACTACAATGTTAATCGCAGTTCCAACTGGGGTTAAAATTTTCAACTGGTTATTAACAATGCGTCATGGTCGTATTACATTCACAACACCAATGTTATATTCTTTAGGCTTTATTCCAATCTTCACAATCGGTGGGGTTACTGGGGTAATGCTAGCAATGGCAAGTGCTGACTATCAATATCACAATACATTATTCTTAGTTGCCCACTTCCACTATGTATTAATTCCTGGTACAGTATTTGGTGTACTAGCTGGTTACCACTTCTGGTGGTCTAAAATCTTCGGTTTCCAACTTAAAGATTCAATCGGTAAAGTTGGTTTCTGGTTAATTGCAATTGGTTTCAACGTAACATTCTTCCCTATGTTCATCTTAGGTTTAGATGGTTACGCCCGTCGAATGTACACGTACTCAGCTGAAACAGGCTATGGTACATTAAACATGATTTCATTCATTGGTGCATTAGTATTAGCTCTTGGTTTCTTAGCGCTTTGCTACAACATCTACTACAGTGTTCGTCACAGAGAAGAATTAAAAGTTACTGGCGATCCATGGGATGGTCGTTCACTTGAATGGGCTACTCATTCTCCAGTTCCTGAGTATAACTTCGCAGTTATTCCAAAAATTTCTCGTCTTGATGAATTCTGGTTTGCTAAAAAAGAAGGCCGCGATTTACAAGCAGGCGAAATTAAAGATATTCATATGCCTAATGACTCTGCCGCGCCATTCTGGCAATCAGTTGTTATGGGATTAGCATCATTCTTCTTCGTATTCAACGAAATTGGTATCGCAATTATCTTAGGTATTGTGACACTACTATTCATGGCTTACCGTTCATTTGAAATTGATAATGGTCGTCATATCCATGTTGAAGAAATCGAAGAAACAGAGCGTAAGCTAAAAGAAACAGAGCGTCAATTGAGAGGTGACCGATAATGTCAAAACATAATAATTCAGTGCCATTGGAGTACCAAGGTGAAGAAAATGATTTGAAAATCTTCGGTTTCTGGGTATTCTTAGGCGCAGAAATTGTTCTTTTCGCAACTTTATTCACAGCGTATTTCACATTAGTTGACCGTACAGGTTCAGGTCCAACAGGCGTTGACCTTTTTGAATTACCACCAGTAATTCTAGAAACATTCTTACTTTTAACATCTAGTTTCACAATTGGTTTAGGTGTTCACGCAATGCGTTTAGGCCGTGTTAAACCAATGATCGTATTCTACATCATTACATTAATTCTTGGTGCAGGATTCATCGCGGTAGAGGTAGATGAGTTTATCACTTATATCTATCACGAAGATGCTACGATTCAAACAAGTGCATTTACTTCAAGTTTAATGACTTTACTAGGTACTCACGGTGCCCACGTATCGTTTGGTTTACTATGGGGAATTGCGATTATTATTCAAGTTGCTAAGCACGGTATTAATAAGCGTACTGCCAATAAAGCGTTCATCTTCTCTTTATACTGGCACTTCCTAGATGTTGTTTGGATCTTCCTATTCAGCTTTATTTACTTGAAAGGAATGATGTAAAATGGCACAATTATTTCCAAAAGAACATGTCCTTGGGTTTATTGGATCAATCATTTTAACAATCGCTGCACTGTCCGTTGTGCAGTTTGATGTATCATTAACAGCAGGTTTAGTTATTCTTTGGGTAACAGCACTTGCTCAAGCTTCATTGCAACTAGTACTATTCATGCATATTGGTGAAACAGACGATAAAGGTTCAATTTACGTCATTACACTATATTCAGTAGTTATTGGTTTAGTAACAGTATTCGGTTCATTATTCGCTATGATCTGGGGATACTAATTTACAGAAGAATAAAACCAGCCTTTCGGGTATCCCCCTAGGAAGGCTGGTTTTTTCTTTTGATAGTATAAATAATAAAAAGAAGATGCTAGTTTAAGAGAAGCACCTTCTTTTAGTTTTTTTAGGAAATAGTATTTTAAATGTTAAAAAAAAGAAGTGAAGGGTATAAAAATACTAAGGTTATTTCTTTTGAACAGATTTATAGTATTGTCCTTTTTCATAATATTCGTTTAAAATGCGCTGCATATCTTTTTTATCCTCTTCATTTAATTCACGTACAACCTTCGCAGGGCGACCAAATGCAAGTGTATTCGGTGGGATCACTTTACCTTGTGTTACAAGACTACCAGCACCGATAAAAGCACCTTCGCCGATTTCAGCACCATCTAAAACAATCGAAGCCATACCAATCAAAGCCCCTTTTTTAATATGACAGCTGTGAAGTGTTACTTGATGTCCAATTGAAGCTTCGTCTTCAATAATTAATGGATGAGCTGGACTTTGGTGTAAACAGCATAAATCTTGAATATTTACCTTTTTTCCAATGATTGTAGGTGACACATCACCACGAATCACAGTATTATAAAAAATAGATGAACCTTCTCCAATTGTCACATCACCTGTAATAACAACATTATCACCGATGAAAGCAGTCGGATCAATTTTTGGTTCTTTTCCCTTGTATGGGTATAACATATTCATCCCTCTTTCCTTTGAACTGTAACATAATCGTATCAAACATCATGGATTTATGGAACGAAAAAGTAGAGGAATGCGTTACAATAAGAATGAGTACTATGAAGGAGAGAAGTTTATGTGGAAATGGGAAGCAGACGGACATGCAAAAGCAGTTATTGTAATCGTACATAGTGCGTATGAACATCATAGAAGATACGCATGGTTAATTGAAAAATTTCGTGTAGCAGGTTTTCATGTGATCACAGGGGACTTACCTGGGCATGGTGAAGAAAGTAAAGTGAAATCCGCCCATGATGAATATTTAAAACAATATGAAAAATATATAAAGTTAATGATTTATGAAGCGACACAATATAACTTACCATTATTTATTTTAGGGCATGGTCTTGGGGCAACATTAGCGATGTATGCAGTAGGTGAATTTAAATATGAGATTGCAGGAGCCATCTTGACGTCACCTTGGCTACATTTACAGCATCAACCATCAAAATTCGCTGCAGCCTTAAAAGGAGTGAGTAAGATTGCAGGGAGCTTTAAAATGCATCATGAGATGAATACGAAGCTTTTATCACGTAGTTATGAGTTTTATACAGAAATGGGACGAGACCCTTATTACAACTCTAATGTAACCATTCGTTGGTACCATGATGTTCAACAATTTATGAAAGCCATTTATCAATTAGAAAATCATTTTAAAGACATACCTGTCTTAATGATGAATGGAAAGAGCGATAAAATTATTGATATTCAATACAATCGTCAATGGTTGGAGAAACAGAAATTATCTGAGTATGCTTACAAAGAGTGGGCGAACTGTTATCATGATTTGTTCCAAGAACCAGAACGTGATTTGATTTATCAATATACAGAAGATTTTATTTTGAACAGACTACGAACAATAGGGTATATCGTTTAAAAAGGAATTATGTCACGTTTTATAAGTGGCATGATTCCTTTTCTTTTTTCTGTAGTTTACTCTAGAAATACAAAAATATTAAATATATAAAAAACATATAAAATAAAGGTTTAAAAATGACTTAATTGTATTCTCTGAAAGTACAATTAGAGGAAAAATGTATGAGTGAGCGAAAAAATGTAGAACTATCTCTTTAAAAAGACATAATACTTTTATATAATAGAACAATATAGTAATTGACAAAAACGTACGTTCAATATGTTTTATATTTAAAATGTTCGTATTTAGGAGGATTTACATGGAAGCAATCATTAATACCATCTATGAACTACTCTGGGGTCCGTGGATGATTTACGGTATTCTCATCGTGGGACTTATATTTACTGTGAGAACTAGGGGAGTACAAGTTCGATTCTTAAAAGATATGTTCGGTCAAATTTTCACAGGCAAAAAATCAGATGCAGGTGTTTCATCATTCCAAGCGATGACAATGGCGTTATCAGGTCGAATAGGGACGGGGAATATTGCAGGGACAGCAACAGCGATTGCTTTCGGTGGCCCTGGTGCAATCTTCTGGATGTGGGCAATTGCTTTCATTGGTTCAGCTACAGCTTACGTTGAGTCGACACTTGCGCAAATTTATAAAGAAGAGAAAAACGGTGTTTATCGTGGTGGCCCTGCTTTTTACATACATAAGTTCACAGGTAAACGTTGGCTAGGTATGATTTTTGCCATTGCAGCATTAATCGCTATGTCATTTTTACAACCAACCGTTCAAGCAAATGCGATTGCTGATGCGATGTACAATGCATTTGAGTTACCAAAATGGGTTTCTGGTTTAGTAGTTTGTGTAATTTTAGGTGCAATCATTATTGGCGGTGTAAAACGAATCGCAACTGCTGCTTCAATTATTGTTCCTTTCATGGCGATTGCATATATTTTAGTGGCCGCAATCATCATTGCAATGAATATTTCAGAAGTGCCATACATCTTCGCTTTAATTTTCAAAAGTGCTTTTGGTGCTGAGCAAATGTTTAGTGGTATGGTAGGGGCTGCCATTGCTTGGGGTGTAAAGCGTGGTATTTATGCGAATGAAGCTGGTCAAGGTACAGGACCACATTCAGCAGCAGCAGCAGAAGTATCACACCCTGTAAAACAAGGTTTAGTACAAGCTGCTTCAGTTTACTTGGATACATTCTTAGTTTGTACAGCAACAGCCTTTATGATTTTGTTCACAGGTATGTACAATGTACAAGAAGATGATGGCAAGGGAACATTTATTGTAGAACATCTACCTGGTGTAGAAGCAGGAACAGCCTTCACACAACATGCTGTAGATGCAGCATTCCCAATTGCAGGTTTTGGTACAATCTTCGTAGCTTTTGCTCTATTCTTCTTTGCCTTTACAACAACGATGGCTTACTACTATATTGCTGAAACGAATGTGGCGTATTTATTTGATGGTAAAAAACAAAAAATCGGTGTGCGCGTTGTACAGATTGTTATTCTTTTAGCTACTTATTTTGGCGCTGTACGACCAGCAGCGGCAGCTTGGGTGCTTGGAGATATTGGTTTAGGGATTATGGTATGGGTGAACGTCATTGCGATACTATTTATGGCAAAACCAGCCGTTCTTGCTTTGAAAGATTATGAACAACAAAAACGTATGGGGCTAGATCCTGTATTTGACCCACGAAAAGTTGGGATTAAAAATGCGACATTTTGGGAGAAATAAATAATGAGCGAGGGACGATTTACGTAATCGTCTCTCTTTTTTTATTGTGTAATCATAGTATTTTAATATAATTTTTGAGAGAATAGAGATAGTTTTGTAAAGAAAGAAGGAATTTGATTATTATGGAAAAAATGTTCGGTACTGCCGAGTTCGCTATACAAGTTGGCGTAACGAAATCTTCACTCAAGCATTATATTTCGATATTAGAAAATAGTGGTTACCATGTAAAGCGAGATCACCGAAATTATCGTTTATTTACGGAAGAAGATGTACATGTTTTTCAAAATTATAAACAGTTGCATCAAGAAAAAGGCATGACATTAAAAGAAGCAGCAGCTGTTATTATTGGCGATGATACGATTGTGCAAGATGCAGAGATGTTACCAGCTAAACGAGAGTATCATACACAAGTTGTTGAAAAATACGATGATTTATCAAAAACAATGGAATTACTGGCAGATCATATTCAAGGTATTGAAGCGCAAAATGCACAATTGCTACAACTTATACAAATGCAACATCAACAAAATGAATGGTTAAAAGAAGAAATGAGTATGATGAAGCATCAATTAGAAGAGCCAAAAGTGGATTATAAACGCCAGTTGGACCGCGTTGAATCACAAAATAGTGCAATCATGTCAGTGTTAAATAAATTAACCGTTCAAAAATTGAAAGAAGAAGTACAAGAGGTTGAACCAGAGCCGACTGGCTTTATGAAAGGTTTATTTAAAAGAAAATGAAAAAATAACCCACGAGATCTTAAAGGAATCTCGTGGGTTATTTTGATTACATTAAAATCTTATTAAATTTATCGGAATAAATAGTTGCAATTCGAGATAATATAAACTATAGTATTTCCATAGGAATTAATTGACTGATGAATCAGTTAGGGGATTGGTGATGATGACAAAGCGGATTACGAGAGAAGAAAGAAAGCAGCAATTGATTGAGATTGCATTAGAACAATTCGCGACAGTTGGTTATACGAAGACGAAAATCTCAGACATAGTTGCGTTAGCAGGTGTATCACAGGGCACTTTTTATTGGCACTTTAAAAGTAAAGAAGAAATAGCGCTCTATATTTTAGAAAGAGGGAATCAGCAAATATTGCAAATGATTTCACTAGGATTTCAAAATACACGCGTTCCAGTAGAGCAGTCAGTGAATTCATCTACTCGATTATTTGAAGCACTGTTTCACTTTGCAGAAGAAAATCGCTTTTTCACAATGTTACTTTTTAAAGGCTTATCATCAGAAGAATTATTACAACAGCAAATTTTACGCATTAAAAAGAATATGGAAGAAGCATTTGTGCATAACATTCAACAGGCACAAAAATTCCATATGGTAGCAGAACATAAAAATCCAAAAGTATTAGCGGTTTTTATTATGAGTTTAATTGAGGGTGTACTAAGTCGTTGGGTGGATCATGAAGCAGCATTTCAAGAGTTAACGTTAGAGGAACTCGTTCAACAGACGGTTCACTTTGAGTTTTTTGGCATTTTTGGTGTTTAAAAAAGGGAGGAATTATAGATGAAAAAATTAGGTTGGTTAGCATCACTTGTAGCAGCATCTGCATTAGTACTAGGAGCTTGTGGATCAAAAGACGATACGAGTAAAGAGGATGTATCGAAAAAAGAAGAATTAACAGTAGGGATTATGGGGACATATGCACCTTATAACTACTTAGATAAAGATAAGCAATATACAGGTTTTGATGTTGATATTGCAAAAGAAGTTGCAAAACGTTTAGATAAAAAAGCGAAGTTTGTCGCACAAGATTTTTCAGGATTGATTCCGGGTTTACAAAAAGGGAAGTTTGATATGTTAGTAAGCCAAGTAACGATTACAGATGATCGTAAAAAACAAGTTGATTTTACAGAGCCATATATTACAAATGAAGTAAAAGCTATCGTAAAAGATGATAATACAACGATTAAATCAGTAGAAGACTTCAAAGGGAAAACAATTGGTGTAGGTTTAGGTACAAACGATGAAGCATATCTTCGTAATGACTTAATGAAAAAAGTAGGCGAATTCAAAATTAATACGTATGACGATGTTATCACAACATTAAAAGATTTAAATGTTGGACGTATTGATGCAACGATTAATAACGTATTTGCTTTAAAACCGATTGTTGAAGAAAATGGCTATAAAATTAAAGCTGTTGGTGGAGCTTTAAAATCAGATAAAGCTGGTATCGCAGTGAAAAAAGGTCAAACAGAGCTAGTGGATCAATTAAATAAAGCGTTAAATGATATGGAGAAAGACGGAACATACACAAAAATCTATAAAAAATGGTTTAACGAAGAACCACCAGCAGAATATACAAAATAGCAAGGTAGGGACTAAATATGGAGCTCGTACTAGATAATTGGCGTTTCCTTTTACAAGGTGCCTACTATACATTATTGATTACCGTTGTTTCAATGTTTTTTGGGTTAATTTTAGGTTTAATCATTGCCATCATGCGTGTAAAAGGCAATACATTTTTACGTAATATTGCACGATTCTATGTCTCGATTATTCGAGGTACTCCACCGCTTGTTCAAATTTTCATTGTTTATTATGGATTGAGTGATTATGGTATTGAATTACCATCCATTGTAGCAGCTTGTATCGCGTTAAGTATTAATATTGCAGCGTATATCGCAGAAGCTTTCCGAGGTGCTTTACAGTCTGTACCAAAAGGACAATTAGAGGCAGCTGTTGCATCAGGTATGACAGAAGGACAGGCGATGAAGCGAATCATTATTCCGCAAGCAGTTCGCTACGCTATTCCACCAATTGGGAATACATTCGTCGGTATGTTAAAAGAAACATCGCTTGTATCAGCAATTGCTGTAACAGAATTAATGCGTGCAGCTCAGTTATTAGTCGCACAATATTATGTATATATGCCGTTTTACATTATGATTGCTTTAATGTATTGGGCGATGAGTGTGTTCTTCACATTCATTTTAAACCGAGTTGAAAAACGTTTATCCGTTTATTAGGAGTGTCCATATGATTACAGTAGAACATTTATCAAAAAAATTTGATGAACTAGAAGTATTACATGATTTATCGATTACAATTCCAGCACATCAAGTAGTTGCAGTAATTGGGCCTTCAGGTTCTGGGAAAAGTACATTTTTACGCTGTTTGAATGGTCTAGAAATTTTAACAGAAGGTAAAATTACAGTCGGTCAACATACGATTGAAGCCAATATGAATAAAAAAGAGTTAAAGCAAATGATTTATGGGATTCGTCAAGAGACGGGAATGGTATTTCAACAGTTCAACTTATATCCGCATAAGACGGTCATCGAAAATGTGATGGAATCTTTAATTGTTGTAAAAAAATTAAAAAAAGAAGAAGCGCAAGTACGTGCAGAGCGTTTACTTGACAAAGTCGGGTTACTTGAGAAATTAGATAACTATCCTTCGCAATTATCGGGTGGTCAACAACAACGAGTTGCGATTGCGCGTGCACTTGCGATGGAACCACAATTGATGTTATTTGATGAACCTACGTCAGCGCTAGACCCTGAATTAGTAGGCGATGTACTACGTGTTATGAAGAATCTTGCTGAAGACGGTATGACGATGGTGATTGTGACGCATGAGATGAATTTCGCGCGTGATGTTGCCGATCGTATCGTCTTTATGGCAGATGGTCGAATTGTAGAAGATTCACAAGACCCGAAAGCGTTCTTTACGAAACCAACAACAGAACGTGCACAACAATTTATTCGTAAAGTAAACGAATTTTAGGAGGAATAGAAATGAGAATTCAAGCAACTTGGCAAGGTGGACGTGCTTTTGAAGCAAAAGGCGATTCAGGATTTCCGATGTTAATGGATGCCACTGAAAAATATGGTGGCGATTCATCTGCACCAACACCAACAGAGATGTTATTGAGTGCTTTAGCAGGATGTATTGGTATTGATGTGACGATGATTTTAAAACCGCATTTAGACCAAATTACAAAATTAGATATTACAGTAGATGGTGAACGTAAAGAGGAAATGCCAACTGCTTTTACAAAAGCACATATTACGTTCACAGTTGATGGTGATATTACAGCTAAAAAAGTATGGCGTGCGATTAAATTAGGTGAAGAAAAATATTGTGCTGTTTCCGCTTCATTAAAAGCAGAAATTACACATTCGCTTATTTTAAATGGTGAACAAGTTGAAGAAGTATAAATAAGATAGAAGGAGGCATCACTCAATTGAGTGAATGCCTCCTTTTTTATTTAGGGAATTCTTTTACTTTTTCAAGTGCGATAACGAATGGTGGGTCATTTTGTTGATTGATGAATTCATAGCGCAGTACATGGACTTGTTTTTGAGGGAGAGAAGCGGCGTAATCGAGTACGCGGTCACGTTCTTCTTTACCACCTTCATGTCCATAGTAAATGACTAAGACAATCATACCGCCTACAACGAGTTGTTGAAGCAATGATTCAAGTGCTGCCACCGTCGTAGAAGGTTTTGTAATCACATCATGTGCTGCACCGGGTAAATAACCAAGATTAAAAACCGCTGCTTTAATCGGTTTAGATACATAGTTCGCTACTTGTTCATGTCCATCAAGAATGACTTCACATCTTGCTTGTACACCAGCTTCCGCAAGACGACTCATTGTCGCATCAACAGCTTGTTGTTGTACATCAAATGCATAGACGCGACCAGTCTCGCCAACGAGTTCAGCTAAAAATAATGTATCATGTCCATTACCAGCAGTGGCATCGACAACTGTATCACCGATTTCGATTGTATCTCTTAATAGAGTTTTAGCATATTGTAAAACACGTTCTAATCGCATGAAGACGTCATCTCCGCAGGTACATAGTGCTTACCTTGCCAACTATCACGTTTTGCAAGTTCTGCATCAATACCGTTTAATACTTCCCATTTATTCACTGACCACATTGGTCCAATCATTAAATCGATCGGTCCATCACCTGTAATACGCTGTACGACCATGCTTGGTGGAATGACTTCTAATTGGTCTGCAACAAGTTGCGTATAGGCATCTTGGTCCATTAATTCCAATTGGCCTTTTTCGTATTGTTTGACAAGTGGCGTTCCTTTTAATAAATGAAGTAAATGAATTTTAATGCCTTGTACATCTAGCTTGGCTACTTCACGTGCTGTTTCCATCATCATATCGTAGTCTTCAAGAGGGAGACCGTTAATGATGTGTGTGCAAATACGAATACCATGTTTACGGAGTTTATTAACACCTTCAACGTATGTTTGATAGTCATGCGCGCGATTAATTAAATTCGCTGTTTTTTCATGTACTGTTTGTAAACCTAATTCTACCCATAAATAAGTACGTTGGTTTAACTCGGCTAAATACTCAACGACATCATCTGGTAAACAGTCTGGGCGCGTTGCGATACTTAGACCGACAACACCTTCACACGCAAGCGCTGCTTCAAATTTTTCTTTTAATACAGGAAGTGGTGCATGTGTATTCGTATAGGCTTGGAAGTAGGCCATCGTTTTGCCACCCTTCCACTTATGCTCCATCTTCTCTTTGATTTTAGCAAATTGTACGTCGATTGGATCTACACGATCGCCTGCAAAGTCACCTGAACCAGCAGCTGAACAGAATGTACAACCGCCGAATGCTACAGTACCATCTCGGTTTGGACAATCGAACCCAGCATCAAGTGCTACTTTGAATACTTTTGAACCGAATTCATTGCGTAAGTAACGATTCCATGTATAATATCGCTTTCCATCTGAAGGGAAAGGAAATTGATTTTCTGTCATTGTTTCTGTCATCTCCTCTAACGATTTATTTTAACATGAAATGCTTTCGATATGCTAAAAAGTGTTTGTTAAAATATTTTTCGGAAATCGGAATATTTGGGGTTGTATCGAGGTGATTTCTCCTTTAATATTACGAGATAGATATCATCTCATTTTGAGATTATAGGAGGGGGTTTATGCATGAAAATGCCAAAAACAGTTTGGCTTTTAGTAATCGGAATGCTTGTAAATACGACAGGTAACTCTTTTTTATGGCCAATGAATACAATTTATCTGCATGACCACCTCGGTCAGAGTTTAACAGTAGCAGGGCTTGTATTAATGTTAAATGCAGCAGCTGGCGTAGTAGGGAATCTACTCGGCGGCTATTTATTTGATAAAATAGGCGGTTATAAAACGATTTTATTTGGTATTATTTTGACGATTGTGGGTCTCGCACTTTTAACGATTTGGCATGGATGGCCGCAATATGTATGGCTACTTGCGCTTATCGGTTTTAGCGGTGGGATTGTGTTTCCGAGTATGTTCGCGCTTGTTGGTGTTGCGTGGCCAGAAGGTGGCCGAAAAGGATTCAATGCCATTTACTTAGCACAAAATCTTGGAGTAGCAGTGGGTCCTGTATTAGCAGGTGTTGTAGCTTCGTATAGTTTTGATTATTTATTTGTTGCTAATTTAATTATGTATATTCTTTTCTTAGGCATTGCATTCAAGTTCAAAAAAATCCAAACAGAAGATGCGTATGGTCCAACAGCAGCATTACCTAAAGGTGAGTTGAAAAATCGTGCACCACTCATTGCGCTATGTATTTTAGGTGTCGGCTTCTTACTTGGATGGCTTGTGTACTCACAATGGGTATCAACGATTTCAACTTATACACAAGATCTCGGTTTATCGTTAAAACAATATAGTGCACTTTGGGCTGTGAATGGCTTCCTAATCGTTCTTGGTCAGCCACTAATTGCGCCAATTGTACGCAAATTAGAAGGACGTTATAAAGCACAAATCTTATTTGGTTTATCCATTTTCATCGTGTCGTTTGTTGTATTAATTTTTGCAAAAACATTCACAATGTTTATTGTCGCAATGGTTATTCTAACATTCGGTGAAATGTTCATCTGGCCAGTCGTTCCAACATTGGCAAGTGTGCTCGCACCAAAGGGGAAAGATGGTTTCTTCCAAGGATTGATTAATGGTTTTGCGACATTCGGGCGTATGCTAGGACCGGTTGTAGGTGGTGTACTTGCGCAAGCTTATGGTATGCAAGTGACGTTTATTGTATTAATCGGTATTCTATTCCTTGCGGCAATTCCATTCTTCTTCTACGATTTGCCACTTAAAAGGAAGAAAGTTACGAGTTAAAGAAATGGACTTGTTATTTTAAGGCTTTTCAGATAAAATAAAGGCATTATACTAATAGGACGAAGATCAGGAGTAGTAGATAACGGAAGTTTTTAGAGAGTTAGCGGTTGGTGGGAGCTAATAACGGATGGAATCGAACTTACCTTGGGAGTCTGCATAGGAATGATTGACCTACGCCGTTAATCCGCGATAAGGATTCAAGTTGAGTGTTTTCACTAATTTGGGTGGTACCGCGGGAATTATATGTCTCGTCCCTTTTTCAAGGGACGGGACTTTTTATTTTCCGTCATTGGTGAATGCGTTCTTATATTAAAGGAGGAAAAAACATGAGCTTTAATCATCAAGAGATTGAGAAGAAGTGGCAAAAGTATTGGGATGAACACCAATCTTTTAAAACAGTCAATGACGATTCAAAACCAAAATTTTATGCACTTGATATGTTCCCATATCCATCAGGATCAGGTCTACACGTAGGACACCCTGAAGGTTATACAGCGACAGATATTTTATCTCGCTTCAAACGTATGCAAGGTTACAACGTACTTCACCCAATGGGATGGGATGCGTTCGGTTTACCAGCAGAGCAATATGCACTGGATACTGGGAATGACCCTGCTGAATTTACAGCGCAAAACATTGCAACGTTCAAACGCCAAATCCAAGAGCTTGGCTTTAGTTATGATTGGGATCGCGAAATTAATACAACAGACCCTTCATACTACAAGTGGACACAATGGATTTTCATCCAATTATATAAAAAGGGATTAGCTTACATTGATGAAGTAGCTGTAAACTGGTGCCCAGCACTTGGGACAGTTCTTGCAAATGAAGAAGTCATCGATGGTAAATCAGAGCGTGGTGGACATCCAGTAGAACGTCGTCCGATGAAACAATGGATGCTGAAAATCACTGCTTATGCAGACCGTCTAATTGACGATTTAGAAGATGTGGATTGGCCTGAAAATATTAAAGATATGCAACGCCACTGGATTGGTCGTTCTGAAGGTGCGGAAGTAGACTTTAAAATTAAAGGAACAGATAAGCAATTCCGCGTATTCACAACACGTCCAGATACATTATTCGGTGCAACTTACACAGTTTTAGCACCAGAACATGAATTTGTAAAAGACATCACAACACCAGAACAAAAAGAAGCAGTACAAGCTTACTTAGATCAAGTGAAGATGAAGTCAGATCTTGAACGTACAGACCTTGCAAAAGAAAAAACAGGTGTGTTCACAGGTGCTTATGCAATCAACCCAATCAACGGTCAAGAAGTGCCGATTTGGATTGCAGATTATGTACTTGCTTCATACGGTACAGGTGCGATCATGGCTGTTCCAGCACATGATGAGCGTGACTACGAGTTTGCAAAACAATTCGACTTACCAATCATCCCTGTATTAGAAGGCGGCAACATTGAAGAAGCGGCATTCACAGAAGATGGTCCACACATTAATTCAGGCTTCTTAAATGGACTTGATAAAGAAGAAGGCATTCAAAAAGCCATCGCTTGGTTGGAAGAAAATAAAGTGGGTGAGAAGAAAGTAACGTATCGTTTACGTGACTGGTTATTCTCTCGTCAACGTTACTGGGGTGAGCCGATTCCAATTATCCATTGGGAAGATGGTTCAATTACAACAGTTCCAGAAGATCAACTACCACTTGAATTACCAAAGACAAAAGATATTCACCCATCAGGTACAGGTGAATCACCACTTGCGAATATCGCAGAGTGGGTAAATGTTGTAGACCCTGAAACAGGTATGAAAGGTCGTCGTGAAACGAACACAATGCCACAATGGGCAGGTTCATCATGGTACTTCTTACGCTATATCGATCCACACAATACAGAAGCAATCGCAGACCCAGAGCTATTAAAACGCTGGTTACCAGTTGATATCTATATTGGCGGACAAGAACACGCAGTACTTCACTTACTATATGCTCGTTTCTGGCATAAAGTGTTATACGATCTAGGCGTTGTTCCAACGAAAGAGCCATTCCAAAAATTATTCAACCAAGGGATGATTCTTGGTGAAGGTAACGAAAAAATGTCGAAATCAAAAGGGAATGTTGTAAACCCGGATGATATTATCGAATCACATGGTGCAGATACACTTCGTTTATACGAAATGTTCATGGGACCACTTGAAGCATCGATTCCATGGTCTACAAATGGACTTGACGGAGCACGTCGCTTCTTAGATCGTATTTGGCGTTTATTCATCAATGAGGAAACAGGTGAATTAGCAGATAAGATTCAAGATTCGAACGACACAACACTTGAAAAAGTGTACAACCAAACAGTTCAAAAAGTAACAGATAACAATGAAAACATCCGTTTCAATACATCAATCTCACAAATGATGGTATTCATCAACGAATGTTACAAAGCAGAAGTTGTACCAACAGCTTATGCAGAAGGCTTCGTAAAAATGTTATCACCGATCGCACCACACCTTGCAGAAGAATTATGGGCGAAACTAGGTCACACAGAATCAATCACATATGCTGAATGGCCAACATATGATGAAACAAAACTAGTAGACGACGAAGTAGAAATCGTTGTTCAAATCAACGGTAAAGTACGTGCGAAACTACTTGTAGCAAAAGACGCTTCACGCGAAGATCTTGAAAAAGCTGCACTTGAAAATGAAAACGTACAAGAACACATCGACGGTAAAGAAATTAAAAAATTAATTGCCGTACCAGGTAAATTAGTTAATATTGTAGCGAAATAATAGTGTGAAAACAAAACCGTAACGTGTACAGGAAGACTGTCGCGTTACGGTTTTTGTTATATAAAGCTATTTATAGAAAGAATAAAGCTGTTCGATAGATATATGTATATGCGCTTTGTTAAGTAGTCCAATGCGCTTATTATAAAGTAAAGAAAGTAATTTTTGTTTCTCAATGTCTTGAGCTAAATGAATTTTGCGGTGGCAATTTGGACACAATGAAACAATATTACAAGGAATATCGATTGAATGTTCGAAAAACTTTTGTGCTGCCATAGGGATTAAATGGTGTGCTTCAGTATAGTTTTTTGATGTGTTTTTACTAATAAATGATTCATGGTTCACATCTACCTCACATTGCCAATGTGCTTGTTTTTTTGCTTGTATGGCAAAGTTTTCATTTCGTACATAACCAATAATTTCTGTCTTATATTGCTCTGGTCGTTCATAAATAGTATTTGTATTTTCATTCATTATATAGTCTGCATATTCTTGTTCTTTAAAATCTTTTTCAGATAAAACTTCACTAATATTGTCTGATTGAATATACCTTGAAAAGCATTTAATAGTGGCGTTGGGGAATCTTTTTTCACCTAAGTTATACATACTGAAATTTGTATCTTGTTGTAGATTTTTTAAAACTTTATAAATCTTTTCAATGTTTGTTACAGAAGGTTGAACTAAGTTGTTTTCTTCTGCAATGATTAGCATTTTAATTAAATAACGAGTGTAGGAAGAAGTTTTACCACTAATTTTTGTAGAGTTTCCAGCTAATTCGGTTTCATATTGTGCATATTTCCCGAATGAAGTTAGTAAATTTCTATGTAATTCGGATAGTTCTCGAGCTCTTTGTTCTTTGGCTTCAACTTTTCTAAAGTGAATCATGCATACACCTCTTTTGTATTGTTTGTAAGTATTATACAATTAATAGGGATGATATTCGAAGCTAAATAAATATATCGAGGTGTTATAAATGAATATAAAATACGATAAAACAGATCCGTTAAGCATTGAAGCATACGGTAAAAAAATGGTAGGGAAAACTTTTTTAGATATTATTCAAGAGTCTTCAGAACCTTACGAAACGAAACAAGAGCTTATTACATCTTATGGAAATAAAAAAAGAAAAGGGGGGCTGGGAAATTTAATTGAGGAAGTTTACTTTGGTTACAAGGCAAATAGTGATCAAAGTGCAGACTTTCTTGAAGCAGGTGTTGAATTAAAAGCATCTCCTTATGAATATGTAGGCAAAGGAAAAGTTAAAGATGTTAGAGCAGGTGAAAGACTAGTTGTAACGATGATAGATTATCAAAATCCTGTGGAAGATGATTATTTTAAATCGCATGTACATGAAAAAATAAATAAAATGCTTTTAGTGTACTATTTAAGAAATCGTAATTTACCAAGTAATTTAGATTATCCAATTGACTATGTGAAATTATATTCTCCTACTCAAGCAGATTTAAAAATTATTCAAGATGACTATAAAAAAATTAACGATAAAATAAAATCGGGTAAGGCACATGAATTATCTGAGAGTGACACAATCTATTTGTCTGCTTGTACAAAAGGTTCGACAGCAGCAAAAAGTTGGGTTCCTCAATATTACAATCCCGAAGTTAAAGCAAAAAAACGAGCTTATTCTTTAAAACAAGGATTTATGACACAAGTGCTTAAAAATTATCTTGTAAAAGATATTGATACGTATGAACCGATTATTAAAAATCCAGCCGAATTAAATGAACAAACTTTTGAAGATATTGTTCAAAATCGTATTCATCAACATAATGGAAAAACAGATGAAACGTTGTGTGTAGAGTTTGATAGGGTGTATAACAATGATAAATCATTATGGGCTGATTTAGCACTACGAATGCTTGGGATTAAAAGTAATAAAGCCGAAGAATTCGTAAAAGCTAACATTGTTGTAAAAGCTGTTCGTATAAATGAAAATAATAAAATAGTAGAAAGTAGTTCACTTCCTAGTATGCCTTTAATCGAATTAGTCGATGAAGAATGGGAAGAATCAAAGCTTTACAAGTATTTCGAAGAAACAAAATTCTTACTTGTCGTATTTAAAAAGGTAGGGGATAGGTATGTTTTAAAAGGCTCTCAATTTTGGAATATGCCTGAAAGTAAGCTGAATACAGTTGTTAAAGATGGATGGGAGCAGATTCGAAAAGTAGTGAAAGAAGGTATTGTATTCACTCCTTCACAGCAGAGCAATGGTATTGTTATTAAAAATAATTTACCTAAAAAAGGCGCAAATGAAGTGATTCATCTTCGCCCACATACATCAAAATCTTATTATGTTTTTGAGGATGGTACAACACATGGAAGTGGTAATATAAATAATTCAGAAGTATTGCCAGATGGTAGAAGAATGACAAAACAAAGCTTTTGGATTAACAACAGCTTTCTTTATAGTGTTTTAGAAGAACATCTAAAAAATGAATAGTGTTTTATTTTTATCTCTATTATAATAAGAAAGTTGTGCATATGTATTGATCTTTTATGCGTTTTTTTATATAATATAAAAGAGATTAAAATAAGAAAGGATGTTCGCCTTATGAAACAAACAATTAATGTTGTTGAACTATTTGCAGGCGTTGGCGGCTTCCGTTTAGGTTTAGAAAAAGCAAATAAGCAGTTATTTAAAACGGTTTGGGCAAATCAATGGGAACCTTCAAAAAAGGTACAACATGCATTTGATTGCTATACACATAATTTTAAAGAAGGCTATGCAAGTAATGAAGATATTACAAGTGTACCAGATGAAACATTTCAAAATTTAAATATAGATTTACTTGTAGGTGGATTTCCTTGCCAAGATTATTCTGTTGCTCGCTCTTTATCAAAAGAAGAGGGGATTAAAGGGAAAAAGGGTGTTCTTTTTTGGGATATAAAACGTGTGTTGGAGAATTCACACCCTAAATATGTTCTACTTGAAAATGTTGATCGCTTATTAAAATCGCCATCTAAACAACGTGGGCGTGATTTCGCAGTTATGTTAGCCACATTTAGAGATTTGAACTATATTGTGGAGTGGCGAGTAATTAATGCAGCTGAATATGGTCATGCGCAAAGAAGAAGAAGAGTCTTTATTTTTGCTTATAAAGAAAATTTAGATTTTGCTAAAAAACAGTCAGTTCATTCACAAGATGAATTAATCTATGAAAAAGGCTTCTTTGCACAAACTTTTCCTGTTCAAAGAGAAGCATATAAAAATCGTCGTATGAGTGTTACTCTCCCAGAAGATATTGTTGATATTTCTGATAATTTTTCATTTGAGTTCCATTTAGCTGGGAGAATGGAAAAAGGGAATGTACATACAATTCATACAATCCCGCAATTACAGCGAGCTATTCCATTAGGTGAAATACTTGAGAATGAAGTGGATGAAAAATATTATTTAACAGAAGCACAAATTGAAAAGTTTGCTTATTTAAGAGGTCCAAAAAAAATTGAACGAACATCTGCTGATGGACATAAATATATATTCTCAGAAGGTGGAATGTCACCCGTTGATGATTTAGCTTTACCAGGTAGAACAATGTTAACGAGTGAAGCCTCTGTTAATCGTAGTACTCATATTGTAGAAATAGATGGTAGAAAGCGATTTTTAACGCCAGTAGAATGTGAAAGATTAAACAGTTTTCCAGACAATTGGACAGCGAATATACCTGAAAGAATGCGTTATTTTACAATGGGCAATGCATTAGTTGTAAATTTAGTGAAAGATATGGCTAAAACAATTGAAAAAATAGAATCTCTTGAACAAGTTACTGATACACAATTAGAATTACATTTAAATTAACAAAACCCGTAACGATTGCAGTCGTTACGGGTTTTTTTTGTTTATGCTTTTTCCAACTCCTCCGTTAGTTCTTCCAACTGTGTAATCAGTTGTCCGATATAAGCGATGGTGTTGCGGAGTGGTTCATCTGTTGATACGTCAACGCCTGCCATTTTAGCGAGTTCTTCAGGTGTGGCTGTGCCACCTGCTTGTAGAACGCGTAGCCAGTCGTCTACGGCGTTTTCGTCTTTATGGATGATTCTTTGTGCTACTTGTGTGGCAATCGTTAAACCAGCGCTATACGTGTACGGATATAAGCCCATATAGTAATGTGGTTGGCGCATCCATGTGCGTTCAGCACCTTCATTGATAAGGATATCCTCACCCCAGAATTGTTCAAGCACTTGACGTTTTAATTCATTAAGGCGTTTCGCTGTGACAGCACCACCTGCATCAACAATGCGATATACTTCACGCTGATAAGCTGCTTCTAATAAGTGTGTCACAAAGTTATGGTAATACGTTTTTGATACCATATTTGAAATAATCCAGCGTTTAAAACGAAGGTCGTCTTTTGTTGTAACGAGGTGTTCTGCGACTAGCAGTTCATTCAATGTTGAAGGAGCTTCTACAAAGTAACGTGATACACGTCCGTCAAAAACATTTTGTTTTTGATATGCTTGTTGGAAATGCCCGGCATGTCCTAGCTCATGTGCGAGTGTAAACACATTACTCATATGATTATTCCATGACATCAAGATGTACGAGTTTGCGCCATAAGGGCTTGCACAAAATGCGCCTGTTCGTTTGCCTTCATTCGGTGCATAGTCAATCCAGCGCTCATCATATGCACGTTGTAACATCTTTGTATAGTTTTCACCCATTGGTTGTAATGCTTCTAAAATCATTTTTTCGGCTTCTTTTTTCGTAACAGTCGGTTCATACTCAGGATCTAGTGAGATTTTTAAGTCAGCAAAAGTCATTTGGTCGAGTCCATGCACTTTTTGAAGTAACTTAGCATAGCGGCGCATATGCGGTGCTAATTCGTTCATAATGACATCAATTTGTCTGTGGTATAAATCTTCCGTCACCTTTTGTTCGTGGAGTAGAGAATGGAAGACAGAATCAAAACCACGTAAATCCGCCATACGTTTTTCAATTTGTACTTGTGTATCATAGGCTTTTGCGGTTGTTGCTTCATAATCACGCAATTTTCCGTAAAATGTTTGGAAAGCTGCATGACGTTTACTGAAGTCGACTTCTTGTTCCCAATTATTTTCAAATGAGCTATAGCTTAATGGGAACTGTTCACCGTCTACGTCAACATCAGGGAAGCGAAGGTCGAGTGCTTTTGTTGTATTATAGAGTGCATAAGGTGCATCAAAAGCGACATTAAGTGAGGCGAATGCTTTTTCGACTTCTGGGTGTAATTGGTACGGTTGATTACGTAAGATGTCTTCTACAAAATGTTTTAAGTGAGGAACTTGTTCAACTGCTTCGTTCAATACGTCCTCAGATGTACTTAGTAATGTTGTTTTGAAAAAAGATGTCTTACTAAAGAGAGTCGCCGCCACTTGATTCATGCGAGAGACACGTGCTTGCGCCGCTTCATCGCCTTGGTTTGTTTCCCATGAGAGATTGGCATATGTATGCACAATCACAAATTGCTCAAAGATTTTTTCGTAATCTTTTAGTGCTTGTGCAATCGATGTAGCAGCGTTTAAGTGATCTTCATAATTTACTTGGAATTGATGTACAGCTTCTAACAATACCTCAACTCTTTCATTAAACTCATCTTCATCTTTGACTAAACGTGTTAAATCCCAAGTTTCTTCTAACGGCACAGCTTCACGAACAGGTAATTTCATATCACTTCACTCCTTATATTTAGTCTTTTCATTATATTCTAAATATTTCGGATTGTGAAGTAAATGATTACAGTCGACGAATTGAATATTTCCCGAGCAATAAATCAATGAAGTAAAGAATTGCGATACATAGATGAATACCCCACCCAAGTATAGGAATCCATGTGAAACAAGTTAAGAAAATCGCAATGATTGGAACTACTTTTGATTGGATTGTCCCCATACGAACGATGAGTACAATGGCATGAATGACAAGAGCAACCCATACAGTTGCATAGCCAGTAGCAAGTACTGTAGCTCCTCCTACAATTGGAATTGCGAGATAGGCTTCATATAAAAAAGCGATTAATGTCGTTACAAAAAACATACACATCCATCCTTTCGTTAGTACATATACGAATGACTTTGAATTTTGTTTCAAGGAGGAAAAGAAAAAAATCGCACCGAAGCGCGATTTTTCTCTCTAACTCTTCGTTTACGATTTTGCAAAATCATCTTCTCCAGATTCGTAAACATCGTCAAATACCTCACCTTTATTTTCTTCACTTGTTGTTACATAGAGCGTACATGCTAGGTCACCTGTTGAATTTACCATCGTACGTGTCATATCGAGTAGACGATCAATACCGATGATTAAAGCAATACCTTCTACAGGTAAGCCAACCGCTGTTAATACCATAGCAAGCATGATAAGACCAGCGCCTGGAACAGCGGCAGTTCCAATACTTGCGAGTACAGCTGTTAATACGACTGTAATTAGTGCTGTAATGGATAAATCAACCGAGAAAACTTGTGCAATAAAGATTGTTGCAACCCCTTGCATAATCGCAGTTCCATCCATGTTAATCGTTGCACCGAGTGGTTGTACGAATGAACTAATTGAACGAGGGACGCCAAGTTTTTTCTGCGCAATTTCCATAGCGACAGGTAGTGTAGCGCTACTACTTGATGTACTAAACGATACAGCCATTGCAGGCGAATACGTTTTAATTACCTGTACTGGATTACGTTTCGCTAAAAACTTCATAGCACCGCCGTAAACGAAGAAGAAGTGGACAGCAAGTGCAAGCAATACAACAAGCATGTATAAGAACATTGCTTTTAATGCACTAAATCCGAGTTGACCAACTGCAGAGGCGATTAAACCGAATGTACCAAACGGTGCAAACTTCATGACAAGGTTGACTAAGAACATCATAATTTCGTTTCCTTGTTCCATTAGTTTTGCAATACCCTCTACTTTTTTACCTAAATAGCTAATTGCAAAGCCGATGAAAACAGCGAAGAAGATAATTTGTAGCATTGCGCCTTCTGCCATTGCAGCAATTGGATTAACTGGAATGATACCGAGGAATGTCTCTGATGCGGGCGGTGCTTTTGTTGGTTCATAGTTTAAATTATCTGTTTGAAAAGTTCCAGCAAGACCTGGTTTTAAAATCAGTGCTAAAACAATTCCGATTGTAATCGCGATAGCTGTTGTTGTTAAAAAGAATGTAATCGTCTTAATGCCAATTCTGCCCAGTTTTTTAGGATCACCAATATTCGCAACACCTGTCACAATCGAGAAGAATACAAGTGGTACAATCACCATCTTAATTAAGTTTAAGAAAATTGTGCCAAGTGGTGTAAATAAATAACCATCTAAAGGTTTAAAAATACTCGGAAAAAAGGCGTTAATGACAACACCTACAATAGCCCCTAATGCAAGTGCAATTAAAATACGTTTTGCTAATTTCATCCATTCATCCCCTTTATGTAAAAATAAAATAAGCATTACATTTCTCTATGTATGATATAAAGAAAAATAATGCTTACTGTTATATTATAATAAAACAAAAGGAAATGAAAGTGCTTTCATGCTAATAATTTGATTCTTTTGCCTGGATAATTGCGTAAAGTTTATCATTCGTTGGTGTAGCAATTTGATGTTTTACACCTAATTTTCGGATTGTTCCTGCAAAAAGTGGTAGCTCGCTTTTTCTTTTTGCGTCGACATCCTGTGCCATGGAAGGTTTTCCTTCTGGGTTAAGCGTTGCTAGAATATCAAGCCAATAAGCTAAATCTTTTTCGGATAGTGCGATTCCTTCTGCTTGTCCAATTTTGATTACTTCTCGCATGGCACTAATCATCATATCGCGCGCTTCACCTTCGATTTGAACATCATGGAATGTACCTTCAATTGCAGCAACAGTTTGGTTCACACCAACATTTAACATGAATTTCCCCCATAAGCGATGGCGCATTTGTGGATCGACTTCATAAGGGAATTCCGTTTCATCGAAGAATTTTGTAACGGTATGTAAGCGTTCAAGTTCCATTCCTTCCAAGTCTGCCCCGATGCAAAGTAAGCCTTTATTGACATAAGTCATATGGTTGCCTGTTTTTAAAGCATCCATTCCTTGTGCTACACAATATAGTGTATGTTCGACACCGAAAACTTTTGCAATTTCTTCTTCACTAATAATGCCATTTAATACAGAGAGAATAATCGTTTGTTTTTGTACGATTGGACGAATTATCTCAATGGCTTCAGATAAACCATCAAACTTTGTTGCGATTAAAATCAAATCTGCTGGTGTCGCTTGTTCAGGTGTTACATAATGGAATGTACAAGGTTTGCCATTACAAAAAATACCGTCTCGTTTATAGCGTTCAATGCGTTTAGCATCTGCAATTACTTCTACACATTCTTTTGGTAAACGTTTTGAAAAATGTTCTGCATACAGTACACCAAGTGCACCAAGCCCTACAATTGCTACTTGTTGAATTTTCAATTGACCCACTCCTAAATTATGTCATAAAAGTATCATAACAAATTTTTTGATGAAAAATGAAACAAATCGGGTATAAAAACAGTAAGTAAGGTAATGGAGGCGAACGCCGATGGAAAAACAACAATTCAATAAAGTGCTACAATTCTTCACAGTATTATGGGTTTTTACAATTATTGGATTATTAATAGGGACTGTATTACCACAAGTCTTTATATTACCACTTAGCATTGTGACGTTAATCTTACTAATTGCGATGATGTTTAGTCGTACAATGAGAAGATTAGGAAGATTCATATCGATTATTGTCGCAACATTAGTCGGTATTACATTTTATAGTGCATTAAATTTTTATCTAGGTGCATTAGGTGGAGGAGTGGTCTTACTCATTTTAGGGACGACTGCCATCATCTTCATCGCAGCCGGTTTATATGGTTACTATACAAAACGAGACTTTACGAATAAAGGAAGTATCTTATTCATCTTATTAGTTGGTTTAATCGCATTCTCAATCATCGCGATTTTTGTGAAATTCTCATCAGTTGTGTGGATTTTTGTTAGTGCATTAGGTGTCATTGTATTTACTGTTTATACAATTTTCGATATGAACCGAATTGCAAAACAACCAATTAAAGATGAAGATGTACCGATGATTGCACTAAATTTATATTTAGATTTCATTAACTTATTCCAATATCTATTAAGTCTTGTGTACAATATTCGTCGCACATTTTAAATGAAGGCGAGTTGTTATAGGTCTGACAACTCGCTTTTTTCTATGAAAAAGTTGCGTTTTTTAATAGATTTCATTATTGTTTGTAATAAGGATGTTTATAGTGTGGTTGTGGAAGTGGAGGAAAGCATATGATCAATTCAAAAAAACAAAGTGTTACAGAGAATACGATTACATATCATTATCCATTTATTGATTTAGAAAAAAAGAAAGTAGAAGCGAAGGTAACGGTTGATCAGCAGATGTATTTATCTGTAGCTGTTGATTTATCAAATGGGGTTATTCAGATTGAAAAGAACGCAGCAGACTTTGAATTAGCTTTGACAGACGATCAAAAGATAATTGAACAGATTAAAACAATGGCGGAATTCATGATTTTTAATCAAATTGATAGCTATTCAAAGACGTTTTTAAGTTAGCTTGCATATATACATAAATAAAAAGGAAGATGAGCCAACGCATTGAGCGAGGTTCTTCTTCCTTTTGTGCTTATAGAAGTTAGTTCTTCGATTCATCATATTTTTGTAAGTTATACTGCTGAATCATCGCATTTAATTTTTTATTATACTTTGTGTCGGTAGCATAACTACCTGTTAATGCTTCTGTTGCTTCTTGATAGGTAGAAGCGGAAGACTTGAATGTTTTTTTATAAAATTTCTTGTTCCATGAAGTGCCGTTCTTTAAAAGTGTTGCATAATCTTTCATGCTCTCTTCGTAAGAATTGTACTTTCGAAATGCAGCATCAATGGTACGTAAATTCCCTTTACCATCATCTTCTTGAGTAGGTAGTAGAACACTTTCACCTTTATACGTTCCTTTAATTCCAAAAAGATTGTAATTGGGTGCACTAGCAAGTTCACTGTTTCCGGAGTTACTTTCGAGTGTTGCTTGTGCAATCATAACAGAAGCGTATAAACCATAGCGGTCTGCAATTTTTTGAGCAGTTGGTGCAATTTTTTTGATAAATTCTTTTTCTGTGTAACCGACTTTCTTTGATTCTACTGGTTTAGGTTGTGCTTCGTTATTAAATATAAGTGTTTTAACTAATAACACGACACAAAAAATAAAAAGACTAAGAGCAATAATAATTCCAATGAGTAATTGTGAAGCTTTTCGCATGTTGATCTCCTTTTATTTTACGCGATTACAATTAAAACGTTTATAAACATAAAAAGTTCCGTTTATTGACATTGTGCAATAGAGTCTGGCATAGAAATAATCTTCCCATTTTCCATTAAAACAAAATCATTTTTTGTTGAATGTTTTACCATATATTGAGCTTCGTCAGCATGTAATATGCAAGTATTCATATCATCTACATGTATAATAGTCTGTGAATTCCCACCAATACTAAAAGTTAAATAATCGGCAGTTTCAGAAGCTACATGTTGGATGTGGTATGAATTAATCTGGTTTAAAAATTGCTTATAAAATCGATGTACTTCATTCTCTGTATGATTTTGAAGGAGTACTAAAAACTCTTCTCCACCCCAACGTGAAGCAAATCGATTCGGACCTGCACATAAATCATGTAGTGTAGAAGCGACTTTTGCAAGTACGATATCTCCATACGCATGTCCATAGTAATCATTATATTTTTTAAAACAATCAATATCAATCATGAGCACGGTCATTTTACAAGGAAGTTGTGTTTGTAAATAATCTAAATGATGTAAATAGCCGCGACGATTTGATAAATTAGTTAATTCATCTGTATAAGCAGCAGCTCTAAGTTCTTTTGTTAACATTTTTGATACTTGCTTTTCTTCAACAAGACGTTGATTTTGCTCTAAGTGTTGTTTCATAATACGATAATTTAAGTAATTTAAAGAGAGTGTTAAAATAGTAATTAATAGTAATAAGATTAAATTAAATTGTCCGTATGTAATAAAGTTTGAGTTGAAAATAATAGCTATACTAAGTAAAATTGTGCAAAATAAAATCGGAATCATCGTTTTTCTGAGAGGTATAATTACAACACATGAACATAAGAAAGCATAGACTAAGTAAATCACAATTTGTCCATGTAATTGTTGGTCATAATTTGAAATATAGCAACTGCTCAAAAGGGTAATCCAAACGTATAAAAAGATGATCGCATTGATGTTTTTAGTTTGTTCAATCGAGATTGCCTGTTTTCTTCGATGTTTAAAAGCATAAATTAATGTAAAAATATTAATAGCTATAATAAGAATGTAACAAATAACATATCCTTTGTAGTCTTTAAAATGATATGTAGTATGTGTGTGTGCATATAAGTTAATAAAAAAAATAGCGGAAAGCATAAATAACGAAAATATCGAAACAAGAAATAATCTTTTAATATTTTGTTTGGCAAATTCACGTTGAATATAAATCGATGCTGGAGGCGAATGTGATAAATTCGCAAATAACTTTTTCATGCAATGCACTCCAATTCTTAGTTGTTTACTTATTCCTATAGAATACCATAATATAGAATTTATGTGCTTAAAAAGAATTAAAAACAATATGTTCATATATATAACGTACAAATTTGTGACAGAAATAGATTTTGGCATAAAAAATACGAATCGTATGGAAACGATTCGTACTTAAAAAACGTTAAATAGGGTATGAGAGAGAAGCTGCGCTATCGCCTGCAATATGTCCTGTGACTAGAGCTGCAGTGATATTATAACCACCTGTGTAACCATGTACGTCTAAAATTTCGCCGCAGAAAAATAGACCGTGTTTTTTCTTAGAAGCCATTGTTTGTGGTTCGATTTCTTTCGTAGATACACCACCACCTGTTACAAAAGCTTTTTCAATTGGTTGTGTACCGTAGACAGTCATTTCGAATGCGACAAGTGATTGTGCGAGCGTGCGCGTTTGCTCAGCAGATAAATCCGCTCCTGTTAATGCTTCATCGATATTTGCACGCTGCATTAAAAAAAGTAACCAGCGCTCTGGAACAATGCCTTTCCAGACGTTTTTTAACGCTTTTTTCGGCTCATCTTTTGCCAATTTAAAGAGCATTTGAAAAGCGGATTCAGCATTATGTTCTGGTAAAGCTGCAATGCGCATCGTAACAGGTTTCTGACCATTTTTCTTAAGTTCTTTTACAACATATTGGCTACAACGAAGAATGGCTGGACCACTTAAACCGAAATGTGTAAAAAGCATGTCCATTGTATGTGTTACAATCGGTTTACCATTTTTTTTAAGAATGGATACAGCGGCATCGCGAAGTGCTAAACCTTGAAGTTCTTTTGATTGGATAAAGTCATCATTTGATAGTAAGGGAACTTCTGTTGGATAGAGATCTGTTACAGTGTGTCCAGCTTTTTCAGCCCATGGATAACCGTCACCTGTTGAACCAGTTTGAGGTACAGCTTTACCACCAACTGCGACAATAACTGCTTGTGATTTGATTTCGGTACCATCTTCTAAACGAACGCCAATCACTTTTTCATCGTCCATGAGTAACTTACTTACTTTTGTTAATTTGCGTACTTCGACGTGAAGACGATCAAGTTCGCGTAACAGCGCATCTACAACATCTAGTGCGCGATTTGATACAGGAAACATACGCCCGTGATCTTCTTCTTTTAAAGCAACACCTAGATTTTCAAAGAATGCGATAATATCTTCGTTATTAAATACCGTAAAAGGACTATAAAGAAAGCGGCCGTTACCAGGAATATGTTTAACAATTTCCTCAACAGGTAGGCGGTTCGTTACATTACAACGACCACCTCCAGAAATCGCTAATTTCTGCCCTAGTTTTTTACCTTTTTCAAGCAACAATACTTTTTTACCTTTAGACCCAGCAGCGATTGCGGCCATTAGTCCAGATGGTCCACCGCCAATTACAATTACATCATACATTTTTCTAGCTCACTTTCTTTTTTTATTTTATTATACATGAAATGAAGAAACTATTTGAGTAATTGTATATCGAGTTGTAAACTATAGTTTAGGTTTTATTAGATTTGGACAGAATGGAAGGATTTTATGTCATCATTAATGAAGGGAACTGCCATTCTTACGATTGGTATGTTTTTATCAAAAGTATTAGGTCTTGTATACATATTCCCGTTCTACGCGATTATCGGTCAAGAGAATGTTACACTATATTCTTATGCATATATTCCTTATTCAATTATGTTGTCGATTGCCATTTCAGGAGCACCTGTAGCTGTTTCGAAATTCGTCGCTAAATATAATAGTATGGGTGATTATGAGTCGGGTAGAAAACTCGTCAAGTCGGGTTTAATGATTATGCTTGGAACTGGTATTTTATCGTTTATCGCATTATATTCTCTAGCAACACCGATTGCAGAGTTAGTTATTAAAGATGACGATCAAATTTTCACAGTGCCACAAATTGCGAGTGTGATTCGTTGGGTAAGTTTTGCATTAATCGCAGTACCATTTATGAGTTTATTACGTGGATTCTTCCAAGGTTATAACCATATGTCACCAACAGCAGTATCACAATTAGTCGAACAAATTGTACGAATTGTTGTGCTGTTAGTCGGCTCATTCTTAGTAATGAATGTGTTTGCTGGTCAGGCACAAACAGCAGTATCATTCGCTGTATTCTCAGCATTTATTGGTGCTATTGGTGGTTTATTATGTTTATATTATTACTGGCGTAAATTGAAGCCGGAATTTGATTTGAAGTTAGCTGAGAGTGTCCCGTCTGGAGAACTCAGCTACAAAAAGATTTATAAAGAAGTTATTACGTATTCGATTCCTTACATTTTTGTAGGGGTTGCAAATCCACTATTCCAATTAGTTGATATGTTCACGTTTAACCAAGCGATGTCGAGTATTGGTTTAGCGAAAATTTCAGATAATATTCTTGGCATGTTGAACTTTACTACACATAAGATTGTCATTATCCCTGTTATGTTAGCAACGGGATTTTCAATGGCACTTGTCCCGACAATTACACGTTATTATACGCAAAAACAGCGTGGTGAATTGATTGATGCTGTAGATAAGACATATCAAATTCTATTATTTATCACACTTCCAGCAGTTATTGGTATTTCGATTTTATCGTATGATGTGTATACGATGTTATATGAACCAGATGCAATGGGAGCGAGCGTGTTAGCTCATTATGCACCTGTAGCGATTTTGTTTGCTTTCTTCCAAGTAACAGCGGCATTATTACAGGGGATTGACTATCAAAAGTGGATTATTTTAAGTTTATTAACAGGGATTTTAGTGAAGTTATCCATAAACATCCCAATGATTCAATGGTTAGAAGCAGATGGTGCGATTTTAGCAACAACCATTGGTTATATGGTATCGATTGGTATCAATTTAATTGTTTTAAGTAAAGTATTAGATTACAAACCACAAGTGGTCATTCGACGTTCTATTTTAATTGTTATTTTAACAGCGGTTATGACATTGATTGTATGGCTAACTCGCGAAGGATTATCACTCATTTTACCTGAAGTAGAAACACGCTTTACAGCAATGATTTATATTATTGTCTGTGGTTCTGTAGGTGTGGCTGTTTATGGGTATTTATCACTGCGTATCGGTTTAGCACAAAAATTATTAGGTAGTCGCGTGACGAAAATCGCACGCAAACTAGGTATGTAGGAGGAAATATGCGTTTAGATAAATTATTATCGAATATGGGCTTTGGCTCTCGTAAAGAAGTAAAAGCTTTATTAAAAAGCCAAGTAGTAAAAGTAGATGGGGTTGTTACGAAAGATGTAGCAAAACATGTCGATCCAGAAAAACAAGAAGTGATGGTCTATGGTGAGCGCGTTCATTATCAAGAGTTTATTTACTTGATGATGAACAAGCCGCCGGGCGTTATTTCAGCAACAGAAGATATGTATGATCAAACAGTCATTGACTTGTTAGATCCATTTCATCAACATTTCAAACCATTCCCTGTTGGACGTTTAGATAAGGATACAGAAGGTTTTTTACTCATTACAAACGATGGTCAATTATCACACAATCTTTTGTCTCCGAAAAAGCATGTACCGAAAGTGTATTATGCTCAAATTGAAGGAGAAGTAGTCGAAGCAGATATTGAAGCTTTCGCACAAGGTGTGACATTAGAAGACGGATATCATACAAAACCAGGGAAATTAAAGATTTTAAAAGCTGGGGAACAATCTGAAATTGAGCTCGAGATTTCAGAAGGTAAGTTTCATCAAGTGAAGCGTATGTTCGAGTCAGTTGGTAAAACAGTGACATACTTAAAGCGCTTGTCGATGGGACCACTCGAATTAGATGAAAATTTAGAGCTTGGCGAGTATAGAGAATTAACAACAGAAGAAGTAGAAAAATTAAAACAAAAAGAATGACCTCGCGACGCAGCAGGGTCATTCTTTTTTTACAAGTTCATTTATAGTTGATTTGAGTAATATGAGAAGTTGGCCTCAGCATGTTATTCTTAGGGCTTGTTGGCTTCTCAATACAACGAGTCAGTGTGAGATAAAACTCATTGTAACCTTTCTAAGATGTCATTTTCACTTTTTTACGCGTCGTTGTCCATTTACCTCTAGATGGACTTTCAACTAAGTCATTAAAGGCTAACACATTCAAATCTCTTTGAATGGTGCGAGGAGTGATGCCGAATTCGTCGACTAAATCCTGTGTTGTTACAGTTCCATTATCATGGATGTATTTATACACATCTTTAATACGGTTAAGCATCCGATCAGTTGTTGGTTTCATTGGTGAACCACTCCTTCATCTTATATTCTCAAGACTAGCGGACGATAGAAATTGCGATCTGTAGGCGAAATTTATTTTGCCTTAGACATCTCCCTTTTCGGTTTTTTCGTCAGTATTATCTGACAATCATATTATAACGGATTATGCACTATTTTTCCATAAAAAAGTATAGAAAAAGCTTTTTTTACAATAGCTTTACAGTAAAAGGCGTACGATTATATATTTACATTCAATTAATGTACGTTTTATAGGTGTAAATATACTATTTTTAACGATAGAAAAGTTATTTTATTGTATAATTTAGGTAAAAATTAATATTGTAACGAACAATTATAGTGTGGATAGTGGAAAAGCATTGTAAATAAATATAGTTTGCAATAATTTTAATATAAGTAAAATATAATAGTGATAAAGAGTCCATAAGAGTTTAAGTTGTAGAGACAATATTGACGGGTTATAATGAAAGCTTTAAACTATTAATCTATCTTTAATTCGATTTTCTCGTAAAATGTTTCATGTATTTTTACATAAGAAAATGAGCATATATGAATATGATAAAGGAGAGGACAGATGACAATTCGCATCAATTGGCGCGCTATCTTTCTTTGTGTGTTCACTCTATCATTTGTTGTGCTTGTAAGTGGAGAAGTTGCACAAGCAAAAACATATCAAGTGACACCGAATAGTAAACCGCTTATTAAAACTAAAAATAGTAATCAGCACACTAAACATTATTATCTACTAAAAGGTTATTTAGAACGTATTGAAAAAGAAGGTGGAGGTAAACTTATTTTAAAAAAAGGAACGTATAAAATTTCAAATAACTTATATATTCCTTCAAATACAACACTTGAATTAAAAGATGGAACGAAAGTCCAAAAATATAACCAAACAGGTAAAGCGAATTTTAAAGCAAGTAAATCACTATTCCTTCTTGTACCTTCTCAAACCGTTAAAAAAGGTAAACAGGTGAATGGGTATGCAGGAAGTAAAAATATTACAATTAAAGGGTATGGTAGTGCAACAATAGATTTAGGGAAAATTGAAAAAGCACAGGGGATTGTGAGTGCTCATACAAATAATGTGCGTATAACAGGTATTCAATTTAGAAATAATCACAAAGGCACATTCATTCATATAATAGGTTCAACGAAGCAAAATATTGAAAATAATCATTTTTTATATGCTACAAAACAAACGACAACACCTGCTATTCGATTAGAATCTGCAATGAAGCATGCGGCTGTTTTGAACTATGCATGGATTAAGCATGATCAAGTAACAAATCAGTATGTAACCATATCAAACAATCAATTCGATTCACAGTACATGGCTGTAAGAACGAGTACTTACAACAAAAAAGCACATCAAACAGGAATAATAATTGAAAGTAATCAATTAAAACGTATGAACAATACTTCACTATACTTAATTGGTTGGACCAATCCAATTATTGACCATAATCAGTTTGACGATACGATGGGGAAGGCAAACGCAACAATTGAGTTGCGTGCAGTTCAAACACCTGTTATTCGAAAAAATATGTTTATTCGTTCAAATCAAATGGTTGCATTCCGCACATTATCTGAAAGTTTACAGTTAGGTCTTTCAGCTGCAAAAAATACATTTACACTAGATAATAAACGTGATTTATTAACAAACAAAGCAAGACAAGTAAAGCAAAATATCATCATTTTACCTTCAGGTAGCTATAATCAAACGGGAAATAAAGCAGAAATTATGGATGAAGCAGAATTTCAAAAAGACGTTTATCATGTGAATCATGATACAAAGCCATTAAATCGTACGTATGAATTAAGACCTTCTTACACATCAATGACAAAGGATTATTATGTTTTACGTTCGATTTTTGAACAATTAGAAAAGCAAAACGGAGGAACAGTTTATATTGAGAAGGGTACGTATATGCTTACGAATACATTATTTATACCATCGAATGTGACAGTAGAATTAGAAGATGGTGTTATTTTAAAAAAAGCATTAGAAACAGATGCAACAACAATGCCGCTATCTAATTCGATATTCCAATTAGTTCCACCATCTAAAGCAAATAAAAAAGCTAGTGTCCGAGAGTATGATGGTTCTCAAAATATTAAGATTTATTCACAAGGACGTGCAACAATTGATTTGCAGCATAAATATTTTAGTTTTGGTGTAATTATGGCACATACAAATAATGTGGTATTTAAAAATATCGATTTTCGTAATATGAATTCTGGGCATTTTATTGAATTAGATGCTTCTCAAGATGTATTAATTGATGCGTGTACATTTGAAGACTCTACTCCTTCTGAAAATATGGTGAAAGAAGCAATTAACATTGATACACCTGACCGTGCAACGAAAGGATTTAATTCTGAATGGAGTAGTTTTGACCGTACCCCTGTAAACCGGGTGACAATTCAAGACTCTACTTTTAAAAATATTGACCGTGCAATTGGCACGCACAAATATTCAGGAGAAGGCATAATCAAAGGAGTACATTATGAATCAAAACCTCATAAAGGCATTGTCATCCAAAATAATATATTTATGGACATTCGTAATGATGCAATTCGTGCGATGAATTGGGATGGACCAATTATTTCACAAAACTATTTTAAAAATATTGCAGTAGGACAAGCTGGAAAAAGAGGTATTCTGTCGAGTGGTTCTTATGCGCCACGTTATGAACATAATACATTTGAAAATGTCGGAAGAGCAATGCAATTTCTTCCTTGGCGTAATAATGTGAACGCAGAGGAGTATGAAATTATCTATGATCGACTTGATGAAGAAGCGATTCGCGCGTTAGAAACAAATATAGGAAAAGATTTAGATGAATATTTTATTCGAATTTCTGATCAATATTTAGTTTATACAAATCCGAAAAAGGTAACGATTATAAAACAATAGAATTGACACATACAAGAACCGAACATATATGAACAACTGGCATCCATAACATGTTCGGTTTTGTGTTGGTTAGTTATTTTTTATACAGCATTTAGAGATGATTCGAATCGTATCTTTCACAAAATCAAATTATTTGTCATAATAACTAAGAAGACAGAAATGAGGAAGTGGAAAGTTTTGCGTACAATTTTATTAAATAATCAAATGATACAGGCTGAAGATGCACATATTCACATAGAAGATCGCGGTTTTCAGTTTGGTGACGGAATTTATGAAGTGATTAAAGTTTATAATGGTTCGTTGTTCACAATTAAAGAACATATCGACCGTTTTTATACATGCGCTGAAAAATTACAAATTGTTATTCCTTATACAAAAGATTTACTACACAAAATGTTATATGACTTAGTTGAAGAAAATGAGTTAGAAGTAGGACATGTTTATATGCAAATTACACGCGGTGTAGCAAGTCGTACACATTTTTTCCCGAGTGATGTAGCTCCAACATTTGTCGCATATACACAACAAGGTGATAGACCTCTACAAAATTTACAACGTGGTGTTAGAACAATTTTTGATGAGGATATTCGTTGGTTACGTTGCGATATTAAATCACTTAATTTACTCGGCGCTGTATTGTCAAAGCAAAAAGCACATGAGCAAGGTTGCTATGAAGCGATTTTACATCGTGATGGTGTCATTACAGAAGGTTCTTCTTCGAATATTTTTGGTATTAAAGACGGGGTGCTCTATACACATCCAGTAAATAATTATATTTTGAATGGTATTACACGTCACGTATTACTTCAATGTTGCGAAGAAATAGGTTTACCTGTTGTAGAAGAAGCGATGACTTGTGAACGGGCTTTAGAGATGGATGAATTATTACTTACATCGACTACTTCCGAAGTGACACCCATTATTGAAGTAGATTGTCACCCCATTGCAGATGGCTTACCAGGTGAATGGACACGTCGTTTACAGCAGGCATTTGAATTAAAAGTAAAAACAGCAGTAATGATGTAAATAAATGAGAGATTGTCCGAAATAAATAGCAGGACAATCTCTTTTTTAGAAATGAATGGATGAATGTTAAGGAGAGAATAACATGGCACAACTTATTAAATTACAAGACTATATCTCGAGATATCAAGTTGATGCGACGCGTTATCCAACACAGTATATTCGAATGAAACAGGCGAAGTGGGAACGCATGAGAAAAGAGTGGGAAACGAAACCACTTTTTGAAGAGACATGGGAAGAAGAGGAAGAAATTCTTTGGGAAGATGATGAATCAACACCTAAAAAATTCTTTAAAAAATTAAATCCGTTTAAAAAACGAAAACAAGATTTTGAATATGATGATCATGAAGAAGAAATTTTTGAAAAGCCAAAACAAGAAGAGGAAGAAGATATTGGCTTTGCTTTTGAGCCGAACCTATTGTACCGTCCGCAGACCATTCAAGATTTACGTCGCATGTATTTGGACCAGTTGTTTGGTTTTCAACTAAACTGGGCAAGTACGACGATGCGCGAAAAATCAAATATTGATCCGCGCTATCAAAGAGACGTATTTTTAAAAGAATTATTACAACAGCTACCAGATACTTTCTTTGTATTATATGAACCGATTCTTCTTGTGAAAAAAGCACCTGTAGAACTGGGTATTTTGATTTTGACACCAACAGACTGCTACTGTATTCAAGTGATTGATGCCGAAGAACGTGCGACATTCTCAGGAATTAATACAGATCGCTTTTGGGTGAAACGAATTGGTGAACGAACAAAAAATATTGTCAATCCACTAATTGGTTTGAATCGAATGGAAAGTCTTTTAAAGCCCTTTTTTGAACATCATGATTTACATCTAGGTATTAAAAAAGTTGTTTTATCAAGACGAGGATATATTGATTATCCAGGTTCTTCGTATGGGGTGCAGTTTATTGATCGAAGACATTATGACCAGTGGTTTGAGCAATTAAAAAATCATCGCTCACCGATGAAACACACGCAATTTAGAGCAGCACAATTATTACTAGACCATATGCAAACAACGTCATTTATGCGTGCAGAATGGTTTACAGATGGAGAATAGCGATGGAAGTAGTCATTATTGTGAATGTACAAGCAGGGCATGGTCGTGCTAAAAAACAATGTGAAAAAATTACAAAAGAATTAACGGTTCCTTTTACGCTAGAGAGAACTGCTTACACAGGACATGCAGCGGAGATTGTTGAAAAGCATCTGATAGATAAGCGAAAAATATTATTTATTGCAATTGGTGGGGACGGAACGATGCATGAAGTAGTTGAAGGTGCACATGCCCATTCTCATGCAATTGTCGGTATGGTAAAAGGCGGTTCAGGTAATGATTTTAGTCGAGCTTATCCAACATTTAAAAATGCACAGCAGATTGAACAATTTCTTTTGCGCCATGAAGTCGTTCCGATGGATTTAGGAAAACTCATAAAAGGAACGAAACAGTCTCTTTTTATTAATAATGGTGGATTTGGCTTTGATGCACTTGTCACATATCGCACGAATCAATCTAAATTGAAAAAGCTATTGAACCGGTTCTCTCTCGGTAAAGTAGCTTATGCTTGGATTGTTTTTCAAGAACTAATCCGTTTTACACCATTTGATCTTACAATAAACAATGAAAAAACTTACACATCATGTTATTTTGTCGTAGTAAGTAATCAACCTTATTTTGGTGGAGGAATGAAAATTTCACCTCAATCCAAGGCAGATGATCATTTACTTGAACTAACAATTGTATATAATATTGCGAAGTGGAAATTATTATTAATTTTTGGAACTGTCTTTTTTGGCAAACATACACGGTTTAAAGCAGTACAGCAGATGCAAGCAACTTCTTTTGACGTGACAATTCACGGTGAAGTATATGGACATGTTGATGGCGAATTTATTGACAAAACTGTGTACGGTCAAACAATCCACTACGAAATTATGCCACATGAATGGCAATTAGCAGTGAACACACTTGACTAAATGAATAGTTTCTTTAAAATGAACAGATGATAAGTAAAAAAGAAATGAGGAAATACGCTTGAGACTTAGAAATAATCCAAATGCGCCACAATTTTTAGATGCGCATCCTGAAATAGTTGTACAAAATCCAGAAAATTATCGTGGACGCTGGAATGAATTATTCGGTAATGACCATCCACTACACATCGAAGTAGGAACAGGTAAAGGACAATTCGTTACAGGAATGGCACTTGCTAATCCAGAGGTGAATTATATCGGTATCGAATTATTTGATAGTGTTATGATGAAAGCTTGTGAGAAAGCACTAGATGCAGGTTCACCATCGAATTTACGTCTATTGCGTGTAAATGGTGCAGATTTAGAAAAATATTTTGCAAAAAATGATGTCGATCGTTTATACCTAAATTTCTCAGATCCATGGCCAAAATCTCGTCATGCAAAACGTCGTTTAACACATGAAGGTTTCTTAAAATTATACGAAGCTGTATTAGTCGATAATGGTGAAATTCATTTTAAAACGGATAATCGCGGTTTATTTGAATATTCATTAATTAGTATGACAGACTATGGCATGAAGTTAAAGCTTGTGTCACTTGATTTACATGCGGATAACCCAGCAGATAATATTATGACAGAGTATGAAGAAAAATTCTCTGCAAAAGGTCAGCCAATTTATCGCGTTGAAGCACAATTTATCACAAAAAAAGATTAAATACACAGAAAATAGGTAACGTGATGAATACGTTATCTATTTTTTTTAGGCGATTGTTAACGAACTGGAGGCGTTAGTGATGTATAGGGAACTATCAGTAGAGCATAGTCTATTCATGATTGATCCTATATTGGTCGAAGAATTTCAACAGTATTCACAAGACTACCACGACTTACAACCGGCATTTAATCTGACTCATTCAGAAGTGGATACATGGGCAGCAGCTTTTAATCATTGGTTACTATTAATTAGCCAAGAAGAATGTCTCATCATCGATCATATTAAAACTTTTTCTCATACTGTGAATATTTTTTGTATTCAAGAAATTGAAAAAACCGAAATGTATTTAATGATTCTAGATCGCTTTACAAGAAAAGAACGTTTTGTTGTGGCGTGCTTTTTAACGGATTATGTACACGCTTGGAAACGTAAAATTATGGAGAAACATGCTTATGATGAGATGTTGATGAGGAATTTATGCACTAAAACGTATTATTTAGTAGAAAATATTGAACTTTCTCAGATGACACCAGAATTACAGATTATTCTAGAAAATCAGGCGAAGTTAGTGAAATTACTCGTAAAAGAGATACAAGAGGATTGTGCAATTGAGTGTTGTATTGAGAAGTCTATCATTCAAGCAAAAGCCTTTTTACGCTATCGTTCTCCAAATAAAAATGATGATTTCGCGACTTAAAAAAGAAAATAATTACTTTTTCGAGCTTTTCATGGTAAAATATAGAAGTGAAGTCGAATCATAACAAGGGGGATAAACAGATGGATTCTTACAAATTTCATGATATGACATTAACGTGGCTAAATGGTGGTGTTACATTTTTAGATGGTGGGGCGATGTTTGGGGTAGTACCAAAACCACTATGGTCTAGAAAGTATCCTGTGAATGACAAAAATCAAATTGAATTACCAACACATCCAATTTTGATCCAATATGGTGGTAAAAATTATTTAATTGATTCAGGTGTAGGTAATGGCAAATTCACAGAAAAACAACTACGCAATTACGGTGTAACAGATCAATCACATATTGAAGAAGACCTAGCAAAGTTGAATTTAACACCTGCGGATATCGATTATGTATTAATGACGCATCTTCATTTTGATCATGCATGTGGTTTAACAAAATATGAAGGTGAAAAACTTGTTCCAGTTTTTCCAAATGCGACAATCTACACAACACAAGTAGAATGGGATGAGATGCGTAATCCGAATATTCGCTCACAAAACACATATTGGAAAGAGAACTGGGAGCCAATCGTTCATCAAGTACAGACATATGAAGACAAGTTGGATGTAGCTGAAGGTATTCAAATGATTCATACAGGTGGACATAGTGACGGTCATGCAATTATTCGTCTATCACAAAATGGCGAGACAATTATTCATATGGCAGATTTAATGCCAACACATGCACATCAAAATCCACTGTGGGTACTGGCATATGATGATTATCCAATGACATCTGTTTTTGCAAAAGATGAGCTTGTATCAGAAATTCTTGAGAACGGTTACTTCGTGAGCTTCTACCATGATGCACATAAGCGTCTGATTAAATGGGACCCAACAGGTAAGGAAGTCATTGACGAGCTTATTGTAACAGAGAAAAATCCAGTTCAATAAGTGTAATGGAGCCTGAGACAAAAGTATTTTCAACATAGCAAATCCCGTATGATTTTTCAAAATCATACGGGATTTGTTCGTTCAGATCAATTTCCGCTTCGAAAAACGCTTTCCGCGGGCATGGCTTCAAACTCCTCGTCACTACGTTCCTGTGGGGTTTTCAGCTCATGCTATTCCCGCAGGAGTCGTTTTCTACGCGTTCAATTGATTTGATTATTCGTATTTGAAACATATTATTTTGTTCTGTCCCAGCCTATTTTATAGCTTGAATTCACAATATAAGTGCAACACCAAAAGAGACTTCATCGATTCAAAAAATGGACTGCTTAGAGAGTAATTTGATAGTTTGTCAAATTAAGTGCCACAGTTTTTTTAAAACGCCTCGTATGCAGTTTTTCACCCAATTTTAGTATTTTGTAATAGCTGAATTCTTTCCCGCGATTCGTTGTTGTTGTTTGAATAGCCCCTTCAAGTAATTATTTATGTAACCGTTTTGCTACAGTCTCCATCGAAGCAAAACGGTTGGGAATTAATACATCGAAATATCAACGTGTTTTATGCTTAATCAAGTAACAAAAAGTCATAGTAAAACACTTATTTCTGCTGGTGTACTAAAAACCGTTCAAAAAATGTTTAAAAAACAAATGATTTCAAAAAAGCTTTAGAAAAACAGTGAAATCGGATAAAGAAAGAGATAAAGCTTCTAAACTTAGTTGGAATCAAATTTTGATGAAACCTACAGTTGTAATATCTATTACTGCTATAATTGGTATATCTGTTGGAAAATTATTATTAAATCCTAGATTGATTTTTGGATAAAAAAAGGAGATTTATGTACATGGATTCATTTATTAGAGTTTTTAAATCAAGAGATTTAGAGATATTTGAATTTTTAAGAGATCGTAATGTTGTTAGTTATATAGTGATTTAGAACTGGATGAAGAAGATAGTTTATTTTTGAAAAACTTTTTTAATGAGTTGTTAAATATTACGAATTTAACAACTATGATTTTTAAAAATTTTGTTGTTAAAGATTTATATGATAATGAATTTAGAGTAGATACAATACCTTTTTTTAATAGGTTATTAGATTGTGTAAAATCAGATGTAAAATTGAATGAAAATGAAATTAATGATTCGAGTTGGATGTATTTATCACAATATTGATTGAATAAATTGAGATTATATCCTGATCATTGGGATATTTTATTTTTAGAAATGATGATGTATTAGTTCATAATCGATTCAGTTAAATTATGAATAGAATTTATTTTTTTGTTGAAACATATGCATATGTATTTTTTTACTATAATTCTAATATATTATTTTTACTTTTTATGTTTTATAAAAAGACGTTGATTTTAAAGTTATAACCTTTGGGCTAATTAAAATGAACGGAATAACTCTGTTCAAGTTTAATTATTTTAAAGGCTTTTTTGTATCTTGAGTTTACAATGTAAGTGCAATATCAAAAGAGACTCATCGATTCAGAAGATGGACTGATTAGGGAGTACTTTTCAAAAATAGAAGATATGACAGCCTGTTTAAATGATTATATTACTACTTGTATCGAGAAATTAAATAAACGTCCGCGTAAGTGCTTAGGTTGGAAGACACCTTATGAACTTTTCTTTGGTAAGGCGTTGCGTTTAATTTGACAATTCAAGAGACATAAAAAAAGACGCTCATGAAATCATGAGTGTCCTTGTAAAAAATGTTAGGTTGACTAACAGCTACATATAAAAAAATTATGCGACGCGTACTAAGTCAACGATGACACCGCTTTTGCTATCAGCAGCGAATTCAAAGTTTACGCTTTCGCCATTTTCGATGCGTGAAATTCCACCCTTATAAACAGAGATTGGAATATCTTCTTTATAGAATGTTTCGGGTTGCATGAAAATCCACGAACCATCGATTGGTCCTTGTTTTTTAAACTCTTGCTTGATTTCTTCCAAAATGGCATTCGGATTGCGATTTGGATTCACTTGTTTCGTCGCCTCTTTTACGACATAAGCAGCTGCTACACCTGTAACAACACCAATTATAAAGTCACGTGCTTTCATAATTTGAATACCCCCTCATTAGTTCTATTCTTTGTTAGTGTACCATAAATAAGGGGAATTATGGTATTGAAAACAGTGTCGAATATTACGGTTTTCGAAACTATCAGTGGTTTTTTGGAAATATTAATATTAAAATAAGGGTATTGCTTATGTAATTAAGGGGGCTATTTCATTGAATCAAGACACATTACAATTATTTAAAACATTAACAGAATTACCAGGTGCACCTGGTAATGAACATGCAGTACGAGCTTTTATGCGTGAGGAATTATCAAAGTATGCAGACGAAATTGTACAAGATCAATTAGGTGGGATTTTCGGATTAAAAAAGGGTGACGATAATGGGCCACGTATTTTAGTTGCGGGACATATGGATGAAGTAGCATTCATGGTGACACAAATTACAGATAACGGTATGATTCGTTTTCAACCATTAGGTGGTTGGTCAAATCAAGTGATGCTTGCGCAGCGCGTAGATATCTATGGTGACCAAGGTGTGATTCCAGGGGTTATTAGTTCAGTGCCACCACATTTATTAACGCCCGAGATGGCGAAAAAACCGACAGAAATTAAAAATATGCTAATTGATGTTGGTGCAGATGATAAAGATGATGCGATGTCGATGGGCATTAAACCAGGTCAATCGATTATTCCAACAAGTCAATTTGTTCAAATGGCAAATCCTAAAAAAATCATGGCAAAAGCGTGGGATAATCGCTATGGCTGTGGTTTAGCAATTGAACTCCTAAAAGAAGTAAAAGGTGAAAAATTACCAAATACATTATATTCAGGCGCAAATGTAATGGAAGAAGTAGGGCTTCGCGGTGCAAAAGTTTCAGCTAATATGATTAAACCAGATTTATTCTTTGCGCTTGATGCAAGTCCAGCAAATGATGTAACAGGTGACCGTAATCAATTTGGTCAGTTAGGTAAAGGTGCATTATTACGTATTTTTGATCGTACGATGGTGACACATAAAGGCATGCGGGAATATATTCTAGATACAGCAGAATCAAATAATATTCCATATCAATATTTTGTATCACCGGGTGGTACAGATGCAGGGAATGTTCATATCTCAAATAATGGTGTACCGTCTTCTGTTATTGGTATTTGTTCACGTTATATTCATACACACGCTTCAATTATTCATACAGATGATATTGATGCAGCAAAAGAATTAATCGTGACACTTGTACGTAATGCAGACCGCACAACATGGGAAACAATCCAACAAAATGGTTAAATAACTTTGAAAGAAGAAGTCGTGAACGGTTGCGATTTCTTCTTTCATTTCTTCAAGTTACATGAAAGATGCAGGAGTGATGAATGTGAAGATCGCAGTAGGAACAAAAAATAAAGCAAAATTAAAAGCAGTGGAAACAGTAGTAAATCGTACACTCATCGAAATTTCAAGTATCACTGGCTATGATGTAGACTCAGGTGTAAGCGCACAACCTTTTTCAGATGAAGAAACGCGTCTTGGTGCGATTAATCGAGCAAAGCAGACGTTACAGACATCAAGAGCAGACCTTGCCTTTGGGTTAGAAGGCGGTGTGAAATGGATTGGTAAAGAACTCTACTTATGTAACTGGGCAGCTCTTGCAACGAAAGAGCATACTTACACAGCAGCAGGTGTACAAATACCCTTACCAATCGAAATCGTCCAATCATTAATTGCAGGTGAAGAGCTTGGACCTGTTATGGATCGTTACACAAAAGAACAAGATACGAGACAACATGCAGGTGCGATTGGTGTATTTACAGATGGATTAATTGATCGTGCACAGATGTTTGAACCAATTGTGGAAATGTTAGTAGGACAGTATCGTTATTGGTCGAAACAGTAGAGTTGCAAAGGAATAGATGGTACAGTTAGAATGAGGAAGTCCTATATTTGATACGGAGGTTAGAAAAATGAAAACATTACAAAGTGTAGAGCAATTTGAAACAATCAAAGCACAAGGCAAAACGGTATTTGTATTTTCAGCAGGCTGGTGTCCAGATTGTCGTTTTATCGAACCGTTTATGCCAGCTTTGGAAACAAAATTTAACGATTTTGAATTTGTATTAGTAGATCGTGATCAGTTTATCGATTTATGTATCGAACTTGATATTTTTGGTATTCCAAGTTTTATCGCTTATAAAGATGGTCAAGAAACAGGTCGCTTTGTATCAAAAGATCGTAAAACACAACAAGAAATTGAAGAATTTCTTCTTGCACAATAATGGAGTGATGACATGAAAGCACCTGAATTAATTCAAGCGTTGAAAGAACGTTTAGGTGAAGATACGTATGCGTGGGAATTAGATGGGAAGACGAATAAACTACGCATTGAACATCGAGCGTTACAAAAAGGTATGGACTTAATGCTTGGCGATGTACTGAATAAGTACGAACAGCGTCAAGAAGCTGCGATTGACGAGGTCGTATATATTATTGAACAAACTTTCGAAGCGATGTTACGTGAACAGGCAGAGGGATTTGGGCAAAATATTACGATTTATCCAGCCATTCGTTCAGGTTCATTCCCGAAGAAAACAAAAGACGGTATTCCTTTCATTACAGAAAAGCATACTGCTGAAACGACGATTTTCTTTGCGCTTGATTTAGGAAATACGTATCGTCTAATTGATGAGAGTATGCTCAGTCAATTAAATTTAACAGAGACACAAGTAAAAGAAATGGCGCGTTTCCAAGTACGTTCTTTAAAAACAGACGTCAAACAAGATGAAGTCGCTGGCAATGTATTTTACTTCTTAAATCACAATGATGGATATGATGCGAGCCGTATTTTAAACGAAGCTTTCCTACAAGAGATGGCGAATAAGGTTGAAGGTGATATGACCGTTTCTGTACCACATCAAGATGTACTCATTATTGGAGACATACGAAATAAAGAGGGATATGATGTTTTAGCACAGATGACGATGCACTTCTTCTCAGTAGGTGCTGTGCCCATCACATCATTATCATTCATTTACGAAAACCAAAAATTAGAGCCTATATTCATTATGGCGAAAAACAGTGTGAAAAAGGAGAAAGAATAAGCAATGATTGCATCATATAATAAAGAACATGTCGGTGACGTGTTACTAGTAGAACTATCAACAGAACCAGCTGTAAAAACAATTGTGGACCGTCGTGGTGACGTCGCAATTTTAACAGAAGAAGCTACTTCAGAAGTGAAGGGCTTTAACTTATTTAACGCGAGTGAAAAAATGAATTTAGACGGTGTTGTAGGGAATATTGATATTACAAAAGAGTTTGTACAATCACTGGAAAAAGCACTAACAGAAGCAGATGTACAAATTGATTTACATGTTGATTTTTCACCAAAATTCGTTGTTGGTCATGTTGTAGAAATTGAAAAACATCCGAATGCTGACAAACTACACATTACAAAAGTAGACGTAGGTGAATCAGAACCACTTCAAATCGTATGCGGCGCACCAAATGTTGCACAAAATCAAAAAGTTGTTGTCGCAAAAGTCGGTGCAGTGATGCCATCAGGTATGGTGATTAAAGAGTCTGCACTCCGTGGTGTGGATTCGTTTGGAATGCTTTGTTCAGCTCGTGAATTAGCAATTCCAAATGCCCCACAAGTAAAAGGAATTTTAGTTTTAGAAGACAGCGCACAAGTAGGTACTGCTTTTAAAGCATAAAGTGTAAAAGAGGGATTATGCACATGCGTAATCCCTTTTTGTATATAAAAGTTTTTGTCTGAGCATGCTAATTTTTATGAAAAAAAGATGAAAATTACAAAAAAGATTACTTTATTGGGAAAAAAGATGTTTAAATTCTGTGTGAACGTTGCACCATCTGCTTTATAACTGATAAAATAAAGTCAATTATTTGGAAATGAGTTGATTGGATATGAAATGGTTTAAAAACCTTTTTAATAAAGTAACAGATGAAGATGGACAAGAGATGTATGATCGAAATACATATGAAGAAGCAGAAGAAGACTTTTCTTATGAAACCTATGAAGAGCAACAACGAGAAGAACAGCCGAAAACATCTAAAGGTAACTTTCGATTCCCATTAATAGACGATGTTGTTACGGATTCTTCTACTCATTCAAATGAAGTGAATCAATTAATTGAACAACCAGCAGTTGAATCTAAACCATTACGTTTAAATAGAGGAACAACACCAGTAAGTTCAAAAGAGCATTACTCACCTTTTACAGCGCCAGGTAATTCACAACACGTTGCACATGGTATGTCACGTGAACACTATAATCCATTTAAAAAATCAAGTACGCCTACTACAAAAGTAGAGATAAAAGACGAACCAGCAGTGAAACCACAATTAAATAAAACACCAGTGCCAATCGAGCCAGCGGTACAACCGAAAAAACGGTTTGTACCAAGTGATGTACCATCACCAGTGTTTGGATTTAAAAAGCCATCAACACTTACGCCATATGAGCGAAAGGTACAGGAGCGATTACAAGCAGAACGTAAGAAAAATCGTGGCACATTGGCAGATCAATTAGTGCAAAATCGTGTGCGTAGAGAGGAAAGATTAGAAGCGAGTCGCATGTCTGTTCCAACTACGCCAAAGCCTACTGAACAAAAGTCAGAATCTTTAACGATTAAAAAGCACGATGAAATTCTAGTGACACTACCAAAATTGGAATCTAAAGTACATGAACAGCCTAAAACAATTCAAATAGATGAAGTAGCAAAAGTCACTACAACAAATGAAGCTGTTGAGATAATCTCACCTTCTGAACAAGTAGTGGAAGAAGTAGAAGTAGCATTGCTAGTTCAAGAGAAAGAAACAATCGAGTTAGCAACAGCTGAAGTACAAGAACTTGTAACAAAGCAAGTGTCAGAGCGAGAAGAAGTACAAGAACTTGTAACAGAGCAAGAACCAGAACAGATAGAAGTACAAGAACTTGTAACAGAGCAAGTATTAGAGCGAGAAGAAGTAGAGGAACTCGTACAAGAGCAAGAACCAGAGCGAGAAGAAGTACAAGAACTCGTAACAGAGCAAGAACCAGAGCGAGAAGAAGTACAAGAACTCGTAACAGAGCAAGAACCAGAACAAGAAGAAGTAAAAGAACTTGTAACAGAGCAAGTGTCAGAGCGAGAAGAAGTACAAGAACTCGTACAAGGACAAGAACCAGAGCGAGAAGAAGTACAAGAACTCGTAACAGAGCAAGAACCAGAGCGAGAAGAAGTACAAGAACTTGTACCAGCTCAGATGCCAATAGAAACTCCAGTAAGAGAAAGAAGTAAGACACCAATTAATGTGGTTATGTTGAAATCAGACAAAGAAAAGTTACAGCAAGCACAGGCGAAGGAAATCGTTCTACCAAGCTGGAAAGATTCCAAAGCACCTACAAATCGTTATGCTGTACCGTCAGTAAAGCGAACTACAGAAGATTCTGTAAAAGTAGAAGATGAGGATTCACCCACCAAAGTTTTAGAAGAGGAGTTACCCTTACCAAGCACAATTGAGGCAAATGTAATAGAAGAAGTACAAGAAAAAATCGAATGGCAAGTTTACGATGAAACATTGCAGTTATTACGTGAACCAGAATTTCAACAAGCTGATGTAGAGTGGATGGAAGAACAGGGACAGTTATTAGTTGAAGTTTTAGCAGAGTTTAATGTTCCAGCAGAAATTGAAAATATCGTACAAGGTCCAACTGTTACACAATTTGAAATTACAGTTGGTCATGGCGTAAAAATAAGTAAAATTAAAAATCTTTCGGATAATCTAAAGTTAGCACTTGCTGCACGTGATATTCGAATTGAAGCACCAATTCCAGGAAAACGTTCAATTGGTATTGAAATACCGAATGCAAAAGCAAGACCGGTTAGACTATCGGAAATTGTGGGTAATAACAGTTTTAGAGATTCTAACAAAGATTTGGAAGTAGCTTTAGGACTCGATATTACAGGTCAACCTGTAACATTTGATTTAAGTGAAATGCCACATGGATTAATTGCTGGAGCGACTGGTTCAGGTAAGTCCGTCTGTATTAATTCTATTTTAATTAGCTTGTTAATGAAGGCTAGTCCACAAGATGTCAAGCTGATGTTAATTGATCCGAAAATTGTTGAGTTAGCTGTATACGATGAACTACCTCATTTAGTGAGTCCTGTAATTACAGATGTAAAAGCAGCGACAGCCGCATTAAAATGGGCAGTAGATGAAATGGAACGTCGTTATCAATTATTCCATCATATGAAGGTTCGTCATATTACACGCTATAATGAAATCGTTGAAGAACAAAGAAGATTCTCATTAAAAATGCCGTATCTTGTTATAGTAATTGATGAGTTAGCAGACTTAATGATGATGGCTCCAGCAGAAGTAGAAGAATCGATTTGTCGTATTGCACAAAAAGCACGTGCATGCGGAATTCATTTAGTACTTGCTACACAAAGACCATCTGTTGATGTCATTACAGGGCTAATCAAATCGAATATCCCAACACGTATAGCATTCTCTGTATCATCTCAAATTGATTCACGTACAATTATTGACTCACAAGGGGCAGAACGTCTTTTAGGACGCGGTGATTTATTGTATTTAGGGTATGGTAAATCAGATACGGTTCGTTTACAAGGAACGTTTGTAACAGATGAGGAAATTGAACAAATTACAGCATATATTCGTTCATTAGGTAAACCAAATTATGCTTTCGCACCAGAGGAGCTTGTTCAAAAAGTAGAACAGGCAGAAGAGCAAGATGAACTATTTGAGGAAGTTTGTCGTTCAGTTGCAGAAGAAGGTAGTGTATCCATCTCATCTTTACAACGTAAATATCGCATTGGTTATAACCGAGCAGCACGATTAGTAGAAATGATGGATGCTCACGGCTTTGTGTCAGAAGCAAAAGGCACGAAACCACGTGAAGTATTTTTAACACCAGACCAAGTCGATTCAATCTTCCAACAGTAATACGAAAATCACTCTTATATGTTGAAAAGTTTCGCGAAATATAGGTATATGGAAGTAAAATGAACGGAAGTTTTTGAAATGATTCGTTTCGTGCTATAATATTAGATGTTTTGAAAAATCAATGAATCTATTACTGTAAATAACAATTAAGAACGATGAAAAAAAGAGAGTGAAAAACAGACTCTCAGGAGGTTTCAACATGACATTATATCATTTTACTGGAATTAAAGGTTCTGGTATGAGTTCATTAGCACAAATTTTATTTGATTCTGGTGAGAAGGTACAAGGATCTGATATAGAAAAACATTTCTTCACTGAGGAGCCACTACATGAACGTGGTATTCGTGTGTTACCTTTCGATGCGAATAACATTGAAGAAGGTATGACCGTCATTGCAGGAAATGCTTTTCCAGATGATCACGTAGAACTTGTGCGTGCAAAAGAATTAGGTGTCGAGGTTATTCGTTACCATGAATTTTTAGGGAATTATCTTGAAAAATATACATCTGTAGCAATTACAGGCGCACATGGTAAAACATCTACAACAGGTTTGATGGCACATGTACTAGCAGGTAATGAACCGACATCTTATTTAATTGGTGATGGTACAGGACGAGGAGCAGTAGATGCAAAAAACTTCGTAATGGAGGCGTGTGAATACCGTCGTCATTTCTTAGCATACCACCCAGATTATGCGGTTATGTTAAATATTGATTTTGACCATCCAGATTATTATACAAGTATTGACGATGTATTTAGTGCATTCCAAGAGATGGCACTACAAGTGAAAAAAGCCATCATTGCATGTGGTGACGATGAAAACTTACAACGTATTCAAGCAAATGTTCCAGTTGTTTATTATGGCTTTGGCTCTGAAAATGACTTTGAAGCACGCAATCTTGAAAAAGATACGACAGGTACGACATTTGATGTATTCGTTCGTAATGAGTTTTATAGTCAATTCCATATTCCATTATTCGGAGATCACAATGTTTTAAATACATTAGCTGTTATCTCTCTATGTGAGTATGAAGGTATTCCAGCTACAATGATTCAAGAGCAATTAAACACATATCATGGTGTAAAGCGTCGTTTTTCTGAAACAATCAAAGGCGAGCAAATATTAATTGATGATTATGCACATCATCCAACAGAAATTCGTGCAACGATTCAGTCAGCACGTCAAAAATATCCAAATCGTGAAGTGGTAGCAGTATTCCAACCACACACATTCTCACGTACAAAAGCGTTTTTAGAGAACTTTGCCGAAAGTTTAAGTGGAGCAGATTGTGTTTACTTATGTGATATTTTCGGTTCTGCACGTGAAAATGCAGGAGAATTAACGATTGAAGATTTAGCAGCATTAATTCCAGGAAGCCACATATTACGTACAGAAAACATTGAAGATTTAAAAGCACATGAAGAAGCTGTATTCTTATTTATGGGTGCAGGCGACATTGGTAAATTCCAAAAAGCATTCGAAGAAGTATTGGTGTAAATTAGGAGAGGTATGGAGTCATTCCAGCCTCTTTTTTTCTTTTGTATTAAATTTTTTGAAAGAATATTTGCTTACGATAATGATATTGTTGGAAGGATTTAGAGAAAAATAGTAGAATATAGATATCACACAATGTTTAGGTAACGTAAAATTGTGGAAATTTGAGTAGTATTACCATGTAGGAGGGGAAAAGCATGATTAGCATTCTCTACATCGCAGCACTTATTTTTGCGATAGCCGTATTAGTGCTATGTATTAGCTTGGCTGTAACACTAAGTTCTGTGAAAAGAACATTAACTAGTGTTGCAAAAACAATGGAAGGTATTGAAGGTCAGATGCAAGGCATTACAAAGGAAACAGAAGTATTACTTCATACAACAAATGCACTTGCAGCAGATGTTCAACATAAGTCAGAACAACTGAACTCATTAGTTGGTGCAGTAAAAGGATTTGGTGATTCTGTATCTGGTTTAAACAATACTGTACAAAATGTTACATCTACAATTAATACAAGTGTTGACCAAAATCGCGATCAAATTGCGAATGTGGTACAATGGGGTACAACCATTTTAAGTCTACGTAACAAAATGAAGAAAAATAAAGTTGTTAATTAGATAGAGGAGGAACTTGCATGTCAGGATCAAAATTAAACTATAGTGAAGTCCGTGAACAATTAGAAAATACAGGACAGTCGCTTTATTTACCCGAAACATACGTATCAAAACAAGATGCACTTTATGAAGATAACTCATCGTGTACGAGTAGTAAAGATTTTGTGATTGGCGCATTCGTCGGTGGTGTAATTGGAGCAGCAGCAGCATTATTTTTAGCACCAAAATCTGGTAAAGATTTACGTAATGACGTGAAAGTGAAAAGCTCTGACATCACTTCACAAGCAAAACAAAAATCCTCAGAATTAACGAAAAAAGTGCAAGAGCAAGCTGCACCTGTCGTAAAAAAAGTACAGGAACAAGCAGCGCCAGTTGTAAATAAAGTAAAATCATTAAAAGGTAACAATGTTACACCACCTTTAGATGATGGAACGGCATTTGCAGATGGTGAAGATCAAATGGAATTCATGGAAACTGTTGAGAATACAATTCATGAATATGAAAAAACAGAAAAAGATCAACACTAATTTAAAAGTAGATTGGATATACGTATGAAATACGACTAGATCTAATTATAAGAAAAATCGGAATCGCGTTATGCGGTTCCGATTTTTCTTTACGAATGCTAAAAAAGTAGAATGAAATGTGTTGCCTCGATCACTTTTTTATGAATTCTTCTTCAAATTTAAACGAGTGTTGTTGGAATTAATTGTAGATTAAGCGTATCTCCACCAAAAACAGGTGCATCAAATTGAGCTTTTTCACCATTTCTAAGTAGTTCAAACGTTCCTTTGAAATCACGTGGTAACGACCAATTCGTATATTTAAAAACGTCTTGGAACGTCCATTGACTATATTCGATTTGAACGAATTGAATACGATCTCCAATTGATAAAATCGTATCGAGTGAACATTCTTGTCCATTCACATAGATATTATATAGCGGTCTTTGTAAGACAATTTCTTCATGTTGGAATGTAAGTTGGCATTGATCGAGTAAAGTCATATTTAATTGCTTTGTAAAATCTTCTACTGTAGGTTTGATTGCTTCTTGTAATAGGATATGGTCACCGTCTTGTAAAATATGGTGTCCTTGTACAGTTAAACCATTTACAGTTAGTTGAGCTTGAAAAGCAGTCATGTTAAGTTTTTGGTCATTTAAGTAATAATAAGTTGGTTCATTGTAATGAGCGCTATGTTCAAAACCAAACTGTTGTAATGCTTCTTCTACCGTTGTATCTGTTGAAACAAAAATGACATCGCCTTCTTGTAAAGCAGTGTCCTTATTTGCCGGAACGCCATTCACAAGAATTGTAGAAGAAATGGTATAGGTTTGATCATTAACCTTAATAATTTTATTAGATGCTTCATCTAATAAATCAGCAATTGTTGCAGTTGCAGGTTTACCATCTTGACCTTCAATCAATTCAATAAAGTCACCATTTTCAATCGTTGCCTTCATAGATGCTTCTTCGCCATTAATTAAAATACGTGTTGGACTTCCTAGATTGCCAGGTATATGAATTGTCTGTCCATTTAATTGAACCGACATCGCAAGACCTGGTTTACCATATAGTTTGGAAGCAACAATATTTGCAGCAAGTAGCGCGTCTGTTACAGTCATTTCTTTTAATTCAAAAAGACGCACAACTTGCTCGTTGACAGTAAGTGACATGTATTTAATCGGTGTATTTTGTGCAGCAATCGCAATACCGATTGGTGTCACTAACTCTGGAGTAGCTGGAATATGGTTTTCTCGTGTTAAATTTTGAATGGCATTTAAATCACGTACCGCTACACGTTGGTCAGGTAAATCAAGCGCTAGACTAATTTCTTTTGTAATATTTGGTGTTAAACTACCGCCACCAATTAATAAAACAGCTTTTGGTGACTGACCAGAGTTGAGACGTTTTATTTCCTGGGCAATATTCGTCGAGAGATGTTGAATGGCTCCCTGAATATGTGAAATTACTTCAGTTGAATGGATTTGTTGTTCAAAACCTAAAATATCTGTAATCGTAACATGTTCTGAAACAGATAGTTCTCTTTTTACAGTTTCAGCAATAGGGAAGTCTAATAAGTAATGATCACTTAAAGCCTCTGTAATCTCATCTCCAGCTGTTGGAACCATTCCGTAAGCTATAACTGTACTTTGATCTGTAATGGCAATATCGGACGTTCCAGCACCTATATCAACGAGTGCAACATTTAAACGTCGCATCGAAGGGGGAATGAGTGCATTAATTGCTGCAATCGGCTCTAAAGTTAATCCATCCATCTCTAAATTTGCACGTTTTAAAGCAGCAATCAGTGATTCAACCACTACACGTGGTAAAAATGTGGCGATGACTTCGATGGAAGCTTCTGTACCTTGTTGATCGATTAAGCTACCGATTTCCTCGCCATCTAAACGATAATAAAGAACAGAGTAGCCAACACAATAATAATGGCTCCCTTTTAAATCTTCCTTATGTTCTAGTAGTTTTGCTTGTGCTTCTTGTACAGCAGCTAATTCAAGTCGGTCTATATCCGTTTCTGTTAGTGCAGGGCGATGTTGAATGGATAGCTTAGAGCTTGCTTGTTCTGTTTTTAAAGAACGACCTGCAGCAGCGACAGATACTTTCGTAAGAGGACCATGCCTTTCTTCTAATTCTGCTTTCACTTGTGAAATGACATTTGCAACATAGACAACATTATGTATTTGTCCATCAACCATTGCGCGCTCTTTATGCTCTTTAGAAATCAAATCAACAACATGATAACCTTCATCAATCTGTTCTAATATAATACCGACAACAGAACGCGTTCCGATGTCTAGTGCGAATAATTTTTCTGTCATTTTTGTTTACACATCCTTTGCTCAATTATTGCGAAATTTTGTGAAATAAAACCTTTTTACTTTTTCGCGTTGAAGCGTTAAAGAAAAAGTTCGTGACTTTTAAGAATGGATTGCTTATAATACATGTATATCATAAAATGTATCATACATTTCACTGGGCTGGAAGTACTAGATACGTAAGGAGAGAGGAGAACGGTTATGAGTCATGAAATTTTAGAGAACTTAAGAAATCAAGTAGACGAAATTAACTTAGAGATTTTAAACTTGATTAACAAGCGTGCAGAGCTAGTTGAAGAGATTGGTAAAACAAAGGAAAAGCAAGGTGTTAACCGATTTGATCCTTTACGTGAACGTCACATGCTCGATTTAATTAAAGAAAATAATCAAGGACCGCTAACAGAAGGTGCGGTTAGTCATATATTTAAAGAAATTTTCAAACAAGCATTAGATTTACAACAAACGAATACGAAAAAAGAATTACTAGTATCTCGTAAACGTAAAAAAGAAGATACAATCGTGAATGTGAATGGAGAACCGATTGGTACAGGAGCGCCATCATTTGTATTCGGTCCATGTGCAGTAGAATCTTACGAACAAGTAGATGCAGTCGGTGCAGAAATTGCGAAAAAAGGTTTGAAATTAATGCGCGGTGGTGCATACAAACCAAGAACATCACCATACGATTTCCAAGGGCTTGGGTTAGAAGGGTTAAAAATTCTAAAAGAAGTTGGTCAAAAATACGGTCTAGGTATTGTATCTGAAATTGTTACGCCAACACATTTAGAAGAAGCATTAGACTATGTAGATGTTATTCAAATTGGTGCACGTAATATGCAAAACTTTGAATTATTAAAAGCAGCAGGACAAACGAATAAACCAGTTTTATTAAAACGCGGTTTAGCAGCAACAATTGATGAGTTCATCCATGCAGCAGAATACATTATGTCAAAAGGGAATGAGCAAATTATTTTATGTGAACGTGGTATTCGTACTTACGAAAAAGCAACACGTAATACATTAGATATTTCAGCTGTTCCAATTTTAAAACAAGAAACACATTTACCTGTATTTGTAGATGTTACACATTCTACAGGTCGTCGTGATTTATTATTACCATGTGCGAAAGCAGCAATTGCAATTGGTGCAGACGGTGTGATGGCCGAAGTACACCCAGATCCAGCAGTAGCGCTATCAGATTCGCAACAACAAATGGACTTTGAAACATTCGATGCATTCTATGATACATTGCAAACATTCATGAAAACACACGATATTAAAGCATAATTTGTAAGTGGCGATTCGAAATCCTTTGAATCGTCACTTTTTTGCTTGACTAGCTGTTGAAAATCGTTGACACAATATATTATGATTAGAAGTAGTTCGAAAAAGGAGGGTCATCGGTGACCGTAACAATTTATGATGTTGCACGTGAAGCAAATGTTTCGATGGCAACGGTATCTAGGGTAGTCAATGGGAATCCCAATGTAAAACCTACAACTAGAAAAAAAGTATTAGAAGTAATTGATCGTTTAGAATATCGTCCAAATGCCGTTGCACGTGGCTTAGCAAGTAAGAAAACAACAACAGTGGGCGTTATTATTCCTGATATTTCAAATGTATTCTACGCAGAGTTAGCACGCGGAATTGAGGATATTGCAACGATGTATCGTTATAATATTATCTTATCCAATTCTGATCAAAACGAAGCAAAAGAAATTGAATTATTGGATACAATGTACGGAAAGCAAGTAGATGGGATTGTGATGATGAGTGAAAATGTATCAGAAGCAATTCTAGACAAAATGAGTCATTCACCTTCACCAATCGTTTTAGCGGGTTCTGTTGAAGATTCTAAACAGATTCCAGCTGTGAATATTGATTATGTACAGGCAGCATATGAAGCAGTGAAAAAATTGATTGATAACGGTCATAAGCGTATTGCCTTCGTATCGGGACCATTCACATCAACAATTAATAAAGAGCATAAGTTTGTAGGGTATCAAAAAGCATTAGAAGAAGCAGGTATTGCACTGGATGATAACCTTGTATTAGCAGCAGAAGATTCATATGATAGTGGTATGGAAGACTTTACGCATGCAAATGAATTAGCAGACCCACCAACAGCTTATTTTACAGGTAGCGATGAATTAGCGATTGGCATTATTCATGCAGCACAAGATGTTGGTAAGTCTGTACCAGACGATATTGAAGTGATTAGTTTTGAAAACTCAAAATTAGCACGTATGGTACGTCCACAACTTACAAGTATGGTATTACCACTGTATGATATCGGTGCTGTATCGATGCGTTTACTTACAAAAATTATGAACAAAGAACAGACAGAACAATTACAAGTTGTTCTACCACACCGTATGGAAGAGCGAAATTCTACAAAAGCATAAAATATAAAAGACAGGAATCACAAATACTCGTGATCCCTGTCTTTTAATTTTGGCGAATCATGTATAACGCTTTTTCAAGTGTTTGCTGATTTTTTTCTGTAATTTCTTCTTTACGTGGGATTGGTTCATATAAATCTTCAGGATCTTCCCATGTAGGTATGAGTGTAACAGGTGCTTCTTTTTGCCAATTGTCTAACCATTCTTGTGGAATAGCGCCTGTTGGAACTTGTTGATTCGTCATCGCAAGCCATACCATTGACCATGCGCGTGGAACAACGCGCCAAATATCATAGCCACCACCGCCAACTGCAATCCAGCGCCCTTCACAAAATTCATGAGCTAGTTCATGAGCGATTTTTGGTATGACTTCATATGTTTTAATTGTACTGTAAAGATGCGTAAGTGGATCAAAATAATGTGCATCTGCACCATTTTGAGTCAAAATAACATCCGGTTTAAAGTGTGCAATGACTTCTCGAATGGCTGTTTCATAGACTTCTAAAAAAGAGCCATCTTCTGTAAAAGCATCGAGCGGAATATTAAAGGAAGTGCCATATCCTTCACCATTCCCACGTTCTGTTACCGCACCCGTTCCAGGAAATAGATATCGTCCTGTTTCATGAATAGATAGTGTACATACATTCGGATCATCGTAAAAGCTCCATTGTACACCATCTCCGTGATGCGCATCTGTATCTATGTAAAGTACGCGTGCATCATATTTTTTTTGCATATATTTGATGGCAACTGTACTATCATTATAAATACAAAAACCAGAAGCTTTCCCGTGAAAACCATGATGTAATCCGCCACCAAGGTTGAGTGCATGATTTGTTTTGCCTTGCATCACATAATCACAAGCTGTAAGCGTACCACCTACAAACATGGCACTTGCTTCATGCATATTTTTAAAAATAGGTGTATCTTCTGTACCAATTCCGTAAACTTCGCCCTCACCATTACGCAATTCACCATGACCTGCTCTTTTGACAATATCAATATAAGCAGCATCATGACCGAGCAACAATTCTTCATCCGTAGCAACACGAGCTGTTTTGATTTGTTCGGGTTGAAGTGCATTAATCTGCTTTAGTAAATCCATTGTTAATTGAAGACGTTTTTGATTAAAAGGATGTGTTTCTGAAAATTTATAATCAAGTTGCTCTGGTGAATAAATAAAGACTGCATCTTGTTCTAAAGGTCCATTCCTGGTGTATTTGGCCATAACACATCAAATCCTTCCTTACGTAATGCACGAATGATTGGAACAGGATTCATGCTTTTTACACGAATCGAGATTACCTGATGATTAGGAGAAATATCTGGGTGTAGTAAGATACTTAAAATATTTGCATTATATTGTGCAATCACGCCAGTAATGTCATGTAAAATCCCTGCCTCATCTTTAATTCGTATATCAATTCGTGAACTTGGTTTTGTAGCACCTGTCAATTCAATGTAATTATAAAGTAAATCACTATCTGTTAAGATTCCAACTAACTTTTTATGACTAATAATCGGTAAACAACCAATTTTGTGTTCATAAAATAGAAGGGCAACTTCTTCGACAAAATCGAGTGGATGTCCAACTAAAGGGTGTTTAGTCATAATTTCTGAAATAGGTGTTTGAAGAATCTTTTTTTCTTCATCTTGATTCAATAAATGCGTAATTGTATTTTTAATATCGCGTTGTGCAACTAAGCCAACAAGTTGTTTCTCTGTATTAATAATTGGTAAATGTCGAATCTTTTTTTCACGCATTAATTGGTTAGCATCTTGTAAAGTATGCTCAGGTGTAAGCGTAAAAACATCTTTCGTCATAATTCTTTCAACAATCATGATGATTCCCTCCTTTACTTAATACATCAAACGATTTGAAAAACGTAAACGATCAAATTTTTCAATACTTGCACGGTCTACTCGACTACCGATACGCGCCATAAGACAGTTTGCAGGATGAGCAGAAATTTCAGGATCGTCTGTTGCATAATATTCTAGTCCGCCTTCATTCATCATTTTCTCCATAACTTTGCGATAATCCCATACATTTAACCCTGTTCTCTTTAAATCCCAATGCCAATAATATTCAGTGGTAATAATGATATAGTCTTCCATCGCGTCATCTAACATTGAAACACGTAACATTGCTTTTCCTAAACCACTACCTCTGAAGTCATTAATCACTTCGATTGCACCTAGCTCAATTAAATTTTCCATATTGCCTTCAGCCCATCGTTCAAGTGGGTCTGGGTAAACAAATGTTGTATAACCGACGACCAGCTGATCTTGTCTGCACACAATGATACGACCTTCGGGTAGCTTTGAGATGCCCAAAATAGCTTTAAATTGTTGTGGTGCTGGACGAAATGCAGCTAAATCTTCATGAAATGTCATTTTTTCTAAATTTTCAGGTAATACAGGACCTTCTACTATGACTGGGCCACGTGAGGTATCGATGATTTCAGAATAAAATGTACGAATATGTTCCAATGTCCACCGCTCCTTTTCGATACGTTTGTTTTTTATTATACATCATGTGAAAAGAAAAAAATAACGTAAATGAGAAGAAATGATAGATTAGTGCGAAAATGTGTACAAAAAAGGATATTCATTCTAAAAGTATAATTTTAACTGAAATTTGCTGTTTAAATTCGAAAAATCCTTATTTTTTTGAATTATTCAGTCAATTTTATATAATCTATTATAACACAGGTTTATCTGTTATATAATAAAAAGGTATTAATCGAACAAGGGGGTTAAAATATGAGAATTGAACCACTAGTAGCAACGAAGGGTGATTTTAATCTTGTAGATTATGACAAAGAAAAAGCCACATTCAATTGGGAGAAAGTGAATGAAGTTTTTTCATGGAGCACAACAGGTCTTGTCAATTTGGCGCATGAAGCAATCGATCGCCATGCTGATTCAGAAAAAGAAAATCGTATTGCTTTATATTATGAAGATGCACATCGAAAAGAAGCCTATTCATTTGGGGAAATGAAAAAGTTATCTAATCGAGCAGCAAATGTATTTTCAAATTATACAGATTTGAAAAAAGGGGATCGCTTATTTATCTTTATGCCACGAACACCAGAACTTTATATTGCCTTACTTGGTGCAGTTAAAAAAGGTGTTATTGTAGGGCCTTTGTTTGAAGCTTTTATGGAAGTAGCAGTATATGATCGTCTATATGATAGTGAAGCTTCTGTTTTAGTAACGACACCAGAGTTGTTACCGCGTGTTCCAGTTGATCGACTACCACATTTGAAAAAGATTTTTGTAGTAGGAGAAGAAATCGAAGAAACAGAACAAATTTTTGATTTTAATCGATTAATGGAGCAAGCTTCGGATCAATTCTCAGTAGAGTGGGTAACGCTAGAAGACGGAGCTGTTCTACATTATACGTCTGGTTCAACTGGTAAACCAAAAGGGGTTTTACATGTACACAATGCAATGATTCAACAATATCAAAGTGCTAAATGGGTTTTAGATTTAAAAGATGATGATATTTATTGGTGTACAGCTGACCCAGGTTGGGTAACAGGAACAGCTTATGGCATTTTTGCACCATGGTTACATGGTATTTCGATGGTCATCGTTGGGGGACGATTTTCACCGGAATCCTGGTATGGTGCATTAGAAAAGTATAAAGTAACGGTATGGTATAGTGCGCCTACAGCATTTCGAATGTTAATGGGGGCAGGTAATCATGTGGTTGAACAGTATGATTTAAGTCATTTACGTCATGTATTATCTGTAGGGGAGCCATTAAACCCAGAAGTTATTAAATGGGGAAAAGAAGTGTTACATCATCGTATTCATGATACATGGTGGATGACGGAGACAGGAGCGCAGATGATTTGTAATTATCCTTCAATGGATATTAAGCCAGGTTCTATGGGAAAACCATTACCAGGTATTGAAGCGACAATTGTAGATGATCAAGGAATAGAAGTACCACCGTTCACAATGGGGAACTTAGCGATTAAAAAGGGGTGGCCATCAATGATGCGCCAAGTTTGGAATAATCCAGAACGCTATGATTCGTACTTTTTAAAAGACGAATGGTATGTTTCAGGAGATTCCGCTTATATGGATGATGAAGGTTACTTCTGGTTCCAAGGGAGAATTGATGATGTGATTATGACAGCCGGAGAGCGTGTCGGACCGTTTGAAGTAGAGAGTAAATTATTAGAACATCCTGATGTTGTGGAGGCCGGTGTTATTGGAAAGCCGGATCCAGTAAGAGGGGAAATTATTAAAGCTTTTATTGCCCTACGTGAAGGTGTTACACCAACACCAGAGCTTGAAGCGAATATTAAGGATTTTGTAAAGAAGGGTTTGGCAGCACATGCAGCGCCACGTGAAATTGAGTTTAAAGAGAAGTTACCAAAAACAAGAAGTGGTAAAATTATGCGTCGTGTATTAAAAGCATGGGAATTAAATTTACCGACAGGTGATTTGTCTACAATGGAAGATGATTAAAAAATGATATGTGTAATAATAAAAAAATCGCGATGGTGCGGTTTTTTTATTTTTTAAGAAATGAAAAGAGAAGTAGGTAGACCCCACTTCTCTTTTACTATTCTTTATCTTCTTTTGAATCATCTGGTTTTGGCTTTGGTTTTTCAGTAGATTCGTTAGAACCGCTACCTGAATTTCCACCGCCTGTACTTGGTTTTTCTTCTGTACCTGTACTTGGTTTATTCGAACTATTGCCACTACCACCATTGTTGGTAGCTGGTGGCTTATTGTTTGATTCTGGTTTTGATGTGTTATCAGAACCTGTTGAATTATTTGAACCACCAGTAGACGGTTTATTTGTTTGAGTATTATTCGAACTTGATGAATTCGAATTATTGCTAGATGATTCATTTTTATTTTTGTCTTCATTCTTTTTATCTGTCGTAGTGTTATTTACATTTTTCTTTTCTTCTTTTTTCGCTGGTAGCGTACCACCGAATGGTGATAATAGAGAAGAGATAGTTACTGGAGGAACAGACAATGAACCATTGAATAAATCAGATGTCATGTTACCACATCCAGAATAACCACCAGTATCTGCACAGAATGAACGATTCACAACATTTGGAGGGCGTGTAAATGAGCTACCACCAGCTGTTGCAAGTTTTGGATCTGTACTATAAATCGAGTTCATAACACGTGCCCAGAATAAGTTGATACGTGTACTTGGATCGAAATAAGCGCCGTTATATTGATTTAATGTTTTTGGTTGGTCATAACCCATCCACACACCTAATGTAATTTTCGGGTTGTAGCCGACTAACCATACATCTTTATATTCTTGAGATGTACCTGTTTTACCAGCAAAATCACCACTAAAGTTTAGGCTACCTTTTGCTTTTGAACCTGTACCGCCATTGAATACATCTCGTAGCATATCTGTAATGATATACGATGTTTCTTCAGAGAATACGCGTTTCTTTTTCGACTTGTGTTTGTAAATCGTTTTACCGTTACGGTCTACAATTTTTTCAACCACATACGCATCAACGAAATCTCCGCCGTTTGCGAATGTCGCAAATGCATTGGCATTTTCTTCTACTGTTACGCCGTATTTTAAAGCACCAATCGATGTTGAGTAGTTTGTATAATCATCTGCATCTAGATTTGAGAAGCCCATTTTTTCTAAGAAGTTTGCAGGTTTATTCGCCATAATTTGAGCGTATAAACGAATCGCAGGTAAGTTTAATGAGTCTTTTAAAGCGTCACGTGCAGAAACAATACCACGTTCTTCATTCACATCAAAGTTAGAAGGTTGCCAACCACCATAATTAAATTTCACATCGGCTACAGGACTACCAGCACCAATACGACCATATTCAATTGCAGGTGCATAAACAAGTAAAGGTTTCATTGTTGAACCATTTGAACGTTTTGCTTGTGTTGCATGGTTGAGTTCTTCAAGTTTGAAGTCTCGACCACCGATGAAGCTTAATAAGCGACCTGTCTCATTTTCGATGACTACGCCACCTACTTGAACAGGGTCGGCTACAGGCTTCGTTTCGCCTGTTTCAGGGTCTGTTACATTCTTCGTGTACGTAGCTCCGTAATAAGGGAATGAGTCCTTCGCTTTATCCATCGCGTCATACAATTTTTTATCAATTGTCGAATAAATTTTATAACCTTTTGAGCGTAATTCACGGTCAGCTAAAATTGTGTATTTTTCACGTAATTTGGATTCTTTATCAATACGTTTTGCTTCAATCCCGTCTTTTTTCGCCAAAATTTTTGCCATAATATCTTTTGCTTGATCTTCAATTTCATATGTTACGTATGGATATTTTTCTGTCGCTTGTTTTTCGCGTGCGCGGAAATCTTTCACAATGTTATATTTAAGTGCTTTTTTATATTCTGCATCTGAAATATAACCTGTTTCATGCATACGATAAAGTACTGTTTTCATACGATTTACGCCAAGTTGTAACATCTTTTTATCTTTTAATTGTCCAGTTTGCGTATAAGGTGTATAAGCAAATGGAGATTGCGGAATCCCAGCAATATAAGCAGCTTGTGGTAAATTCAAGTCTGAAGCGCTCTTATTGAAAATTCCTTTTGAAGCTGTTTCAACACCTGCAATATTACGACCAGCCGAATTACGACCATACGGGATAATATTCAAATATGCTTCTAAAATCTCATCTTTTGTCATGAAGTGCTCTAAACGCATGGCAAGCAGTAATTCTTTTGCTTTACGTTCATAAGATACTTCATTCGTTAAGACTTGGTTTTTAATTAATTGTTGTGTCAGTGTCGAACCACCTGTTTGCATAGACGAATTCGATACATCTTGTAATAAACCACGGAATACAGCCTTTGGTACAATTCCGTTATGTTCATAGAAGTATTCATCTTCTGTCGCAAGTACAGCATCAATTACTTTTGGTGATACTTGTTTTAAAGTTGTTTCCGTTCTTTCTAAATCAGTTCGCATCTTCCCTAAATATTGATTATTAGCGAAGTATAACTGACTGGTCTCATCATAGTTAAAAATGGTCTCACGCATTTCTTGCTTTGATGAGAGCTTTTCGTCTTTTACTAGTGATGCAAAATAACCTGCACCAATAGAACCTAAAAAGACAATTCCGACAAGCATAAGCGTTAAGAATAATAAGAATAAATTCCAAATTACGCTGGATGAAATACGGAAATATTTCATAAATGGTTTGTCGGAAAATGCTTGTATATGTTGATCCCAACTCTCTAATAGCTTTTTCATGGATATCACTCGAACGATCATTTTTAAAACTCTTTTGAGAGCATTGCTACTTTAAAAATGACCTTCCTCCTTCAGTTTAAATCAGGTTAAAAAAGGTATTGCAACTATACATTTTTTAACTGGTCACAAGACTGTATAATACAATCGATTTTTCTTTTTTTAATTATAAATGAATCGATGCAATTAGCATATGTATGAACCGTTATTAACTTTAGCATCTCTTACGTAAAAATAGTATACAATATTTTACCCTACTTATAGCAAATATATTCCAAATAATAGACGGTTAAAATTTTTGCATACATACTTAATATTACATGAAAATGACTCACTTATGTGTGAACAATTTAAACATTGACAAAAAAAATGAACTAAAGTAAAGTAACAGGTATATATTTCGTACGGAGAAAAATGCGCAGTAGAAACAAAATTCCCTGTTCAGAGAGTTAGCGGTCGGTGCAAGCTAACCATAATTTTGTTTTGAATTACACATTTGGAGTAACGACGTAGCCGCTGCGTTAAAGCGATAGAGCGGGAGAGATGACAAGCATTTCTCCAAGCCGGGTGGTACCGCGTTATTCGTCCCTAACGTCCCTGCATCAATATATGATGGTAGGGACGATTTTTTTATTATTAGGAGGAATAACAATGACAAATGCATTAATTGAAGACTTAACATGGCGCGGTTTGTTGTACCAGCAAACAGATGAAGAAGGCATGGCGAAATTACTAGAAGAAGAAAAAGTATCGTTATACGTAGGTGTAGATCCAACAGCAGATTCGATGCATATCGGTCACATCGTTCCAATGCTAACATTACGTCGTTTCCAACAAGCTGGTCATCAACCTGTATTACTAGTAGGTGGTGCAACAGGAATGATTGGTGACCCATCAGGTCGTTCTTCAGAGCGTAATTTATTAACAGAAGAACAAATTCAACACAATGTAGACTGTATCAAAGGACAACTAGGTCGTATTTTCGACTTCAAAGATGAAGCGAATGGCGCAAAATTAGTGAATAACTACGATTGGTTCGGCAATATGACAACAATCGAATTTTTACGTGACTATGGTAAATTAATTAATATTAATTACATGCTAGGTAAGGATACGATTTCTTCTCGCTTAGAATCAGGTCTATCATTCACTGAATTCACATACACACTAATTCAAGGTATGGACTTTAATCATTTATACGATCACCACAATGTACGTATTCAAGTGGGTGGCTCTGATCAATGGGGTAATATTACAACAGGTCTAGAAGTAATTCGTAAAACACATGATGAAGAGGCAAAAGCATTCGGTTTTACAATTCCACTTGTGACAAAAGCTGATGGTACGAAATTTGGTAAAACAGCTGGTGGTGCGATTTGGTTAGATGGTGAAAAAACATCTCCATATGAATTCTACCAATTCTGGTTAAACACAGCAGATGCAGATGTTGTGAAATACTTAAAAATCTTTACATTCTTAACACGTGCTGAAATTGAAGCTTTAGCTGAAAAAGTAGAAACAGAAGCGCATTTACGTGAAGCTCAAAAAACATTAGCTGCTGAAATGACAAAAATGATTCACGGTGAAGAAGGTTTAGAGCAAGCATTAAAAATTACAGCTGCGCTATTCTCAGGTGACTTAAAAGCTTTATCAGCAGATGAGATGAAAGTTGCATTCTCAGGTGTCCCATCTGTAGAAGTAACGAAAGCAGATACAAATATTGTTGAATTATTAGTAGAAGCTAAAATCTCACCTTCAAAACGTCAAGCCCGTGAAGATGTAACAAACGGTGCTATTTCCGTAAACGGTGAGAAAGTACAAGACCTTGACTACACAGTTGACGCAAAAGATCGTTTAGAGGATGCATTTACAATCATTCGTCGTGGTAAGAAAAAATACTTCATGGTGAAGTTTTCATAATAAACCTCATTTGAACGCAAAAAAGAAGGAATCGCAACTAGTCGATTCCTTCTTTTTTTATGCATGAAAAATGAGTTTCTTCCTATTATATTGTTAAAAAAGATGGGATTTCGACATGTGCATATGCTTTTGGATGAATTCGTTTGGCAAGTTGAATTGCACCAATTAAAAGACGTGGAGAGGGGCGACAGTAAAGCCATTCTTCCATTTTAAAAATACGTTCATTTTTTACAGCATCCATCTCTTGCCATCCATCACGCTTTAATACGACTTTTGGATTGATTCGTTCATAAGCTACGCCCACCCATGATAAAAAAATATAATCAGGATTTCTCTTTTTTACATCGTCAAAATCAGTCATGATACTAGCTAATTCAACATCTTCAAACGTATTACGACCACCTGCAAGTTGACTGATTTCTGTTAGCCAATTCACTTTTCCAGGTGTGAAAATAGGATTGGGCCACCATTCCCAATAAAGTGAAGGATGTTCATTGATTGATTGAGAAATGGTATGTAGTTCATGTCTTTTTGCTTCATAGGCTGTTGCAACTTCTTCCGCACGAACTGCAACACCACAAGCTTTCCCAACAAGACGGACTTCTTCAATGATCTCATCAAGTGAATTTGCATTTAAAACGAGTTGAGGAATCCCGCGTTCTTTTAAACCTTCAACATTCTTTTCCATACCAGGAACACTGAGAGAAGATAGAACGAGGTCTGGTTGTAATGCCTCTAATGCATCTAAATCAATGGATAAATCAGGTCCTAATTTTGGTAATGCATGTACAGCCTGTGGCCAATCTGAAAAATCATCAACAGCGATGAGTGAATCAGTCAAGCCGAGTAAAGCAACGATTTCTGTATTACTTGGACAAATGGAGATAATACGCATGAAAATCCTCCTTCACATTTCTTTTCAAAAATTATAACATAGTGTATGATGAACTTCTGAATTTTAAATGCTTGACTAAATACCTTATGGGGTATATCATAGCAATATAAATAAATGATGGGAGGTAAAAATAGTGGAATATGATCAACAAGTTCGAAACAGACTGAAACGCATCGATGGACAGATTCAAGGAATTTTACGCATGATGGATGAAGGTAAAGACTGTAAACAAGTCATTACACAATTATCTGCTGCTCGTTCAGCAATCGATCGTACAATTGGCTTAGTCGTTAGTACGAATTTAGTACACTGTATCCAAGGCGAAGGGAATACAGACGATAAAACACACGAAGAGCTTATTCAAGAAGCTGTGAATCTTCTTGTGAAAAGTCGCTAAAAAGAAGTCGTTTCGTACTTCTTTTTACTATTTTTAATACCCCCGTAAGTATAAAAGAGGAGCATATAGAATGAAAACTATTACAACAACAGAAGTACAAGAAAAGTTAGCAGCAGGCGAGGAATTACATTTAATCGATGTACGCGAAGTAGAAGAAGTAGAAGCAGGGAAAATTCCTGGCATTATTCATATTCCATTAGGTTTATTAGAATTTAGAATGCATGAATTAGATAAAAATACACCATATATTATGGTATGTCGCTCAGGTGGACGCTCAGGTCAAGCGACACAATTTTTAGAGCAACAAGGTTACGATGTAACGAATATGAATGGCGGTATGATGATGTGGGGCGGAGAAGTAGAATAATCAATACTCAATTTGGAAGAATCACACAATGTTGTGGTTCTTCTTTTTTTGTAAAGTAACAATAAATGAAGGCTGTTTGTCCTAAAAGAAATCAGGGTAAATCCTAATAACATCAAAAAATTCATGTCTTATTAATTAGGAGGATGAGCATGCGTAAAAAAGTAAATCCCTTTACACATCTCTGGTTTCATCCAGTTGATACGGTGAAAAGCGTATTGATGGAACGCAGTTTTTGGGGTATATTCTTTCTTGCTTTCTTAGGTGCATGGGCAACAAGTTTATTTGGAACAATGGATCAAAAGAATATGGTGACAAGTTCAGGTGACTTACCAAACTCTTTCATCATTATATTCGCTGGAGCAGTCGGTGCCATTTTTGCTTTAATTGTAGGTAGTATTTTTACAGCATTCTTTTATTGGTTAGCGGGTAAAATTTTAAAGGGAACAGGTAGTTTTGTAGCTTTATATAAAGGTTCGATGTTCCTAACATTCCCTCACTTTTTACTTTTCCCATTTGTAATTATTTATTTAATTGCATATCCGGCTAATTTTTATAATACGGATTTAGATCAGACAGCTGGATCAGTTACGTTAGCAATTATCGTGGTTATTTTAGCGGTTATTTGTTCTATCTATACGTTCATTGTAGGGATTGTTATGTTATCGGAAGTACATCAATTCTCCAAATGGAAAGCGTTCTTTACGATGATTTTATCAGTGGTTGTCATTTCTGCTATTATATTTGCTTGTGTAGGAATCTTTTTAGGTCTTACACAACTATAGAATTTAAGCAGATTGAAACATAAGTATACAAAATATGAGTCCACATGAGCATAAGAAAAACTGGAATCGCGTTGTGACGCAGTTCCAGTTTTTTTAACCTGTTTTTTATTTATACATCCATCCAATTACTGTAGTAACCATGTTTACCGAAATCAACAAGTACATCTTCGTCAGCAGTAGGAGCAACACCATTCCAATGCGATGTGCTAAGGAGTTTCCCTTCATCATCACGGATTTTAATATGTTGGCGATTTAGTTCCACATTTTCTTCTGCGTATGACTTAGCTTCTCCAATATCTTCAAACAAACCTTCAAAAGCATTGCCTAATCCAAAGTTAATTGAGTAGTAGCGTCCCATAAATTATCTTCCTTTCAATTAAATAGATTTATTTTACTTCAATATGCCACTTATATTCTTTTTTGTCATTTATATAGGCTGGTTTATAAATAAGCTCATATTCTCCAGCACCTTCAACATCATATTGTAATACACCTTTAACTGTTTTGTTTCTATCTAAATTACCATCTAGATGATTTGTTTCACCGAAGTAACTTTCTTGTTTCTTACCGTTTTTATAAAGTGTAAATTCTGTAGAAGCAAGTAGTACTTTTTTGTCTGATTCATTTTTTGCAGTTACATCTAGTGTAAGAGCCTTGCCTTTAGGCTTTATATTTTTTTCACCATCCGATAATTTTGCAGATGTAATGGTGAAATCAACATGATCAATTTTCACCGTATGTCCTATTTCATATTTTGTACCATTTTTCGATGTATCAGTTGTTGATGAACTTTCTGCTTTTTCGCCATTTTTTTCTTCTGTTGCATTACCGCAAGCGCTTAATAAAAAAAGTGCAACCAATGGTAAAGCAACTAATGACTTACGCATAGTAAACCCTCCCGAAATAGAATTTAGACTGTTCTTTGTTTATTTGCCCTTTTTTAGTAGGATTTAATCTTTTTAAGTGAAAGGTGAGGTATGGAAAGAGAAAATATGTTTATCGATGAATGAAAATAAGTGTATTTTTGTTATAAATTATGTATTTAAACAACAAAAAAACCTTTGAAAACAACGTTTTCAAAGGTTTTTGAATCAAAAAGATTAACGAGAGTAGAACTCTACGATGTAAGCTTCGTTGATTTCAGCTGATAATTCAGAGCGCTCTGGTAGGCGAGTGAAAGTACCAACTTTGTTGTCAGCATCGAAAGTTAAGTATTCTGGAACGAATGCGTTAGCTTCGATTGCTTCGTTTACAGCAGTAAGGTTAAGAGATTTTTCACGAAGAGAAATAACTTGACCTGGTTTTACGCTGTATGATGGGATATCAACGCGTTTACCATCAACTGTTACGTGACCGTGGTTTACCAATTGACGAGCGCCGCGACGAGTGCGAGCTAAGCCAAGACGGTAAACTAGGTTGTCTAAGCGAGTTTCAAGAAGGATCATGAAGTTTTCACCATGTACACCATTCATTTTACCAGCTTTAACGAATAAGTTGTGGAATTGACGTTCAGTCATACCGTACATATGACGAAGTTTTTGTTTTTCTTGTAATTGTAGACCATACTCAGATAATTTTTTACGTTGAGTTGGACCGTGTTGACCTGGAGCGTATGGACGCTTTTCGATTTCTTTACCAGTACCGCTTAAAGAAATGCCTAAACGACGAGATAGTTTCCAAGATGGACCTGTATAACGAGACATTTAAAGTCCCTCCTATGATTTTTATTTGGCATAAAACAAAAATCAGCTGTATTTAGCAAAGCAGTTATTCTATATTCAAGTAGTTTCGTTCATGCAGCCTAAGAATTACTCCTACTCCGTCTAGCAGAACTAGAGGAACAGAATAAACGACAATACCATACAACCGCTGCGTTTATTTTACACAAACTCTATTCTATAGCGTATAGATTGGTATGTCAAGAAAATGAAAAAAATAACGGACAAATTAATTAATAAAAATAGTTTTTTTGAACTTGGTTAAATAGAAGTAGTATAAAAGAACCTATTTGTGTATAATACAGTTAAGAATCTTGTGTCTATTAAACGAAAATAGGTGATTACATTTGCGAGATCAACATATTATGGATGCAATTAAAGGGCATATATTGGACTTATGGATTGAAATTCATCGCGATGGATTTAATACCTTCTCATATTATAGTTATTTAAATGAATTATTGTATCAACAATTCCAATTAAAAAATGTAGAGTACTATTTTATAGAAGAAAAACAACTACGAAAGCTAAGACATCATCAACAAGATTTTCAATCTCATCATATTGCTTTAGATTGTATTCTCACACACATACAAAATAATTCAATTCATCATCTTGTATCAAGCGTACAAATACATCATCCAGAAGTGAATGATGCTTTAATCATTCGACAAAAAGGCGATGTAGAAGGAGTGTTGTTTTTTACTTCTTCACCTAAATGGGAAGAATTCAAACAAAGTGATTACTTTGCGGAATTAATGGAGTCATTTTATGAGTCTGCACGTACAATTAAGCAACAATATCAAAATCGTGCAGAAAATCGTTTGAATAAAGAATTGTTGAAAATGACAGAATTATTCCACTCAACAATGAATGTTGAGCATATTATAGATGCGCTTTTACAAGAATTAGAAAGTAAGTTTCCTCAATATGAACATCAATTGATTTTATCAAATGATCAAGAACATCAACTACCTAAAAATGTATCGGTATATGACTATATTAATGAAAGACCTGCGACAACGGAATCGTTTGTATCGGGTCATTTGGTGCATGAAAATTTTGAAGAACATGGACTAACATCTTTATGTGCTCCAATCAAGGGTCGTCAAGGAACATACGGTGTAATCCGCATTGAAAAGCATGAGAAATACCAATTCACAGAATATGATGAACGAAAACTAAGTTTTTTAGGCGATACATCAGGTAAAGCGTTAGAAAATGCAAAGTTATATGGGCAATCGCATCGACTTGTCAGCGATTTACAGTTTATTAATGAGTCATTTCATGATTTGAATATGAACTTATCACAAAAAGAAATGCTTGAATATTTGTCGAAACAAATTTCAAAAGCATTTAAACCTTCTGAATTGGCAGTTGTTTTTATGAACCAACGATTAGAGATGGAGACAGGAACAACACCTTATTTTTATTCAAATGAATCAGCTGTTTATTTGGAGTATATTGGTGAGCACTTTTCAAGAACGAATGAGCCACTGTTTGTTGCGGATTTTCAAGAATTAATTGATTTAGAAATACCATACGCATCATTGATGGCTGTACCTATCATTATTCGAGAGAAAGTGCATGGCTTTGTGTTATTAGTACATGAAGAAGCTTATTACTTCTCCTTTGATAGTTATAAATTGATTCAATCGATTATTCGTCACTCTTCTTTGGCAATTTCAAATGTTATTTTACGTGAACAGCTACAGGAGATGGTAAACCGCGATAATTTAACCAAACTTTTTGCGCGCCATTATCTAGATAGCTTTGTTGAGAAGGCGATGCACATCGATAGACAAGGTGTTTTTGTATTATTTGACATTGATGACTTCAAACAAGTGAATGATAAATTCGGTCATCATCAAGGAGACCGTGTTTTAGAGCATGTAGCAAAAATTATTCAAGAAGAAGTAGGGGAGTGTGGAATTGGAGCGCGTTGGGGCGGGGAAGAACTAGCTGTTTATCTACCGAATAATCAGTTGCTGAATAGTCAACAAATCGTAGCGCGTATTTCACAACGTATTGCCACTGAGACAGTTCCTAAAGTAACAGTTTCTGCAGGAATTTCTTATTGGAATCATCACCGAAAGCATGTAACATATCAAAGTCTATTTAAAGAAGCTGATGCAGCGTTATATTTTGCAAAAGGTAATGGGAAAAATCAAGCTCAAATATACACGAAAAAGATGGAAATTAAAGAGAGTCTTTAATAGATAAAAAGAATTGAAAAAAGAGAAGTCCCATTATTTTTAAAGGGATTTCTCTTTTTGTGTTTGCTTATACTAAGAATTTTTGAAGTGTTTCGACAAATAGCTCAATACCTTCTTGGTCTTCTTCTGAGAAGCGATTTTTGATTGGGCTATCAATGTCAAGTACGCCGTATAGTTCTCCGTTGATTACAATTGGTACGACAATTTCAGAATTGGATGCAGCATCACAAGCGATGTGTCCTGGGAAAGCATGCACGTCTTCTACACGATATGTTTTTAATTCGCTTGCAGCTGTACCGCAAACACCACGACCAAGAGTGATGTGTACACAAGCTGGTAAGCCTTGGAATGGACCTAATAATAACTCATCATTTTTATATAAATAAAAACCACACCAGTTAATTGTATCAAGCGCTTGGTTTAATAAAGCTGATGCATTACTTAAAATAGCGATGTGATCTGTTTCGCCTTCTGTTAATGCTGCTAGTTGTTTTGATAACATAACATATTTTTCTTTTGATGAACCTTCAATATTTTGTGGTGTAAACATATAAAGCCACTTCCTTTTCTATAAATACGGTTGTAATTCCTCAAAGAACTGGTCAAAGTCTTTTGCTTGATGAGCATCTGAACCAAAAACGAGAGGAATTTGTAATTGTTTTGCGTGTTCGATATAACGAATAGGTGGGTAAGATTCTAAACAAAATTTCTTAGCATATCCCGCACTATTTACGTCAAGCTCATAGTTATGATGCTTGATGGATTGTAAAACATGTTCAATCTGTTCGTGATCGTCAATCGTTTCTTGATGAGCATGTTGAAATTTATGGATGAGTGTTGGATGTCCAATTCTCTTTGGTTTAAAAGTCCCTAAATCGGCTTCAATCGACTGCTGAACTGTATCATAATACATATGATATAATCGTTCAACTGAGCCGACTTTTTGAACGGTATCCATAAAAACACTATCTGAGTAATCAATACAAACATACTCTCCGTTAATTTTTAAAAAATGAACAGATAAAATAGCGTCGTCTATTACAGGACCATATGTATGTAACCATTGTTTTGTTTCTTCTTCATATCCCATTATATAATCAACTTCAAAACCAATGCGGATTTTTATGTTGTTCGCATATTGAACTTGTAAGTTTTGCAATGTTTTAATATACGTATCTACATCTTTTGGTTGCATACCACTATCTTGTAAAGGTGTTGGATCTACAAAATTTGTTGGTAAAGGAGCATGTTCTGTAAAAGTAATATCTTCAAAACCTGCTTGAATTGCCTGTTCAATATATTGCTCGAAAGAATCTTTCGTGCCATGTGGGCAGAAAGGTGTATGAATATGTCCGTTTCTTTTCATGAGAAAACCTCCTAATGGCTTAAAAAAAGTACAAAAAATTGAAAAAAACACAAAATCGCATACAAATGGTGAACAAAAAGAAATGAAACATGGTAATATTAAAATAATATAAGTAGGCAGAAAACCTGATAGAAGAGATAGGGGGCATATGATGTACAATTATATCATTCCAATTGTCATCGTACTATTGATTTTTGTGGTCGTACTTTTTGTGTACCGCAAAAAACATCATACTGAGATTAGTAGATTGGATCAAAAAAGGTTAGACCTTCAAAACAAACCAGTTTTAGAGGAATTATCGAAAGTGAAAAAGTTAAATATGAGTGGTCAGGCAGAAGAAATGTTTGAGAGATGGCGCAATAAATGGACTGACATGATGGATGATGACTTAGTTCAAATTGAACAACAACTAATCCAAGCAGAAGAAACTGTAGATAAGTTCCAATTTAAAAAAGCTACACAAATTGAAGAAGAAGTGGAACAGCGCATTGATGCTTGTGATGGTGAGCTCGAAAACATTCTAACAGAACTAAATGATTTAATTGAAAGCGAAAAGAAAAGTCGTGTGGAAATCGAAAATTTAAAATTAGATTATCGTACATCACGCAAGACTTTACTCGCACATCAATATTCATTTGGGGAAGCGGGTAATCTACTTGAAAGTCGTTTAGCTGTATTCCCAGAAAAATTTGAAGCTTATGAGCGACTAACAGCAGAAGGTAACTATTTAGAAGCGAAAGAAATTGTGAAAGAGTTGGATCATGAAGGTAAAGAAATTCTACGCTTAATTACGGAGATTCCAACATTGTTGACAGATGTGCAACATAAGATACCAAATGATTTATCCGACTTACGTAATGGTTATCGTTCGATGGAACAGCAATCATTCTTCCTCTTACACTTAGAGTTGCCAGAAAAATTGGATGCAATTGAAGCGCAATTACCTATATTAAAAGAGCAGTTGGTGCAGTTAGAAACTGAAGTTGCAATTGAACAAGTAGAACAAATGAAAAAAGATATTGATGCCTATTATGAAGCACTTGAAAATGAAGTCCATGCAAAACAATTTGTGGATTCTAATTTTACAAAGTTAGGTACACGTTTAGAAGATTTACTTTTAGCTGTAGATGAAATGCAGTATGAAGCAGAAGTTGTTCAAAAAAGTTATCATTTAACAACACAGGAACTTGCAATGCCTCGTCAATGCCGTTCAGCTTTAAATACGTATAAGCAACGATACGATTTATTATGTGTAGAAGTAAAAGAAGAACAATCTGCTTACTCTATTCTAAAAGAAGAATTAGAAGATTTAGATAAGCTTGTTGAAATTAAGAAAAAAGAGATTGAAGAATTTTCTAAAAAATTAGTAGACTTACGTGTTCATGAAAATGAAGGACGCGAACAGCTAGAATCATTTGAACAACGACTTCGTTTACTAGAACGTAGAATTCAAAAAGCGAATATGCCAGGTATTCCAGATGAGATTATTGCTCGCTTTAAAGAAGCTGATCAGCAATTAGATGTTGTGAAGCAAGAATTATTAGAAGTACCGATTAATGTAGGTGTGATTGCCGCAAACTTAAAAAAATCAAATGAATTAATTACTGAAGCAGAAGGTGTAATTGAAGAAATGTTAAGTAATGTTCAGTTGATTGAATTATTGATTCAATATGGTAATCGTTACCGTACTTCAAAACCTGGTATGGATGAAAAATTAACAGAAGCAGAACTAGCTTTTACTAATTTACGTTATACGAAAGCTTTAGAAGTGGTTGCGACGGCAGTAGAAGCAGCTGAACCGGGTGCTTTAAAACGAATCGAAGGTTTAGCGAAACAAACGGTGACACGCGTTTAATACACATTTAATTAGAGGTTGGAGCAAATGTCTGCTCTAGCCTCTTTTATATTGCAAGAAAAGGTGTAAGACATCTGTTATTCTTTTTGATATAATAATTGAATATGTACGATAGAAGGAAGGGTCAATATGATTTATTTAGACAACAGTGCAACGACGAAGCCAGATGAACAAGTTATGCGCGCGTTTATTCAAGCGAATGAACGTTTTTACGCAAATCCAGCTTCATTGCATGAAATGGGTGTCGAAACAAATAAATTATTAAGTCGTTCTCGCCAACAAGTAGCCGATGTTTTTGGCACAACAGCTGAACAAGTTGTATTTACTTCAGGTGGTTCAGAATCGAATAATTTTATTATAAAAGGCATTGCACGAGCAAATACACATCGAGGGAAGCATATTCTAGTTTCAACGATTGAGCATGCGTCGGTATTAGAAAGTGTACGTGCTTTAGAACAAGAAGGATTTACAGTTGATTATGTGGACGTCACAACAACAGGTATTGTCGACTTAGAAGATTTACAGCGAAAATTACAAAAAGATACGGTACTTGTGAGTGTCATGCATGTGAATAATGAAGTGGGTGCGATTCAACCGATTGAACAAATTGCACAAATTGTTCATCGAGAAAGTCGTGCTTTTTTCCATGTAGATGCGGTGCAAAGTTTTGGTAAGTTACCAATCCGTTTTGCAAGTGAAGCAGGGCCAGATGCGATTACAATTTCCGGTCATAAATTACACGCACTAAAAGGAACAGGTGTAGCAGTTTTTCGTAAACAAATGACACTTGAACCACTTATTCATGGTGGTGGTCAAGAGATGGGATTGCGCAGCGGTACAGTAGCGGTTCCTCAGTATGTGGCATTATCAAAAGCGATTCGTTTAGCTGCTGAACAGCAACAAGTGAATGCGAAGAAATATAGCATGTGGCGCAATGAGCTACATGAATTTTTACAGCAATTTGAAGCAATTCGTGTACTATCAACGAATCATGGTGCACCTCATATTGTTAGTTATGCAGTTTCAGGTATCAAAGGTGAAGTGATGATCAATGCGATGCAAGCACATAATGTCATTATTTCTACTTCAAGTGCTTGTCATTCAAAAGATACAAAGGTTAGTCATGTTGTATCTGCGATGAATGTACCACATGAATATGCACGTGGTGTTGTGCGTATTAGCTTTGGGATGTTTAATACAGATGAGGAAATTCAGCAAGTAAAAGACATTATAGAACGCGTGATTCAGCAAGTTAAGGGAGAGGTCAAAAAGTATGAAATGGCATGAAATTTTAATTCGTTACGGTGAAATTTCAACAAAAGGAAAGAACCGTAAACAATTCATTAGTCGTCTACGTGAAAATCTACGTTTTGTTTTTCAAGATGTAACAGATTTACGTATTCGTTCAGAGCATGATCGTATGTATTTAAGAAGTAGTCATGAACATGAGATGGCAATTTTATTAGAACGTTTACCACGTGTTTTCGGCATACAATCATTTAGCCCAGTAGCAGAATGTAAAACCGATTTAGAAGAAATGAAAGCACTCGCTGTAAAGATTGTTGAAGGAATCGATTACAAAGGTAAAACATTCAAAGTGAATGTACGTCGTGCTTATAAAAAATTTGAATTAGACACATATGAATTAAATCGTGATTTAGCAGGACATGTGTTAACGACACTGCCAGGCATGACGGTTCAAATGAAAAATCCAGAAATTGAATTAGTTGTGGAAGTACGTGAAAATGGCACATATATGATGGTGGAGAAAATTCCAGGTGCTACAGGTTTACCAGTTGGTTCAAATGGTAAAGCACTTCTATTATTATCAGGTGGGATTGATAGCCCCGTAGCAGCGTACTTCATTATGAAGCGTGGTGTGCGAATTGAAGCGATTCACTTCTTTAGTCCGCCATTCACAAGTGACCAATCACTTGAAAAAGTTAAAGATCTTTGTCAACAAATCAGTCAATTTGGTGGTAAAGTTCGTCTACACATTATTCCATTTACAGAAATTCAGCAAACGATTCAACAAAATGTACCGGAGAATGTAACGATGACTTCAACGCGCCGTATGATGATGAAAATTTCTGATTTAGTTCGTAAAGAAATTGACGCAAAAGTCTTAGTGACAGGGGAGAATTTAGGACAGGTAGCGAGTCAAACATTAGAGAGTTTAGCAGCTATTAATGATGTAACAACAACGCCTATTTTACGTCCGCTAATCACATATGATAAGCTTGAAATTATTGATATCGCACAAAAAATTGGTACGTATGAAACATCGATTCGTCCATATGAGGATTGCTGTACGGTATTTACACCAGCAAGTCCAAAAACTAAACCTAAGATCGACAAAATGAATTATTATGAAAGCTTTACAGATTTCGATGAAATGATTGAACGCGCGATACAAAATCGCGAAATTCATGACTTCCCACGTAAAAAAGAAGTAGATGCGTTTGACGATTTACTTTAAATAAAAAGCGAAAAATCCGTATAATTTTTTATGCGGATTTTTTTGTACTGAAAAATCTTTTAGTTAAGTAAATAAATTGTTTTTAATTGTTTATTTATTGATGAATACATCAGAATTCAAGAATCTAAAGTTACATGAAATAACTACTTTGAGTGTTTAATGCTCGTCTTTTGAATAATTTTGTTGAAAAACACACTTTTCTCTATAGTTTATAATGGTATTTTACTTTTTTAATATGTTATAATTTTGGGAATTATTAGGTAATTGAAAATATTTTTCTTTTGATATTAAGACCTAGTAATAATAATAAGTTATAGTAATAGGTTGTGCAATCGGGAGTGCTTAGTTATAATAATTAAGCAGAAATCTTAAATTTAGGGGGAGTTCGTTATGAACAGAGAGGATTTATTAGCACCAGAACATTATAACTTGGTATCAGAGTTTGAACAGTTCGCAACAGGTGAAGGTGCCATAGCAGTCAAATATGAAGACGTAGAAGGACAACACAAAGAAATCACATACGATGCTCTCATTCAACAAGCGAATCAAATGGCCAATGTGTTTCAAGCACATGGACTAAAAAAAGGAGACGTTATGATTGTCATGGTTCCACGTTTAATTGAAGCATATGTTACGTATATTGCTGCGATTAAATCCGGAATTATTGTGATTCCAAGTTCTGAAATGCTACGTACAAAAGATATTGAATACCGTATTGAACACAGTTCAGCAAAAGCGATTGTGTCATACGAACCATATATTGATCAATTCGATCAAGTACGCAATTTAGAAGGTGTAAAACAATTTGTAATTGGTCATGCACATACACCGTGGGTTCCTTTATTAGAAGAAGTAAAGGAAGCTTCTACATCATTTGAAATGTGCGATACGTTAAGTACGGATACAGCATTCCTATCTTATACAAGCGGCACGACGGGTAATCCAAAAGCAGCTGTTCACACACATGCATGGGCTTATGCGCATTTACGCACAGCTGCTTCTCACTGGTTAGGAATTCAAAAAGGTGATTTAGTTTGGGCAACGGCAAGTCCAGGATGGCAAAAATGGATTTGGAGTCCATTCTTATCTGTATTAGGTAGCGGAGCAACAGGCTTTGTTTATAACAGTCGTTTTGATGCACAAACATATCTGTCACTTATTCAAGAACATAAAATTAATGTATTGTGCTGTACACCGACTGAGTATCGTGTTATGGCGAAAGTTGAAAATTTAGCCGACTTTGATTTAAGTAGCTTACACAGTGCAGTATCTGCTGGTGAACCATTAAATGTTGAGGTTATTAATAAATTCCAACAGACATTTGACTTACAAGTACGCGATGGTTATGGTCAAACTGAAAACACATTACTAATCGGTACAATGAAGGGCATGGAAGCAAAAGCTGGTTCGATGGGTAAACCAACACCAGGAAACATGGTAGTAGTGGTCGATGAGAACGGTGAACCATGTGCGCCAAATACAGTAGGAGATATCGCCATCCATAAAACAACACCTGCATTATTCAAAGAATATTATCGCGACCCTGAGCGTACACAAGGTCAATTTAGAGGCGATTACTACATTACAGGTGACCAAGCTAAAGTAGACGAAGATGGTTACTTCTGGTTTGAAGGGCGTAGCGATGATATTATTATCAGTTCTGGCTATACAATTGGGCCATTCGAAGTAGAGGATGCACTTGTGAAACACCCTGATGTACAAGAATGTGCAGTAGTTGGAAGTCCAGATGAAATTCGTGGAACGATTGTTAAAGCATATATCATCTTACAAAACAAAGAACGCGCTAACGAAGAAGGATTTATTAAAGAGCTACAAAGCTTTGCAAAAGAAGCAACAGCTCCTTATAAATATCCACGCGCAATTGAATTCGTTGATGAATTACCAAAAACAGCTTCAGGTAAAATTCGCCGTGTAGAATTGCGCGAACGCGAAATGAAAAAAACAGTGTAATGAAATAGAACAAATAAGCCTGTATGCAATAGTAGATGCATGCAGGCTTATTCATATTTAAAACTTTCGTTAAACGAAGAAAAAATTATTTACATATGCAAACAAATATTACTATACTATAGAAACACTAGAAAGAAGAAAAGAGATGAAACGAGAATGGATTCAACAAAAAAAGGTATTTTGTCCGCAACGTTTGCGTATATTATTTGGGGACTTGTACCGATTTATTGGAAACAACTAGACATGGTGAATAGTAACGAAATTATTACGAGTCGTATTATCTGGTCATTTATTTTAACGCTCATCTTTGTCGTAGCCATTCGACAAGGAAAAGATTTATTACAAGATGTTCAAACACTGTGGCAACATCAAAAATCATTTTGGTCATTAGTTGCAGCTTCCTATTTAATATCAGCAAACTGGTACATATTTATTTGGGCAGTGAATCATAATCATATTGTAGAGACAAGTATGGGTTATTATATTAATCCATTAGTTTCTGTATTACTAGGTGTTATTTTCTTGAAAGAGCGTTTATCAAAGGCGCAAGTTTTAGCGTGCATCATTGCATTTGCCGGTGTAGCAGTTCTCATTATTTCAAATGGAAAGTTCCCATTTGTAGCACTTGGACTTGCTTTTTCATTTGGTATTTATGGGTTATTAAAGAAACAAATCAAACTAGATGCCACACGCGGTTTAGTAATTGAAACACTATTTATTCTGCCACTTGCAGTAGGCTATTATATTTATTTAATTGCTAAAGGTGAATCGGCAATGTTCCACTTAGACTGGGTAACAACATTACTATTAATTGGTACAGGTGTCATCACAGCAATTCCATTAATCTTATTTGCAGTAGGTGCACAAAATATTCCACTTTACTTAGTTGGATTCTTCCAATATATTGCGCCAACTATGACATTGTTAATTGGTACATTTATTTACCATGAAAAATTTGGACTTCATGATTTCATTGCATTTGGCTGTATCTGGCTTGCCATTATTGTTTTCTCATATGCTACAATTGTAGAGGCGAAAAAATCAAAAAATTTAGCCTGAAAATGAAACATTTGGAAAAATAATGCGTATAAACAGTCAGAGGAGATGAGTTTATGAATGCAAAAAGATGGATTGCACTTGGAATAGCAGCCTTTTTACTGGTTGGTTCTACGGTAATTAGTGGCTTGATTAATTTTAGTAAAGTAAAATTTTCTGATGCTATGGTGCAAGTAATGGGTGAAGAATCTTCACTTGAACGTACAACAGTACAAGAAGGAAAAGAAACATCACAAATTGCAGTTTTAAAAGTAGATGGAGCAATTCAAGATACAGGTGAAGCTTCGGCGTTTACAGGGTCAAAGGGATATAATCATAAACAGTTTTTAAAACAGTTAGATGATGTGAAAAAAGATACAACTGTAAAAGGTGTTGTATTATATGTGAATTCACCAGGTGGTGGCGTTGTCGAGTCAAAACAAATCTATGAAAAAATCAAAGATATTCAAAAGACGCGTAATATTCCAATCTATACATCAATGGGATCAATGGCCGCTTCAGGTGGTTACTATATCTCAGCGCCAACAGATAAAATCTTTATCGATGAAGAGACGTTAACAGGTTCAATCGGCGTTATCATGCAATCAATTAACTACAGTAAATTAGCTGATAAATACGGCGTGAAATTCGAAACGATTAAAACAGGTCCGTATAAAGATATTATGAGTGGCTCTCGTGAGATGACAGAAGGCGACCGTAAAATCTTACAATCAATGGTTGATGACTCATACCAACGTTTCTTAAAAGTTGTAGCAGATGGTCGTAACATGCCGATGGAAAAAGTTAAAAAAGTGGCAGATGGTCGCGTATATAATGGTTCACAAGCTGTAAAAGTAGGATTAGCAGATGAATTCGGTTATACAGAAGATGCGATTGCTGCAATGAAGAAAGAAAAAGGTTTAACAGGTTCAAAAGTATATGAATACAGTACAACCGATTCCATCACAAGCTTATTTGCAACAAAAGTGCAGTCGTTATTAGGTGGTGGCTCAGTTGATGCACAAATGGTTCAACACATTTTATCAAATGCACAAAATGGCCCACGTCTCATGTATATGTATGGTGAAGAATAGGAGGTTTTCGCATGACACAATTTGCAACGCAAATCGAAATGCAAGAATCCGCTATTTTTGAACATAAATCAGCGGGATTTTGGGTTCGCTTTTTCGCTTTTTTAATTGATGTATTATTAGTAAACACTGTCCTAGTCGGTCTGCTGTTACAAAACATTATTCCCAAGTCGATTTGGGAAAATGAATTGATTTTATATATCTCGATTTCAGCTGTTTTATCAGGCGTGATGTTTTACATTTACTTCATCTTGATGACAAAATTTTTAAGTCAGACATTAGGTAAGATGATTTTTGGTTTAAAAGTCGTACGAGATGATGGTGAACCTCTTTCATGGTCTACTGTGCTATTTCGTGAAGGTGTAGGGCGCTTTATTTCGATGACAGTGAAAATTTTATATTTAATCATTCCATTCACACCAAAGCATAAAGCTGTCCATGATTTCATTGCAGATACACATGTTATCCATGAAAGAGCATATAGTAAAAAAGAACAAGTAGTATCGCAAACAGTCGAAGTATAAAGAATTAAGGCTTCATAGTTGCGTAGTAAAGTGTAATTTTAGTAGAATTGGAAGTAGAAATTTTGAGGAGGCGTTTTGAGAATGGCAAATGTAACATTTATTAATAATCCAGTAACACTAGTAGGCGAAGAAGTAACTGTAGGTTCAAAAGCACCTGATTTTAAAGTTGTAGATAACGGTTTAGGTGAAAAAACATGGAAAGATTTCGCTGGTAAAAAAGTGTTAATTTCAGTTGTACCTTCTTTAGACACAGGCGTTTGTGATGCACAAACACGTCGTTTCAATGAAGAAGCGGCATCATTTGGTGATGATGTTGTGGTACTGACGATTTCAATGGACTTACCATTCGCACAAAAACGTTGGTGTGGCGCAAACGGTATTGAAAATGTTATTACATTATCAGATCACCGCGATGCATCATTTGGTGAAGCTTATGGCGTATTAATGAAAGAACTTCGCTTATTAGCTCGTTCAATCTTCGTAATTAATGAAGCTGGTGAAGTCACTTACACAGAATATGTTCCAGAAGGCACAAACCACCCAGATTACGATCGTGCTTTAGAAGCTTTAAAAGCACTTTAATTAAAAACATGAACGTTAGGGCCTGTCCTGTAAAGGATAGTCCCTTTCGTGTTTAGGAGTATCAAATGGAAAAAATAGAAAATATTTTCACTTATTTAGATGAGCAATCTAAAAAAGTAAGCAAAGAATTTGATGTTACGTATTTAGACGGTCTTCTATCTACTTTAACGCAATTAGTGGAAGAACCTGAATCATCTATTCTAAAAGAAGTATCAAAAGAGCAAGTGAGAAAGGCAATTCAACTCGCTTTATTAAAAGGCATGCGTAAAAATGTACAGCCAAATCATCAAATGACACCCGATTCTCTTGGTTTTTTAGTAGGTTATTTTGTCGAGCAGTTCTTTGAAAAGCAATTAAAAGAGCAAGAGAAAGTTACATTACTTGATCCAACCATTGGAACAGGGAACCTAATGATGACTGTGATGAATCATTTAGACGGTAAAATTGAAGGAATTGGTGTAGAGATTGATGAACTATTAATTCAACTCGCTGCAGTTTCAGCTGATTTACAAGAGCAACCGGTTGCTTTATATCGTCAAGATGCGTTACAACACCTTTTAATCGATCCTGTTGATGGAGTAATTTGCGATCTACCTGTTGGATATTATCCAGATACAGAATATGCAGAGAACTTTGAAATTCATAAGGAAGATGGTATGACGTATGCACACCATTTATTAATTGAGCAATCAATGAACCATACGAAAGATGGTGGCTACTTATTCTTCTTAGTACCGAATAACTTATTTGAATCAGAACAAGCACCTTTACTTTATAGTTATGTGCAAAAACATGCGTGGATTCAAGCGGTTGTCCAGTTACCTGAAAATCTTTTTAAACAAAAAGAAATGGGAAAAAGCTTATTCATTTTACAGAAGAAAAAAGAAGGCGAACAAGCAGTTAAAGATGTGCTACTCGCGAAAGTTCCAAGACTAGACAATATTCAAGCACTCGAAACTTTCTTCGCACGCGTACAAAATTGGAAGAAAGAAGAGAAGAAATAAATTGAATCCACAATATAAACAATATGAAAACACAGAATTATGGGCAACCATTTGGCAATCACTCGATGAATTAGTTGAGAATGGTGACTTAGAAGAAAAAACACCAAGAGGTCATATTGTTGGTTACCTGTGTGAAAAGCTCACTAAAGAGCAAGAACAAGAAAAGTAATAGAAAAAGAGAAATCGCATTGAATCGCGATTTCTCTTTTTTTATTGGTGATTATTCAGCTGCTGGTGTACGTACAACTAATACGTCACATTTTGCAGAGCGTACGATGCTTTCAGATACACTACCGATTAGGAAGCGCTCTACAGCATTTAGACCAGTCGCACCACATACGATTAAATCAGCTACTGTTTTTTCAGCAACGTCTTTTGTAATCATTGTTTTTGGTGAACCGTATTCGATTAATGTTTTCACTTCTTTTACGCCATGTTGTTCAGCAATTGTTTTATATTCGTTTAACTTTTCTTCAGCAAAGCTTTGAGCGCGTTCAGCGATTGAGCGATCATACGCTTCGATTGCTGCGAAAGAACGTGTATCGATGATGTTTACTAAGTGTAAAACCGCATCGTTACGTTGTGCTACCTCTACTGCTTTGTTGAATGCGTATTCTGCTTCTGCAGAACCATCTACTGCTACAATAATGTTGTTATAAGTTGCCATAATAAAATTCCTCCTCTTTGCTTTTATAAGCATATTATAACATTCTATATCAATTCACAAATCCCTCTTTTTTAAATGGAATTGGAACAAATTGTGAATTTTTCATCAAAAAATTAATTAGAAAAATCAAAAAATTTAATATAATTAAATAGCGTATTTTGTTATTTTTACATAAAAAAAGAGTTTATAATCCTTTTGTAAACGCAATTATTTGGAAAAAAGAAAAAAACTTGAAAATTATTTTGCAAAAAGTCGTAAAAATCTGTTAAGATAGATTTGTTTGAAGAGATAAGTTTAACTTCATATATACTTTTATCTTTAGGAGGATGGGTCATGAAAATTGGTATTCCAAAGGAAATCAAAAACAATGAAAATCGTGTAGCAATTACACCAGCAGGCGTTGTGAACTTTAAGGTATCAGGTCACGATGTTGTCGTAGAAAAGGGCGCTGGTATTGGTTCAGGATTTACAGATGAAGAATATATTGAAGCAGGGGCAGTAATGGTAGACCAAGCAGGTGCTTGGAATGTTGATATGGTCATGAAAGTTAAAGAACCAATCGAATCAGAATACAGCTTCTTTACAGAAGGCTTAATCTTATTCACTTATTTACACTTAGCACCAGAACCAGCTTTAACAAAAGCATTAATCGATAAAAAAGTGACAGCGATTGCTTATGAAACAGTACAATTACCAAACCGTTCACTACCATTATTAACACCAATGAGTGAAGTTGCAGGTCGTATGGCAACACAAATCGGTGCACAGTATTTAGAAAAACAAGAAGGCGGTAAAGGTATTTTACTAGGCGGCGTACCAGGGGTGTCACGCGGTAAAGTAACAGTAATCGGCGGTGGTATGGCTGGCGCAAATGCTGCGAAAATCGCTGTAGGTATGGGTGCTGATGTAACAATTATCGACTTAAGCCCAGAACGTTTACGTGAATTAGATGATCAATTCGGTACAGATGTTCATACACTTATTTCAAACCCATATAACATTGCAGAGTCTGTAAAACAATCTGATTTAGTAATCGGTGCTGTATTAATTCCAGGTGCTAAAGCGCCGAAATTAGTAACAGAAGAGATGATTAAATCGATGTCACCAGGTTCAGTTGTTGTTGATATCGCAATCGACCAAGGTGGTATTTTCGAAACATCAGATCGTATTACAACACATGATGAGCCAACTTATGTGAAGCATGGTGTGGTTCACTATGCAGTAGCAAATATGCCAGGTGCAGTACCACGTACAGCAACAATGGCTTTAACAAATAACACAGTACCTTACGCAGTACAAATTGCGAATAAAGGTTATGTAAAAGCATGCTTAGATAATGAAGCATTACGTAAAGGTTTAAACGTATTAGATGGTCATGTAACGTTCGATGCAGTTGCAGAAGCGCTTGGTTACGAATACGTTCCAGCTGACGCGTTATTACAAGCAAAAGCATAATCAAAAATGATTCATACAAAGGGAATCAGGGGTCAGTTTGTTTGTGAGTAGATAACGTATAAATAGAGATTGATATAAGTCAATCCATTGTATAAAAAAAGAGAAATTCCAAAGCCGATTGGCAGCGGAATTTCTCTTTTGTTTTTTAACACTTATTTTGGTTCAACAATGTGTAACTCTTTAGGGAATGACGTTAGAATTTCAACACCATCTTTTGTCACAACAACATCATCTTCGATACGTACGCCAGCTGTGTCACCTTTATAAACACCTGGTTCAATCGTGAAAACCATACCTTCCACTAAAGGCAATTCATTTGAACCGTGGATAGAAGGAATTTCGTGTAAACCAATTCCAAGACCATGTCCTAGACGGTGTGTGAAATATTCACCAAAACCAGCATCTTCAATTTTTTGACGCGCTGCACGGTCTAAGTCCATTGTACGAACACCTGGTTTAACTAAATCAATTGCGGCTTTATTCGCGCTTAGTACAGCATCATATACTGCTTTTTGCTCTACATTTGGTTCACCGAATGCAACTGTACGTGTGATATCAGAACAGTAACCTTCATAAACAACACCTAAATCAAACAGTACTAGGTCACCTTTTTTAATTTTTGTGTTACCTGGCGTGCCATGTGGAGAAGCAGCATTTAATCCTGTTAATACCATTGTATCGAATGACATATAGTAACCTTTTTGAAGGATTGCAGCTTCGATTGCCGATAGTACTTCAAGTTCTGTTTTACCTTCAGCTAATTCATCGCAACCTACTTGAATCGCATAGTCAGCAAGTTTTGCTGCTTCACGAATTTTTTCCACTTCATCAGCAGATTTAACAATACGTAAATCTGTTAATACTTGATCAATTCCAACAACTGAACTGTTCGGATAGAAGCGTTGTAAAGTATCTAAACGTTCTACTGTTAAATGTGATTTTTCAATTGCTAATGTTTGAATGGCACTAACAGATTGAGCTGCTTTATTTGCAAGTACTTCAAAAGCATCTTCCTGATCGTCGTGACCTACTACATCGTATGTCCAGCCAGCTGCCTTCGCATCAGGAACCTCCATTTTTGGACAAATCATAAATGGTGCAGCATCTTTAAAAATAAGAATGCCTAGTAAGCGCTCATGTGGATCACTTAAAAATCCTGATAGATAAAAAACATTTTCAGGAGTTGTGATGAATGCAGCATCAATGTTTGCTGCTTGTAAATGATGTTGAATTTTTTCGATTTTAGATGACATAATGTCGTCTCCTCTCAAATCTCTATAATTGAATTTCGTCTGACTTGGGTATAGAACAAACGTAAGAAAAAATGTGTGTACTAGTTATCTTAGGTTTCCATTTTGTAACAGAATATGTTACAAATGAAATACGTACATTTCACATGAAGTCACGTCAATCTAAAACAAGTGTAACGCTTTACCAGTGTATCAAAAAAACAGCATTTGTGTGTAATGTAATCCATATTTTAAGGAGGATTTTTCAATGCAAATATCATTTCATGGACATTCAGTTGTAAAAATCAAAACGAATGACAAGGTCATTTTAATCGACCCATTCATTAATGGAAATAGCCAAACCGATTTAAAAGTAGAGTCAGAATCACCAGATGTAATCTTACTAACACATGGTCACAATGATCATGTTGGTGATACAGTTGAGTTGGCGAAAAAACATGATGCCCTTGTGGTCGCTCCAAACGAATTAGCAGATTATCTATCTTGGCAAGGTGTACGCGTTCATAATATGCATATTGGTGGCGCTTATACATTTGATTTTGGAACAGTCAAATATACACAAGCATTTCACGGGTCTTCTTATGTAACAGAAGACAAACAAATTATTTATACGGGCATGCCAGGTGGTATTTTATTTACAGCAGAGGATAAAACAATCTATCACGCAGGTGATACAGCGCTGTTTAGTGATATGAAATTAATTGGTGAACGACATCCGATTGATGTTGCGTTTGTACCGATTGGTGACAACTTTACGATGGGACCAGAAGATGCTGCGACGGCAGTAGCGTTTTTAAAACCAAAATTAGCTGTACCGATTCACTACAATACATTCCCCGTAATTGAGCAAGATCCAACCCATTTTGCAAAATTAGTTGAGGGAACAGAAGTATTAATTATGTCCGCAGGGGATGTAATCGAACGCTAGTTTTATGAGAAATCCACTGAAAACGCTAAATTTGTAGCAAATTTACTGTACTTTTGTTTTAAAAAGCAGCACGACAAAACAGGAAATATGGTACACTAGGGGTAGAATGAAGTTGGAAAATAGGTGATTCTTTGGCTACTAAACATGAAAAGATAATTCAATACATCGAGACTTTACCTGTAGGTGATAAAATCTCTGTACGTCAAATTGCAAAAGATATGGCAGTAAGTGAAGGAACAGCTTATCGCGCGATTAAAGAAGCAGAGACACGTCGCTTAGTTAGTACGATTGAGCGTGTAGGGACGATTCGTATTGAGAAGAAGAAAAAAGAGAATATTGAACGTTTAACTTTTGCTGAAATTGTTAACATTGTAGATGGACAAGTATTAGGTGGTAAAAGTGGATTGCATAAAACATTAACGAAATTTGTTATTGGTGCAATGAAGTTAGATGACATGATGCGTTATACGGATGCAGGCAGTTTATTAATTGTTGGTAACCGTTCGAATACGCATTTGAATGCTTTAAAAGCAGGAGCTGCTGTATTAATTACAGGTGGTTTTGATGCGGATGAAGAAGCGCGTCGCTTAGCGGATGAACTTGATTTACCTATTATTTCTTCAAGTTACGATACCTTTACAGTTGCAACGATGATTAACCGTGCTATTTATGATCAGTTAATCAAAAAAGAGATTCTATTAATTGAAGATATTGTTGTACCAATTGAAGACACTTCATATTTAAAATCAACTGACACAGTACGTGACTTTAATGAATTAAATTCTCGTACAACGCATGGTGGCTATCCAGTTGTTGATAAACAGAAGAAAACAGTTGGTATTGTGACATCAAAAGACGTAATTGGTAAGCAAGAATCAGACTCGATTGATCGTTTGATGACACGTAATCCAATTACAGTTACAATGAAGACGAGTGTAGCAACAGCTGGACACCGTATGATTTGGGAAGGAATCGATTTATTACCTGTTACGGACGAACATGGCGTGTTACAAGGCGTTGTAAGTCGTCAGGATGTATTAAAGGCGATGCAAATGGCTCAGCGTCAACCACAGCATGGCGAAACGATTGATGACCTTGTGAAAAATGAGATGAAGCTTGAAAAAGACGAAGACGATTCAACGGTTGAATTTACGGTAACACCGCAAATGACGAATCAGTTTGGTGCGATTTCATATGGAGCTTTCACAACATTACTAGTAGAAGCAGGGGCAGCCGCTTTGAAAAAAACAAAGCGAGGCGACAGTGTGGTTGAAAATATGACCATCTATTTCATGAAGCCTGTGCAAATGGAAAAAACCATTCAAGTGTTACCGAAAATTTTAGACATGAGTCGTAAATTTGCGAAAATTGATTTTGAAGTTTATAGCGATGAAATATTAGTATGTAAGGCACTTGTGACATTCCAAGTATTAGAACGATAAAGAGTATTGGGCGATTTTGTTGCCCAATACTTTTTTTATTTACGATTTCAGATAAAATAACTCAGAAATAAATACACCTCATGTAAAAACTGTTAAAATAGAAAGTAGTATTTTCGTTAATTTATTTTAAGGGAGCGATTTAGATGAAACAACAAATTATTGAATGTATTGAAAAGTATCAAACGATTATCATTCATCGTCATGTACGTCCAGATGAAGATGCCTATGGTTCGCAAATGGGACTAGCTGCACTCATTCAATCAAATTATCCCGAAAAAACAGTGTACACACCTGGTACACATGATCCGGCACTTACATATTTAGGTGAACCCGTACATGTGGAAGATGAAGCATATAATGGTGCTCTAGTGATTGTCACAGATACAGCGAATCAAGAACGTATTGATGATCAACGTTATACAATGGGTGAGACATTAATTAAAATAGACCATCATCCAAATGACGATGCTTATGGTGACATTACATGGGTAGACACATCTGCGAGTTCTTGCTCAGAATTGATTTATGAGCTATATGAATATGGGGAAGAACATCGTGCTTGGGGGCTTCCTGCACAGGCAGCACGTTATTTATTTGCTGGAATTGTAGGCGATACAGGACGTTTTAAATTCCCAAGTGCAACAGAAAAAACATTTAAAACAGCAAGTAAATTAGTGAAGCATGACTTTGATCGCTCTACGCTATTTGATGGTATGTATGAATTGAGTAAAGAATTGCTACAATTACAAGGCTACATTTATCAAAATTTCCATATGAACGAAAATGGTGCAGCTTATATTAAGTTGCCAAAAGAATTACTAGAAGAATATGGAGTCACAGCGCTCGAAACAAGTGCGCTTGTCAGTTCTTTAGGAAATGTAAAAGGAATTCGTGCATGGGCTATTTTTGTTGAAGAGCCAGATCAAATTCGTGTTCGTTTACGCTCGAAAGGTTTAGTTATTAATACGATTGCTAAACAATTTAGAGGCGGCGGTCACCCATTTGCTTCGGGGGCTACAATTTATGATTGGTCAGAAGCAGATGATTTAATCGCACAATTAGATGAGGTTTGTGCGCAATAGAAAGGAGAAGAAATGAATGGATGCTCATTTTCCGCAAATCGTAACGTCTGCAAGTATGCTGGATAGTATTGTGAAAATCGAAGAATTATCAGCTGCTTTACAATCGTATGAGCATGCAACAGTTGCCATTACAGACCGTAAGTTGTATGGTTTACTTCATTTCAATCAAGTTATGAAAAAAGCACACATACAACCAGTCTTAGGACTGACAGTAGATCTTGTGTGCCAAGAAAATCTCACGATACCACTTGTTTTATATGCAGCGAATCAACAAGGTTACCAACATCTAATCAAAATTTCTTCTGCGATTTCATTAAGAGAGCAAGAAGATTTACCGTTAAAATGGTTACTTGGTTATCAAAAGGGGCTAATTGTCATGTTACCTGTTGCAATGACACATCATTGTGATGAAGTCATACAAATGGTTCAACAGTTACATGAACAATTAGAATATTTCTATTTAGGGATTGAGCGAGCGAATGGAATCATCCACGAACAAGAATCACTGTGGCGTGATGTTGCACAATCTGAAAAACTAAAAGTGATGGCAACCCAGCGCGTCCATTTTTTAAACGAAGAAGACGTGGAGGCCTATACAGTAGCGAAAGCGATTCAGCAAGGTGTGCGTGTAGAGGACCGTGAACCGCTTAATCCTATAGAACGTGCACATTATTTACCGACAATGTTGCAATTAAAAGAGTGGTTTCAAGATGTACCAGAATGGTTAGATACAACAACGGAAGTATTAAATCAGTGTAAAGTTGAGTTAACGTATGAACAGCATTATATGCCGAAGTTTCAACCATTAGAAGAAGGAAAGACAGCCGAAGTTTTACTTGCGGAGCAATGTAAAAAAGGTTTACAAGAGCGTGGTTTTACAGGACAACAAATATATGAAGAGCGTTTGCAATATGAACTACGTGTCATCAATGATATGGGTTATGCAGATTACTTCTTAATCGTAGCAGACTATATCGCTTTTGCGCGTTCAAAACGTATTTTAACAGGACCAGGTCGTGGTTCGTCTGCGAGTTCACTCGTTGCGTATTGTTTACGTATTACGAATGTTGACCCGATACAGTATGATTTATTATTTGAGCGTTTTTTGAATCCAGCGCGTATTACATTACCTGATATTGACGTCGATTTTGCAGACGCTAAAAGACAAGAAGTGATTGAGTATGTAGCGAAAAAGTACGGAGCCTCGCATACAGCACAAATTATTACATTTGGTACATTATCAGCGAAAGCAGTAGCACGCGACGTCGCACGTGTTCTAGGCTTTACAATGGAGGAGATGGCTCAAATTTCTGCGCTCATACCTTCAAAGCCAGGAACAATGTTACGAGATGCTGAGCCAGCATTTGAACAGTGGATTGGTACAGATGAGCATAAGGTGAAGTGGCTACAAATTGCGAAACGTTTAGAAGGTTTACCACGTAACGCTTCGACTCATGCTGCTGGTGTGATTTTATCACCGATTGCTTTACCTGAAATCGTTCCAATTGAAAAAGGTAGCGATGACATCTATATGACGCAATGGCCGATGAAAGAAGTTGAAGCGGTTGGATTATTGAAAATGGACTTTTTAGGTTTGCGTAATTTATCCATACTCGACCATATTCGATATCTTATTTATGCAGGTGAACGACGTGTACTAGATTTTGAAAAAATTCCTTTAGATGATGTGAGAACGTATCAATTACTACAACAAGGTGATACAACAGGGGTATTCCAATTGGAGTCGGCTGGTATGCGACAAGCTTTAAAAGAAGTATATCCAACTAGCTTTTTAGATTTAGTAGCAGTAAATGCGTTGTATCGTCCAGGTCCGATGGATTTTATTCCTGTTTATAGTAGAAGGAAGCATGGACAAGAACAGGCCGTTTTACCTCACCCGATACTTGCGCCCATTCTTAATGAAACGTACGGTGTTATCGTCTATCAAGAACAGATTATGCGAATCGCTTCTGTTTTTGCAGGTTTTACATTAGGTGAAGCAGATGTATTAAGACGAGCAGTTAGTAAAAAAGAAAAAAATATATTAGATCAAGAACGTCAACATTTTGTACAAGGTGCTCTACAGAATGGGTACGCTAAAAATGTAGCAAATGAGGTATATGATTTAATTGTTCGCTTTGCGAATTATGGTTTTCCGAAAAGTCATGCTGTTGCGTATAGTTTAATTACGTATCAAATGGCTTATTTAAAGGCCAATTTTGCACCGTATTTCTATGCGGCGCTCTTAACAAGTGTTATGGGAGATCGAGAAAAGCAGTTGAAAATCTTGCAAGAAGTACGTGCAAAAGATATTCCATTACTACGCCCCTCGATTCAAAAAAGCGGAAAGAGTTACCGTGTTGAAAACGGTAGTATCCGATTAGCATTAGGAGCAATTCGTGGCGTACCCCAAACTTTTTTGAAAAAATTACAGCAAATGCAGCAAGAGAAAAAAGAGTGGAAAAGTATTTTTGATATGGCATTAAGTATATCAGCACAACATTTTAAAGAAAAAACAATCGAAGCTTTAATCAAAGCAGGCGCTTTAGATGATTTTGAACAAGACCGACAAACACTTCTAGCTACTGTTAGTCGTGCTGAAAATCTTGCTAAATTGTATGCGCCTGATGAAGAAACGACTGTGTTGTATGACACGCGAATTTACGGTGTACCGAAACATGCCGAAGCAGAACCTATGCTTGAAAAAGAAAAACTACAAGGTGAAAAAGAAGTTCTTGGTTTCTATATTTCCAAGCACCCTGTTGAGCAGTTGAAAGCGAAAATGGGGCAACCAGTAGTTCCAATACATCGAGTTTCTTCTATTAAAATAGGTGCAACGATTCAAGTCATAGCAGCGGTTCAAAACATAAAAGTAATTCGTACAAAAAATGGCGAGCAAATGGCGTTCTTAACAATCGAAGATGAAACAGGGGCACTATCCGTTACAATTTTCCCGAAGGTGTTTGAACAAATCAAGTCCTTATTAGAGGAAGATTCTATTTTATATATTGAAGGAAAAGTAGAATCGCGTCAGCAACAAGTACAATTAATTGCTCAAAAAATACAAGATATGAAGTCATTATAAGAAGTAAGTGGCTGTGTTTTATAACAAAGCACACCTACTTACTTTTTGTGTTTTATAATGAAAACGTTAAAAATCAATTCAAAAAATGAATGAGTAAAAAGTCTAGAATTACATGATTTTACTTTACTAACTAAAAAAACTTTTGTATGCTATAAAAAGTGGTCAGACCACTTTTACGAAGATAGGGAGTTGAAGCGATGAATGTAGAGAAGTCCGCGCCAAAAAGATTTATTCAAATAGTGAAAGAGCTTCGAGAAATTATTCGAGTTGAAGAAATTGGACCAGGTGATAAACTGCCTTCAGAACGTGTATTGGCAGAAAGACTAGGTGTTGGGCGATCTTCTGTACGTGAGGCTTTACGAAGTATGGAGCTGCTAGGCTTAATTGAAACCAAACATGGTGGTGGCACATTCCTATCCGATTTTAGAAATCATAAATTAGTAGAAGTATTATCTACATTTGTTTTACAAGAAGAAAAAGATTTAGTAAATGTTCATCACACACAACAAATTTTAGAGCGCGATGCGATTGTTGAAGTTGCAACAGACGAAAAGCTTTGTAAATTACCTGTGTGGGAAAGTTTACTACATATGTTAATTATTGAAGGTCAAATTGAACGAGAAATTTTAGTTCGAGAATTGATGGTATCATCACATAATCGATTAGTATTTAAAATTTGGATGATTTTAAATCAATTCGGTAAGTCACCGTATCGAGGACAATCGACTCCAGCGGAACGAGAAGTACTAGCGACATTTATAAGTGAATTAATTGCAGGGAATCCTGCTCAGGCGGTTCAGGCCTATGAGGTATGGATTGATTTGTTAACTGAAGGGGAGAATATGGAATGAGTATAAAAAATATATTTTCAAAAACAAAACCGAATAAAGTAAAAAAAGCACAGGTTCAAAATGATATTAAAGCAGGTGTTATGCATCAATGTTCAGAATGTAAGCATGTAATGGTTACAAAAGAATTACAGAAGAACTTATATGTTTGTCCAAAATGTAATTATCATAACAAAATCAATTCACAACAACGAATGAATCTAGTGATTGACGAAGGTACATTCCAATCAATTGATGATAATTTAAAAACAACGAATCCACTTGGCTTCCCAGGATACGTTGAAAAAGTACAAGTAGACCAAGCGAAGACTGGTTTGAATGAAGCAGTGTTAACAGGTATCGGCCAAATTGATGGTCAAACGATTGTGTTAGCAGTTATGGATTCGTTCTTCCGTATGGGATCAATGGGGTCAGTAGTCGGTGAAAAAATCACACGTGCGATTGAAAAAGCAACGGAATTAAAAGTACCATTTATTATCTTTACTGCAAGTGGTGGCGCACGCATGCAAGAAGGTGCATTATCGCTAATGCAAATGGCGAAAACATCTGTAGCACTTGAAAAACATAGTCGTGAAGGTCAGTTATATGTATCGGTTATGACACACCCAACGACAGGTGGCGTATCAGCGAGTTTTGCATCTGTAGGTGATATCAATTTAGCTGAACCACAAGCGTTAATCGGCTTTGCAGGTCGTCGTGTTATTGAACAGACTGTACGTGAAAAATTGCCGGATGATTTCCAAACAGCAGAGTTTTTATTAAAGCATGGTCAATTAGATAAAATTGTCCCTCGACATGAGATGAAAGATACATTAAGTACGATTGTTCGTTTACACACGAAGGGAGACAACTAATCATGGAACAAACATTACCATTTGAAAAACCATTAATTGAACTACAAGCTAAAATTGCTGAGTTAAAATCAGTAACGGAGAGCGCTGACATTGATTTTACAGAAGAAATTAAGCATCTTGAAACGAAGTTTGAAACACTTCAAAAAGAGATTTATTCAAACTTAGAACCTTGGGATCGTGTTCAAATTGCACGTCACACTATGCGTCCAACAAGCTTAGATTACATTCACGCCATCTTTGATGATTTTATCGAACTTCATGGTGATCGAAACTACGGAGATGATGAAGCTTTAATCGGTGGAATTGCAAGTATTGATGGACAAGCTGTAACTGTCATAGGACACCAACGAGGTAAGGCAACGAAAGAAAACATTCGTCGTAATTTTGGTATGCCACATCCAGAAGGTTATCGTAAAGCACTTCGCCTAATGAAGCAGGCAGAAAAATTCAACCGACCAATTATTTGTTTTGTTGATACAAAGGGAGCTTATCCTGGTAAAGCAGCTGAAGAACGTGGACAAAGTGAAGCAATTGCCCGCAACTTGGTTGAGATGGCTGGTTTAACTGTTCCTGTTTTATCTGTTGTAATTGGAGAAGGCGGTAGTGGTGGTGCGCTTGGTATTAGTGTAGCTAATCGCATTTACATGCTTGAAAACTCAACATTCTCAGTTATTTCACCAGAAGGTGCGGCATCGATTTTATGGAAGGATGCTTCACTTGCAAAAGATGCGGCAGAAGCAATGCGAATTACAGCTCCTAACTTAAAAGAAATGGCTGTAATCGATGAAATTATTCCTGAAGTTTTAGGTGGGGCACATAAAAACCCAGAGGAGCAGGCAGAATTTGTCGCAGTATCAATTCGTCAAGGGTTGCAAGACTTTAAGGACTTCTCGAAAGAACAATTAGTGAATCAACGCTATGATAAATTCCGTGCGATTGGCTCGTTCGAACAATAAAAATTTGTAAAATATATTTCCAAAGTAAGATTTAGCAGTTATGATAGGGTATAAATAAAGAGGAGGGCTGTTTCGAAGAATAGAGTATATTCATCGTAACAGCCTCATTCTTTCAACACATAGCTGCTTAATCTGTATTCATTATGCTATTGTGTAAAGTGTAAAAACTTGCAGGAGGGGAAAACATGAAAAAAATCGGAGTCTTAACGAGTGGTGGCGATTCACCTGGTATGAATGCCGCAATTCGAGCAGTCGTACGTAAAGCGATTTATCATGGTTTAGAAGTTGCTGGTATTTTTCATGGATATCAAGGCTTAATTGATGGAAATATAAAGCCATTAGAACGTGGTGATGTTGGTGATATTATCCAACGTGGCGGAACAATGCTTTATTCAGCACGTTGTCTTGAATTCAAAGAAGAAGCGGGACAATTAAAAGCCATTGAACAATTACGTGCACATGAAATTGATGGCTTAGTTGTCATTGGTGGTGATGGTTCCTATCGTGGTGCGAAGGCATTAACAAAGCGAGGAATTCCATGTGTCGGTGTTCCAGGAACAATTGATAATGATATTGCAGGAACAGACTATACGATTGGTTTTGATACAGCGCTTAACACGGTCATTGAAGCCATTGATAAAATTCGTGATACTGCCACATCCCATGATCGTTCTTTTATTATTGAAGTGATGGGACGAGACGCAGGTGATTTAGCACTTTGGGCAGGATTAGCAGGTGGAGCAGAAACAATCTTAATACCAGAAGAGCCGCATGATTTAGAAGATATGGCGGAACGTCTGAAACGTGGTCGAGATCGCGGTAAAAAACATAGTATTATTATTGTGGCAGAAGGTGTGATGTCAGGACAAGATTTACAGGTGAAATTGCTTGAGATGGGAATTGAAACACGTGTATCTGTACTTGGACATATTCAACGAGGCGGTTCCCCAACAGCTAGAGATCGTGTATTAGCTTCTCAGATGGGTGCAAAAGCAGTAGAGTTACTATTACAAAATAACGGCGGAAAAGCTGTTGGTATGCGTAATCACGAAATTGTCGCACATGATTTTGAAGAAGTGTTTGAAGAAAGTCCTGAATTTGATAACGAGATGTACAAGTTATCGAAAGAACTATCGATTTAATAAAATTGGAGTGGTCGTGTAATGAGAAAAACTAAAATTGTTTGTACAATTGGTCCAGCAAGTGAATCAAAAGAAACATTAAAAAAATTAATTGCATCAGGTATGAATGTTGCGCGTTTAAACTTTTCACATGGTAGTCATGAAGAACATGCGGAACGAATCAAAACAATTCGCGAAGCAGCAGAAGAAATGAATAAAATCGTCGCGATTTTACTGGATACAAAAGGTCCTGAAATTCGCACGCACCAAATGGAAAATGATGCAATTGATTTAGTTACAGGTCAAAAAATTGCGATTTCAATGACAGAAGTACTTGGTAACCAAGAAGTCTTTTCAATCACATATGACAAATTAATTGAGGATGTATCAGAAGGCTCGATTATTTTATTAGACGATGGATTAATCGAATTACGTGTAACATCTATTGATTCAGAAAAAGGATTAATTCATACAATCGTTGAAAATGCAGGAACACTTAAAAATAAAAAAGGCGTAAACGTACCAGGCGTATCTGTACAGTTACCAGGTATTACGGAGAAAGATGCAAGCGATATTTTATTCGGAATTGAACAAAAAGTTGATTTCATAGCAGCTTCATTCGTTCGTCGTCCAAAAGATGTTTTAGAAATTCGTACGTTACTTGAGTCGAATGATGCAGGTCATATTCAAATCATTCCAAAGATTGAAAATCAAGAAGGTGTCGATAACATCGACGAGATTTTAAAAGTTTCAGATGGTTTAATGGTTGCACGTGGAGACTTAGGTGTAGAAATCCCAGCTGAAGAAGTACCAGTAGTTCAAAAAAGTTTAATTAAAAAATGTAATAAACTAGGTAAACCTGTTATTACAGCAACACAAATGCTAGACTCGATGCAACGTAACCCACGTCCAACACGTGCTGAAGCATCTGATGTAGCAAATGCGATCTTAGATGGTACAGATGCAATCATGCTTTCAGGTGAAACAGCGGCGGGGCTATATCCTGTAGAGTCTGTTGCAACAATGGCGAAAATTGCAGAGCGTATCGAAAATACATTAGATCATAAAGCAATTGTACGCGCGCAAAGTAAGGAACAAGGTATTAGTATGACGGATTCAATCGCACAATCTGTAGCATATACGTCAATTAATTTACAAGTATCTGCGATTTTAGCACCAACAGAGAGTGGTTATACAGCGAAAACAATTGCGAAATATCGTCCAGGTGTAGCAGTTGTAGCGGTGACATCCTCTGACATTACTGCGCGTAAACTAGCGCTTGTTTGGGGTGTTATGCCAATCGTTGCACAAAAAGTACGTAACACAGATGGTATTTTAGAATTAGCAGTTCAAGAAAGTTTAAAACATCATTTTGTCTCGTATGGCGATGTAGTTGTCATTACAGCAGGTGTACCAGTTGGTCAAGCAGGTACAACAAACTTAATGAAAGTACATGTAATTGGCGATATTTTAACAAAAGGTCAAGGAATCGGTAAATCAGTTGCGAATGGCCAAGCAATTGTTGTAAAAGATGCAGAGGAAGCAAATGCAGTCGATACGACAGGACGTATTATTGTCACAATTGGTTCAGATCGTGACATGATGCCAGCAGTGGCAAATTGTGCAGGGCTGATTACTGAAGAAGGTGGATTAACTTCTCATGCGGCTGTTGTTGGACTATCACTTGGTATTCCTGTTATTGTAGGAGTGAAGGACGCAACAAAATTAATTAAATCAGATCAAGAAATTTCAATGGATGCAACTTCAGGTGTGATTTATCACGGCTATTCAAGCATTCTTTAAAATAGCGTCGCCCTTCAATTGAAGGAGGAAAAATAATGCGTAAATTTTTATTTATACTATTACTTGTACCGATTGTCGAGATTGCATTCGTTTTACTATCAGGTAAGTTAATCGGTGCATGGTGGACAATTGCTTGTATCTTGTTAACAGGTGCTTTGGGTATTTATTTACTCAAAAAAGAAGGTCTAAAAGCAAAACAATCTTTTCAACAAAGTATGCGACAAGGGCAACCACCCGGTTTTGCGCTAATTGATGGAATTCTCGTCTTAGTTGCAGGAGTTTTATTAATCTTGCCAGGGTTCTTATCAGATTTACTGGGCATCTTATTGATTTTAAAACCAGTTCGTCATGCATTAAGACCTCTGATGATTCGCTGGCTAAAGAAAAAATATCAAACAAGTAACGTAGTAGTGTACACGCATGATGCATAAAGAGTAAAAAAACGGAAATTAGAAGGGTAAAATGACCTCTAATTTCCGTTTTTGATTGGAAAAAAAACGATATTTATGTGTCATTTTCTTGATGTAAAGTAGCAACTTGATTTTAGTTATAAGTTTTAAAGTACCTTTTATTTCCATAAAAACATGATTTTTGCCGAGTATTTAGAACAAAATAGTAAAAAATAGTAAAATTTAGGATAAAATGAACCTTTTTGGCTGCTTTGAAATTCATCATTTTTCTGTTTAATGTATGGAAAATACTATAAAAAGTGGTGTTTGCATAAAATGATGTCTTTTCATTCACAAAGCCGTCAAAATTGATTATAATGTTTTATGTAAGCGATTTACTTATAGGTTCATATGATATTTTTGGGGTAGCCTTTCTCGTTTTAGGGAATGGTTACAAAGAGAAATGTAAAAAGGAGAGATATATTATGGCATCAACTAAAGGTTTAGAAGGTATCGTAGCTGCAGAAACGAAGATTAGTTCGATTATCGATGACACATTAACTTATGTAGGTTACAACATCGATGACTTAACAAACAATGCAACATTTGAAGAGGTAGTTTTCTTATTATGGCATACACGTCTTCCAAAAGCTGACGAGTTAGCTGAACTAAAACAACAATTAGCTGATAACATGGAAATTCCTTCAGCAATCGTTGAATTATTCAAGTCTATGCCTCTAAAAACAGTACATCCAATGGCAGCTCTTCGTACAGCTGTATCAATGTTAGGTACTTTTGATGATGAAGCAGATGTTATGGAACCAGAAGCGAATTACCGCAAAGCAATCCGTCTACAAGCGAAAATTGCTACAGTTGTTACAACTTTTGCACGTGTTCGTAACGGTCAAGAACCAATTGCTCCAAAACCAGAACTTGGTTACGCTGCAAACTTCTTATACATGCTAAAAGGTGAAGAGCCAGCTCCAATCGAAATCGAAGCATTCGATAAAGCTTTAATCTTACACGCTGACCACGAATTAAATGCATCTACATTCACTGCACGTGTATGTGTTGCTACATTATCTGATGTTTACTCTGGTGTTACTGCTGCAATCGGCGCTCTTAAAGGTCCATTACACGGTGGTGCAAATGAGCAAGTTATGAAAATGTTAAGCGAAATCGGTTCAGTTGATAACGTTGAAACATATATTCAAACTAAATTAGATAATAAAGAAAAAATCATGGGCTTCGGACACCGCGTATACCGTAAAGGTGACCCACGTGCACCACACTTACGTGCAATGTCTGAAAAATTAACAAAATTAACTGGTAAACCAGAATTATATGATATGTCAGTTAAAATCCATGACATGATCGTAACTCAAAAAGGTCTTCCAGCTAACGTTGACTTCTTCTCAGCGTCAGTTTACGACTCTTTAGGTATCGAACATGACCTATTCACACCAGTATTCGCAGTATCTCGTACTTCTGGTTGGGTAGCTCATATCTTAGAACAATATGCTAACAACCGTTTAATCCGTCCACGTGCTGAGTATGTTGGACCAGGAATGCAAACATACGTAGCAATTGAAGAAAGATAATACTGACTTCTTGATTGTTATGTTATAATATAAAAGTCATAGGGCGGGGCTGTTATAGCACTAGCCCTATGATTATGAATATAGTAGGAGGCGCAATTCATGTCTGAAAAAATCGTAGTAGAAAATGGTGTTTTAAACGTACCAAACAATCCAACAATCCCATTCATCATCGGTGACGGTATCGGTCCTGATATCTGGCACGCTGCTTCACGCGTTATCGACGCTGCAGTAAACAAAGCTTACAATGGTGAAAAGAAAATCGAATGGTTAGAAGTTTTAGCTGGTGAAAAAGCATTCAACGAAACAGGTGAATGGTTACCACAAGAAACTTTAGACAAAATTAACGAATACTTAATCGCAATCAAAGGTCCACTTACTACACCAATCGGTGGCGGTATCCGTTCATTAAACGTAGCATTACGTCAAACTCTTGACTTATATGTATGCTTACGTCCTGTTCGTCACTTTGACGGTGTTCCTTCACCTGTTAAAAAACCAGAAGATGTTGACATGGTAATCTTCCGTGAAAACACTGAAGATATCTACGCTGGTATCGAGTACAAAGCTGGTTCAGATGAGCAAAAGAAACTATTAAACTTCTTACAAAATGAATTAGGCGTTAACAAAATTCGTTTCCCAGAAACTTCAGGTTTAGGTATTAAACCAGTTTCTAAAGAAGGTACAGAGCGTTTAGTTCGTGCTGCAATCAACTATGCAATCGAACACAAAAAACCTTCTGTAACATTAGTACACAAAGGTAACATCATGAAATTCACTGAAGGTGGATTCAAACAATGGGGTTACGATTTAGCTGCTAACGAATTCGGCGATCAAGTATTCACTTGGGCTCAATACGATGCAATCGTAGAAGCTGAAGGTAAAGAAGCTGCTGATAAAGCACAAGCTGAAGCAGAAGCTGCTGGCAAAATCATTGTAAAAGATTCAATCGCTGATATCTTCTTACAACAAATCCTTACTCGTCCAAATGAGTTCGACGTTGTTGCAACAATGAACTTAAACGGTGACTACATTTCAGATGCACTTGCTGCACAAGTTGGTGGTATCGGTATCGCTCCAGGAGCTAACATTAACTATGTAACTGGTCACGCGATCTTCGAAGCTACTCACGGTACTGCTCCGAAATATGCTGGTCAAGATAAAGTAAACCCATCTTCAGTATTACTTTCAGGCGTATTAATGCTTGAACACTTAGGATGGCAAGAAGCTGCTGACTTAATTACTAACTCAGTAGAAAAAACAATCTCTTCTAAAGTTGTAACTTACGACTTCGCTCGTCTAATGGACGGTGCTACAGAAGTGAAATGTTCAGAGTTCGCTGATGAACTAATCAAAAACCTTTAATATTTAAAGGCTTTTATAACCCGTTGGAATCATTTGATTCTAACGGGTCTTTTTTTATGTAATTTACAAAATCGTGACATATCTAAAAGGATTAGCGATTGTTTTCCGTTTTTGAAGGGTATAAAAAGAGGGAATGAAGTATAATAAAGGTATTCGTCACCCAACGAAAATAAGAAAAGTATGAGGAGTGTTTTACACATGTCTTTAAAACGTAAAAAGATTGCTGTTATTGGTAGTGGTTATACAGGAGCAACGGCTGCATTTTTAATTGCACAAAAAGAATTAGCAGATGTGGTAATTGTCGATCTTCCGAAAGTAGAAAACCCAACTAAAGGGAAAGCACTTGATATGTATGAGGCATCACCAGTTCAAAATTTTGATGCACGTGTAACAGGGACATCAGATTATGCGCGTATTGAAGGTTCTGACGTGATTCTAGTTACTGCAGGCGTAGCACGTAAACCAGGAATGAGTCGCGATGATTTAGTTCAAATTAATCAAGGTGTTATGAAATCTGTTGCGAAAGAAATTGTAAAACATGCACCAAATGCTGTCATTATTGTTTTAACAAACCCTGTTGATGCGATGACATATACGATTTTTAAAGAAACAGGTTTCCCGAAAAATCGCGTAATTGGTCAATCGGGTGTACTTGATACAGCCCGTTTCCGCGCATTTGTAGCAGAAGAATTGAATGTATCTGTTAAAGATGTATCAGGCTTCGTATTAGGAGGTCACGGAGATACAATGGTTCCTTTAACGCGTTACTCTTTTGCTGGGGGGATTCCGCTTGAAACATTAATTCCAAAAGAACGTCTGACAGAAATCGTCAACCGTACACGTACAGGTGGAGCAGAGATTGTCAATTTATTAGGTGATGGGTCAGCTTATTATGCACCAGCCGCTGCTATGGTTGAAATGGCAGAAGCGATTATCAAAGACCAACGTCGTATTTTACCATCTATTGCTTATTTAGAAGGTGAGTATGGCTATGAAGATTTATATTTAGGTGTTCCAACATTACTTGGTAGTAATGGAATTGAGAAAATTTATGAACTTGAACTAACAGAAGAAGAAAAAACAGCGCTCGATTATTCAGCAGAAGCTGTTCGTGATGTAATGAAAGCGCTAGTGTAATAAATATAAAAAGAGGGATGTTGCGGAAGCAGCGTTCCTCTTTTATTTTGGAAATTATAAAAGTCCTGTTTCTTTTACGAATACAACTCGATTTTTCATACAATTCTTGATACTATAAATATATGGTAGATTACAAAGGGGGAATTCTGTGTTACTAAGCAAAGATTATAAAGTGGGTAAAACATTCGATCAAATCGATGTTGGCACATCTCTGCAAATCACAGAAAATATTGAGAGTAAAGATTTATTGTTATATTTAGGGTTAACGAATGATCAGAACCCGCTATATATCCAGCAGGAATATGCAGCACTTACTACATATGAAAAGCCTGTTGTACCAGTTATTATGTTATCGGGTATTGTAACATCTGCGATTTCCAAATACATGCCTGGACCTGGTTCGTATATATCAGCTATTTCACTACGTTATCCTAAACCATTGCATCACTACGAAACGCTACATCTATCGTTAAAAGTAGTAGTAAAGAATGCAGAAATGAATGAATTACATTTACAAGTAGAAGGAAAAAATAACGAAGAACAGATTGTTGTATCTGGCACTGTAAACGTTATACCACCTAAATTGTAAGATTATATGCACGAATGTTTGAAATGGGGGTTTCAATACATTAGCGGAGGCATAAACATGACAAACACAATCTTAGTAGTAGAAGATGAACTATCGATTGCGACTTTATTACAGTACAATCTTAAGCAAGCAGGGTATGAGGTAATGATTGCGAATGACGGTGAAGAAGGGCTTCAAAAAGCAATCGAACATCGTCCAAACTTGATCTTACTAGACCTCATGCTACCAAAGAGAGATGGTATGGAAGTGTGTAAAGAGTTACGCATTCAAAAAATTGATACACCAATCATTATGTTAACAGCAAAAGATGATGAATTTGATAAAGTATTAGGTTTAGAACTTGGTGCAGACGACTATATGACGAAGCCATTCAGTCCGCGTGAAGTCATTGCACGGGTGAAGGCAGTCTTACGACGTTCAAAAGTAGTAGAATCTGCACAAACAAATGATGAGAAAGAAAAACTTTCTGACTCTGAAAAAACGTATCATATTGGTCCGCTTAGCGTATATCCTGAACGTTTTGAAGCATCATTAGACAATAAAGAGCTTGAATTCACACCGAAAGAATTCGAACTACTAGTTTATCTATTAGAGAATAAAAACCGTGTGTTAACGAGAGATCAATTATTAAGTGCCGTTTGGCATTATGATTTTGCAGGAGATACACGTATTGTAGACGTGCATATTAGCCATTTACGCGATCAAATCGAAGAAAATAGTCGTAAACCGAAATATATTAAAACGATTCGTGGTTTAGGTTATAAGTTTGAGGAGCCTAAAGGGTCATGAATACATTAAAAGTACGCCTATTAATTGCATTTGCGTGCTTGTATGCCGCAATTTTAGCTGGTCTTGGCTTTGTATTAGGCCAGCTTTTTCCTGTTTATATGGAAAATACAGTGCGTTCTAATTTACAAGAAGCACAGCAACATTTAAGTGACTATTTTACTTCTGAAAAAATTCCGATTACGGATAAACAACAACAAGAGCTAGTGAAGCAACTTCCAGATAGTTTCTTATCAAATGATTTAATTACAACACGCTGGCATTTTTGGCTCATCCTCGTTATTGTGCTATTTATTGCGTTCGTCTTACTCATGTTCACAACGAATCGACTGTTAAAGAAATTATCGCTATCTGTGGAACATGTAACACAGACCGCTTTAGAATTAGCGCAAGGGAATTACCGTGCACGTGCATACGAATCATCTGATGTAGCTACAACAGCACTTAGTAAGTCGATTAATGTTTTAGCGCGTAATCTACAAGATATGACAATGATTCGTGAGATTGAGCAAGAGCGTCTCAAAACCCTTATTAATAATATGGGAAGTGCCTTAATTATGATTGGACGTGAAGGTGAAATTTCTGTTGTAAACGATGGTTTTTTAAAGTTATTCAATAAAAATCATGATGACGTTAAAAAACATGTTTTTCGAGAACTTGGTGTTGATGAAAATTTAGAGGAGTTTGTCGATCATGTTTTTATGACGGAAACACCGTATCGTAAGCAAATTGAAATAACCGTTCATCAACAAATTAAACATATGGAAGTGTATGGCGCGCCTGTTATTGGAGCGCATGGTCATTGGCTAGGTGTTGTAATTGTCATGCACGATATTACGGAACTGAAGAACTTAGAACAAGTGCGAAAAGACTTCGTTGCGAATGTGTCACATGAGCTAAGAACGCCGATTACATCGATTAAAGGCTTCTCAGAAACACTTCTAGATGGTGCTTACCAAGATGAAGAAACATTGTTATCGTTTTTAGAGATTATGTATAAAGAAAGTAATCGACTGCAAATGCTTGTACAAGACTTATTAGAGCTGTCGAAAATTGAAAAAGAAGGATTCAAAGTTGATGTAGCACCAACTTCTTTCAATGCAGTTGTAAAAAGTGCGATGGAAATGGCGCATATTCAAATTGAAGAGAAGAATATGGATGTACATTTAGAAGAAGAAGGAGAGGTTCGTGTACTTGGAGATGCGAATCGCCTTACGCAAATTGTTGTCAATTTACTTGCGAATGCCGTATCCTATTCGAAACCAGACAAACGAATTGATTTAAAAGTACTAACACATGGTGAATACGGTGTAGTCGAAATTGCTGACCAAGGAATTGGTATTAAACAAGCAGAAATTCCGCGTATTTTTGAACGATTCTACCGTGTAGATCGTGCGAGAAGTCGTAATTCAGGTGGAACGGGTTTAGGGCTTGCAATCGTAAAACATTTAGTTGAAGCACATAATGGTCGAATTATTGTAAAAAGTGAAGAAGGTGTAGGAACGACGATGCGTATTTATATTCCGTTAGCATCGTAATTTACATGGAATTTACAAAAGGCTAATAGAAACTTCATAACGACTTGCTATACTAAACACATGAAACCCCCTTCATAACATGAATCCAAAAAGAAAGACCCCTTGTATACGAAAGAAACTCAACCTTCCCTAAGGGTGAGTTCCTTTCGTTTTTTTTATTTTGACTGCATAGCATGATAGAATAGAGAAGAAGAAAATACGAACAGGAGTGTGAGGGAATGACACAAAAAAAATTACTGTTGCTAGATGGAAACAGTTTAGCATATCGTGCGTTTTTTGCTTTACCCCCATTAACAAATCATCAAGGGATTCATACGAATGCAGTGTATGGGTTTACAACGATGTTACAAAAAATTCTAGCAGAGGAACAACCAACGCATATGCTTGTAGCATTTGATGCAGGGAAAACAACGTTCCGTCACAGTACGTACACCGAATATAAAGGTGGGCGTCAAAAAACACCACCAGAATTATCAGAACAATTCCCATATGTCCGAAAACTTGTATCGGCTTATAATATGAAGCAGTATGAATTAGAAATGTATGAAGCAGACGATATCATTGGCACACTTGCGAAACAAGCAGAAGAAGCAGATATGCAAGTGGTTATTATCTCAGGTGATAAAGACTTAACACAGCTGGCAACAGACAAAACAACCGTCTACATAACGCGTAAAGGTATGACGGATATCGAACACTATACGCCAGCACATATTTTAGAAAAGTATGGTTTAACACCTGAACAGATTATTGATATGAAAGGTCTTATGGGCGATTCATCTGATAATATTCCAGGTGTGCCAGGCGTAGGAGAAAAAACAGCAATTAAACTATTGAAAGAATACCCAACAGTAGAAGAGATTTATGCGCATGTAAGTGAAGTGAAGGGTGCAAAGTTACAAGAGAAGTTAGTTGCAAATGAAGAACAAGCGAAAATGAGTAAACAACTTGCGACGATTGAAGTGAATGCACCAATTGAAATGACAGTAGATGAACTTGGTTGGGAAGGTCCAGATGTAGATGCCCTATTCGCTTTATGGCAAGAGCTTGATTTTAAAACATTACTTGAAAAAAGCGAATATGAATCGGAAGCACAGGAAACAACCGTACTCGAACATCAAATTGTTTCGAATTTAACTGCTGAACAGCTCGTAGATGGTATGGCCATTCATTTGGAGATGGAGAATGCGCATTACCATACGTCAAAAGCACTTGGACTTGCATTCGTTACGGATACAGCTGCTTACTATATGCCATATGAAGATGTACTCCAATCGGAAGAAGTAAAAGCTTATTTACAAGGTGAAGCAAAGAAAAAATATGTATTTGATTTGAAAAAACATCAAGTTGCGTTTGCGCGTGATCAAATTGAATTAAAGGGTGTTGAATTCGATTTATTACTAGCTGCATACATTGATGATCCAGCTTTTGCCTCTGAAGATATTGCGTCTGTTTCACGTGCATACAACTATACAAATGTACAAACAGAAGAATCTATTTATGGGAAAGGCGCAAAACGAGCAGTACCATCAGAAGAAGTATTAGCAGAACATGTATGTCGCCAAGCGTTAGCCGTTTATACGACGCGCGAACCATTGCTTTCAAAGCTAAAAGAGAATGAACAATATGATTTATATACAGATATTGAACTACCGCTTGCACATATTCTCGGGAAGATGGAGACATGTGGTATTCGCGTTAATAAAGAGACATTAGCTGACATGGGCGAAGAATTAACTGAAAAACTACAAGCAATTGAGGCGACAATTTATACGCTTGCAGGGACAAAATTTAATATTAATTCGCCTAAACAACTAGGTGTTGTTCTATTTGAAACACTTCAATTACCAGTTATAAAAAAGACAAAAACCGGTTATTCAACAGCAGCAGATGTTTTAGAAAAGCTAGCACCTGAACATGAAATTATCGAACACATCTTACAATACCGTCAATTAGGGAAGTTACAATCGACTTATATTGAAGGGTTAATGAAAGAAATTCATGAAGATGACCATAAGATTCATACACGCTATCAACAAGCTTTAACTGCAACAGGTCGTCTAAGTTCAACTGATCCAAACTTACAAAACATTCCGATTCGTTTAGAAGAAGGACGTAAAATTCGTAAAGCCTTTGTACCTGAAACGGAAGGGTGGCAACTATTCGCAGCCGACTATTCACAAATTGAGTTACGTGTACTCGCGCATATGTCACAAGATGAGAACTTGATGCAAGCTTTCTTAAACGGATTAGATATCCATACGAATACAGCAATGAACGTATTCCATGTAGAAGAAGATGAAGTTACTTCGTCTATGCGACGTGCGGCGAAAGCAGTTAACTTTGGGATTGTCTATGGAATCAGTGACTACGGTTTATCTCAAAACTTAGATATCTCGAGAAAAGAAGCAGCAGAGTTTATTGAACGTTATTTCGCAAGTTTCCCAGGTGTTAAAACATATATGGATGATATGGTGAAGATGGCAAAAGAAAAAGGTTATGTCACAACGCTATTAAATCGTCGACGTTATTTACCTGATTTAAAGTCAAGTAACTTCAATTTACGTAGTTTTGCTGAACGTACAGCGATGAATACACCAATTCAAGGTAGTGCAGCAGATATTATTAAAAAAGCGATGATTGATATGGATGCAGCTTTAAAAGAGCATCAATTACAGGCGAAAATGTTATTGCAAGTACATGATGAATTGATTTTTGAAGCACCAGAAGAAGAAATTGCAATTTTAGAAAAGCTCGTACCAGAAGTGATGGCGAATACAGTGAAGTTAGATGTGCCGCTGAGAGCAGATTATTCTGCTGGTTATACATGGTACGATGCGAAATAGGAAGTGAAATGATATGCCAGAATTACCAGAAGTAGAAGGAGTCGTACGTTCACTACAACCTACTGTAACAGGTAGAACGATTGAACGTGTGACAATTTCGCCGACGATTTATACAAGCCATGAAGCAGGTAAACAAAGTATTATTAAAGGGTTGCAGCCGGATGAGTTTGTAGAAGCTGTGACAGGAATGACGATTCAAGATGTTGCACGTCGTTCGAAATATATTTATTTTACGTTAGAGTATGCGGGTGTCACGTATAAGTTAGTGAATCATTTGGGCATGAGCGGTGCATTTTTTGATGTACATGATGTATCGGAAATTCCAGAAGAAAAGTTCCGTAAACATGCCCATGTGACATTTACACTTGATAATGGAAAGAAGCTGATCTATTCAGATATCCGTCGTTTTGGTGAGATGCGCTTCTTACAAAAGATTGAAGATCATCCGCCATTAATGGCGTTAGCACCTGAGCCATTCGATGCTATTGCGAAAGACCATTTTTTAACATATTGTGCGTTACCGAAGTACAGTAAAAAAGAAATTAAGGCGGTCATTATGGATTCACATGTGTTATGTGGCTGTGGCAATATCTATGCAACGGAAGCTTTATTTCGAACGAAAATTAATCCGGGACGAATTACATCCCAATTAAGCGGGGCGGAGAAAGAACAGCTATTTGACGAGATTGTTGCAGTTTTGAGCGAAAGTATCGCATATGGTGGGTCATCAATCTCAGATTATCGAAATATTAATGGTGAAGCAGGCGGTATGCAGGACCGTTTACAAATGTACGGGATGAATATTTGCCCAATGTGTCATACTAATTCAGAACAGAAAATCATAGCAGGACGGAATTCGTATTACTGTCCAAATTGTCAAAAATAGGGGATGTCAAAATGATTATTGGATTAACAGGAAGTATAGCAAGTGGGAAAAGTACAGTAGCGAAAATGCTCGAAAAATATCGTTTTCCAATTGTCGATGCGGACCAAGTAGCACGTCTTGTTGTAGAACCAGGGGAGCCAGCACTGACAGAAATCGTAGCTGTTTTTGGAGAAGAAATCTTATTAGAAGATGGTTCATTGAATCGAAAGAAATTGGGCGATCTCATTTTTCATGACCCATCAAAGCGAGCTATTTTAAATGGAATTATTCATCCGGCGATTCGAAAAGAGATGTTGAGACAGCGTGATGAATGGCTTAACAACGGGGCTGAAGTCGTTATTATGGATATTCCATTATTGTTTGAAAGTAAGTTACAACACTTTGTTGAAAAAATTCTTGTGGTATCGTTATCAGAAGAAAAACAGCTGGAGCGCTTGATGGAACGGAACCAATTGAATGAGGAAGAAGCGCGAGCGCGAATTAGCTCGCAACTCCCTCTATCTGTGAAAGAAGAAGGTGCCGATGCGGTCATCTACAATGAAAGTACATTGGAAAAAACAGAGCAGCAGTTGAACTATATTTTAAAAGAATGGGGTTTAGTATAAAACATAAAAGAATATCAAAAAAGTGATAGAAAAAAGTTGTCAGAAAATAAAAACTTTTGTTTTTGTGTGTAAATATGTTCTACTTCCAGATAAATGTGTTATACTAATTCTCAAATAACACATTTAAAAGAATTTCTTTTAAAACAGGAGGATATATTTCATGACAGTTTCTATTGCTATTAACGGATTTGGCCGTATCGGACGTATGGTGTTCCGTCAGGCGATACTTCAAGATGATTTAAACATCGTTGCCATCAATGCGAGTTACCCATCGGAGACATTAGCTCATTTAGTAAAATACGATACAAACCACGGACGTTTCGAAGGTACTGTTGAAGCGGTTGAAGGTGCACTAATTGTAAACGGTAAACGTGTACAACTTGTATCAGAGCGCGATCCATTAAAATTACCTTGGAAAGAACTAGGTGTGGATATTGTAATCGAAGCAACAGGTAAATTTAACGCACGCGACAAAGCTGCTTTACATCTAGAAGCTGGTGCGAAAAAAGTTATTTTAACTGCACCTGGTAAAAATGAAGATATTACAGTCGTTATGGGTGTAAATGATGACAAATTAGATTTATCAAAACATGATGTTATTTCAAACGCTTCATGTACAACTAACTGCCTTGCTCCTGTAGCAAAAGTTTTAAATGACAAGTTCGGTATTGATAACGGTCTTATGACAACAGTTCATGCTTATACAAATGACCAAAAAAATATTGATAACCCACACAAAGATTTACGTCGTGCACGTGCTTGTGCGGAATCAATTATTCCAACTTCAACAGGTGCTGCAAAAGCATTAGCACTTGTACTACCTGAATTACAAGGTAAATTACATGGTATGGCTCTACGTGTTCCAACACCAAATGTATCACTTGTAGATTTAGTAGTAGACTTAAACAAAGATGTAACAGTTGAAGAAGTGAATGCTGCATTCATCGAAGCTTCTCAAACATCATTAAAAGGTGTATTAGATTTCACAACAGAACCTTTAGTATCTGTAGATTTCAATACAAACCCAGCTTCAGCAACAGTTGATGGTTTAACAACTATGGTTATGGGTACACGCAAAGTAAAAGTACTTGCTTGGTACGATAACGAGTGGGGTTACTCAACTCGCGTAGTAGATTTAACACAAAAAGTAGCGCGTGAATTAGCAGCTGTACAAGCTTAATTTAATCGCAATAATTTAAACTGTAAGTAGAACGGTGCAAGTCGTTTTGCTTACAGTTTTTTTATTGTTCTGTATTCAGTAGTATTTCCCTTAAAAAATATAGGGATTGTTCGGTACATCACACGTTTTTTTGTTATAATAGATAAACTAAATAGTATTTAATTCAGGAGAGAAAAATTATGAGATGTCCAAGTTGTCAGTACAATGGAACAAAAGTGATTGATAGCCGACCTGTCGATGATAATAAAGCCATTCGTCGTCGCCGCGAATGCGAATCATGCGGGTTTCGCTACACCACATTTGAAAAAGTAGAAGAGATGCCGCTAGTTGTCGTGAAAAAGGACGGCTCGCGTGAAGAATTTAGCCGCGAAAAAGTGTTGCGCGGACTTATTCGTGCATGTGAAAAAAGACCAGTTGCATTAAGTGAGCTTGAAGATGTTGTCTTTGCAATTGAACAAGACTTACGAAGTGCCGGTATTGCGGAAGTTAAATCAGAAGATGTCGGTGAAAAAGTAATGGATCGCTTAGCAAAAATTGACGAAGTATCTTACGTGCGTTTTGCTTCCGTTTATCGTCAGTTCAAAGATATTAATGTATTTATTCATGAGTTACGTGAGTTAATTGAGCGACAAGAAAGTGAATCGGACTCAAAAGAAGATTAAACAAAAGAGGAGGAGTTTGAATTGAAACTAAATAATGAACTACATTCTGTAGACCGATTTACAATTCACATTCCATTTCCTCTTTCAAGTTATGAAAGAAAGTTAATTACGCTACTTTATCAGCCTTTAATTGGACCTGAACCAATTAGTCTGTATTTTTTGTTGTGGGCTGAAGGGGAAGATGAAGAAGGTAGAGACTATACACACTACCATTTGATGAATGGACTTGATATGTCGATTGGAGCTATTTTCAACGCACGTATTGCGCTTGAAGCGATTGGATTATTACGTACGTATAAAAAAGAAACAGATGATTTACATTATTTTTCGTATGAAATTTTACCACCTTTAGAAGCAAGACGTTTCTTTGAAGATCCACTTCTATCGATGTTTTTATTCAGTAAAATTGGTGAGAATGCATATCGCCGTTTATTGCAGCGTTTTACACCGAAACGTGTAGCAATCGAAGGAATGACGGAAATTTCACGTCAATTTACAGATGTCTATCAACCGATTCAACAACATATGCCAAAAAATATGATGGTGCATGATATAGCTGAAAAACCATCGAAAATACCATTTTACTATCAATCCTTTGATTTTCCGTTACTGATGTCTGGGTTATCTGAAAATATGATTCCACATCGTTTGATTACCGCTGAGATTAAAGAAACGATTGCAAAAGTTGCATTTATGTATGGTTTATCAGCAATTGATATGAAGCATGTACTCATGATGGCGAATAGTGATGATGAATTAACGACAGATGCGGTGCGTAAATCAGCGAGTGAATATTATAAATTGACGATTTCCAAAACACCACCAGCTATTTCGAAAATGCTGCCACCTGAACAAGCACATGAGCAGGCGAAGGAATGGAATAGTAAACAAGACGAGTTGGTACAGTATTTTGAACAAGCTCGACCAATTGATGTTTTAATCGCTGTGAATGACGGGAAGCAAGTATTTGACCATGAACTTGAAATGTATGAAAGTTTAATTACACAATATGATATTACACCACCTGTTGTGAATGTATTAATTCATTATATCTCGTTGAATAATCCAGGTCATATTAGTAAAAAGTATATTCAAGCGATTGCAGCAGATTGGCGTAAAAAAGGAATTGAAACCGCTACGCAAGCGATGAATGAGGCACGTCAATTCATGGATCAAAAAAATCCAACAGTGAAAAAGGCGACTACAATCGAAGATATGCATGCGGAGTTTGAATTGCTTCAGGCGGCAGCTTATGTTCTTTATCAATTTGAACCAGGTAAAGCAAGTGCTGCTAAACTAAAAAATATCGAAGAGACCTTCAAAAGTTTAATGAAAAAAATTGAACCACCTGTTCTTCTTCAAATGTTGGCAGATGGCAAAGAGCCTTTTGCACATGAATTAAAAGCAGTGACGCAGTTTGCTTCGATGTATGAATGGGAACGACCTTTATTAAATACGTTAATTCATTATGCTCATTTCTCAAGTGAAGGGAATTTGAATTTACCATTCTTAGAGGCGATTGCTTCAGGGTGGCGTAAACAGTCGGTTCAAACGATTGAAACAGCCATTCAATATGGACAAAATTATCGAAAGTCACGCGCTCAAAAATATAGCCGTACGACTTACGGGAATCCTGAGAAAAAAGAATTACCAGCATGGATTAATTCATCAGAGAAGCCAAAAAGTCAGGCATCACTTGAAGAGTTAGAACGTCAATATCGTATGAAGAAGAAATCCTGAGGAGGTGTTGTACGTTGAAACCGATTCAAAATGAATTACAAAAACAAATGGATGCCAAATTTCAAGAACGTCTACAGTCGATTCAAGAAGAACTTTTAAAAGACCCTGTTATTCAGCAATTTTTTAAAGAGAATGAAGGTGCGATTACACGCTCTGTTTTAGAACGTGGATTAGGCAAGTTGTATGAATTTAAAAATCAACAACAAGATTGTTCGAAGTGTCCTTCTGTACAGCAGTGTGTGAATACAATCAATGGCTTTACACCAAAATTATCGCTAACACGTGGTTTAATTGATTTAGAATATACACCTTGTCAGCAAAAACGTATTGAAGATGAACGCCGTCATACGGAGAAGATGATTGCGAGTATGCACATGCCAAAAGATGTGTTACGTGCGACATTATCAGATGTACGCGTCTATAGTGAAGATCGTGAAAATTTATTGCAGGCAGCGCAAAACTTTGTTGACCAAGTGAAGCAGACGGGGGAATTACCACGTAAAGGATTTTATTTATATGGTGATTTTGGTGTCGGGAAGTCCTTCTTAATTGGAGCGATTGCGAATGAATTAGCAGCTTTGCAAATTCAATCTGTCGTTGTCTATGTACCTGAATTTTTACGTGAATTAAAAAATGCGATTGGTACACCACAATTAGAAGAAAAGTTTGATTTTGTGAAAAAAGCACCTGTGTTAATGCTTGATGATTTAGGAGCTGAACAGTTATCAGAATGGACGCGAGATGAAATTTTAGGGTCTATTCTGCATTATCGTATGGCAGAACAATTGCCGACATTTATTACATCGAATCTTGATTATAGTGGTCTTGAAGTATTCTTTACTCAGACTGCACGTGGTGGACAGGACCCAATTAAAGCGAAGCGAATTATGGAACGAATCAAAGCAATTACAGAACCAATTCAAGTGGAAGGCTTAAATTTACGCGATTTAACATAGAAGTGCTTGAATTCTAAAAAATAGTTGCGAGTTCGATTCTGAAGTTTTATAATAGGTTACATTAATATGTAAATGCACAGATAAGGACAACAATGATTAGTGCGACTTTCAGAGAGGAATACAGTGGTGCGAGTATTCTAGTGACGGCTAATGATTTACCACCTTGGAGCAGCGACAGTGAACGAATAGTAATTGTCGACGGTAGCGGCCCGTTAGCCGATCGAGAGCTTCGTCTTTGCAGGTTTTTTTCTGCATGGAAGGAAGAAGGGTGGAACCACGAGCGCAAGCATCGTCCCTTTAGGGAGGATGCTTTTTTGTATGCAAAAAATCTCCCGTTTGTGGCCCGTAGCTTTCGAAATAATAAAAAGGAGAGAATGGATATGTCAGAAATGATTCAATTAACATTCCCAGATGGGTCTGTAAAAGAGTACGAAAAAGGAATTACAACAGATGCAGTAGCAGCGGCAATTAGCCCAGGATTACGCAAAAAAGCAATCGTTGGTAAATTCAATGGTGAGTTAGTTGATACAAAAACACCTCTAAATGAAGATGGCACAATCGCGATTATTACACCTTCAGATGATGAAGCATTAGAAGTGTTACGTCACTCAACTGCCCATTTATTAGCACAAGCAGTAAAACGTCTATTCCCAGATGTAAAATTAGGTATTGGTCCTGTAATCGAAGGTGGTTTCTACTACGATATCGATTCAAAAGAACCAATTACTTCTGAAGATTTCCCGAAAATCGAAAAAGAGATGAAAAAAATCATCGCAGAAAACTTAGAAGTTGTACGCCATGATGTATCACGTGCAGAAGCACAACGTCGTTTTGAAGAAATTGATGACGAATACAAATTAGAATTACTTGAAGCTATTCCAGCAGATGAGCAAGTGTCAATCTACGAACAAGGCGAATTCTTCGACCTTTGCCGTGGTGTACACGTACCATCAACAAATAAAATTAAAGAATTCAAACTTTTATCAATTGCAGGTGCATATTGGAGAGGGAATTCTGATAACAAAATGCTACAACGTATTTACGGAACTGCATTCTTCACAAAAGAAGATTTAAAACATCATCTTCAAATGTTAGAAGAAGCAAAAGAGCGTGACCACCGTAAAATTGGTAAGGAATTAGACATCTTTACTTCAAGCCAATTAGTAGGTCAAGGTTTACCATTATGGTTACCGAACGGTGCAACAGTACGTCGCACAATTGAACGTTATATTGTAGATAAAGAGTTAGCATTAGGCTACAAACACGTATATACACCTGTTTTAGGTTCAAAATCATTATATGAAACTTCAGGACACTGGGATCATTACCAAGAAGATATGTTCCCACCAATGGAAGTAGATCACGAAACATTCGTACTTCGTCCAATGAACTGTCCTCACCACATGATGGTGTACAAATCAGCAATGCGTTCATACCGTGACTTACCACTTCGTATCGCAGAACTTGGGACAATGCACCGCTACGAAATGTCAGGAGCAGTATCAGGCTTACAACGTGTACGAGGTATGACTTTAAATGATGCGCATTTATTTGTTCGCCCAGATCAAATTAAAGATGAATTCAAAAAAGTAGTAGAGTTAATCCAAGCGGTTTATAAAGACTTCAACTTAGAAGACTATGAATTCCGTTTATCATATCGTGATCCAGCAGATACAGAGAAATACTTCGATGACGATGAAATGTGGGAAAAAGCACAAAGCATGTTAAAAGAAGCGATGGACGAGCTAGGATTAGATTACTATGAAGCAGAAGGCGAAGCTGCATTCTACGGTCCAAAACTAGACGTACAAGTAAAAACAGCGATTGGTAAACAAGAAACATTGTCAACAGTACAATTAGACTTCTTATTACCAGAACGCTTCGACTTAAACTATGTAGGTGAAGATGGTAAACAACACCGTCCAGTCGTTATTCACCGCGGTGTTGTATCAACAATGGAACGCTTTGTAGCCTTCTTAATTGAAGAATACAAAGGCGCATTCCCGACTTGGTTAGCACCTGTTCAAGTTCAAATTATTCCTGTATCAAACGATGCGCACTTTGACTATGCAAAACAAGTGGAAGAACGTTTAATCGCTGCAGGTGCACGTGTAGAAATGGATTACCGTGACGAAAAATTAGGTTACAAGATCCGTGAAGCACAAATGCAAAAAATCCCGTACATGCTTGTACTAGGTGATAAAGAAGTTGAATCAAATGCAGTAAATGTTCGTCGTTACGGCTCAAAAGATTCAGAAACAGTTTCTTTAGATGAGTTTGTGGATGCAATTACAAAAGAGATTACAGTAAAATAATAAGTATTCAAATGAGAAGTCGTATTGTCTAGCGGCTTCTCATTTTTTGTCTCGCGCAATCTTTTTTCTTCTATATAAAACATAAAAGGAGATGAAGAAGATGGGGTATATCGTTGATTTTTCAAAATGGCAAAATCGTGTGAACTATGAGGAGCTTTCGAAAGTATGTGATTTAGCCATTTTACGTGTACAGGATGGTTCGTATGTAAAAGATGGTTTATATGAACAACATGCGAAAGGTTGTAGTCAATTTGCTATTCCGTATGGTGTGTATGCATTTGCGCGTTTTACGTCTGTTAAAGACGCTGAAAAAGAAGCGCAGGACTTTTACGAGCGTGCAAATCGAGTGAAGCAGCCTTTGTTTTATGTGGTCGATGTTGAAGTGGAGTCGATGTCTGATATGCGTGCAGGGACGAATACTTTTATTCGTACACTAAGGAATTTAGGTGCGAAAAAAGTAGGTATCTACATTGCGCATCATCTATACCATACTTTTTGTTTAGATCTAACAAAAGCAGACTTCATATGGATTCCACGCTATCATCTAGATGGCAAAACGATTTTAAAGCCGAAGTTCCCGTGTGACTTACATCAGTACACAGAACGAGGACGCATAAAGGGAATTGAAGGCTATGTCGATTTAAATCGTTTGAATGGAAAGAAAAAATTAGCATGGTTTATAGCAGAATAATGTTTGACTTACCTAAAAAAAGGTGATATTATAATTGAGGTAAACAAATACAGAGTTTGTGGTTGAAGTAGAGGCTGCCCGCTTCTCACCTGAGAATCGATCCTTTTAGAAGGTATTGACAGGTTAATTGATGAATCGAACATGCATATTTCGCATGTCAACATATACGCGGGCGGACATTTCGACTAATGTCCGTCTTTTTTTATGGACATCGAAATATCTGTACCGAACAGGGCTCCTTGCCCAAACGCAGTATTTTAATACTACTTGGAGGTGGATTGTTATTAGCAAAGACATGTATGTAAACGAAGGTATCCGTGCTCGCGAATTACGCGTAATCGATCACAATGGCGATCAATTAGGTGTTAAAACTCGAAACGATGCACTGCAACTTGCAGAACGTGCAAATTTGGATCTTGTCCTTGTGGCTCCACAAGCCAAGCCACCAGTTGCTCGTATTATGGATTACGGTAAATTCAAATTCGAACAACAAAAGAAAGATCGTGAAGTTCGCAAAAATCAAAAGATTATTGCACTTAAAGAAGTACGACTTTCACCATCGATTGACGAGCATGACTTCCAAACGAAGTTACGCAACGGAATCAAATTCCTTGAAAAAGGAGATAAAGTAAAGGCATCTATTCGCTTTAAAGGTCGTGCTATTACGCACAAAGAGATTGGTCAACGCGTATTAGATCGCTTTGCGGAGGCTTGTAAAGAAGTAGCAACTGTTGAACAACGTGCGAAAATGGAAGGCCGCAGCATGTTCTTGATCTTAGCACCTAAGAACGAGAAACAATAATTATTAAAGTTATGAGTAATAGGAGGAAATCCAAATGCCAAAAATGAAAACACACCGTGGCGCTGCAAAACGCTTCAAAAGAACTGGTACTGGTAAATTAAAACGTGACCGTGCATACGGCTCTCACTTATTTGCTAACAAATCTACAAAAGCTAAACGTCACCTACGTAAACAATCATTAGTATCATCTGGTGATTACAAACGCATCAAATCTTTATTAGCTTACATGAAATAATAAGAAAACACACACATATACTATTTATCAGAGTGATAAATACAGGAGGTAATGAACTATGCCACGCGTAAAAGGCGGTACAGTAACGCGCAAGCGTCGTAAAAAGGTTTTAAAATTAGCAAAAGGTTATTTCGGTTCAAAACACACACTTTATAAAGTAGCGAACCAAGCAGTAATGAAGTCTGGTCAATATGCATACCGTGACCGTCGTCAAAAGAAACGTGATTTCCGTAAATTATGGATCACTCGTATCAACGCAGCTGCTCGCATCAACGGTCTTTCTTACAGCCGTTTAATGCACGGTTTAAAACTTGCTGAAATCGAAGTAAACCGTAAAATGTTAGCTGACTTAGCTGTAAACGATGCAGCTGCATTCGCTCAATTAGCAAACGCTGCTAAAAAAGCAATCGCAAAATAATTCATACATTCAGGTATGATGAAAGAGTCGAGTCTTCGGACTTGGCTCTTTTTTTATATGCAACAAAAAAAGAAGTGATGGAATTTATTCCTATCACTTCTTTTTGTACATATAAATATTTAATCCTCAAAAGGAAAGGATGCTGTATATTAAGAATCAAATAATAACGCAGCTAATTTTTCTTTTGATGTTAAAAAATCACTTAGATGGTATTCATCAAGTACAGCAATATATGCATGTAGTGCTTTATTTAACGCGCCTTTTAAATTACAAACGGGTGAAATAACGCAACCAACAGATTCAGGATTAAAGCAATCGACTAAATAAAAATCTTCTTCTGTTTGTCGGACGAGCTTCCCAATATTAATTTCTTCAGGTTGCATAGCGAGACGAATACCACCACCACGACCACGGATTGTCTCGATGTACCCCATTTTTCCTAATTCATGTGTCACCTTCATTAAATGATTTTTAGACACACCATAAGCATCGGAAATATCTTTAATTGTCGATAATTCATCTGGCTTTTTTGCGCCAAGATAAAGCAAAACGCGCAGAGAATAATCTGTATATAGTGTCAACCTCAACAGAATTCACCTCCAACTCCTTTTATTATAGCATGTAAAGAAAATAATTTATAAATTTTAAAGATGTATTTTAAATATGTCTTTTTTGTTAAAGATGTATTTTGTATATTGCTTTAAATGGAAAATAGGATTATTCTAAGGGTGTAAAAAAAAGAGAGGATGATTCACATGTTATCTCAACACACAATGGACGTCGTAAAATCAACTGCACCTGTATTAGAAGTACACGGAGTAGAAATTACAAAAACTTTTTATAAAAATTTATTTGAAGCAAATCCAGCTTTATTAAACATTTTTAATCACGCGAACCAAGAAAAAGGTCGTCAACAAACAGCTTTAGCAAATACAGTTTATGCAGCAGCTGTACACATTGAAAACTTACCTGCGATTATTCCAGTTGTAAAACAAATCGCACAAAAGCACCGTAGTTTAGGTGTATTACCAGAGCATTATCCAATCGTAGGAGAATTTTTACTACGTGCAATTAAAGAAGTATTAGGTGATGCAGCAACAGATGAAATTATTCAAGCTTGGGGAGAAGCATATGGTGTAATCGCAGATGTCTTTATCCAAGAAGAAGAAGCGCTTTATCAAGAAGCTGAAAATAAACAAGGTGGATTCCGTGGATTTAAAGACTTTAAAGTTGTGAAGCGTGTAGCTGAGAATGCACTCATTACATCATTCTATTTACAACCAGCAGATGGTTCAGCATTACCAGAATATTTACCTGGACAATATATTACGGTACAAGTAAAAGATCCAAACGAAGAATATATTTTAAATCGTCAATATAGCTTATCAAAATCATATGATGGTGAAAGCTACCGTATCTCTGTTAAACGCGATCAAAAAAATACACCAATCGGTAAAGCATCGAACTATTTACATGACTATGTACAAGTTGGCGATACGCTATCAATTAGTGCACCAGCTGGTTCATTTGTTTATGAAGCAACAGAAAAACCAGTCACATTCATCGCAGGCGGTGTTGGAATTACACCATTAATTAGTATGTTTGAAAAAGCAGCAAGCGAAAATAAAGCCGCAGTGAAATTGATTCATAGTGCATCCCACTTAAATGAGCATGCATTTGAAAAAGCGTTATGCCGTATTGCCATTCCTGAAAATGTGACATATGTACAACACGCTTCAGATGTAGCAGGGAAAATTACGAAAGAAATGTTAGCTGAGCAAGTTGATTTAACAGGTGAAGTATATTTATGTGGACCTGTAGGATTCATGCACGAAGTGATTGCTTCTCTAACTGAACTGGGCATGAGTCGTGACCAAATTCATTACGAATTCTTTGGACCAGCAATGAATATTTAATTCGATTTAACATGGAGTTGTATCGGGTTTGAAAAATTAAATAACACAAGCTAGAACATACGTGTAAAAATAATACCTCATATGACCATAAGAAAAACTGGAATCACGCTGTGGCGCGGTTCCAGTTTTGTGTTGTGAACGCTAAAAAAGCGAAGTGAAATTTTTGTTTAGCCTACTTTTGATTCCATTATTATGACTAATTCTTAATACTTATTTTGATTGAACTTTCTTTTGCTTTTTTAGGTATATACATAGTAATTTTTAATATTATTTCACGTAATAATATTAAAATAAGGTTTTATGGATAAAAAAATAATAAAAAATAAAATGTTATTTGTTTGTAATAATAATTCTTTCTTCTTATACGATATAATAAAAGAAGAAAGAATAGAGAGAACGTGAAAGGAAGGGAAAGATGAAAAAAGTTTATGGTTTAGCCCTATTACTTGTTGTATTTAGTCTCTTTGGATTCTCGCAAAATAGTGAAGCCAAGACACATAAAAATACTGCAAAACCTGAGAGTGTTGTGAAATGGGAATACCCAGCCAATGCAAAACTTGTAAAACAATCTGCAAATGATCCTGTTATTGCAGATATTTCAAAATGGCAAGGTAATATTGATTGGTCAAAAGCATCAAAAGCGCTTGATTTAGTGATTATTCGTACACAAGATGGAAAATTAGAAGATTATATGCATCGTACATATGAATCCAATGCTAAAAAATACAATGTGCCATTTGGTGTTTATTCTTTTGTAAGAGCTGGTACACCAGCAGAAGCACGTGCAGAAGCGCGCTCATTCTATAATCGTGCGAGTAAAGATACAGAATTTTATGTTTTAGATGTAGAAGTACAGACGAATAAAAAAGGGTACTCTATGCGTACTATTATTAATGAGTATATGAAGGAAATGCGTAAATTAACGAATAAAAAAATTGGTTTATATGTAGCGCACCACAAGTATTCATCATTCAAATTAGATGCAAGTAAATTTAATTTTGTCTGGATTCCACGTTATGGTTATTCAGGCCCTATTTATAAACATCAACTTTGGCAATATACTGATAGCGGACGCGTTCCAGGAATCAATGGAAATGTTGATTTAAATCGTTTAGCAGGTGGAACAAAGTTAGAATACTTTACAAATAAAGTAACAACAATTTCAAACTCAGAACTCGTTAAAAAATATTATGTAACGAATCCTAAATATGTTCTTTTAAAGAAACCTGTAAATGTTTATAAGAAAACAAGCTTTGATAAAAAAAATAAAAAGAAAAGCTACAAAGAGGGAACACGTTTAAAAGTTAAAAAGATAGTGAAATCTTCAACAGGTATTCCACGCCTTCAACTAGCAGATGGTTCATATATTAGTGCTAGTAAAAGTTTAGTATTAAAAACTTCTGCTACGTCGAATTTCTATACAACAAATGATAATGTAAAACAAGTCATGACAATTCGTAATTTATATTCATATCGTTCATCAACAAGTAATACATCACCAGAATTTGTTCCAGCGAATACGATTTTTAATGTAAGTCGTGTAGTTTATAATGGTTCAGGCGAAAATCGTTTTGCAATTATTAATGGCAGATTTATCTCAGCAGATAAAAATGATGTAGTCGAAGTACCAGCAACTATTCAAAACTACTTCTTAGAATATGATTCATCTTTAAAGTTACGTACACAAAAAGTAATTTATAAATACGATACATTACTTTTCGGTGATCAACAAAAAGATCCAGAGATGGTTCCAGTCGGTACAGTACTCGATATTCAAGACGTGGTTTATAATAAGTTAGGCTATCCACGATTCAAATTAGCAGATGGTAAATATGTCTCAACTAAAAAGACATTATTTAAACAAATCCCTTGGTATGAACAATAATAATAGAGAAGAAGTTAGGTTTTAGGACCTAGCTTCTTTTTTTGATTCATACTAAAAAATGAGGAAAAGCGTATATAAAATACGCATTTATTTCAAAAAGATAACCAGATAGAAGAAAAAGAGTATGGATATTACAAGATGAAATAAAATGTAATATTATTTTAATATATGAAATTAAAATGACGCGTAAAAGTGTCATAAGTAAAGAGGAAAATTTGTTATGATTTGGATAGTCAATTCAGGCTATAAAATCCTCAAAAATTTGAAAAGGAGAGTGGAAAATGAAAAAACAATTGAAATGGTGTCTATCACTTTTGTTTGCGTTATTTGTAGTAGTCGCATGGCAAAGTAATTCGGCTTCTGCAGTAGAACAAGATGGGACGTTAGCACCAGCAAATCCTGATCGTAAAATCGAATGGGAAGGCACACCATATGTCACAGATACAAACCCGGTGAACGCTAAAAGTCGCACACTAAGCACAAAATCATACACAAATCCCGTTATTGTCGATATCTCGCATCACCAAGGGAATATTGACTGGGCAAAGGCTTCAAAAGTTATTGATTTAGCGATTATTCGTACACAATATGGAAGTGTATTAGAAGATCGTTGGCATAAAAGTTATGAGGCAAGTGCTAAAAAATATAATGTGCCATTTGGCGTATATGCGTATCATTTAGCAACTGACACAGCAGATGCTAAAGTAGAAGCGCGTGATTTTTATAACCGTGCAAGTAAAGATGCAAATTTTTATGTGATTGACGTAGAAGAATTCACAAGTGAATCTGGTGAGAGCATGCGTGCAATCGTCAATTCATTCGTTGCGGAATTACGTAAATATACAGATAAAAAAATCGGCTTATACATAGCGAATCATCTATATGATAAATTAAATCTTGATACATCAAAAGCAGATTTTGTCTGGATTCCACGCTATGGTTCAACTAAACCAGCATATCCACATGCATTATGGCAGTTTACAGACCAAGGGAAAGTAGATGGAATTGGTACATATGTTGATTTAAACCGTTTAAATGGTGTAAGCCTAAGTTACTTCACGCAATCAACATCAAAACCTGTCTCAAATCCACGTTACTATACAAGTAACCCTAAAAAAATTGCAACAAAAACAGTAGCATATGAATATAATTCACGTACTTTTAAAGAAAGTGCGAAAGTAAAACGTCACCCTAAAAATATGCTATTAGATATTGTAGCTGTTGAAAAGAGTGCATCTGGAACACCACGTTTAAAACTAAAAAACGGTAACTATATTACAGCAAACCGTACCTATGTTGTGAAAACACGTTCAGATATTGATGAATATATCACAAAAGTGCCGAAAAAAGCGTTGTTACGTGTGACACAAGGTTTATACAAAAGTACGACATTTAGTACATCGACAAAATTAAAAAATTACAGCACAAATAGCGTATTCACGATTAAAGACATCGACTATACAGATGGCGGAACACCACGATTAAAAACATCAACTGGTTATTATGTGAGTGCAAACAAAGCTTATACACGCTCTGTTGTAAATAATATTTCAGATTATTATTATGTAAATCCAAAAACGATTCAAACAAAAACAAATGTAGGTGTTTATACATCTGTGTCATTCGCTAATAAGACACGTACGATTGCAAAAGGTAAAAAACTTCAAGTGACAGCAGTTACATGGAGCGCTGCAGGAACGCCACGTTTAAAAATTGGTACAGGACAATATATTAGTGCGAATAAAGCCTATGTTGTGAAAAAATAAAAATAAGTAAGAAGAAGGGCGCAAACGAAGCGATTCCTTCTTCTTTTTTTGTTATACTAATCAAGCGAATAGAAATGAGGTATATATGGCTATTTGGATTATTGTATTATCAGTGATTGGTTTTATTGTGATGGGCATTGATAAAAGTAGAGCCATTCGTCACAAGTGGCGTATTAGAGAGCGTACACTATGGATTTTAACAATTGTCGGTGGTGGACTCGGTACATTTTTAGGTATGATGATTTGGCGACATAAAATAAGAAAGCTTCATTTTGTTATTGGATTTACAATCTTCGCTCTAATGGATGGGTATTTTTTATTGTCAGCTATTGATCACTTCGATACTATACATATGAAAGGATGATGAACGTGAATTTACAACAATTATTTACAATGCAAAAAGAATTAGATGCATTTATCGAAAAGACACAGGGGATTGATTTTGATGTCTTTCGTGAAAAAACATTAGCGTTATTAGTAGAATTAGGAGAACTTGCGAATGAAACACGCTGTTTCAAATTTTGGAGTACAAAAGGTCCTTCAGAAGATGCTGTTATTTTAGAAGAATTCGTAGACTCAGTACACTTTTTATTATCTCTTGGTATTATGAAAGGTTTTAATGATTTAACAGAATGGCCAACAGATGCACGTGATGCTTCTTTAACAGAATTATTTTTACAGACACAACAAGCGATTATCGTGTTTGGAAATGAGCCGGAACGCGAAAATTATGAAGAGATTTGGAAGTGCTATGGTGCGATTGCACGCACATTACAATTCGATGCACAGCAAATTATCGATGCATATATTTCGAAAAACGAAAAAAATTATGAGCGACAACGTACAGGATATTAAAAGCTGTTGTATAATGGAAGTATTCTTCAACAAGGGGGATTTCTCAAGATGAAATTAGATCAAACATTAACCATGCTAAAAGATTTAACCGATGCACGTGCGATTGCAGGTAATGAAAAGGAAGCGCGCGATGTCATGAAGCAATACATTGAACCGTATGCAGATACAATCGAAACAGATGGTCTCGGTTCATTAATTGCAAAAAAAGTGGGACAAGAAGATGGTCCGAAAATTATGGTAGCTGGACACTTAGATGAAGTGGGCTTTATGGTGACACAAATTGATGATCGTGGTTTTATTAAATTCCAAACAGTTGGCGGTTGGTGGAGCCAAGTAATGTTGGCACAGCGCGTTCAAATCGTCACACGTTCAGGTGAGACAGTCACAGGTGTTATCGGTTCAAAACCACCGCACATTTTACCAGCAGAACAACGTAATAAGCCGGTTGACATTAAACAGATGTTTATTGATGTTGGTGCAACTTCGAAAGAAGAAGTAATGGAGTGGGGGATTCGCCCTGGTGATATGATTGCACCATACTTCGATTTTACAGTGATGAAAAACGATAAATTCTTACTAGCAAAAGCGTGGGATAACCGTATCGGTTGTGCGATTGCGATTGAAGTATTAAAAGGCTTAAAAGATGAACAACATCCAAACGTTGTTTACGGTTGTGGTGTTGTACAAGAAGAAGTGGGCTTACGTGGCTCAAAAACAGCTACGCATCAAATCAATCCAGCGATTGGTTTTGCAGTAGATGTCGGTATTGCAGGAGATACACCAGGAATCTCACCTTCAGAAGCAGCTTCTAAAATGGGTGAAGGTCCACAAATCATTGTCTATGATGCATCAATGGTCGGTCATAAGGGGTTACGTGACTTAGTCGTTGATACAGCAGAAGAAGCAGGAATTCCATATCAGTATGAAGCAATTCCAGGTGGCGGTACGGATGCAGGTTCTATTCACATTACAGCAAACGGTGTACCAGCAATCTCGATTGGTATTGCGACACGTTATATTCATTCACATGCAGGTATTTTACATCGCGATGACTTTGAAAATACAGTGAAATTAGTGATTGAAGTGATTAAAAAGCTAGATGCTGAAACAGTACAACGTATTACATTTGAATAAACATACAAGAGTTCGAAGCGAATATGCTGCTTCGAACTCTTTTTTTATCTAATCTTACTAGAAATGATAAAATAGTCAGATAAAACATAAAAATTCATTTGACAGAATAAATATACATACATATAATGAGAATTAACAATTAAACGTACAGGAGCGATGCAGTGTGAAATTATTAGAAGAGGTACAATTACAAATTGTCACAAGCTTAAAAGGAAAAGATCTATTATCATTAGTGAATTATTCAAGTGAAGAAGTACAACAATTAATCGACTTAGCGATTCAATTAAAAACGATTACAAAAGAAGGTAAGTGTCCGAAACTATTAGAAGGTAAAACACTTGCGATGATTTTTGAGAAAAATTCAACACGTACACGTATTTCGTTTGAAGTAGGTATGCACCAATTAGGCGGAAAAGGTATGTATATGAATGCACGCGATTTACAAATCGGTCGTGGTGAGTCGGTTTATGATACAGCACATGTATTATCAGGATATGTAGATGGTATTATGATTCGTGCAAATTCACATGCGATGGTGAAAGAATTAGCAGAACATGCATCAATTCCTGTAATTAATGGTTTAACAGATATCTCACACCCATGCCAAGCTTTAGCTGATCTTGAAACAATTAAAGAAGTAAAAGGGCACTTCAAAGGATTGAAACTAGCGTATATTGGTGACGGAAATAATGTAGCACATTCACTTGTGGTAGCAGCAGCACATGTAGGAATGGATGTCGTTGTAGCAGCACCAAAAGGATATGAACCATCCGAACAAGTCATGTTAAAAGCAGCAACAATCGCAGCACAAAATGGTAGTACGGTATCATTTACGAATGATCCAATTGAAGCGGCAACAGATGCAGATGTAATTTACACAGATGTGTGGACTTCAATGGGCCAAGAAGAAGAATCAGCAAAACGCCTACGAGACTTTGAAGGATTCCAAATCTCTTCTGAACTTGTTGCATACGCGAAACCAGATTATATGTTTTTACACTGTTTACCAGCACATCGTGAAGAAGAAGTTGCGACAGCTGTTATTGACGGCGAAAACTCATATATTTTCCAACAAGCAGAGAATCGTCTACATGCACAAAAAGCAGTACTTGTATCCGTACTTGGATAAAACGAGAACAAAAAAGAGAAGTGAGAGATTAACCTCCCACTTCTCTTTTTGTTATGCATGTTTCTTTTCAATTGAAACTTGTTGCTTTGATTCATTTGGAATCGGACGACGTGCCCAGTAACTTGCGATAATTGGTCCTGAAATATTATGCCATACAGCACCGAATGCACTTGGAATAGCAGCAAGTGGTCCTAAGTGTGCTGTAGCAAGTGCTACACCTAAACCAGAGTTTTGCATACCGACCTCGATGGAGATGGCACGTTGGTCTGATAATGAAAGTCCGCACATCTTTCCTGCGTAATAACCTAAAACTAAACCAGCTGTATTGTGTAAGAATACGGCTAAGAAAATAATTAAGCCAGCTGTTGCGATTTTCTCTTGATTCCCTGCAACTACTGCACCAACGATTAAGATGATGGCAGCAACTGAGATTAATGGTACAACCGATACACTGCGGTCGATTAAGTTTGGTGCTAATTTACGAACGATGATACCAAGTGCAACCGGTACTAAAATAACTTGTACAATCGACATAAACATCGAAGACATATTAACAGGCATCCACTGTCCAGCTAAGAAGTATAAAATCACCGGTGTAAAGAATGGTGCTAATAATGTGGATACAGATGTCATTGTAATTGATAAAGGAACATTTCCTTTTGCTAAATAAACCATTACGTTTGAAGCAGTTCCACCTGGTACGGATCCAAGTAATACAAGTCCTGCCGCTAATTCAGGTGGCAATTGTAGTAAGTACGCAATACCAAGAGCTGTTAGTGGCATCACTGTAAACTGTGCAACAATCCCAATCAATACGGGTAGCGGCTTTGTTAAAACTAATTTAAAATCTTTTGCACTTAATGTTAAACCCATTCCAAACATGACAATCCCTAACATGATTGTAATATAGCCTCCGAATGGTAGGAATGCTGTCGGGAAGAAGAATGAGATGACAGCAACTCCGAGTACAAGAAAAGCAAAGTACTTTCCTGTAAATGAACTAATTGATTCTAAAACTTTCATCATATCCACACCTTTTCAAAAATTCTGATAATTTCAAGTATATATAATTTTCTTAAAATAGCAATATAAAAAATGATATAATGAATAAATAAACTAAAAATGAAGGGAAGAATGTCAATGAAAGCGGTTTATGCAGAAAAAAACGAAATTCACGTAGGAGAAAGACCAGAACCTATACTAAAAGATGGAGAAGTACTTGTTCGTATTCAAGCAGCGAGTGTTAATCGTCGGGACCTTTATACACCGAATCGTTTAGCGAAAGATGCGGCACCTTTAATTTTAGGTTCAGATGCAACAGGTATTATTGAACAGGTATCAGCAGATATCGAGAGTTGGCAAGTCGGCGATGAAGTTATTATAAATCCTTCTCTTCGTTGGTTCGATAATACACCTGTTCCACCTGAGGACTTTGAAATTTTAAGTTTGCCAGATCAAGGGACATTTGCAGAAAAAATCGCCATTTCAGCAGAACAAATTGAACGAAAACCAGACTATTTATCAACGGAAGAAGCAGCGACGATTGGGATTGCTCCATTAACAGGTTATCGTGCACTCTTTACAAAAGGACAATTACAAAAAGGGCAGACGGTATTTATTCCAGGTGGAAGTAGCGGTGTTGCGACATTTATGATTCAATTTGCGAAGAATATAGGCGCGCGAGTTATTACGAGTTCACGTTCAGAAGAGAAGCGTGAAAAAGTACGACAACTCGGTGTAGATCTCGTAATTGATACAGCAGAGGACTGGAACGCGGCACTTCAGCATGAGACAGTCGACCTTGTCATTGATAGCGTTGGTGCAGCAACTTTTAATCGTTCATTGGCTGTTTTAAAAAAGGGTGGTACACTAGTAACATTCGGCGCAACAACAGCAGATGAAACAACGATTAATTTACGTGACTTTTTCTACGGTCAGTACACATTACATGGGACGACAATGGGGAGTCGAGAAGAATTTCGTGCATGTCTTTCTTTCATGGAAGCACATCACATTCGCCCAATCGTTGAACAAACATATGCCATCGAACATGCGACACAAGCATTTCAGCAGTTGCAAGAGAGTACACAGTTTGGCAAAATAGTATTAACGATGTAAAAAGGCGGTTTATGAATGAAAAGAATTGAATCATTATCAAATTCATTAGTGAAATATTGGAAAAAATTAGCAACAACACGCAAAGAACGTGACCAATCTGGTGAGTTTTTAGTAGAAGGTTTCCATTTAGTAGAAGAAGCACTTCAAGGTACAGATGTTTTAAACTTAATTGTACGAGAAGGTGTTGAAATTCCTGCTACATGGAATATTGACAACATTTATATGGTAGAAGTAACAGCGGCAATCGCAGCAGAATTGGCAGAGACAGAACGTACACAAGGCATTTTTGCACACTGCAAACAACCTGATTTTGAAGTAAAGTCTTCATGGAAGAAGTTTTTACTGATTGATGCTGTACAAGACCCCGGTAATGTCGGTACGATGATTCGAACAGCAGATGCAGCGGGGATGGATGCTGTTATTTTAGGAAAAGGTAGTGCAGACCCATTCAATCCGAAAACAATTCGATCAACACAGGGTTCTATTTTCCATTTACCTGTATTGCGCGGTGAGCTAGTAGATTGGGTAGAACAATTACAAGAACGTGATATTCCGATTTATGGAACAGCACTTGATGCGACATCTGTGGTATATAACCAAGTACAAAAGACACCTTCATTTGCAGTCATTATGGGGAATGAAGGTAGTGGTATTTCAAAAGAATTACTAACAAAAACGACGAAGAATGTCATCATTCCGATTATGGGTGGCGCTGAGTCATTAAATGTAGCAGTAGCGACTGGAATTGTTCTATATCACTTTGCAACTGCCGAGTAACACTTGAAGTATGGCATTAAAGCGTTTATAATAGTTGAGTATGAACACATAATTCAAATGCGATGATCGGGAAAAGTACGCTATTATAAGCAATTAGGGAGTGTCCACCATAGACTGAAAGTGGAGATGTGCCTCTATAATAGAAGAAGTTCACCCCGTTAGCAGCGTCCGGGACCAGCATTAGCTGTAAAGGTACGCCGGCAAATGAGCCGTTAATTCAACGAAGTGATTGCATGAACGTATGCAATAACTAGGGTGGTAACGCGATATAATCCTCGTCCCTTTTTTAAGGGGCGATTTTTTTATGCTTACAACAGGTTGATCATCCAATAAAAGGAGGAATTTTACGATGGAAATGGCTGCACAATTAACACAGTTAAAACAAGAAGCATTGGATCGTATTCAAGCAGCAACAAATACAAAAGAATTAAATGATGTACGTGTTGCTTATTTAGGTAAAAAAGGTCCAATTACAGATTTATTAAAAGGCATGGGTAAACTTCCTGCCGAAGAACGCCCAAAAATGGGGGCTCTTGTGAATGAAGTACGTGGCGAAGTACAAGAAGTATTAGAAGCACGTATGGTTGAATTAGAAGAAAAAGCAGTGGAAGCACAATTAGCTCAAGAAACAATTGATGTAACACTACCAGGTCGCACAATTAAAGTAGGGAATGCACATCCATTAACACGTGTAACAGAAGAAATCGAAAACTTATTCATCGGTATGGGCTATGAAGTAGTAGAAGGTCCAGAAGTAGAAAAAGATTACTACAATTTTGAAGCATTAAACTTACCAAAAGGTCACCCAGCGCGTGATATGCAAGATACATTCTATATTTCAGAAGAAATCTTAATGCGTACACATACATCACCTGTACAAGCGCGTACGATGGAAGAGAAAAAAGGTTCTTCAATCCGTATTATTTGCCCAGGTAAAGTATTCCGTCGCGATAACGATGATGCAACACATTCACACCAATTCAATCAAATTGAAGGTTTAGTGATCGGTGAGAACATTCGTATGAGTGATTTAAAAGGAACATTAGATGTATTTGCGAAGAAGATGTTCGGTGACGAACGCGAAATTCGTTTACGTCCAAGCTATTTCCCGTTCACAGAGCCATCAGTTGAGATGGATATCTCATGCTTCAAATGTGGCGGTTCAGGATGTAATGTATGTAAAAACACAGGTTGGATTGAAATTCTAGGTGCAGGTATGGTTCACCCGAACGTACTTGAAATGGCAGGATATGATCCTAAAAAAGTAACAGGCTTTGCATTTGGTATGGGACAAGAACGTATTGCGATGTTACGTTACGGTGTAGAAGATATTCGTGATTTCTATACGAATGACGTTCGTTTCTTAGAACAATTCCAAAGAGCAGAAGATTAGGAGGAATAACGCATGTATGTATCATTAAAATGGTTAGCACAGTATGTTGACATTTCAGGTTTTGAACCAGCAGAATTAGCAGAAAAAATTACACGAGCAGGGATTGAAGTAGATGGCATCATCGACTTATCAGCTGGTCTTAAAAAGCTAATGGTTGGAGAAGTAAAAGAAAAAGAAAAACACCCAGAAGCAGATAAATTAAATATTTGCCAAGTTGATTTTGGCGAAGAAGAATATTCACAAATCGTTTGTGGTGCACCGAATGTAGCGGTAGGACAAAAAGTCATTGTTGCACGCCCAGGCGCACATTTACCAGGCGGAAAAATTAAAAAAGCTAAATTACGTGGACAAGTATCAAACGGTATGATTTGTTCACTTCAAGAACTAGGTATCGAAGGTAAAGTTGTACCAAAAGCATATGCTGAAGGTATTTACGTATTACCATCAGATACACCAGTAGGTTCAGATGCAGTTGAAGTATTAGGTTTAGATGATGTGGTATTAGAATTAGGTCTTACACCAAACCGTTCAGATGCCATGAGTATGTTAGGTGTAGCTTATGAAGTAGCGGCAATTCTAGATCGTGAAATTCACCTACCTGAAATCAAGTATGAAGCAACAACGAAAAAAGCAGCAGACGTATTAAATGTACGTGTAGAAGCATTAGAACAAAATCCACTATATGCAGCGAAAGTTGTGGAGAATGTAAAAATTGCGGAATCACCATTATGGTTACAACAAGCATTAATGGCTGTAGGCGTTCGTCCATTAAATAACGTAGTTGATATTACAAACTATATTTTAATGGAATATGGTCAACCGCTTCATGCATTCGATTACGATGCACTAAAAACAGGTGAAATCGTTGTTCGTTTAGCGACAGAAGGCGAAAACATTAAAACACTAGACGGAAAAGACCGCACATTAAAAGCTTCGAACCTTGTAATTACAAATGGTGAAGAGCCAGTTGCAGTAGCAGGTGTTATGGGTGGATTCGATTCAGAAGTAACAGATAAGACAACAACCGTTGTGATTGAATCGGCTTACTTTGAAGGGTTATCTGTTCGTTACACATCAAAAGATTTAGGCTTACGTAGTGATGCGAGTGCGCGCTTTGAAAAAGGGATTGACCCGAACCGCGTATTACCAGCAGCAGAACGTGCAGCGCAGTTAATGGCTGAAATCGCTGGTGGAACAGTATTAGAAGGAACAGTACTTGTAGATGAATTAGATAAAACTTCAGCTCGCGTAGCTGTGTCACCTGACTTCATCAACTCACGTCTAGGTATGAAAATCTCATTAAATGAGATGGTATCGATTTTAAAACGTCTACGTTTTGATGTAGAAACAGCGAACGGTTTATTAATCGTAGATGCGCCAACACGTCGTCAAGATATTAAAATTGAAGAAGATATCGTAGAAGAAATCGCGCGTATGTATGGTTACGACGAGATTCCAAAAACAATTCCTGTAGCAGAAACATCAGTAGGTGGCTTAACACCATATCAAGAAAAACGTCGCGTAACACGTCATCATTTAGAAGGCAGTGGTTTATTCCAAGCGTTAACATACTCATTAACATCAGATGAATTAGCGCAAAAATACGCATTAAAAACAGAAGAAACAACACGTCTTATGATGCCAATGAGTGAGGCACATAGTACATTACGCCAAAGTTTATTACCACATTTAATCGAGGCAGCAGTGCATAATGTATCACGTCAAATTCCATTAGTCGCATTATACGAAATTGGTTCTGTATTCCTAGGTAAAGGCGAAGATGGCTTACCAAATGAAGAAGAACATCTATCAATCGTTATGACAGGTAAATGGCTTGAAAACGCATGGCAAGGCGAACATAAGCAAGTAGACTTCTTCGTGTTAAAAGGTGTAATCGAAGGGTTACTTGAAAAATTAGGTCTATCTGCGCGTATTCAGTACGTAACTTCAAAACAAGAAGGTATGCACCCAGGTCGTACTGCATCAATCGTATTAGATGGTGAAGTAGTAGGTTTCTTCGGACAATTACACCCGAAAGAACAAAAAGCACTTGGCTTAAAAGAGACATATGTAGCAGAGCTAAACTTTAAACAATTAGCTGGAGCAGAAGTGGAACCTTTAGTTTGTCAACCAATTCCACGCTTCCCATCCATCTCACGTGATATTGCATTAGTTGTAGATCGTACATTAGAGGCAGGAACAATTGAAGCAATTATTCGTGAAGCTGGTGATACATTATTAAAATCAGTACATGTATTCGATTTATATGAAGGTGCAAACATGCCAGAAGGCAAAAAGTCACTTGCATTTACATTAACGTACTTTAATCCAGAGAAAACATTAACGGATGAAGAAGTCGTAGCAGTGCATGATGAAGTAATGGCAGCGTTAAAAGAACAAGCGAATGTAGAGGTTCGATAATTTAAAATGCTCGTTAAACCACACAAAATTCTATTTTGTGTGGTTTTCTTCTTCTTTTTTTGAAAAAAAGTATATGTTATATGTTATTGCTATGCTATAATGCAAAATATAGGAAATGGATTTACATAAAAGTAAACTCAATTTTCTCGTTTTTAAGAATATTTTAAAAATTTTTTACAAAAAATAGACAAAAAATTAAAAATTGTGTTATATTAAGACAAATAAAACATATTTCCCTTTAAGAAAATTCCGATAATCGGAATTTATGCATGAATTGCATAAGGGAATTTATTTTAAAAGTCTAATTGTTTCGGTATTCGAAATTTATACATCGTATGTATAAAAAGAATCATACGCTTTGAATAGTTAGAATATTCGAGCTAGATTGGAAAGGGGCAATATTTTGAATACATCAAAAGAATTACTAAAAATTGAAAACTTACATACAAGTTTCCGAATCAAAGATCAGTATTATGCAGCAATTGAAGATATCAATTTAACACTACGTGAGAATGAAGTGTTAGCAATTGTAGGGGAGTCAGGTTGTGGTAAAAGTACGTTAGCCACTTCTATTGTTGGTTTACATGTGGCAAACAATACAAAAGTAGATGGTCAGATTTTATACAACGATCAGAACTTAGCGACATTAAAAGAAGACCAACTGAATAAAATTCGAGGAAATGACATTGGCTTCATTTTCCAAGACCCACTTGCAGCCCTTAATCCACTCATGCGTATTGGCGATCAGATTGCCGAAACATTAAAATACCATACAAAATTAAGTGAACAAGAACGTCAAAAACGTGTTTTAGAATTATTAGATCAAGTAGGAATTAGCCATCCAGAACGTGTTGCAAGACAATATCCACATCAATTGTCAGGTGGGATGAGACAGCGTGTTGTCATTGCGATTGCGATTGCATGCAAACCGAAAATTATGATTGCGGATGAACCAACAACTGCTTTAGATGTAACGATTCAAGCACAGATTTTAGATTTATTAAATGACTTACAAGAAGAAACGAATTCGGGAATTATTTTGATTACACATGATTTAGGTGTAGTAGCTGAAGTGGCTGATCGTGTAGCAGTGATGTATGCCGGACAAATTATTGAACTCGCATCTGTTGAAGAGCTGTTCAGCCATCCAAAGCACCCATATACACGTTCATTATTAAATTCCATTCCACAAGTGGATCACGACCAAGATCGATTAGAAGTTATCCATGGAATGGTTCCAACATTAACGAAAATGCCAAGAACGGGTTGTCGTTTTGCACCACGTATTCCTTGGATTGATCCTTCTAAACATGAAGACAATCCATCACTACACGAAATCAGTCCAGAACATTTTGTACGTTGTACGTGCTGGAAAGACTTCCATTTTGAACATGAGGAAGGAGGACTAAATCATGAGCTTCATACAAATTAAAGATTTACATGTACATTATCCAATTCGAGGTGGCTTCTTTAATACAGTAGTAGACCATGTCTATGCAGTAGATGGTGTATCGATGGAATTTGAAAAAGGCAAAACTTATGGTTTAGTCGGAGAATCAGGTTCAGGGAAGTCGACAACAGGAAAAGCAATTATTGGACTCGAAAAAATTACATCAGGTCAAGTGATTTATGAAGGTGAAGATGTAACGAATAAACGTCGTACACGTAATAGTGCATTCACACGTGATATTCAAATGATTTTCCAAGATTCAACGTCAGCGATGAATCCTAGAAAACGTGTACAAGATGTATTAGCAGAGCCGATTCGTAACTTTATGAATCTATCACCAACAGAAGAAAAGCGCCATATGATTGAGCTGCTTGAAATCGTTGGGATGTCAGAAGAAGCTTTATTAAAATATCCACATGAATTCTCTGGTGGTCAAAAGCAGCGTCTAGGAATTGCGCGTGCAGTAGCGTGTAAGCCGAAGATGATTATTGCCGATGAACCTGTATCAGCGCTTGACTTATCAGTACAAGCACAAGTTCTGAACTTTATGAAAGATATTCAAACTGAATATGGGTTAAGTTATCTATTTATCTCGCATGACTTAGGTGTTGTTCGCCATATGTGTGATCATATCTCTATCATGTATAAAGGACGTTTTGTTGAACAGGGAACGAAAGAAGATATTTATAAACATTCAAAACATGTTTACACGAACCGTTTATTATCTGCAATTCCAACAATCGAACCTGAGACACGCTTTGAACGAAAAATGGAGCGTCGTGCAGTGGAACAAGCTTACCGTGAAAATGCTCAAAAGTACTATGATGCAGACGGAAAGGTTTACCCACTTCAAGTCATTTCAGCTACGCATAAAGTAGCGATGTCAGCAGCTGAGAAGGAGGCACAATAGTATGTGGAAAACCATCGTCAGACGAATCTTAATTATGATTCCTCAACTAATTGTATTAAGTTTAATCATTTTCTGGTTAGCTAAATTGATGCCGGGTGATCCATTAACAGGTCTTGTAACACCTGAAACAGACCCGAACCGTATCGAAGAATTACGTGAGTTAGCAGGCTGGAATGATCCATGGTATGTACAGTATTGGAATTGGATTACGAATGCACTTCAAGGGGACTTTGGAACAAGCTATGCATTCAAAGATAGCGTATCTAGCCTAATCGGAGAACGTGCATTAAATACACTTTGGTTATCACTATTCAGTGTCATTCTTTTATATTTAATCGCGATTCCACTTGGAATTTATGCAGGTCGTTACCAAGGAACTTGGTTTGATAAAGGAACAGTATTATATAGCTTCATTACATATGCGATTCCGACATTTGTACTTGGCTTAATTTTCTTATTCTTATTTGGTTATAAACTCGATTGGTTCCCAACTAGTGGAACGGTCGATGTGAAATATGACCCTGGCACATGGGATTATGTATGGAATAAAATTTATCATCTTATCTTACCAGGTATTACATTCGCTTTATTAGGTACAACAACAATCATTCAATACTTACGCTCAGAAGTAATCGATGCAAAAACACAAGATTATGTAAAAACAGCGCGAAGTAAAGGTGTACCGATGAAGGTCATTTATTCAAAACACATTTTCCGTAATTCATTATTACCAATTGCAGCATTCATTGGTTTTACAATTACAGGTTTACTTGGTGGTTCCATCTTTATCGAAACAATTTTCGGTTATCCAGGAATGGGGCAACTATTCATTCAATCATTAGGGCAGCGTGACTATTCTGTTATTACAGCGCTCGTACTATTATTCGGATTCCTATCTTTACTAGGTAGTTTAATTTCCGACATTGTAATGAGTATCGTTGATCCACGAATCCGTATTGATTAGGACATAATCGAAAATAAAGAGGTGAGAAAGATGCAACAAATTGAAGAAAAAACACTCTTACAACAAGATGAAGGAACGCCCGCAACTGGATTAAAGGTTGTATGGCGTGAGTTTAAAAAAGATAAATTAGCGATGACTTCACTCATCGTATTAGTCGGTATTATCGTTGTCACATTCGTTTGGGCATTCACGATTGACCGAGAAGAATTAATGCAAATTAGTCTATATGATGAATTTGCACAACCGGGAACGAATGGTTTCATTCTAGGGGCAGATCAGGGTGGTAGTGACATCCTAGGTCAGTTAATTCTCGGTACACGTAACTCGTTAACGATTGCCATTGCGATTACGTTAATTACAGGTGTACTTGGTGTTGGTATTGGTTTAGCCGCTGGATACTTTGGCGGAATCGTTGATGCCATCATCATGCGTATTATGGACTTCTACATGACATTACCAACATTGATGATCATCATCGTGTTCGTAACGATTGTTCCAAAATATAATGTCACCACATTTGTACTCATCATGAGCGCATTCTTGTGGGTAGGAACAGCGAGGTTAATTCGAAGTAAAGTGCTCTCCGAGGGGAAACGTGATTATGTAAGTGCCTCTAAAACGATGGGGACAGGCAATTTTGCCATTATGTTAAAAGGTATTTTGCCAAACATTAGCTCATTACTAATTGTTGAGCTGACACTGAACTTTGCCGGAAATGTCGGCATTGAAACAGGTCTTACGTATTTAGGATTTGGTCTACCGCCAAATGTACCGAGTTTAGGGACATTGGTAGGGGCTGCAAGTAACCCAGTTGTTCTTGAAAACAATTGGTGGGTATGGTTACCCGCGTCAATACTCATTCTCGTATTGATGCTGGCAATAAATTATGTTGGACAAGCTTTACGTCGAGCAGCAGATTCAAAACAAAGATTAGGTTAAAAAAGGGGAGGAAATGAAATGAACAAAAAGAATTGGCTATTACTAACAGTTCTTGCGGCGATCATGCTTGTATTAGCAGCATGTGGCGGCGGCGACAAGAGCGGCGAAAAAAGTAACCAAAAAGAAAAAGTAGATACGTCAAAATTCCCGTTACAAACGACGAATAAAGACGAATCAATTAAGGGTGGTACATTAAAAGTAGCATTACAATCAGATGCACCATTCAAAGGTTTATTCCTTTACGAAGTATATGAAGATGCATATGATGCAGAAATCTTAAGCTATACTTCAAACTCAATTTTCACAACAAAAGAAGACTTCTTAATCGATAATGATGGTCTTGCAAAATTAGATGTAGATACAGATGCTAAAAAAGCAACAATTACAATCAAAAAAGACGTTAAATGGTCAGATGATCAACCATTTACAATTGATGATGTTATCTATCCTTACTATATCATCGGCGATAAAGACTACACAGGTGTACGTTACGATACAGACTTCCAAAATATCGTAGGCGCAAAAGAATACCATGACGGTAAAGCAAAAGACATCTCAGGTATTAAAAAGATTGATGATTACACAGCTGAAATCTCATTCAAAAAGATCTCACCAGCAATCTACTCTGGCGGTGACGGTTTATGGGGTTACGCAGCTCCAAAACATCAGTTAGAAAAAATCGCTGTAAAAGATTTACAAAAATCAGACGCAGTACGTAAAAACCCTGTAACATTAGGTGCATTCGTTATTAACAAAATCGTTAAAGGCGAATCAGTAGAATTAGTAGCGAACAAAAACTACTACAAAGGTCAACCAAAATTAGACAAAGTAGTTATCGAAGTTGTTCCTTCAGCTTCAATGGCAGCAGCATTAAAAGCAGGTAAATACGATGTTTCAGTACCAAACTACCCAGCAAATGATTACGCTTCAATCAAAGACTTCAAAAACATTGAAATTTTAGGTCGTCCAGAATTAGCTTACTCTTACTTAGGTTTCAAACTAGGTAAATGGGATTCTAAAAAATCAGAAGTTGTAGTAGATGAAAATGCAAAAATGAACGATAAACAATTACGTCAAGCAATTGCTTACGCAATGAATATCGAAGAAGTAGCAGATGTATATTATGATGGTTTACGTACACGTGCTAACTCTTTAATTCCACCAGTATTCTCGTCATTCTATGATGATTCATTAAAAGGCTACAAATACGACAAGAAAAAGGCTGAAGAATTATTAGACGCAGCAGGTTATAAAGATACAAACAACGACGGTTACCGTGAAGATAAAGACGGTAAACCACTTACAATTAAGTTAGCAGGTATGGCTGGATCAGATAAAGATGATAAAATTGTACAATTCTACATCCAAAACTGGAAAGATGTTGGTCTAAAAGTAGAATTATCAACAGGTCGTCTAATTGAGTTCAACTCATTCTATGAAAAAGTAAAAGCAGACGATAAAGATATCGATATGTATATGGCAGCATGGGGTACAGGTACAAACCCATCACCAATCGGTCTTTACTCAAAAGCAGCTCAGTTCAACTATAGCCGTTATACTTCACCCGAACTTGAAAAATTATTATTAGACATCGATTCACCAGAAGCTTTAGATCCAAAATACCGTGCAGAAGCATTCAGTAAGTGGCAAGAATTCATGTCAGATAACGCAGCAACAGTTCCAATGTACTTCCGTACGGAAATCATTCCTGTGAACAAACGCGTTAAAAACTGGACAATTGATTACTTAGCAAAAGATGGTATCGAAAAAGTAGAATTAACTGCTGACGAACCAGTAAAAGGCGAATAATCAATCGAGCATAAGAAAAGGAGGAATTCCATTATGGGGGAATTCCTCCTTTTTGTTGTATTGATTAAATGAGACGTTTTTTAGAAGCGATTCGAGAAGCTTTCGTCGTGTTCGCAAAGTGCCATTTCGTCACTTCATAAAGTGCGTCCTCACCTTGCGTCAATAAAATTTGCGCAGCAACTTCATCGACCTTTGCACTAGCTCCTTTTGGTAAAGTCACACCGACTTCTTTTGATAGACGGTCCATCTCACGTAAAAAAGCATAGCGTGCAATAATCGAAGCGGCAGCTACAGAGAGATGAAGTTGTTCAGCCTTCGTAGCAAATAACACATTTTCGCGTACGATTTCCTTTTCGTTTTTCAAATGATTATAATACGTATTACGCTCAGCAAATTGGTCAATTAAGATGGCTTCAGGTTTTTCAGGTGCAATTTTAGCTAAGACTTTTTTGAGTGCCTGATTGTGAAGAACGGCTTTAATTTTCCCTTGAGACCAGCCCTTCGCTTGCACTTCATTATACTTTGGATTGTGTAAGATGAGTAGTGAGTACGTAAGTGTCTTAATCAAATCAGGTGCAATCTTTCGCATGAAGTCATCTGTTAGCATTTTTGAATCTTTCACGCCAAGTTCTTTTACCAGTTCAATTTGATGAGCAGGAACATAGACAGCTGCAACTGTAATCGGGCCAAAGTAATCACCCGTACCTGTTTCATCTGAACCGATGACAGACTTTGATGCAAAATCTTCAGGCAACGTATCGCCCTTCGATGACGTCACATTCTTTGATGGGTTTGGTATACCGAACTGTTGCGCTTCTTCTGCCGCACGTCCACCCTGGAACATAACTTTTCCAGAGCGATAAGACGTGATCGAGACTCCATTTGCTTTTGCTGCAAATACAACCCCAGGTGCATTACGCTCGACTTTATAGGGTGTGTAATGCGCGTGAACTTTCTGTTGTGCTTCTTTTGTTAGTTGAATGACAATATTAGACATATTTTTAACACCTTTCGTTGTATCATTATTCACAGAATGAATGATTTCATGGTATGATGAGAATGAGATTTTTAAGGGAGGGATACTGTTGGGAGATTGTCCGAAAAATCGCATTGCCATTGAAATATATGGTCAAACATACAATATGGTTGGACCAGAGTCAACTGCTCATATGCGTGCTGTCGCTGCCACAGTAGATGAGCGTATGCGAGAGATCAAACTTGCAAACCCTGTGCTTAGCAGTACCCAACTCGCTGTACTTACTGCTGCCAACGCAGTAAATGATTTAATGAAGCTGCAACAAAAATATGAAGCCTTAGAGGCGGAACTGAATAAACAAAAGGATGAAGTGAATGATTGACCTACTTATCATTATATTATTTATAGCAGCACTTGTATCCGGCTATAAAAAAGGGTTCATCACGCAGTTGTTGAACTTGGTCGGTCTACTAGTTGCGCTAATCGTGGCTTATATTTATTATAAGCCTTTTGCAGAGAAAATCGTACTATGGGTTCCATATCCAGCAGTTACGGAAAATACGGCACTGAAGTTTGCCAATGACGCACTTGATTTGAATTTAACATTCTATCAATTGCTTGCATTTGCTATTATTTTCTTTGTTATTAAAATTGTATTAAGCATCTTATTCTCAATTTTTGATTTCTTAAAGGATGTACCAGTACTCGGCGTATTCAATCGCTTCCTCGGTTCATTACTTGGTTTTGTACAATGCTATATTATGTTATTCATCATTTTATATGTGTTAGCATTACTACCAATCGATTCGATTCAAAAATATGTAGAAAGCTCAATTTTAACGAAAGTCATATTGGAATTTACACCGATTTTATCATCGATGTTCCAAAAGATGTGGTTCGTGTATTTACAGTAATTACATACCACCAACCTAATCAAAGAGAGCTGCTCCGTTTTTCGTGAGTAGCTCTTTTTTTCAGAAGGAGTTTGAAGAACATGAATAAAAAAGAAGTTATCAAAGTACTAGAAAAGATTGCTACCTATTTAGAGTTACAAGGCGCAAATGCCTTTCGAATTTCTGCCTATCGTAAAGCAGGTGCAGCACTTGAAAACGATCCGCGCAGTATGGAAGAAATAGATGACGTAACAGCTTTAAAAGGAATTGGTAAAGGAACGGCTTCCGTTATTACGGAATTGCTTGAAACTGGCGAGTCATCTGAGTTGAAGCAATTACAACAAGAAGTACCTGTAGGACTGCCACCTTTATTAAAAATCCCAGGACTCGGCGGTAAGAAAATTGCAAAATTATACGCTGAACTCGGCATTGATTCAGCTGAATCGTTAAAAGCAGCTTGTGAAGAAGGGCGTGTACAGCAACTTGCTGGTTTTGCTAAAAAGACCGAAGAAAAAATTCTCACTGAACTTGAAAAGTTGGGTAAGCGTTCAGAAAGTCATCCGCTTTGGCAATTAGAAACAATCGTGCCGAAGTTAGATGCGATTCTTGCTTCAATTGAAGAAATCGATACGTTCTCAGTGGCAGGTAGTTATCGACGAATCAAAGAATCGAGTAAAGATGTAGATTATATGATTGCGACAAATGAACCGACTGCTGTAAAAGAAGCTATTTTAGCGCAAGTAGAAGCAGCAGAAGTAATTGCAGCTGGCGATACAAAAATATCCGTTGTTTTAACAGGTGAAGATGCACCGAATGTCGATTTTCGCATTGTAGAACCTGAACAGTATGCAACAGCACTTCACCACTTTACAGGTTCTAAAGATCATAATGTGCGCATGCGCCAAATCGCAAAAGAACGCGGTGAAAAAATTAGTGAATATGGTGTGGAATTAGCAGATGGTACGATGCAAACTTTCCAAACCGAAACAGAATTTTTCGCACACTTTGATTTACCTTTCATTCCACCGACTTTACGTGAAGGAAAACGTGAGTTTGAAAGCTATACGGATATACCAAAGCTTGTTACAATAGAAGATGTTCGCGCAGATTTGCATATGCATACGACATGGTCAGACGGTGCGCATACAGTCGAAGAAATGGGACGAGCTTTAATCGAGAAGGGATATACGCATGGTGTGATTACCGACCACTCGCAATATTTAAAAGTAGCGAATGGTTTAACACCAGAACGACTGCTACAACAACAAGAAGAAATCTTCACTTTTAATAAACAAGTAGAAGGCTTTCACTTATTACGCGGTACAGAGATGGATATTTTACCAGATGGCACACTTGATTTTTCAGATGATGTACTGGCGAATTTAGATTTTGTTATTGCGTCGATTCATTCAAGTTTTAGTCAACCACAAGAACAAATTATGGAACGATTGCATACGGCGATGAAAAATCCACATGTTGACATGATTGCCCATCCAACAGGACGGGTTATTCATCAGCGTGATGGATATAATCCAGATATGGAACAATTGATTGCATGGGCAAAAGAATACGGTAAGATTTTAGAGCTGAATGCCAATCCGTATCGACTGGACTTATGTATCGAACATTTAGAAATGGCTGCAAAAGCAGGTGTGAAAGTTGCGATTAATACAGATGCACATGCTATTGAACAGTTACGTTATATGGAGATCGGTACAAAATATGCGCAAAAAGCATGGCTTCATAAAGATTTAATTGTGAATACATGGTCATTTGAGCGCTTTATGGAGTTTTTAACGAATAAATGAGGAGGTGTTTTGAATGATTGCAGAACGCGCATTGAAAACACTAGAATATGAAAAAATTATTGAACAGGTTGCTAATTACTGTACGAATTCAATTGGTAAATCAACGATTGAACAATTAAAACCAGAAACAACTTTAGAAGAAGTAAATCGTTTATTAGATGAAATGGACGAGGGACTTGCCATTTTACGTCTTCGCTCGAATGTACCACTTGGTGGCATTTTTGATATTCGTCCAAGCGCGAGACGTGCACAAATTGGCGGTGTACTTAGTCCATCAGAATTGATGGAGATCTCGTCAACTATTCGTGCTAGTCGTATTTTTAGAGAATTCATCGAAGAAATAATGATAGACGAAGACTTAGAGATTCCTTATTTTGAAGAGAAAAAGGAACAACTTCCGATTTTAACAGGACTACAACATGAGATTAATAGCTGTATTGATGATAATGCTCATGTGACAGATTCAGCGAGTTCAGCACTTCGTACAATTCGTCAGCAATTACGTATGCAAGAAGGACGTGTACGTGAACGTTTAGCGAGTTTAACGCGTGGCACGAATGCTGCAAAAATGTTATCAGATTCGATTATTACGATTCGTAATGACCGCTTTGTAATTCCTGTAAAAGCTGAATATCGTAGCCACTATGGTGGTGTTGTGCATGACCAATCTTCATCTGGTCAAACACTTTACATTGAACCTGATTCAGTCGTGCAAGCGAATAACGAAATTCATAGTTTAAAAGTGAAAGAAAAAGCAGAAATCGAGCGTATTTTAGGTGTACTATCAGGTATGGTACAAGAAGTGGCGCATGAATTATTCGTCATGGTACAAGTACTAGGTCAAATCGATGTCATTTTAGCAAAAGCTAAATATGGACAAGCGAATAAATGTTCAAAACCAACAATGAATGCAGACGGCTATATTAAATTAACTGCAGCGAGACACCCGCTACTTGATCGTGATATTGCAGTTGCCAATAATATTGAATTTGGTCGCGAATTTACAGCAATCGTGATTACAGGACCAAATACCGGTGGTAAGACGGTTACTTTAAAAACAGTCGGTCTATGTACATTGATGGCGCAATCAGGTATTCCAGTACCTGCATTAGATGGTTCAGAGTTAGCCGTATTTGATCAATTATTTGCAGACATTGGTGACGAGCAGTCAATCGAACAAAGTTTATCGACATTCTCAAGTCATATGGTAAACATCGTAGATATTCTACAAAAGTTTGATGAGAATTCACTTGTCCTATTTGATGAATTAGGTGCAGGAACAGATCCACAAGAAGGTGCCGCACTTGCTATTTCAATTTTAGATGAAGTACATGGACGTGGTGCGCGCGTTATGGCAACAACACATTATCCGGAATTAAAAGCTTATGGATTTAATCGTCCAGCTGTCGTTAATGCAAGTGTGGAGTTTGATGTCGAAACATTAAGTCCAACATATCGCTTATTAATCGGTGTACCTGGACGTTCAAATGCCTTTGAAATTTCGAAACGACTAGGTCTACCTGAACACATCATCGAAACATCACGTTCTTACACAGGAACAGAGACACATGAAGTTGAATCGATGATTGCTTCATTAGAAGAATCTCGTTTGAAATCTGAAAAAGATGCGGAAGAAAGTGCGCGACTATTAGAGGAAGCACGTATTTTACAAGCAGACTTAGATGCACGCTTAAAAGAATACGATGAGCTAAAAGAACAATTAGAAGCAAAAGCAAAAGAAAAGGCGAAGAAAATTGTAGAAGAAGCAAAACGTGAAGCAGAATCTGTAATTGATGAGTTACACAAAATGCAGATGAATGCACATAAAGTTGTAAAAGAACATGAAATTATTGAAGCGCGTAAACGTTTAGAAGATGCTGCACCAGCAGAAAATAAAGTGTTGAAAAAGCAACGTCAAATTCAAGAACGTGCACAGCAACTGCAAAAAGGTGATGAAGTCAAAGTAACAACTTATGGTCAAAAAGGTGTATTAATTGAAAAAGCATCGGATCATGAATGGGTTGTACAGATGGGTATTTTAAAAATGAAGCTAGATGAAGCAGATTTAGAATACATCAAGCCTGAAAAAGTAAAAGAGTCTGTTAACGTAACGAATGTACGTGGACGTGAAGCTGTGAAATTAGAGCTTGATTTACGTGGTGAGCGCTATGAAGATGCGCTATATCGTACAGAAAAATATATTGATGATGCCTTGTTATCGAACTATCATCGCGTATCCATCATTCATGGTAAAGGAACCGGAGCATTACGAAAAGGTGTACAAGATTTATTAAAACGTCATCCACGTGTAAAATCATATCATTTCGGTGAAGCGAGCGAGGGTGGGTTCGGTGTTACAATCGCCGAATTAAAATAGATAGAAGGACGGAGGTTTTCGTTCATGGATGCGTTTTGGCAACATCCTGCTGTTATTATGACAGGATATTATAGTGTGGTTGTCCTTTGTTTAATTGTGTCAATGGCTATTTTCGAAGCTGTTACACGCTATAAAAATTGGCAAGAGATTAAAAATGGTAATATGGCTGTTGCTTTTGCAACAGGAGGTAAAATCTTAGGGATTTGCAATATTTTTCGCTACTCGATTGAGAAGAATAATTCACTCCCAGAAATGCTTGGGTGGGGACTATTCGGCTTTATTCTCTTAATTATTGCTTATTTATTATATGAGTTTTTAACACCTTCATTTAAAATTGATGAAGAGATCGCAAAAGATAATCGTTCAGTTGGCTTTATTTCCTTTGCTATCTCCATCGGTTTATCTTTTGTCATCGGTGCGAGTATTTCTTAATGAAAATCAGTGTGATGTAAAAATCACGCTGGTTTTTTTATTTTTTCATAAATAACATAGCGTATTCGAGTGTAAAAAGAACATGAAAGACAATTATTTATAATGAAATAGAATTTTTCTGAACATTTTCTATGAATAGTCATTCATTTGTGTTAAAGTGTTGGTATATAGGAAAATGTGAAAACTTTGTATGTTTTGTTTCGTTTTTGTTGGAAAAATGCATTTTTTTCTTATTCATCATTTGAAAGCGTTCACAAACTTCTATATAATAAGAAGTAATATTTAACAAATTTTATAAGGAGTGGATTGAAATGACTGAGAAGGTTTGGTTGAAGCATTATCCAAATTATATTCGTGCAAATTTGGATTATGAAGAAATTCCGTTACAACAGTTTTTAACAAATGCCGCAAGGAACACCCCTGAAAAAATTGCTATTCACTTTATGGGAAAAGACATTAAGTACAAAGAGTTACATGAATCTGCACTAAAGTTTGCCCAATACTTACAACAATTAGGTATTGAAAAAGGAGACCGAATCGCGCTTATGCTCCCGAATACACCCCAAACGGTCATCTCTTATTACGGCGCACTTTATGCCGGTGCAACAGTTGTCATGACGAATCCGTTATACACAGAGCGAGAAATTGAGTATCAGCTAAAAGATTCAGGTGCAAAAGTAATTGTTAGCTTAGATATTTTATATCCACGTATTATGAAAGTATTTAAAAATACGGCACTTGAAAATGTCATTATTACAAGTATTAAAGATTACTTACCATTCCCTAAAAATTTGTTATATCCGTACGTGCAGAAAAAAGAACAAGGTGTGCAAGTCCACGTTGCCCATAGTGGAGTTAGCCATCAGTTTATGGAGATTTTAAAAACGTCACAAGCGATTGAACCAACGATTGATTTTAATTTTGAAGAAGATTTAGCATTGCTTCAGTACACAGGCGGTACGACAGGTTTTCCAAAAGGAGTTATGCTGACACATAAAAACCTCATTGCGAATACACGAATGTGTGCCGAATGGTTAACAGAACCGAATGCCCAAAGTGAACCTCCTGTTATTTTAGGAATTTTGCCAATTTTCCATGTATATGGTATGACAACCGTTCTACTGTATACAGTCATGCAAGGTGGCAAGATGGTGCTATTACCGAAGTTTAATGCAGAGATGATTTTAAAGACGATTCAAAAGCAGCGTCCGACATTATTCCCAGGCGCACCAACAATTTATATTGGCTTAATTAATCATCCGCAAATCAAAAAATATGATCTTTCTTCTATTAAAGCATGTATTAGTGGTTCGGCTCCGCTACCAGCAGAAGTACAAGAACAGTTTGAAGAATTGACAGGTGGTAAATTAGTCGAAGGTTATGGTTTAACAGAATCATCACCTGTTACACATGCTAATCTCTTATTCGAGAACATTCGTCAGAAAAATTCAATCGGTATTCCATGGCCAGATACAGATGCCATGATTGTTGATGGGTCAATCGAACGTCCAAGAGCGAACGGCGAAATCGGTGAACTCGTTGTAAAAGGTCCACAAGTTATGAAGGGATATTGGAATCGTCCAGAAGAAAATGCGATGACATTAGAAGATGGGTGGCTAAAAACAGGCGACCTTGGTTATATGGATGATGACGGTTTTTTCTATGTAGTAGACCGTAAAAAAGATGTGATTATTGCAGGTGGTTATAATATTTATCCGCGTGAAGTCGAGGAAGTATTGTATGAACATCCAGATGTAGTAGAGTGTGTAGCAGCCGGCGTTCCAGATCCATATCGAGGTGAGACGGTTAAAGCATATATCGTATTGCGTGAAGGTGCGACAACAACAGAAGCAGATTTGAATAAATTCTGCCGTGAGAACTTAGCTGCGTATAAAGTGCCGCGCATTTACGAATTTAGAGCAGAGCTACCAAAAACAGCAGTTGGTAAAATTTTACGTCGCGCTTTAATTGATGAAGAAAAAGAAAAACAGCAACAATCACGACAAGAACAGGCATAATGACAGAGAATGCTTGACATTATTTTCAATGAATAATATCATAACACTATGAATGAATAACCATTCATTATTGTTTGGAAAAGTGGTGTGATTTGTATGAAAAGAGAAAAACCGAAGTATAAGCAAATTATTGATGCCGCAGTTATTGTAATTGCAGATAATGGCTATCATCAAGCGCAAGTATCTAAAATTGCAAAACAAGCTGGTGTAGCAGATGGCACAATCTATTTATACTTTAAAAACAAAGAAGATATTTTAATCTCGGTGTTCCGAGAAAAGATGGCTGTATTTATTGAAAGCTTGCAAGAAGTTAATCAAGAAAATACGACAGCGGCTGAAAAGCTCGAATTTATGATTACGAACCATTTCCGCGTGTTGTCGAATGATAAATATTTAGCGCGTGTCACACAATTAGAATTACGACAATCGAATCGTGATATTCGCCTAAAAATCAACGCCGTATTAAAAGAATATCTTGAACAACTGGATACCATTTTAGAAGAAGGGGTAAAAGCTGGCGAGTTTGATGCCAATATGGATCTTCGCTTAGCACGACAATTGATTTTTGGAACAGTTGATGAAGTGACGACATCATGGGTTATGAAAGATCACAAATTCGACTTAACTGCACAAGCACCAAAAGTATATCAATTGTTATTAAATGGTATTAAAGGTTAAAATGAATATAGGTAAGTTTTTCCACTTACCTATATTTCTATAACAACATATACGAAAAGGGGTAAGAACATGGAATTTCTAAAGCTAAACAATGAAGACGGTGTCGCAATCGTTACAATCGTAAGACCACCAGCAAATGCAATGAGTCAACAACTTGTAAAAGAGATTGCAGAAGCACTTGATCAAATTGAGAAAAACCATTCAACGAGAGTTGTTGTAATCCATGGCGAGGGAAGATTCTTCTCAGCCGGCGCAGATATTAAGGAATTTCTATCCGTTCCAAATATCACAGCACATGTTTCTGAAGCACAATCTATTTTTGAACGTCTTGAAACGTTCGAAAAACCTGTCATCGCTTCGATTCATGGCGCAGCTTTAGGAGGCGGTTTAGAATTGGCGATGAGCTGTCATCTTCGCTATGTTTCTAAAACGGCAAAGCTTGGATTACCTGAGCTCTCATTGGGACTAATTCCTGGCTTCGGAGGAACACAGCGACTTCCGCGGTATGTTGGCTCAGCGAAAGCTGCTGAAATGATGTTTACAAGTGATCCAATCTTAGGAGAGGAAGCTGTAAACTGGGGCTTAGCCAATGCGGCATTTGAAGAAGAGGAACTGTTGGGTAAAACACTCGACATTGCGAAAAAGATCGCACTAAAAAGTCCAATCTCTTTGAAAGCTACAATAGATATGCTGAACTTCTCAAAAACAGATCGTTTTTACACTGGAATTGATGAAGAAGCACAAGCATTTGGTCGCGTATTTGCAACAGAGGATGCGAAAGAAGGAATCACAGCCTTTGTTGAGAAACGTCAAGCAGTATTTAAAGGAAAATAATACTATTTAGGAGGTTTACATTATGAACATCTATGTATTAGTGAAAAGAACTTTTGATACCGAGGAAAAAATCGTCATCTCAGGTGGCGCAATTCAAGAAGACGGCGCAGAATTCATCATCAACCCGTATGATGAGTATGCGATTGAAGAAGCGATTAAAGTGCGCGATAGCGAAGGTGGGACAGTAACAGTTATTACGGTTGGTAATGACGAATCTGAAAAACAACTTCGTACAGCATTAGCGATGGGTGCAGATCAAGCAGTACTCATCAACGCAGAAGAAGATGTAGAAGACTTAGATCAATTCTCTGTCGCAACAATCTTAGCAGCTCACTTAAAAGAGCAAGATGTTGATTTAATCTTCGCAGGAAATGTTGCAATTGACGGTGGCTCAGGTCAAATCGGACCACGTCTAGCAGAATTATTAGATATTAACTATGTAACAACAATTACAGGTTTTGAATTAAATGGACGTGACGTGAAAATTGTGCGTGATGTAGAAGGTGACTCAGAAGAGATTACAACATCTCTACCACTTCTTGTAACAGCACAACAAGGACTAAACGAACCACGCTACCCTTCATTACCAGGTATTATGAAGGCGAAAAAGAAACCTTTAGAAGAATTAGAATTAGATGATTTAGATTTAGATGAAGACGATGTAGAACCAAAAATCAAAACTGTAGAGGTATTCTTAGCACCAGAAAAACAAGCTGGTCGAGTTCTCGAAGGTGAGATTCGTGACCAAGCGAGAGAATTAATTTCGTTATTACGTTCAGAAGCAAAAGTCATTTAACAAACGATGAAAAATTGATTGGAGGAAGAACATATGTCTAAAAAAGTAGTTGTATTAGCAGAAGCACGTGAAGGCGCATTACGTAATGTTTCATTTGAAGCAATTAGCGCAGCGAAGAAAATTTCAGATGGTGGCGAAGTAGTAGTAGCGCTATTTGGTCAAGATGTTTCAGGTTTAGCCAATTCATTATTCGAGTACGGCGCAGATCGCGTTGTTTTAGTGGAACATCCACACTTGAATTTCTATACAGCAGATGGTTACAGTCAGGCACTACTTGCAGTTGTAGACCAAGAAAAGCCAGAAGCAATTGTGTTAGGTCATACAGCTCTTGGTAAAGACTTATCTCCAAAAGTGGCAAGTCGTTTACAAACAGGCTTGATTTCGGATGTAACGTCAATTGAAGGAGAAGGCGACGATGCGCAGTTCATTCGTCCAATTTACTCGGGTAAAGCTTTTGAAAAAGTGGAAGCAGCAAGCGAGCCGTTATTCGTAACGGTTCGTCCAAATAACATTGAACCACTTGAAGCAGAAGCAGGCAAAACAGGTACAGTCGATACATTATCAGTAGATATTACAAATTTACGTACAGTTGTTGAAAACGTAATTCGTAAAGCAACAGATGGTGTAGATTTATCAGAAGCAAAAGTCATCGTATCAGGTGGTCGTGGTGTGAAAAGCGAAGAAGGTTTTGCTCCTCTAAAAGAGTTAGCAAACTTACTTGGCGGTGCAGTTGGTGCATCACGTGGTGCATGTGACGCAGAATATTGCGATTACTCATTACAAATCGGTCAAACAGGTAAAGTTGTAACACCTGACTTATATATCGCAGTTGGTATTTCAGGTGCCATCCAACATTTAGCTGGTATGTCGAACTCGAAAATTATTGTAGCGATTAATAAAGATCCAGAAGCGAATATTTTCAAAGTAGCAGACTACGGTATTGTTGGTGACTTATTTGAAGTGATGCCGCTATTAATTGAAGAAGTAAAAGCATTAAAAGCGAGCGTATAATAAAAAGAACTGTTCCTTTGAATTTCAGAGGAACAGTTTTCTTTTGTCAAAAGTGAAGCAGAAAGATTGGCAAGTTAACTCTTTTTTTAATATAATAAAATAAAATCATGGATTTGAAATATAAAATACAAGATTTTTGTATGAAAATGAAGTAAGAGACGATTATGTAGGCATATTTATACGAATTCAAGTCGTTCCATGCTATAATTCAAACATATCGTTTATATAAGAGGAGGAAATAAATTATGGCAATTGTATATTCAACAGACGAATCATTCCAACAAGACGTAGCAGAAGGTGTAGTACTAGTAGACTTTTGGGCTACTTGGTGCGGACCTTGTAAAATGATTGCGCCAGTTCTTGAAGAACTAGATGCAGACTTAGATGGTAAAGCAACAATCGTAAAAGTGGACGTAGACCAAAACCAAGAGACAGCTGCTCAATTTGGCATCATGTCAATCCCAACACTACTTGTTTTCAAAGATGGTAAACCAGTAGATAAAACAGTTGGCTTCCACCCGAAAGAAGCTTTAGCAGATTTACTAGCTAAACACATGTAATCGTGAATTAAACTTGAATAGAGGCTGTCCTGCATAACAGGTACAGTCTCTTTTTTTGAAGGTGATGAAATGAACGAAATCAAACAAAAATTAGCTGTTCTCCCTGACCAACCAGGTTGCTATTTAATGAAGGATCGTCAAGGAACAGTCATCTATGTCGGTAAAGCGAAAGTACTGAAAAATCGTGTGCGCTCTTACTTTACAGGCTCGCATAATGAGAAAACAGCACGCCTTGTTTCAGAGATTGTCGATTTCGACTACATTGTAACATCTTCTGATTTAGAGGCTTTTTTACTTGAATTGAACTTAATTAAATTACATGATCCAAAATATAATATCATGTTAAAAGATGATAAAACGTATCCTTATTTGAAAATAACAAATGAACCGCATCCACGTTTGTTAATGGTGCGAAAAGTTAAGAAAGACCGTGCAAAATATTTTGGACCCTACCCGAATGCTTATGCAGCAGCAGAAACGAAAAAGTTATTAGACCGTATCTATCCACTGCGAAAATGTGATGTCATGCCTAATCGTGTCTGTCTATATTATCATATGGGACAATGTTTAGCCCCTTGTGTAAAAGATGTACCAAAAGATGCATATAAAGAGATGATTCAAGAGATTACAGACTTTTTAAATGGCGGACATGAGCATGTAAAGACGGAACTAGAGGAAAAGATGTATAAAGCATCTGAAGCACTCGATTTTGAACGAGCAAAAGAGTTACGCGATCAAATTGCGAATATCGACCAAATTATGGCGAAACAAAAAATTACGAAGACGACGGACTTTACGAATCGTGATATTTTTGGTTTTGCAGTGGATAAAGGATGGATGTGTGTTCAAGTATTCTTTATTCGTCAAGGGAAGTTGATTGAGCGCGATGTATCATTATTCCCTTCATATGGTGAACCACTAGACGAATTTACAACTTTTATTGCGCGTTTTTATGAAGAAGCGAACCATTTAAAACCGTCTGAAATTATCATACCAAAAGAAGTGGACGCAGAGATGTTGCAACAGGCTTTAGACATTAAAGTACATGCGCCACATCGCGGCTATAAAAAAGAAATGCTCGATTTAGCAACACAAAATGCGCATGTGAAAATTGATGAGAAATTTAATATGCTACAGCGCCAAGAAGAGCGAACAATTGGTGCATGTGAAGAATTAGGTGATGCGATGAATATTCAAACACCACTTCGCATTGAAGCATTTGATAACTCACATATTTTCGGTTCGGATACGGTATCTGCGATGGTCGTATTTGAAGATGGTCGCCCGCGTAAAAAAGACTATCGTAAATTTAAAATTCAAACAGCTTCTGCGCATGATGATTACGGTGCGATGCGTGAAGTATTAAGAAGACGTTATCAACGTGTTGTAAAAGAAGGACTACCACTTCCAGATCTACTTGTAACAGATGGTGGGAAAGGACAGATGGAAGTCGCGCGTGAAGTACTTGAAGATGAACTAGGCCTTGATATTCCGATTGCAGGTCTTGCAAAAGATGATAAGCATAAGACAGCCCAGTTACTTTATGGTAATCCGCCACAAGTTATTCCACTGAAAAGAACGAGTGAAGGGTTCTATTTGCTGCAACGTATTCAAGATGAAGTGCATCGATTTGCGATTAATTTTCACCGTCAATTACGTGAGAAGAATGCACTCACTTCGCAACTTGATGACATTCCAGGTGTTGGGCCAAAGCGGAAACAGCAAATGTTAAAACACTTTGGTTCGATGAAAAAAATTAAAGAGGCAACAGAAGAAGAATTAATTGCTGCTGGATTACCGAAAAATCTGGCTAGTGCCGTAATTGCGCATTTTCTGAAAAAATAATTGTCTTTTGCCAAATATTGTGATAAAGTAACGTTAATTAAAAATCACTGAAAAAGTGATGATAGAGGAGCAGGTGTCAAGAGTAGCCTTTTTGAGAGTGTAGTAACTCAGTGAAAGAAGGTGAAAGGGGAAACTGCCGAAGTGATGAAGGAACTACGACTTCATTGCTGGTTCTGTATTGAATAAATGCAGAATTGTCAGAGTGTACACTCTGGAGGGCTATCTCACATGAATGTTCATTTTTGAATAGACATGCATAAGCAGCCCAACATTTCGATGTTTGGCTGCTTTTTTTATTGAGAGAACCCACATTACAATATGTAGGGGGAGAACGTATGGGAACTTATGTTATGAAATTTGGTGGCACATCGGTGGCAACACCGGAACGTATTCAAAATGTAGCGAAAAGAGTTTTACAAGAAGTGGAAGTGGGGAATAAAGTGGTTGTTGTCGTTTCAGCGATGGGAAAAACGACAGATCATTTAGTCGAGATGGCGAACCATGTATCGACACATCCATCAAAACGTGAGATGGATGTACTACTATCTACAGGTGAACAAGTTACAACAGCTTTACTGACGATGGCGCTTCACCAATTAGATGTACCTGCGCAGTCTTTTACAGGGTGGCAGGCAGGTATGATGACCGATGATGTTGCGAGTAATGCACGCATTGAACAGATTGATTGTGAGAAAATCACGACCTGTTTAAATGAAGGGAAAGTAGCCGTTGTAGCAGGTTTTCAAGGGATTGATCATGAAGGTAATATTACGACACTTGGTCGAGGTGGCTCAGATACAACAGCTGTCGCGATTGCAGCTGCGATTCAAGCAGAACGCTGTGATATTTATACCGATGTTGATGGGGTTTATACAAGTGATCCACGCTTCGTACCAAATGCACGTAAATTAGCAGAATTAAGTTATGATGAAATGCTCGAATTAGCACATTTAGGAGCAGGTGTTTTACATCCACGCTCTGTTGAATTAGCGAAAAATTATCAAATGCCCATGTCTGTTCGTTCAAGTTATGAACAAGTAGAAGGAACCGTTTTAAAGGAGGAAGTTCAAATGGAAAAAGATTTAGTTGTACGAGGAGTAGCATTCGAAGGAGAAATCGTTCGTTTAACAGTTTATTTTAGCGAAGCATATATGGGGTCATTAGCGAACATCTTCACAACATTAGCGAAGCACCATATCAATGTGGATATCATTGTACAATCCATCATTCCAAACGCATCACCAACGGTATCATTTTCAGTGAAAAAAGAACAATTAGAAGAAACATTAAATGTGTTAAAGGAATATAAAAATACATTAGGTTATGATTATATTGATCATGAACTAGAACTTGCAAAAGTATCGATTGTCGGTTCAGGTATGGCATCCAATCCAGGTGTTGCAGCGACGATGTTTGATTGCTTATTTAGATTAGGCATTCCGGTGAAGATGGTCAGCACATCTGAAATCAAAGTATCCGTCGTTGTACCACAAGAAGAGATGTTTAAAGCGGCGAATGCCTTACATGAACAGTTTGAATTATCAAAAGCAGCAGTGGCAATAGAAAATTAAATGGATAAAACAAAAAGTCCCTTGCGAATTTGAAGGGGCTTTTTGTATGTACGCATTATTTTACTTCTTCTTGATGAATTGGATCTTTTAAATCCCATTTCACTTGGAATGTTACGCGACCTTTTTTTACATCTACTTCTTCATAACATTCTGTTAAGAAGCCATTATGTTTTTGAATTTGTTCAGCGATGAAACCAGATTCAATTCGGAAACAGCGTTGTTCAAATTTTAAAATATCTGCATCGCCTGTTAAGACATAGATAGCTTCAGACTTACCTAATTTCGTTTGCTCGAGAACACCCCATGACGCCTCAGCGAAAAAGGCAGGTAATTCCTCAATTTCAAGTAGTGGGAACTTACGTGCAGTTTCTTTACCGCACCAGTAGAGGATATCCGCCTCATTTTTACCAACAATTGTTGAGAGAATATGGTCGCGAATAATTTCGTAACCAAAAGCTGTAACATTTTTCATTTCCATTGTAGACATGTGTAAATCCTTCTTTCATATTTTTTGTCGAATTTTTGTCCTTTTTAGAAAAAAACGCTTTCAAATAGCGAAAAATCGACTTTGATACTATTTTTTCGGAGTAATTGATACTGCTGAAAAACGTTGGTAACCTTGACGTTCATTGGGAGTGGGAGTACAATGAACTTGTCATAATATTGTACCATGATAAAGTAAACAGTCAAAGAATGTCAGACAAATTAGTCGTGAAGTTTTTGACTTGGATTTACTTTAAGTATTAAGGGGGGTAACAGTCTTGTCGAAAGATCGAGAGTTTTACTGGCGTCGTCTACATTCTCTACTAGGTCTAATTCCTGTAGGTCTATTCGTGACGGTCCACTTGTTAATCAACTATTCAGCTACAAACGGTGAAGCAGCATTCAACAAAGCTTCAGCTACAATGGAAAGTCTTCCATTCTTACCAATCGTTGAGTGGGTAGTAATCTATATCCCATTAATGTTCCATGCATTCTATGGTGTATACATTGCGTTCACTGCGAAACCAAACTTGAACCGTTTCGGAACAACTCGTAACTGGTTCTTCATGTTACAACGTGTAACAGGTATTTTCCTTGTGATTTTCATCGCTTGGCACATCTTCCAAACACGTTTACAAAAAACAATCAATGGTGCCGAAATTGATTACAACTTAATGGCTGACGTTGTATCAAATCCAGGAATGCTTATTTTCTACATTGTTGGTATCATTGCAGCTACGTTCCATTTATCAAACGGTATTTGGTCATTCTTAGTAAGCTGGGGACTTATTCAATCTCCAAAATCACAAAAAGTTACAACTTACATTACAATGATTTTCTTTGTACTGTTATCAGTAGTTGGCGTAATGGCGATCTTAGCTTTCGCATAATTAACTCTTATGATGAAAGTATGAAAGCGCTTGACTACTAATTGAACGAGGAGTGAGAGGAAAATGGCGAAAAGTAAATTAATAGTAGTTGGTGGAGGTCTAGCAGGTTTAATGGCTTCTATGAAAGCTGCTGAGCTAGGCACTGAAGTTGAGTTATTCTCATTAGTTCCTGTTAAACGCTCACACTCTGTATGTGCGCAAGGTGGAATTAATGGCGCTGTAAACACTAAAGGTGAAGGGGATTCTCCATGGATTCACTTTGACGATACTGTTTACGGTGGAGACTTCTTAGCAAACCAACCACCAGTAAAGGCAATGTGTGATGCTGCACCTGGTATCATCCATCTATTTGACCGTATGGGCGTTATGTTTAACCGTACACCAGAAGGTCTTCTTGATTTCCGTCGTTTCGGTGGTACACTACATCACCGTACTGCATTCGCAGGCGCGACTACAGGTCAACAACTTCTTTACGCACTAGATGAACAAGTTCGTAAATGGGAAGTTGAAGGTCTAGTTAAGAAATACGAAGGCTGGGAATTCCTAGGTTTAGTATTAGATGAGAATGGCGTATGTAAAGGTATTACAGCACAAGATTTAACTACACATGAAATCAGAGCATTCCGTTCTGATGCTGTAATCATGGCTACAGGTGGCCCTGGTATTATCTTTGGTAAATCAACAAACTCAATGATCAACACAGGTTCTGCTGCATCAATCGTTTATCAACAAGGCGCTAAATATGCAAACGGTGAATTTATCCAAATCCACCCAACTGCAATCCCTGGCGATGATAAACTACGTTTAATGTCAGAATCAGCACGTGGTGAAGGTGGCCGTATTTGGACATACAAAGACGGTAAACCTTGGTACTTCCTAGAAGAAAAATATCCAGCGTACGGTAACTTAGTTCCTCGTGACGTTGCAACTCGTGAAATCTTCGACGTATGTATCAACCAAAAACTTGGTGTCAACGGTGAAAACGTTGTATACCTAGATTTATCTCACAAAGATCCACACGAGTTAGATATTAAACTTGGTGGTATCATCGAGATCTATCAAAAATTCGTTGGTGACGATCCACATAAAGTACCAATGAAAATCTTCCCAGCTGTTCACTATTCAATGGGCGGTCTATGGGTAGACTACGATCAACAAACAACAATTCCTGGATGTTTCGCTGCTGGTGAGTGTGATTACTCTCAACACGGTGGTAACCGTCTAGGTGCAAACTCTTTACTTTCTGCAATCTACGGTGGTTCAGTAGCAGGTCCAAAAGCAACTGAATATATTAAGAGCCTAGATAAGCACGTTGAAGATCTTCCAGAAGAGCTTTACGCTGCAGCAGTAAAAGAACAAGAAGAGAAATGGGAAGAAATTCTAAACCTTAACGGTACAGAAAATGCTTACCTATTACACAAAGAACTTGGTGAATTAATGACTGAAAACGTAACAGTTGTACGTCATAACGATCGTTTAGAAAAAACATTAGTGAAGTTAGAGGAGTTACAACAACGTTGGAACAACATTAACATCAATGATACAAACAAATGGTCTAACCAAGGTGCTCAATTCACTCGCCAATTGAAAAACATGCTTGCTCTTGCGCGTGTTATGGCTAAAGGAGCATTATTACGTGATGAGTCTCGTGGTGCACACTACAAACCAGACTTCCCAGAACGTGACGATGAAAACTTCTTAAAAACAACAATTGCTCAATTCACACCTTCATTCGATCCAATCATCACTTATGAAGAAGTAGATTGTTCAATGATTAAACCACGTAAACGTGACTATACTGGAGGTGCTCACTAATCATGGCAGAACAAAAAATGTTAGATGTTGAAGTACAACGTCAAGACAGCGCTGATTCTCAACCATATTGGGAGAAATTCAAAGTACCATACCGTCCAAATATGAACGTAATTTCGGTATTAATGGCGATTCGTGAAAACCCTGTAACTGCTGATGGTAAGAAAACAACACCAGTAACATGGGACATGAACTGTCTAGAAGAAGTATGTGGCGCTTGCTCAATGGTAATCAATGGTCGTCCACGTCAATCTTGTTCAGCACTTGTTGACAAGTTACCACAACCATTAAAATTACAACCAATGAGCACATTCCCTGTAATTCGTGACTTACAAATCGACCGTTCTCGTATGTTCGACTCACTTAAAAAAGTAAAAGCATGGATTCCAATCGATGGTTCTTACGATTTAGGTGAAGGTCCACGTATGCCAGAGCGTAAACGTGAGTGGGCTTACGAACTTTCAAAATGTATGACTTGTGGTGTTTGCTTAGAGTCTTGCCCTAACGTAAACTCTCACTCTTCATTCATGGGACCAGCTCCATTATCTCAAGTACGTCTATTCAACGCACATCCAACAGGTGCAATGAACAAAGACGAACGTTTAAATGCAATCATGGGAGACGGCGGCTTATCTAACTGCGGTAACTCTCAAAACTGTGTAGCAGCTTGTCCAAAAGGTATTCCTTTGACAACTTCTATCGCTTCACTTAACCGTTCAGCAACAGTTCAAATGTTCAGAAACTTCTTCGGTTCTGACCATATGGTTGACTAATTTAATACGTAAATTTACGTTATAATTCGAAGCAGGAATCGCCTATAAGCGGTTCCTGCTTTTTGATTGTTTCGTCAGACGAAAGGCTATTCTTTTTCAAAGAACTTGAAATTTGTTACAATATGAATAATTATTCAGTTTGGAGGGATGAAAGATGAAAGAGAGTTATATTCAAGATTTTGAAGCATGGCAAAAAGAGTTTACATTTTCAATTGATATTGAGGTGCGCTTTTCAGAAACCGATTTATTTGGACATTTGAATAATACGGTTCCATTCGTCTATTTTGAGCAGGCGCGTATTGCTTTAATGAAAGAATATGAATTAGTAGGAGCCAATCTTTCACCTGATTCACCGATTGTTCCTGTTGTAGCTGATTTACAATGTGATTTTTTAAAGCAAATTTTCTTTGAAGAGACCATTCAAATGTTTGCGAAATTTGCAAAATTGGGTAGTTCATCAGTAGACATTCATTATATGGGTGTTGTGAATGGAGAAGTACGTCTAACAGGACGTGGTACACTCGTTCAAATGAATGCACATACTGGAAGGGCAGAGAAGTGGTCCATGCCACAAATCCAACGAATTCATTAAGTTTCTTAAGAATTTATACGAGATGGCTTGCCAATTTTCAGAAATACATTCACAATATAATTAATGATCATTCGTATATGGAAATACTATGTACGAAATAGGAGTGAACTAAATGGCTGAAGAAGGTTTCGATGTAAATGCACAAAATATCTGTATACTAGAAAAAGACTTAAGACACATTGCAGCGATTATTAAACAAAAGGGACGTGAAATTTTAACGAATTACACGATTACCCCACCACAATTCATCGCTTTACAATGGCTTGATGAATTAGGCGATATGACGATTGGAGATTTATCAAATCGTATGTATTTAGCTTTTAGTACAACGACAGATTTAATCGATCGTATGGAGAAGAATGAACTTGTACAACGAGTTCGTGACACAGCAGATCGACGTGTCGTGCGCATTCATCTTTTACCAGAAGGCGAAAAGATTATTCGAGAAGTAATCGAAAAAAGACAATTATATTTAGTTGATATTGTAAGTGATTTTGAAAATGAAGAAATCCAACAATTATCGGAACTATTACAAAAATTATACGTTCGTATGAATGAAGATTAACAATAAAAGATTAGAGGCGGTTAGTGTGAATGCTCCCATCGGTGTGATTGACTCGGGTGTAGGTGGATTAACCGTTGCAAAAGAAATGCTTCGCTATCTACCAAATGAGACGATTTATTATATTGGCGATACAGCCAGATGTCCATATGGGCCACGAACGGCAAAACAAGTAGTGGAGTTTACAACACAGATGGCACAGAAGTTAAAAGAGATGGGAATCAAGATGCTAGTTATTGCTTGTAATACAGCAACAGCAGTAGCACTTGAACCACTTCAAAAAACCTGTGACTTCCCTGTGATTGGCGTAATTAATGCAGGTGCTATGGCTGCAATGAAAGAAACAAAAACCCATCAAATTGCGGTCATCGCAACAGTGGGTACAGTAAAGAGTGGCGCGTATGAGGAAGCGATTGGTTCGCTTTATTCTAAAAGCCAAATCTATTCGCTTGCATGTCCACCCCTTGTACCTATGGTTGAAAGTGGTCAATATGAAGGGCCTTTTGCAGAAAAGCTTGTAAAAGAAGTGCTATCTCCATTGAAAACAATCTCTTATGATACGATGATTTTAGGCTGTACGCATTATCCAATTATTCAACATCTTATTGAAAAAGTAGTTGGTGAAGATGTACATGTTGTGTCATCCGCAAAAGAGACGGCGCTCCATGCAAAAGATTTACTTGCATATTACAGTCTAGAAAACAAATCGACACATCATGCGAAGCATCGTTTTTTTGCAACAGGATCTGTACCGATGTTTCAACAGATTGTAGATGACTGGCTACAGCTTCCTGAGCTGCAAGCAGAGAAAATTGAATTATAATTGCATACATATATGCAAAATAAAAATATGCTGGGACATAAGTACAAAAAACACATCCCACATAAGCATAAGAAAAACTGGAATCGTGCTGTGGCGCGGTTCCAGTTTTTCGTTGCGAACGCTAAAAAAAGGTAAGTGACCTGTTTTGTTCCAGCATGTTTTTTCGTGTCTATGCACCGTTTATGCTAAAATAGACATACATTGTACGGGAGGTAAGGAAGAATGAAAAAAGTAGTAATTGCCACAAAGAATAAAGGAAAAGCAAAAGATTTTGAAGTAATCTTTGGACCACTGGGTTATGAAGTCGTAACGATGTTTGACGTAGCCCCAGATATGGAAATAGAAGAAACAGGAACAACATTTGAAGAGAATGCCATCTTAAAGGCAGAAACACTCTCTAAAGCGTTGAATCTTCTTGTAATAGCAGATGATAGCGGACTGATGATTGACGCGTTAAACGGCGAGCCAGGCGTGTATTCAGCACGTTATGCAGGCGACCATGACGATGCTGCAAATATCGAAAAAGTATTAAAGAATTTACAAGGTGTACCGGAAGCAGAACGCACAGCACGCTTTGGTTGCTGCTTAGCCATCACAGGCCCAGATTACCCAACACAAACAGTATTCGGCACATGTGAAGGTATTATTTTAGAAGAACGTCGCGGCGACAATGGCTTCGGTTATGATCCAATTTTCTACGTACCTGAAAAAGGACTAACAATGGCACAAATGTCACCAGCTGAAAAAGGCGCAATCTCACACCGCGGTAATGCACTCAAGCTATTACAAGAAAAAATCAATCTCTAATTCGATAAGGTGGTTGGCTAGATGAAAGTGGTTGTGTTAAGTGACACACATGGTAATGCAGAAATCATTGAACAAGTATATGAACAAGAACAGGGAGCAAATGCTTTCTTTCATTGTGGCGACAGTGAGTTAAGTTATGATGATCCCCGTTTTCACGAGATGTACCGCGTAAAAGGGAACTGCGACTTTGATTCCGACTATGTAGATGAACTCGTTGTACCGATTGGAGAACGCCGCATCTTCATGACACATGGACATTTATACAATATTAAAATGACGCTGACACCGCTTGATTATAAAGCGCAAGAAGTAGAAGCAGACATCGTATTATTCGGACACTCGCACGTACTCGGCGCACAACAAGTAGGACGCACACTCTTTTTAAACCCAGGAAGTCTCCTGTTACCAAGAGGCGGCAATCCGAAGAGCTATGCAACAATTGAATGGGAAGAAGATCAAGACGAATTCACAGTCACATTCAAAACACCCGACCAACAAATCATTTCACAACACTATTTTTCTATACCAAAAAAATAATGTTGACATATTATCTAGCTTTGTCTATAATAAGTATTGTCCTTGAGAAATTCACTTTTCTCAAGCAACACTGTCTCAGTAGCTCAGCTGGATAGAGCAACGCCCTTCTAAGGCGTCGGTCGGGGGTTCGAATCCCTCCTGGGACATACAAGTTAGAGAGTTTAAATCCTTGGTGTATAAGGATTTGTCAAACGTGAAGGGATTATAACGGGGATTAAACAATGTAGTGAAATCCTTAAAATAATCCCTTCTTACTTTTTTGAAATGGATTATAATAAGAATAAGTTTATGTAATCATCTTCCTAATAATATTAGGAAGATTTTTTTGTATGACTAAAAGTAAAGGAATTATCTGAAACAAAAATACTCTTTTTTTTCATATTTTATTTAAATCAACCTATAATTATAGTTAAAGGTTGATTTGGTTTTGAAAAAATTAACAAAAGATCGTTATAAAGATGGAAAATTGAATACCAGAAGGTACTACGGGAAAAACTGACATAGATATATTATGTAAATCATGGTGATCCTAAAAAGCATGCTCATCTCCATAAATGATGATACGATTTTAATAGGTACTAAAATAATAAAAGTGAAGAGGTGAAAGAAGTGAGCGAAAAAGAGTGGAAAGAATTTAAAGAAGGAATAGTAGATGAAGAACAGGAACTAAGCTTTTCCTATAAATCAGAAGAATGGTGGATAAGCCGACTATACGGTAAAGAAAAAAGCTATTTATTAACATGTTCTAAGGATTCATACACACAAGAGTTCCTAACAGCTGAAGAATTATTTACGAATGGAATTATTGATGGGAAAAAATTTATTGAAAGAGTACCTGATTTAGAATGGTAATTAATAGAACACTATATAATGCTAGAAATTATCGAAAAAATGGTAGAAAAAGAAGACTTTGAACAGATGATACGAATGATGTTAACACTTAAAAAATACGAGAGATTACGTAGATTATCAAATGTATAATATTCTTAAATTTGATGTGCTTATTAAATACATAATGTAGTACCATAATTTTGAGTAACCGACATAGACTCGGTCTGTTTTAGAGAAGATACCTATAAAAATAAGTTCTTTATGCAAATTTTACACTAGCTTGTACAATTTAGAACACTATACGAGTATCTTTTTTAATTCTTACAATACCGTTATAAAGTTCTTTTATTTTCAAGTTTATTTTATTAAGAGATATAGTATGTCAAAAGAATTAGTTAATACAATTTTGTATTAATATAAATAACTAAATTTTATTTTAATTTACAATCAGTTGATGGAATATTCTTATTAAAATATAGTAATAAACCGATTAGGAGAGAATAATTGATGACAAATTTATATTTTGTGAGGCATGCTCATTCTATTTATACTGTGGATGAATTAAAAAGACCTTTATCCAGCCAAGGTATAATTGATGTAGAAAGAATTACAGAGATACTTGAAAAAGAAAATATTGATTATGTAATATCCAGTCCATATAAAAGAGCAGTGCAAACAATTGAGAGGATTGCTCAATTAACAGATAAAGAATTAATAATTGAGAGTGACTTTAAAGAAAGAAACTTGTCTGAAAAGCCAATTGAAAATTTTGATGAAGCAATTACAAAAGTATGGGAAGATGAAACATTTTCATGGGAAGGTGGAGAGTCTAATCTTATAGCTCAAAAAAGAGGCGTTAAGGCAACGATAGAAGTACTAGAAAAGTATGAGGGTAAAAATATTGTAATAGGAACACATGGTAATATTATGGTTCTAATTATGAATTTTTTTGATAAGCGGTATGGATTTGATTTTTGGAAAGAGCTTGATATGCCAGATATTTATAAATTAACTTTTGAAAAAACAAAACTTAAAGAAGTGAATAGAGTTTGGAAAAGATAATACAAACTTTGATTATAAAGAATATAAAATTATTGAACCTACGCTATTTCTGTCAGAGTTTGATGAGAAATTCAAATTCCATTTTTCAAAAGATTTGTAGAATTCTATACTGAAAGTTCCGTTTTTAACCCCTTCTGGATATGCATTTTCTTCAGCACTTGTAATCTCTTGTTTACTAATAGTAGAGCTATTTGTACATGATGATAGTATAAGTAATACAAATAATATAATAAGAGTCTTTATAATTTTCATTTTAAACCTTTTTTTATATTTATGGTTAAATAATCCTTTAAAAGTGTATAAATGTATATCAAAAATTTGATTTAGATTTTATTATAATTAATTTGTATGGTAATGTTTAAATATTACATATAAGATAGAGGTTTATTTTGAAAAAAATAATATTTTTTATAGTAATGATTTTTGGTATATGTATATTTTCAGACCTTAATAGTTTTGCTCATAGTGGCAGAACTGATTCGAGTGGTGGGCATAATTGTAGTGCCAAATCACAGGCAAAAGGTTTATGTACAGGTTATCACTATCATAACGAAGGTGCTACTGTAAATTCGGTAGGTGAAGAAGATATATCATCTAATTATAAAAATTGTGATGACTTTACTGATTATGATGAGGTTATTTCCTATTGGAATGAAAAGGGGTATTCTTCAACATATGATCCAGAAAATTTAGATGGAACAGGTGATACAGTAGACGATGGTATCCCTTGTGAGCCACCTATTTACTATGATTTAACAAAAGTAAATAACAGTCCACAACAAGTTGCTGAAAAAGAAGAGTCTGATGGAACTGAACTTGCAGAAGTGGTGGGATTTAATGACGGTTATAAAAATAACAAGAAGAATGTGAAAACGCAAGGTTCGGAATCTTATCGAAAAGGATATGAAGAATCATATTTAAAAGCTTATCAAGAAGGACAGCAGAAATTCGATGAGGAAAAAATAACTATTTATAACGAAGGTTATAGTTTGGGGATGAATAATGAAAAATTAATTATTCCAACTACATTAGCTACCGTACATATCGCAACTTTTAAGTCAGGTTTTAAAAAAGGAGAGCAGTTTTATAAAGAAACTCAAAATGAGAAATACTATAATTTAGGCTATAATGATGGTGAAATAGATAAATATGTTTTACCGGATATTAAGGAAAAAGAGTTTCTGAAAAGTTATAAAAAAGGTCATTTAAATAGACAAAAAGAATTACGAAAAGAATATATAGATCAAGGTTATCAAGCAGCTTTTACAAATATTACTTATACAAAGCCGAATATTAATAATGAAAAATTTATAGCTTGGTATAAAATAGGGTTTGAATCTAATGTGGAAGTTAAAGAACTGCAAGATTATGCTTTCGAGCAAGGTAAGTCTGGAGAGGATTTAGTAATACCTGATAAGTATGAACAAGGTGAAACCATTTACGAATATTATTATGAAAAGGGAAAAGAAGAATACATCAGCCTTATACCATACATTATATGTATCGTGGTTATTATAGTTCCAACAATATATTTATTCTATTTTAGAAAACGTAAGAAAAATAACTTTATTAAAAGTAAATAGCAAATCAGCTAAATACAATAAAACATCCAAATTCTTAAAATGAGAATTTGGATGTTTTTCTATATTCATTAAATGTATGAGCAAATTGTATTTAATCATTTTAATCGAGCGTTTTTCGAATAACGTTACCATTTTTATAAACCCTTATTTATATACAATACTCCTAAGAATCTCTATAATATAAATAAGTGTATTGTTAATATTTGTAATTATGTAAAATGAAGGGGTAATGCTATGAAAAAATTAATTGCTTTTATTTTATTTTCGCAGCTATTTTTGTTGGCAGCTTGTGAAAATACGACTGTATTTAGTGGGGAGTCGAAAGATTGGAAGATTAAATATGTGTCGTCTTCTGATAATAATCAATCGGGGTATTTTGATTTAGTTATTGTGTACATAGGAAAAGAGCCAGCACCTGCAACGATTAACTACGAATATTCGCTTGCAAATAAATTCAATAGAAAAGCTGAGAATTTAGAGTTAAAAGATAATAAAGTTCAATTTGAAAAGGTTGCCTGTGACGACTGCGAAATCACAGAAGATACAACCATTCCTTTTGAAATTCAATACAATAATAAGTCTGAGATTATTGAATTAGAGCCAAAATAAAAGAAAAGGCATTTTGAGTAGAATGATAGACTAAACCCCCTCCTAACTTTTTGAAAAAGAACTTAGAGGGGGTTTTATATTCGTTAAATTTGTGAGTAACTTGTGCTATTTTTCTTTGTTAGGGTATTTTTCAAGGTGATCCACAACTTGTAGCAGCCAACGCCAATCACAGCGCCGAGTGTGTTTAATAGAATATCATCAATATCTGTACTGCGTCCCATACCGATACTAAAGGCAGAGGAGAGGATGTTATGTAAGAATTGAATGATTTCAATCAATATGGTACATAAAAATGAATAAAAAATCGCTTGTTTACTGTTTTTAACCCATTTGAAATAGAGCAAGGCAAATGCGAGTGGTGCAAGCATTAGTGCGTTTCCGATAATCTGAAATGCGGGTGATGGATTGTTAGAGATCACTTCCATTATGCCTTTGAATGGCACGATATTCACTGAATAAAAAATAAAACTTAAGTTCTTAGGTGTATATTGTGCGAAGTCAAAGAAGAATGTTAGCTCAATGGTTTTTCGGTATAGTACGCAAATATAAGTCGTAAAGCCAATACCAACGAGCCAGTCCATTATATTTTGTAAATTCGTACGCTTTAATAAAAAAATCATGATAGTAACGATGATTGCTAGGTTGAGAAAAGCTTGTATAGTGTTGAGCAGATTGAAACGACTTATATACGCTAAAATGTTCATACCGAAGAAGAGAATCGGAATAATTAATAAAAGATATTTTTTCATAAATGCCTCCTTTTTATTATACTAATCATAGCATTAATTACAAAAAAAGGGATATTTACTTATTTGTCTATCCAATTTTACTCATGCAAAAGACTATCTAAATCAGGTTGTAGCTGGTGGCGCAGTAGGTACAGCATCGTAGCACCGACTATGAATGCAATAAATTCTGCGATGAATAATGACCAAACGACGCCGTGGAATCCGAAATAATGTTGTGCAATAAATAAGGTCGGAATTAATGTAACACCTTGAACAATCGACATGACAAATGCGGCAGTTCCTTGTGCTGTAGCTTGGAAAATACCTGTGAATAGCGTGGTTAATCCTGTTACAAATAAAGATAGGAATGTGACATGGAGAATATAGCTACCCATCTCGATCAGAGTTGGATCTGTTGTAAAGAAGCCGATTAAAGTATTTGATGTGAAAAATACAATGATTCCAAAGATGAATGCACATGTAACCATCATACGAATAGTGAATGTAATCGTCTGTTTCATACGTAGTTTATTAGCAGTGAATGAGAAAGCGATGAGCGGTACAATTCCTTCGCAAAGTCCGAGTAAGATGAATTCAGGAAATTGCAAAAGACGTGAGGAAATACCGTACGCAGCAATGGCTTCATTTCCATAGTTAGCAAGGAATAAGTTGAGAATAAGTGCCATAGCACCTAAGAAAATACTCATGATAAATACAGGAATACCGATTTTAAAGACATTGGTCATAATTGTTTTAGATAGCTTAAACCATTTATATGAAATCGTTAAAAATTCACTTTTCGAATGAATATAGTACATGTAGAACAGGCTGGCAATCATGTTTGAGATGACTGTAGCAGTGGCTACGCCTACGATTCCCCAATGGAAAACGAAAATCACAAGAACGTCTAATACAATATTGACGATGACACTTAGAATCATACCTATCATGGATGTAATCGCAGCACCTTCAGAACGTACAATGTTTTCAAGCGTGAAAAATAATGCAACAAAGGGCGCACCTAACAGCATGACTGTAATGTATTGCTTCGTGAAATGAGCAGAAGTCGTTGTAGCTCCAAGTAATTGCACGATGTGGTCTACATTCAATAGACCAATGATCATGACGATGATACCAATTACTAAACTACTGTAAAAAGCAAATGACGAAACGTGTTTGACTTCATCATATTGATGTTCTCCTAGCAATCGAGATATGAATGTGCCACTACCCATACCAATTAAATGTCCAAAAGCCATGATGAGTGCGAAAAGTGGAAGTGTCAGAGCAAGTGCAGTGAGCATTGTAGTATTGTGTAATGTTCCTAAAAAATAAGCATTCAAAATAGAATAAATGACACTCATTGATGTACCGAGCATCATGGGAACTGCAAAGTGTGCCACAGCTTTACGAATGGGTGCTTGTTCAAAGTAGTAGAGAGAATCTTGGTTCATAAAAATACCTTCTTTCGTGTTTTGTCTAACGGTGTTAGATTGAATCTTACAGTGTTAGATGTTATCATGTGATTACATGTTTGTAAAGTTAAAACTTACACTGTTAGATAAAATGGAGGGGTTAAAGTGAGGAAGTCACAGCCACAAATATCTGAAGATAAAATTTTAGAGGCATCATGGGCAATTCTCGGAGAAGAAGGTATTGAAAAATTGAGTATGCGAAAATTGGCAGAACGCTTGGGAATTCAAGCACCTTCACTTTATTGGTATTTTAAAAGTAAACAAGACTTATACCAACGTTTAGCAAATGATATTGCGCGAATTATTTTAAGTGAATTGAAAAGTGAAGGGGAGTGGAAAGAGCAGTTGCATGATTTTGCAGTGACAACGAAAAATGTGTTGAAGCGCTATCCATGTTCGACGCAAATTATGATGATGACATTACCAAATGAGCCGAATTTAATTCGTTTTACAAACCGTCTATTGCAGTGTGTAGAGGACACATCATTAACAGAAGAACAAAAAATTCAAGTTGTGACAACAATGTTGAACTATGTGTATTTCTTTGTATTAGATGATTATCAGCACCAACTGAATGTCGCTGCGATGTCGAAACAGCGTGATGAACTACCAGGAGAGGAATTAATTGCTTTATTAAATACGATGCCAGAAAAAGAAGTAGGGCTATTCCGCAATTTATTTATGAATGGTTTATTTGAAATGATGGGAACAAATCAAGCTTTTGAATTTGGCTTAAAAGTTATTTTACTTGGGATTGAGCAAGTAATGATTGAAAAGAAATAAATCGTTATATCCCTTGAATTTTCTGACAATTCATCTATAATGAATGGAATATGTCGGAGAGGGGAGAGCGTGTTGGAAATTGTACAATCGAAGCAGCGAAAAATGTATGTAGTGGGGATTGTGAGCCTGTTAGTATCGGCTATTTTAACATCGATTAGTCAGGTCTATTATGCGAATAAAGTACAACTCGTTCATCCTTTTCTATTCACAGGTATTAGTTTTTTCATAACGGTTGTATTTTTTCAAATGGTGGCAATGAAACAACGTGTGCAAGTCGAGTGGAAGCGAGCTTTTCTGCCATTATTAAAATTAAATCTAGCATCTGTATTGGCATTTATGGGATTTTATTTTGCATTAAAATATATTGAACCAGCGATTGTCAGTTCTTTGGAGATGGGGTAGGACCGCTATTTGTTCTTGTTATTGCACTTCGAACGCGCGTTCATATTCCGCGCATACAGTGGTGGATTGCACTTGGTACACTTGGAGCTTGTCTATTACTCATCTACGCCATTTTTTCAGGGAATTCAGGCGTGACAGAATGGCGCGTTGAAAATAGCTGGGGAATCGTTACGAGTATTTTTTGTGGCTTAGGAGCTGTTCTTTGTACCATCTATTCAAAACAATTAAGTACACTTGGTTGGAGTAGTTCGATGATTTTGTCGAAGCGTTTTATCGCTATTATTATTCTGTCGTTTATCGCTACATATGATACATTGATACTTTATTTTCTCGAAAATATCGCGTGGATTATGATGGTGACCATAATGGAGGTATTAATTCCCATGTATCTATTACAGAAAGGCATTCAATATTGTGAGACGTTCATCGTCATGATGTCGCTGTGCTTCATTCTTGTCTTCACTTTCTTTTTTCAATTACTCGACCCGAGATTAACATGGTCATCTTTGACATTCACAGGTGTTTGTTTATTATTAATACTCGGCATTTTAAGTATGTGGCAAGAGCAAAAGAATGTATAAAAAAGAGGCTTAGGGAGTTATCCCAGAGCCTCTTACTTTTTATTCAGACCATTCATGATCTAACACGAAATCCTGTCCTTCTTTATGGAATGTAGATTTCGCTATTTTTTGATTGGAACCTTCACGATTCCAAAGAATAATCACTTTACGTACATTTGCATGTTCTTTTCGTACAGATTGTACGATTTGATCTGCTTGTTTTGAAAAATCAGGTGTTTCGGCTGATTTTGGAACTTCAACAAACACTTTCGCTGCATTTCCATCAATCGTCATATTCTGTGTAAGCTTCTCTGTTTTTTCATACTCTTGCACAGTTCCTTCTTTAGGTGTAATGAAAAATAGACTCATCATAGAAGCAATTCCAATACCTGAAATGACTAATAAAACGATAGGTAAGATGAATTTTGTATTGCGTGTTTTTGGACGGATAATGGCTAAAATTAGTAGGATGACACCTGATAACGCCATAATACCAAATAAAAATAATGCCATAACTGTTAGAAACATCATAAACGGTTCACTCCTTTCTACTAGTCTAACAAATATTCCATCATCTGTAATGAGAAAACGGTATAATATGACTTTAGTAAGGGAAGTTTTTCTTTTTAAAATATATTATATAAAAAAGGAATAAACTAAATAAGAAAAATAGAAAAGAACCGATTATGCCAACTAGCCGCAATGAAAACAGAGTAGATAAATATCCAAGAGTTAATGTGAAAATAATGATTCCAATAGCTTCTACAACCCCAACGATACTTTGAAATCTTCCTAAAATAGAGGTAGGTATATTGTTTTGATAAAAAGTTATAAAGCCTGTTTGTGAAAACGGAAGACAAAATCCAATGAATAACATACTAATCAAAACATGTGAAAAGTTGAAAGAGCTATAATAACTGATGTATCCAATACTTGTCGTTAACGTACCTATACCAATCAAAAAAGATAATGAAAAATATTTTGCAAATAACGTATTAATAAGAGAACCTAATAGAATACCAGTTCCAAAAATACTAAGTAAAAACCCATATTCTGCATCTGTTAAATCAATTACGCTTTTAGAAAAAGCAGCCTCAATGGAATCAATTGCTGTCATAAAAATAGTCATACCTAAGAAGAAGCAATAAATAACGAAAATAAAGTGATTTTTTTTACTATACATTACAATAGTGAGGAAATCTTTTTTAATTACCTTGAAAGATAAATCTGTATTTTCTGTTTGAGATATTTGTACGTTTGGCAAAAAGTAGATAATACTAGCAGAGAAAAGTAAAATGCATGTATTAAAATAAATTGTTTGATTTGTAGATATAAATAATAATAAGACACCTGCTATAATTGGACCTAAAATAGCACCACAAGATTGAATAAGAATTTTGAGTGAATTAAACTTTTGTCGTTCATTAACGGGAATGAGTTTTGTAATATAAACAGTGGAAGCGGTTGTGAAAATAGCGTTACTAAGTTGTACTAAAAAAGATAAAATATAAATACCGATTAGTGAATTCGTAGTTGGAATGAATAAGATACAGATAGCGCGAAAACAATCTAAGAAAATCATCATTTTTCGTATATTTAGTCGATCAATGAGTGACCCTGCCCAAAAGCTAACAACTAGCATAGCGACAGGGGAAAGGGTATATAGAATAGCAATAGATAATGCAGATTGAGTTTGATTAAAAATTTTTAAATTTAATGCAATTAAATAAATCCATGCACCAATATTTGAGATACCAAGACCTAATAGTAATAATAAAATGTATGTTTTTTTCAATGTCAGCACCACATTTCTATAAATTATATGAAATAAAAAAGTTCACCCCCAAGAAATGAATCTTGAGGGTGAACTTAGTCACGGTGCCACCTCAGTTTATTCCATATATCACTATAGGAATCTTATCAAGTACGACTAAAAAATAGTGATACTCTATCTCAGTAACGTGAGAATCCGTTGTACCATCATGTTAAATCCGATACACAGCTCCAAGACTTGGTTCAATAAAGTATAAAACCCTCTTTTTCAGCTAATAGAGGTCTCTGTAGATTTATACAAAATTTACTCTTCTTTTCATCGCCTTTATAATTTTTAATAGTTTACCTCACTTTGAAGAAAACTACAAACTGAAAAAAATGTATATGTTATGATTTTTCATTGTATAATAGAATCATTGAAAAAAAGTAGGTGAGTTCAATGGGGAAATATCAATTAGATACAAAAGGGCAAGTAGCAGTGACAAAATATCATGAAAAGCAAAAGCCAACACGCACAAACCAACAAGAGAAGATGGAGAAGATGCGTGAATTATACTTGAAGAAAAAACAAGCTAAAAAATCATAATAAAAGACTGTGACAGTGAATTGTCGCAGTCTTTCTTTTATTCTTCTACTTCACCGATGCGTCCTTCAATCATAATTACGAACGGTATAAGCACGATTTTTCACACCGTCTATAATCAGAAAAGGTTCATGACCCAATTCATCATCTGTATTTTGAAAAAACAGTAAACCATCATACGCCTTATTAATTTTTAAAGTCTTTTTGAGTACGACCATTCGCCAATTCTGTACATACGATTTGTCATATAGTTTCCTCCTAGAGTAACTATTCTATGAGGCTCTATCCCCGTCGTAATGACTTCACAATCGTTTATTTCCTGGGGAATATTATGATGTTAATAAATAGTTAATAAATAAAAACAGCGAGAATTATCTCGCTGCTTTAAAAAGTGTTATTTTTTCATTAAGCCATCATAAATTTGGTCGAAATTCCATTTCATCATGTTGTAGTAACTATCGCCATGATCGCCTTTTTCAGAAATAGAGTCTGTAAAGATTTTTGCATGAATTGGAATACCTGTTTCTTTTGAAATGGTCTTCATTGGGCGATCATCTACGCTACTTTCAACGAATAGGGCAGGTACTTTTGATTTGCGTAATTGATCAACTAAATTTTTAATTTGATCTGGTGTACCTTCTTCTTCTGTATTGATTTCCCAGATGTAAGCTGAAGGAATTTGATATGCAAGAGAGAAGTATTTAAAACTACCTTCACTTGTGACAACCATACGCTTGTCTTTTGGAATCTTACTAAATTTTTCTTTCGCTTCTTGGTGTAATTTCATTAGTTTTTGCGTATAATCTGCAGCGTTTTTAGCATAATAGTCTTTATTATCCTTATCTAATAACACTAATTTTTGTGTAATGTTATTCACGTAAATCATACCGTTTTCAAGACTTAACCATGCATGCGGATCTTCTTTACCATCTGCATTTTTACCTTCTAAATAAAGAGGTTCAACACCTTCTGATACAGCAAAGTAATCGCGGTTTTCTTTCTTATTTGCATTGTTCATCAGTTTTGTGAACCATGCGTCACCACCTGTTTCAAGGTTTAAACCGTTATAAAGAATTAAGTCAGCATCCGTTGCTTTTTTAATATCTTCTGGTAATACTTCATAGTCATGTGGGTCTTTTCCGACAGGTACAATACTATGTACATCGACTTTATCACCTGCAATTTCTTTCGTCATATCATATAGAATCGAGTTTGTAACAACAACTTGTTTACGATCTGTCTCTGTTTTTTTTGCTTCGCCATTACCACACGCAGCAAGAGCGATGGATAGAATCAATATAAGACTCATCCAAATGGTTGATTTTTTCATGAACGAAGAACCTTCTTTCTTAAATGAATTTGTTTTGGTGATACTAAAAAGCTAATTAAAAAGATACTAGTAGCGGTTAGAACAATTGTCGAACCAACTGCTAAATTGAATGAGTAACCAATGAATAAGCCGATTACTGAAGCGAGCGCTCCGAAAAAGGCGGATAAGAAAATCATGTTACGTAAACTCTTTGTATAGAGGTAAGCAGTAGCAGCAGGTGTTATGAGTAGAGCTACGATTAAAATGGTTCCGACACTTTGCATCGCTGTAACAGATACAACAGTTAAAAGTGCCATTAATAAATAGTGATAGGCATTGACGCGCACACCGAATGCTTTCGCCATATTTGGGTCGAAAGAGGTGAGTAGTAATGGCTTGAAAAACAGCCATACAATGCTAAGTACAATCGCAGCAATACCAATAGTTAACCACTTATCAACATCTTGAACAGCTAAAACATTCCCAAATAAGATGTGGAATAAATCTGTTGAACTGTTCGCAAACCCGATTAAAATAACACCTAGTGCTAGGAACGAACTAAAGGTGATTCCAATCGCTGTATCGCCCTTTATTTTACTATTGTTCGAAATGAAGGTGATAATGATTGATGCGAAAAGACCGAATAAAATAGCGCCAATAAAGAAATTGATACTAAAGATATACGAAATGGCGACACCGGGAAGTACTGCGTGTGAAATAGCGTCACCCATAAGAGACATTCCGCGTAAAATAATAAAGCAACCAACGACACCAGCGACGACACCAATTACAATCGATGTGACCAGTGCATTTTGTAAAAACTCATAATTAGTTAGTCCATCAATAAAGTTTGAGAACATGTTATAACACCCCTAATCCAAGTGCAGCACCATATGTTTTAGCAAGCTGTTCTTTTGTAAATGTTTCTTTTGTGGGACCTTTAGCAATAAGATGTTGATCCATCATAAGAATTTCATCAAAATAATCATCAACTTTACTTAAGTCATGATGCACAATTAGAATCATTTTTCCCTCATCGCGCAGTTCACGAAGTAAAGACATGATGACTTGTTCACTTGTCGCATCAATTCCTACAAACGGTTCATCTAGAAAGATGAATTTTGCTTGTTGTACAAGTGTTCGAGCGATTAATACGCGCTGGAATTGACCACCAGATAACTCACCAATTTGATTGTTTTTGTAAGACAACATATTTACTTTTTCTAAAGCGGCATCGACTTGTTCCCACTGTGTTTTCGAGATTTTTTTAAACCAACTCATTTTAGGGTAGAGACCTAAAGAGACACATTCGCGTACGGTAATAGGAAATGTATCATCAATCGCACTTTTTTGTTCAACGTAAGCAATTTCTCGTTGTATTTTACTGAATGGCTGTTGATTGAATAAGACAGTTCCTTTACTCGATACTAATTTTAAAATACCTTTGATTAATGTTGATTTGCCTGCACCATTGGGACCAAGTATCCCGATGAGTGCAGGTTTTTTAATTTCAAATGATACGTCTTCAACAGCTGGACGATTACCACCATAAGAGACGGTTAAGTTTTGAACAGTTAACACTTTCCCACAACCCTTTCTTTTTCTTGTATAAAATAATATTCACCTTAACTAAAAATGTTTCCTTAAAGAAACTTTAATCATATGATACAGGTTCTCATTTAATTTGTAAATAGATATACTACATCGAGTAAATTGTTTTTTCAGAAAAATAATAGATTGCATGAAGTAAGAGCGTAAAAAAGCGTTTACAAAGAAAAAAATTTGTTGTCTTTGAAAGCTAGGTGTATCAAGGATTTTAGAATATTTTTTTTCTTTTTCTTTTTTTAAAAATAAAAATTGTTCTTTTAATTTCGAAAAATATAGTGTTATAATCTCGTTGCAAACAAATTTAGGGTGTTAGGGAGGAATTTTCATGGCATTACGTGATGTATTTATGTATTTATCTGAAAATCAAGTATTAAACGGAATGGCTCAAAAATATGGTTTACGTATGGGGGCGCAAAGTGTTGTAGCAGGTACAACAATTCCAGAAGTAGTTAAAACAATTAAAGAATTAAACAAGGCGAATATTTCATGTACAGTAGATAATTTAGGGGAATTTGTATTTGAAAAATCAGCTGCAACAGAAGCAAAAGAGAATATCTTAAAAGTGATTCAAGCGATTCATGATGAAAACTTAGATGCGCATATCTCACTAAAACCATCTCAATTAGGTCAAGATATCGATGTTGATTTCTGCTATGAAAACTTAAGAGAAGTTGTAGCCTTAGCACATCAATATGGTATTTTCGTAAACTTCGATATGGAAAACTATGCACGTCTTCAAAGCTCATTCAGCTTACTTGAAGAACTACACAAAGAATATGACAATGTAGGTACTGTAATTCAAGCGTACTTCTTCGAATCAGAAGCAAACATTGAAAAATATAAGAATTTCCGATTACGTATTGTAAAAGGTGCGTACAAAGAGAGTCCAGAAGTAGCATATCAATCAAAAGAAGATATCGATCAAAACTATTTACGTCTAATCGAGCAGCATTTATTAAATGGCAAGTTCACATCGATTGCGACACACGATCATAACGTAATCAATCATGTGAAAAAATTCGTAAAAGACAACAATATTCCAAATAGCAAGTTCGAGTTCCAAATGTTATACGGCTTCCGTAAAGAAATGCAATACGATTTAGCACGTGAAGGCTATAATTTCTGCACATATTTACCATTCGGTAATGACTGGTATGGATATTTCATGCGTCGTTTAGCAGAACGTCCACAAAATATGGCACTTGTAACGAAACAAGTATTCAATAAAAAGACAAATACAGTTCTTGCAGTTGGTGCAGCAACATTCTTACTAGGCCGCTTATCAAAAAAATCGAAAAAGTAATCAAAAAAGGAGTCGCACATGATGGCGGCTCCTTTTTGTATGCAATTTTTTAGGTGAGTGACCTATTTCCGCTCTCGAATGTCCCATTTCGATCAACGAATGCCCCGTTTTGCTGTACGAATGTTCGAATTCACATGAAACTAGTCAATTGAAGTCTTCTTATTACTCAAAACCTTATTACTTCACAAACTGTTTTGCGTCAATTTGAAAATTTTTCATGCGATATTGGAGGCTTTGGCGACGAATGCCAAGTGCTTCGGCTGTTTTAGAAATATTCCCATCATGCATTTCGAGTGCTTTTGTAATGTAATATGCCTCAACTTCTTTCATGTAGTGGTCGAGGGGGCGAAGGTCGTTCGAGTTTTCAATAATAAATAACTCACTTGAATTTTGTTCTTCTGTCGGTAAGCTATTTTGAATTTTCCACTTGAAATGAGGTGGGAGTAAGTTTACATCAATGACGGTTTCAGTTGTAATGATGTTCGTCATTTCATCAAGAAGAACTTCAAGCTCTTTTAAATTACCAGGCCAATCATAATTTAAAAATAATTCCGTTACTTCAGGAGAGAGTGCCTCGATTGATGAACCGTATTGATCGCGATGACGCTGGAAATAATCGTTAATGAAAGGCATAATATCTTCTTTTCGCTCGCGTAGCGGCGGAATATAGATTGTAATTGATGAAAAAAGACGATACAGGTTTTTAGAAAGTGCCTGTTCCTGAATTAAATCAATGGGATCTTTACCAACACTCGCAATCATCATATGTCCATGATGTGGATGTTGTTCAAATAAAGCTACAATTTTTTCCTGTGCCTCAATAGATAAATATTCAATGCGCTCAGCGAAGAACGTAATTTGTTCTTCTTTTGCGATATATTTTTCAAACTGTTTTAAAATCGTTTCTTCATCGCGACGACAAATCATCGTAACAAAAGCTTGGTTTGGTTGCTGTAAATCATGATGAATACCTTCCGCAATCATATCAATTCCTGTTCCAGATTCGCCAATGAGTAGAACAGGCATCTTACTTAGTGCTACGATTTTCGCTTTTTGAATGACATCTTTCATGACAGCAGAAACCGCTGTAATAATATCAAATGTTAGTGGAGCACCGTACCTTCGAAGAGGACGGTACATCATAAATTCGAGTTGTGTAATATCGCGTGCGAATTCTACTGCTCCGATTAATTCTTGTTGTTCATGTAGGGGATAGATGTTGCTAATATATGTGACTTCTTGATTTTTCTTATTCCAAAACGTCTTTTTATGGTTGATTAATGGTTTTTCGGATTGTAGTACATGATAAATTTCACTTTGTTCATTTTCAAAATCGATAATTTCATGGGCGCGATAGTTTTCAAAGTCAATCGTATCGATGCCTTCAAGCTCACGCATCTTTTGATTATAGATGATGAGGTTTCCTTCTACATCTACAACACGGATTCCTGTATCGCCTTGTTCGATAATGTATTGATAGATATGTAATAGTTTTTGCTTTTCCATATGTTCCTCCTGTACCGCGCTTCTTCCCTTTATTTTACCATCAGTTTAAAAATTTTGAGGGAATTTTAAAAAATTTAGAAAATTCCTATTGATTAATGCTAAATAATATTGCATTATATACTTAGTTGAGAAATTTATGTGCAAAATAATTTGGCACTTCAAAAACAAGGGGGAAATATACATGATTCCATACAAACACGAACCATTTACAGATTTTTCGAAAGAAGAGAATAAAGCAGCGTACTTAGAAGGATTAGCAACAGTAGAAGGTTACTTAGGTCAAGCATATCCACTCATTATTGGTGGCGAACGTGTAACGACTGAAGATCAAATCACTTCTTACAATCCAGCAAAGAAAACAGAAGTAATTGGTACAGTTTCAAAAGCAACGAAAGATTTAGCTGAAAAAGCGATGCAAGTAGCAGATGAAACATTCAAAATGTGGAGTCAAGTAGAACCAGAAATTCGTGCAGATGTATTATTCAAAGCGGCATCAATTATTCGTCGTCGTAAATTTGAATTCTCAGCACTATTAACACTTGAAGCAGGTAAGCCGTGGAATGAAGCAGATGCAGATACAGCAGAAGCAATCGACTTCTTAGAGTATTATGCACGCCAAATGCTTCGTTTAAAAGACGGTCAAAAAGTAGAGAGCCGCGTGGGCGAATACAACCGTTACGACTACATTCCTCTAGGGGTAGGGATTGTAATCTCACCATGGAACTTCCCGTTCGCAATCATGGCTGGTACAACAGTGGCAGCAGTTGTAACCGGTAACACAGTATTATTAAAGCCAGCTTCTACAACACCAGTAGTTGCTTATAAATTTATCGAAGTATTAGAAGAAGCAGGTCTTCCAGCAGGCGTTGTGAACTATGTACCAGGTTCTGGCGCAGAAGTAGGTGACTACTTAGTTGACCACCCACGCACACGCTTCGTATCATTCACAGGTTCACGTGATGTAGGTTTACGTATTAACCAACGTGCTTCAGTACTAAATGAAGGACAAATTTGGATGAAACGTGTTATCGCTGAAATGGGCGGTAAAGATACAATTGTTGTCGATAAAGAGGCAGATTTAGAATTAGCAGCGCAATCAATTGTGAAATCAGCATTCGGCTTCTCAGGTCAAAAATGTTCAGCATGTTCTCGTGCAGTCATCGTAGAAGATGTGTACGATGAAGTAGTAGAGCGTGTAGAAGAATTAACAAAAGAATTAACAATTGGTGATCCAACAAACCCAGATAACTTCATGGCAACAGTAATTGATGAAGCGGCGTTTAAAAAGATTACTTCATATATCGAAATTGGTAAAACAGAAGGTAAATTATTAGTAGGTGGAACAGCAGACGATTCAGTTGGTTACTTTGTACACCCAACAGTATTTGCAGATGTAGCGCCAAGTGCACGTATTATGAAAGAAGAAATCTTCGGACCAGTAGTAGCGATTGCAAAAGCAAAAGACTTTGATGAAGCAATTCAAATTGCGAACGATACAGAGTACGGTTTAACAGGTGCAGTTATTACGAAAAACCGTTTAAATCAAGAAAAAGCACGTAAAGAATTCCATGTCGGAAACCTTTACTTCAACCGCGGTTGTACAGGTGCGATTGTAGGTTACCAACCATTCGGTGGTTTCAATATGTCAGGTACAGACTCAAAAGCAGGCGGACCAGATTACTTACAATTACACATGCAAGCAAAAACAACTTCAGAAATGTTCTAATCATGTAACTAGCATCGTATTTTTATGATGCTAGTTTCTTGTATATATAATAGGAAGAAACTCAAATTAATCATCTTTAAATAATAATGATAATCATTTTCATTGACAGTCATTCAATTTATTTAGTAAGATAAAGATAATTGGAAAAGAAGGGAAGATTACATATGATTGTACAATTACGTCGCTTTACAGTAACAGAAGGAAATGGCCATCTTGTAGTTGAAAAATTTAAGCAGGGTGGGGGATTAGTGGAGCAACAACCTGGCTTTATTGATAAAACTGTTCTTCAAAAGAAAGTACGTCGTGGTGAAGAAGAAGTCATCATGATGGTACGTTGGGAGTCAGAAGAAGCATGGAAAGCGTGGGAGAAAAGTCCAGAACATATTGCAGGGCATCGCAATAATCGTGGTAAAGAAAAGCCAGAGTATATTGTGAACGTAGACGTTTCGATGTATGAAGTAAAATAAAGTACATAAAAAACAAGCTGGGACAAGACATTTCACTAGCGTTTGTAACAAAAAACTGGAACCGCACCACAGCGCGATTCCAGCTTTTTTATGTTCAAGAGATTTTAGTATGGATTTGTACCTAAAATTGTTGCTTGTTTTACATAAATACGGTTTGGTAATGTTAATTGGTTAACAATTACTTCTGCAAAGTCTTCAGGATGCATCATGCGATCTACTTTTGACTCATCAATTAAACCAGATTCGCGTGCTAATTCTGTTACAACCGTACTTGGTGCAAGCGCTGTAACACGAATGTTATTACGGCGTACTTCTTGAGCTAATGACTCAGTTAAGCCGATAATACCGAATTTAGCAGCTGAATAAGCAGTAGATGTTGCAGCGCCGTTTAGACCATTTGTAGACGAGATATTAATAATATCGCCTTCATTTTTCTCGATTAATTGTGGTAATACTGCATGTGTTACATGGTACGTACCGAAAATGCCTGTATCAACAATTTTCTTCCACATTAATGGATCTTGGTCTAACAGTGTACCGAACTCACCAATTCCTGCATTGTTAATTAGAATATCTGCTTTACCTGTTTGTTTTGTTAGTGAATCAATTGCTGCATCGACTTCTTCTAAATTTGTCACATCTGCAGTTACAAAAGCAGCTTTACCACCATCAGCGATGATTTTTTCAGCTACCTCTTTCACTTGTTGTTCTGTACGAGCAAGTAGCCCAACTGTTACACCTTGTTTTGCTAATGCTTCTGCTACAGCACGACCAATACCTCGTCCTGCTCCTGTAATGAATGCTACTTTACCTTCTAATGATTGTGGCAAATTTATCAATCCTTTCGATTCTGTTCTACATTTAGTAGTATATGCTTTTTTGGAAATAGAAAAAAGAAATATGCTTATGAATTGGCATGAAATACACCATTAATCCATACCCGAATTCAATATGACTACACAAAAAATCGGAACCATATGTGTATATGATTCCAATCATGCTTATTTAAAGTTTTGAATAAAACGTTCGATTCGTTTTAAAGCCTCTTGTAATTGTTCAAGTGAAGCAGCATATGAACAACGAATATGACCTTCGCCACTTTCACCAAAAACATCACCTGGTACAACAGCTACTTTTTCTTGTTGTAAAAGTTGTGCAGCGAACTCCTGTGATGTTAGTCCAGTGGATTTAATCGAAGGGAATGCATAGAATGCACCGCCTGGGTTATGGCATGAAAGCCCCATATCATTGAAAGATTGGACGATGAAATTACGACGGCGACGATAGCTTTTTACCATCTTTTCAACTTCTGAACGACCATTTTTCAACGCTTCGATAGCTGCATATTGTGACATCGTAGAAGCACACATTAATTGATATTGGAAGATTTTTAGCATTGCTTCAGCAATTGGTTCAGGCGCGCAAACAAAACCTAAACGCCATCCTGTCATTGCAAAGCCTTTAGAAAATCCGGATACTAAGATCGTACGCTCATGCATTCCAGGAATGGCTGCCATACTTGTGTACCCTTCATCATAAGCGAGTTCAGCGTAAATTTCATCGGCGATAATTAGTACATCGTGTTCAATCGCAAACTGTGCAATGGCTTCAAGCTCAGTTTTATTTAACATTGTACCTGTTGGGTTATTAGGAGAGCATAACATAATGGCTTTTGTACGCTCAGAAACGACTGCTTCTAATTGACTCGGTAAGATTTTAAAATCATGTTCTTTTGTTGCTTGAACTGTGATGGCTTTACCACCAGCAAGTTCGACCATTGGAACATAAGATACGAAACATGGCTCAACAACAATGACTTCGTCTCCTGGATCTAAAATGGTACGCATCGCAATATCAATTGCGGAGCTTGCGCCAACTGTAACGATAATTTCATTCTGAGGATGATATGAAACATCAAATTCTTTCTCCATATAATGTGCAATTTCTTGACGTAATTCAAATAGCCCGGCATTTGGAGTATAGGCTGTGTAACCCATCTCAAGCGAGCGAATGGCTTCTTCACGCACATGCCAAGGCGTAACAAAATCAGGTTCACCTACACCGAGTGAGATGACACCTTCCATACTTGCTGCAAGGTCAAAAAAACGGCGAATACCTGATGGCTTAAGTTCATTCACCATTTTCGATACGTAAGATTTTTTAGTTAATGTCATTAAGGTGACACCACGATTCGTTGATCTTCTTTACCCGTTTCTAAAACAGTGCCATCATGTTTATATTTTTTTAGGATAAAGTGTGTTGTTGTTGAAATAACAGAATCAAGTGTTGAAAGTTTCTGTGAAACAAAGTTTGCAACTTCGTTCATTGATTTACCTTCCACAATAACAGATAAATCATAGACACCTGACATAAGATAAACCGATTGAACTTGGTCAAAACGATAAATACGTTCTGCGATATCATCGAAACCCACACCTTGTTTTGGTGTTACTTTCACATCAATCATTGCACGCACACCAGGATGTTCCTCAACCTTTGTCCAGTCAACAAGTGAGATGTAGCGAACAAGGATTTTTTCGTCTTCTAATTGCTTGACAATTGCTGTTGTTTCTTCTAAAGATAACCCCACCATTTTTGCCACATCTTCTAAAGGCATACGTGCATCTTTTTCTAAAATTTCAATAATCTCAATCTGTTGAGCATTTAGTTTCATATAAAATCTCCTCATGTGTAACATTTATTTTTTCTTATTATAATACAAGAAAAGCTTATAGGAACATAAAAAATAGAAATTTTCTAAAATTAGTCTATCTGTTATAGAGCAGTGGTAATTTGTTGGAAAATAAGACGTTATACCTATGTGAATTTATATCGTTATATAACTTTAATTGCTACATTTCATAATAAATTTAAGTGAAAAAACAAGGTCATTGAACAAACTTGATGAACAGTCATTCAAAAAATGAATGTCTATTCTTCGCTTTTTATCACATTTTTTCCATTATATATTCACAATTTATGTTAGTTAAATGGTAAAAAAATCTATGTTATGTATGTTTTTTGTTGATTCTTGTTCACAGAATTATCACTTGTTTCGGTCTAGTGTTATTCTAAAAATAATTGTGATACACTAGGAAAAGGATATTTTTGATATTGAAAATTGTATGCAATGTAGTAAGTATGTAATTTGTTAAGACCCTTTGTGTTAGCGCATACATTTTTTCGGCAAAATTTAGTATATAAGGATGGTAAGCATGAGTAACAAACAAACTTCGACTGACGTTATTTTAGTTGGTGCTGGTATCATGAGTGCAACTCTCGGTACAATTTTAAAAGAATTAGCACCAGACTGGAACATTAAAGTATTTGAGAAACTTGATAAACCAGGCCTTGAGAGTTCGAATGAATGGAATAATGCGGGTACAGGTCACTCGGCATTATGTGAGTTAAACTACACGCCTGAAAAAAATGGTGTTGTTGAAACTTCTAAAGCAGTCAACGTAAATGAACAATTCCAAGTGTCACGTCAATTTTGGTCTTATTTAGTGGAAAATGGTCATATCCAAAAACCAGAAGAATTCATTAAACCAATTCCACACTTAAGTATGGTACAAGGCGAAGATAATGTAGCATTCCTTAAAAAGCGTTTTGAAGCACTGTCAAAAATCCATTTATTCGATGGAATGGAATACTCAGAAGATCAAGAAACATTAAAACAATGGATTCCATTAATCATGAATGGTCGTACAAGTAGCGAGCCAATCGCTGCAACACGTATTGAATCAGGTACAGATGTTAACTTCGGTTCATTAACACGTATTTTAATGTCTAGTCTTGAAGAACAAGATGGTGTAGAAGCAACTTATAATGCTTCAGTTGAAAACATTAAACAAAATGCTGACGGTCGTTGGGAAGTAAAAGTGAAAACAGCTGATGGTAAAATCATTACGCAAACAGCGAAGTTTGTATTCTTAGGTGCTGGTGGCGGTAGCTTACACTTATTACAAAAAACAGGTATTCCTGAAAGTAAACACATCGGTGGTTTCCCTGTAAGTGGTCTTTGGTTAGTATGTAATAACCAAGAAGTAGCAGATCAACATCACGGTAAAGTGTACAGTACAGCTGAAGTAGGTGCTCCTCCAATGTCAGTACCTCACTTAGATACACGCTATATCGATGGTAAAAAAGCTTTATTATTTGGACCGTTCGCAGGATTCTCTCCAAAATTCTTAAAAACAGGTTCAAACTTAGACTTATTCACATCAATTAAGCCGAATAACATTTTCACGTTACTTGCATGTGGTGCAAAAGAAATGGGCTTAACAAAATACTTAATTCAACAATTAATGTTAAATAAAAAACAACGTGTGGAAGAATTACGTAAATTCGTTCCACAAGCAAAAGATGAAGAGTGGGAAATCGTTATCGCTGGTCAACGTGTTCAAGTAATCAAAGACACAGACAAGGGTAAAGGTACACTACAATTCGGTACAGAAGTAATCACTGGCGCAAATGGTTCAGTAGCAGCTTTATTAGGTGCTTCACCAGGTGCTTCTACAGCTGTACAAGTTATGCTAGATGTAATTAACAAATGTTTCCCAGAAAAAATGAACGAATGGGAACCAAAAATTAAAGAGATGATTCCTTCATACGGTAAACAATTAGTGGAAGATGAAGCTCTATTCAAAGAATTACATGCATCAACTACAAAATCTTTAAAATTAGAAGACTAAAAAAACGAGGTATCGCGATTAAGCGGTACCTCATTTTTATTTTAAAATGCATGAATCGTATCATTTAGTTCTTTCGCTGAATTTCGTAGTTCGCTTGAAGTGGAAGACATGGAAGAAATACCGCTTGCTAATTCACTTACTTGTTCGCCAACTTCCTTAATATCACCAATCGTTTTTGTAATATTACTTGAAATATCATCAAAGGATTCTTTGAGCACTTCATTTTGTTCTGTACCTTGGATTACAAGTTGTTGGATTTGATGAATCACTTCCACAACTTCACTTGTTACTTCATTGGATTCTTCTATTAAGAGAGCAATTTGCTCAACAGATGTTTTTGTTTGATCGGCTAATTTACGTACTTCTTCAGCAACAACTGCAAAACCTTTTCCATGTTCTCCAGCACGCGCAGCTTCAATTGCAGAGTTAAGTGCTAGTAAATTCGTTTGGTTTGCAATTGATTTAACCATTTCAATCACATCTTTCATTTCAGTAGAAGAATTATTCAATGCCTGAACCATCGAAGTCATTTCATTTGTCTTAACATGGATTGCCTCAGTTTGTTCACTTAGGTGCTGCATTTGTGCAAGTCCCTTATCAGATGCTTCTTTCGTATCTAAAGATTCCTTTACAGTTGTTTTCACGCTATTTTCTACACAGACAGTATGATTCATTAATTCATTTACAGCTTCTGATGTATGAGATGCTTGCGTATTTAAATGGTCAGCAACAGAGCCTAAATCTTCTCGTACTTTCCGGTTCACTTCTTCTCGCTGTTGTTCAATTAATTGATCGGAATAACGATTGTACTCTTCTAAAACGAGTTGTTGTTCAAAACTAGAGATTTTACCGAATGCATCGATTGCTTGGAACTGTTCATGTATAGGTATTGGAAGCGTTTTTATAATTTGGCGTACTTCATATTCCAATTTTTGAAAAGCACCTAAATACCATTTAGGATATAAACCAATTTTCACATGGGCATGTGCTACTTGTTTTCGTGCTTGAATATATGCCGCATCAATTTTACCAGCAAACATTTGCTCAATATGACCATAAAGTGTTTGGCTTAGTCGTTCAACTGAGCTATGATTTTGAATCATTTTAGCCAGATGCGGTGGAGTAGAAATCGCTTTATAAAAATGTTCTACAATTTTTGGCATATGCGGCAACATATAAGAATGAAGTGCCTGAACGATTTGCAAATCATGTTTTTTTAAATCAATCATATCGAGTTGTAACAGATAGTCTGAATCGGTTAATGAAATACCAACATGCTCTACATTCGTTTGCAATGTAGCTGTGGCTGCTTTTGATTTTAAGAAAAACATGGAAAACACCCCTATTTTTTATATTTGTATCTATAGTACCATTGTTGAATGTAAAAATCGTGTTTAAAATACTGTATTTATGTAATTTTTTTTAAAAAATGAATAAACATGTAGATATGTTTGTAAAAAAATACACATAAATTTAAAAGAGTATATAAATATTAGTTCAAAAGAACTTTATTTTTTCAGTTTTACACTTTTTAAATAGTGTAAAATATTTTGTTTTTACAGAATAATTAATTATGTAAAAAGAAAAAACGAAAAAAATATATTCTAATATAAAAAATAATCTATAAAACTTAAATTGTTTATGTTAAACTGTATTCTATGGGAATACATTGTGTTTTCTCAGGTGGAAAAATGAATTTATTATTTATATTTGTATAATTTTGGAGGAAAAAATATGGGGAATTTATTTCAAAAGTGGAGTGATACAAGTCTTGTTCTACGTATCGTTATGGGGATCATCCTCGGTGCAGTTTTAGCAGTTGCCTTCCCAAGTGCAACTTGGTTAGCGATGCTTGGTACATTGTTTGTAGGTGCATTAAAAGCAGTAGCACCAATTTTAGTTTTTGTATTAGTTATTAATGCATTGACAAGCCATGTAAGTGGACAAAAAACAAATATGAAGGGCATCGTGTTCTTATATTTATTTGCAACATTCATTGCAGGAGCAGTCGGTGTAATTGCCGCTAAATTATTCCCTGTTAAATTAACATTTAAAGAAGTGGAAGCAGATTTGCAGCCACCTGAGAATGTATGGGGTGTTATGGAGACGCTTTTAAATAATATCGTATCGAATCCAGTAGACGCATTAATCAATGCAAATTACATAGGTATTCTTGCATGGGCAATTGTTTTAGGGTTAGCGTTAAAAGCGGCAAGCAGTACAACAAAAACAGTAATCACGAACTTATCAGAAGCTGTTTCAAAAGTAGTTCACTGGGTAATTAACTTAGCACCATTCGGTATTATTGGGATTATGTATAATACAATCGTAACAAGTGGTTTTGGTGAATTAAAACACTATGGTACATTAATTATTATTTTAGTAGGTTCTATGTTATTAATTGCACTTGTTATCAACCCGATTATCGTTTTCGTTGTAGCACGTCGTAATCCATATCCGCTAGTATGGGCATCTTTAAGAGAGAGTGGTTTAACAGCGTTATTTACACGTAGTTCGGCAGCAAATATTCCAGTGAATATGGAGCTATGTGAAAAGCTTGGTTTAGATAAAAATACGTATGCTATGTCGATTCCTTTAGGTGCAACAATTAATATGGCTGGGGCAGCAGTTACAATCTCTGTCTTAACGATGTCAGCTGCTTATACACTAGATGTGCATGTAGATATCGCAACAGCAATCATCCTAATGGTTGTCACAGCAATTTCAGCTGCAGGTGCTTCTGGTGTACCAGGTGGTTCATTATTATTAATTCCATTAGCATGTGGTTTAATTGGTATTCCGAATGATTTAGCAGTTCAAGTAATTGGTGTGGGTTTAATTATTAGTGTTGTTCAAGATTCTTGTGAAACCGCATTAAACTCTTCATCAGATGTTGTATTTACAGCAACAGCTGAATATGCAGCAGAACGTAAAAAGTAATAGAATTACTCTTGAAAGCTTTAAAAAAGAGGCATATACTTTATCTGTTGTATACTGTCTCAGTAGCTCAGTAGGATAGAGCAACAGCCTCCTAAGCTGTAGGTCGTAGGTTCAATTCCTATCTGGGACATTTAAAAAAACAGGTTGGGACATACGTGTAAAAAACACCATCCCACATGAACATAAGAAAAACTGGAATCGTGCTGTAGCGCGGTTCCAGTTTTTCGTTGCAAACGCTAAAAAGGAAAGTGAAATGTTTTGTCTCAACCCATTTATTATGCCTATTTTATTGATCGAGTTGACGATAGAGCGTTGATTTTGAAATACCTGTTTCTTCTTTAATTTGGTGTAATGTATATTGTTTACTATAATACATTTCAATTGCACGTTGCATCTGTACATCTGACTTTTTAGGTCTCCCAATAACAGTTCCGCGTTTTTTTGCCTCTTGTAATGCGAAAGTTGAAGCATGGCGTTTAAAGATAGATTGTAATTTCGAAAAGTAACGTAAACCATCTAATAATGATTTTTTAAATAATTCTGTTGAACACATACATTCGTCCAAGAAAATAATTGTAAATTCATCTCGTTCAGCAATTTGTAGGACGTCGATTAATTGTTGTGTAGAATCTGCCAACACCTCAATGTTTTGAACATATAACTCATCCTCTGTTGTTAATTGCATGAGAAGTTCTTCAAATACCTCTCTATTTTTTGCTAAACCGTGCTTCTCTTCATGTACATCATCCAAATTTACTTGTACCAACTGTTGTGTAACGTCGTTATCACAAACAGTTGGTCTTTTATAACCATATCGCATAATAATCTCCTTCCCAAAAGTATATACTTATGAAACTTTTTTTGTTACGATTACTTCTATTGTACGCTATTTTTATTCCATATGAGAAAGGTGATTTTTTTGCAGGTTATAAAAGAACAATGGTTTTCATCTATTCGTGCTGATATTTTAGCAGGGGTTGTAGTAGGTTTAGCGCTAATTCCAGAAGCTCTAGCCTTTTCGTTCATTGTCGGTGTCGATCCGAAAGTCGCACTCTACGCTTCATTTACAATGGCTGTCATGACGGCTTTTGTCGGAGGAAGACCCGCAATGATTTCTGCAGCGACTGGAGCAATGGCGCTCATACTCGTCACGCTAATGGCGAATCACGGGTTACAATATGTACTTGCTGCAACAATTTTAACGGGTATTATACAGTTTTTTATGGGGATTTTTGGAGTTGCAAGACTAATGCGCTTCATACCTAATTCAGTCATGTTAGGATTCGTTAATGCACTAGGCATTATGATTTTCTTAGCGCAATTACCATATTTAAAGAATGGTTCAGTTGCAACTTATGCTTTTGCAATCGTTACATTGATTCTAGTTTATGTGATACCAAGATTTATTCGAATAATTCCAGCACCACTCATTGCGATTGTTATCATGACATCGCTCGCGATATTTGGGAACTTTTCATTACTGACAATTGGTGATTTAGGCACAATGCCAACAACATTACCGACATTCTTCTTACCAGATATTCCTTTGAATTTTGAAACACTCCAAATTATTTTACCGTATGCTTTAGCACTGGCAGTTGTTGGATTACTTGAATCTTTACTTACTGCACAAGTTTTAGACGGTTATACAAAAACTACGTCAAATAAAAATAAAGAATCACGCGGTCAAGGAATCGCAAATATTGTAAATGGCTTTTTCGGTGGTATGGCTGGTTGTGCTTTAATCGGTCAATCTATCATCAATGTAAAGTCAGGTGGTCGAGGTCGACTATCTACATTAACAGCAGGTGTCTTTTTATTATTTTTAATATTGGTTCTTGGTGATGTCGTCTCTAAAATTCCGATGCCTGTTTTAGTAGGAGTTATGATAATGGTGAGTTTTACGACATTTGACTTTAAAACGATTCGCTTCATACGAAAAGCACCAAAATCAGAGAGCTTCATTATGATTACAACTGTAATAGTGATTTTGGCAACGCATAATTTAGCGATTGGTGTAGGTGTGGGCGTGTTGATGAGTGCGATTCGTTTCATGGTGAAAAGCGCAACGCCGACTTTTTTACTAACAGGTGAAACATGCACAATTACAGGTCCACTCTTTTTTGCCTCAGCTGAAAAGTTAGCACCTATTGTAGAAAACTTTCAAGGAAAGAAGTTAGAATTTGATTTTTCAAATAGTCGTATTTGGGATGAAACCGCAGTGACGAAAGTTCTTGAAATAAAGAATCAATTGGAACAAGAAGGAGTACATGTCACGTTTACGGGTCTCGATTTACAAAGTCAGCAATTACTCGAACGACTTACACCGATTAAATAAATATCAACTATTTTCAGTCACGAAAGAATGTGATAACGTAAAAGTTGAAAAGAGGCGACGAGATTTTGAAACTTCAAAGAATTTTACTTACAGCAATTGTCGGCATATGTGGAGGATTACTATTTTCAAAACTTCATATACCTGTACCGTGGCTACTCGGACCATTACTCTTTGTTTTGATAGGTAATAGTTTACGTTCAGAATGGTTTTATTGGCCTAAATCGTATAAAAGTATTGGAATGGTGTTAATTGGTTATACAATCGGTCAAGCACTTACAGGAGAGGCTGTACGAGAGATTGGCAGGCAATTACCATATATGTTTGGCATGACGACTTTACTTATTTTACTTAGTGCGGGCATTGCATGGGTTGTATCAAAGAAGTCAGCAGTGAACTACCCTACAGCACTCCTAAGCAGTATTCCAGGCGGTATGACGCAAATCATTATGATGGCTGAGGAAATGAAAAGTGTGAATTTAACTGTTGTCACGGTGACACAGACAATTCGTTTATTATTTATTGTCATTGGAATGCCACTACTATTGACAACGTTTCATTTAACAACAGTCCCGACACAAACAGAGCATGTATCGGAATGGATGTCATTTGAAACAGTGCTCATTCTACTTATTTGTATATTATTAGCCTTTATAGGTAAAAAATATAAATTTCCGACTGCTTTTTTACTTGTACCAGCGCTCGTTACCGCTATTTTACAAAACATAGGCGTCGTAGGAGTGGAATTAGCGAATCCGATTTTGTCATTTGCACAACTCATGATTGGGATTAATATCGGCATGATGATGAAACCGAGGGAGTTAGAGCAAAAAGGACGGACGATTGCGCTCGCTGTAACAAGTGCAGCTGCATTATTTATTGTAGCGATGCTACTAGGTATTATTTTTGCACAAGTAAATCATTTAGATTACGCGACAGCACTTTTGAGTTTAGCGCCAGGTGGTATGGATCAAATGGGGGCAATTGCGCATGCGATTCATGCAAATTTATCAATTGTTGCGGGATATCAAGTATTTCGTGCTTTTTATATTTTATTCGTTATTCAACCGATTATTGCCTATTTTTTACGCAAACAAATTATTAAATAAAGTAAGAAAACTTTCATCTGTGTATGGAAGTTTTTTTATAGTATTTAAACACATTTTAACATTTCAGAATGTTGAGAATACAAGGTTTGTATCACTTTTTTTAATGAAAAAGGCAAGTGACATTTTTGTGTAAGCTTTATAAGATATATACATGTTTTCTTAGGGAAAAGGGTGAGAAAATCATTTAGAACGTCTAAGATTCTTTAATGATAAAATATTTTTTTAAGAATAAAAAGTGGCGTGAAAACGCATGGTTGTGAGGATTTGTGAAACTTTGAACAAAGTCATAGAATAGTTGAGCGAAAAAAAGCTTTCAGTTCTATTGGAATTCCTGAAATTGAGGTGTATAATGCAACATGGAAGCTATAAATGAAGTGAACACACTATAAAATTTAAGTTCGAAATTCTCTTTCTTTTATATGAATTTTTCTCATTTTTCAATAAAAATACGTCATATATTTTTATGATAAATCGAAAAAGGGTATTAAAGAAATATGACAGTATAGTCCTTTAGTTTATAGGTGTTTAAAAGCAATAAATATGTCTAGAAAACAGATGTTGCAGTTGCTACCATTACATGGCATCATGTAATAGTAAGATGAGAATTGTATGAATAATATGACTCTTATGTAAGTAAAACGTTCGGGAATTCCCGACAGAAGAAATAGCTATTGTAAAGGAGAATTGGATATGTCAGAACAGACTACTCAATCAGTACAACCGGCAGTAAGCCAACAACAATTAGACGTTTTAGATCAATTATTAAAACCTGAAGTACAAGAATCACTAACTCAACTAGTGGACCAATTACCAAAGTTAACAGAAATGGTAACAACTTTAACAAAAGCATATGACGTAGCACAAACTTTAGCTACTGATGATGTATTCCGCAGCGATGCTGTTGGTGCTGTAACAGAAATGGCTCAACCAGTCGTAAACTCTGCTAAATCACTTGCTGCTACTGCAATTGAAGCAAAAGATCGTGCTGCTGAAAGCAACGAAACAATCGGTTTATTCGGTATTTTAAAACTGTTAAAAGACCCACAAGTACAAGGTGTCTTCCGTTTCGCAAACGCATTCTTAGAAGTTTCAAAAGAAAACAAAGCTTCAAAATAATTTTTAAAACACTTAGTAACATGGAGGTTTAACTATAATGTCAAAAAAAATCGTCATTCTAGGTGCAGGTTATGGCGGCGTATTATCTGCATTAACGTTACGTCAATTTGCAACTAAAGAAGAAGTAGAAATCACAGTTGTGAACCAATTCCCAACTCACCAAATCATCACTGAATTACACCGTTTAGCTGGCGGTACTATTAAAGAGAAAGCGGTAGCATTCCCACTTTCTAAACTTTTCAAAGGAAAAGACATCAACATTAAAATCGCAAAAGCTGATGCATTCTCAGCTGACGACAAAACAGTTAAATTATCAACTGGCGAAACTTTAACTTATGATGTATTAGTAGTAGCTGTAGGTTCTAAAACAGGTTTCTTCGGTATCCCAGGATTAGAAGAAAACTCAATGGTTCTTAAATCAGTTGAAGATGCAAACAAAATTCGCGAGCACATCATTGGTCGTATTAAAGAATACGCAAAAACTCGCAATGAAGCAGATGCTACAATCGTAATCGGCGGCGGTGGTTTAACAGGTGTTGAGCTTGTTGGTGAAATCGTTGACCACATGACGAAAGAAGCAATTAAATACGGCGTACAACCAGCAGATTTAAAAATCAAGCTAGTTGAAGCAGGTCCAAAAATCTTACCTGTATTACCAGACGAGTTAATCGAGCGCGCAACAAAATCGCTTGAAAATCGTGGTGTAGAGTTCTTAACAGGCCTTCCTGTAACAGGTGTTGAAGGTAACGTGATCTCTCTTAAAGACGGTCAAACAATTACTGCAAACACACTTGTTTGGACTGGTGGCGTAGCTCAGTACCCAATCGTAGAAGAATCAGGTCTTGTATGTAACCGTGGTAAAGCAGTAGTAAACGACTTCCTACAATCAGAATCACATAAAGATGTATTTGTAGTAGGTGACGCTGCAGCTGCATACCCTCCAGGTGCAAACAAAGAAACGGATCGTCCATACCCTCCAACAGCTCAAAATGCTTGGCAAATGGGCGAATTAGTTGGATACAATGTATTCGCATACTTAAAAGGTAGTGAAATGAATGACTTCACTCCAGTTAACTCTGGTACATTAGCTTCTTTAGGTCGTAAAGATGCTGTAGCAACTGTCGGTGGAAGCAACACTGAATTACGTGGCTTACCAGCAACATTGATGAAAGAAGCTTCAAACATTCGTTACTTATCACACATCAAAGCATTATACGGTATCGTATACTAAGCCGAAATGAATAAAACGACTTCATGAGAATGTTCTCATGAAGTCGTTTTTTGTTGTTTCAATACATTTGTTGAGGCAAAATAAAAATGCTTTAGAGGACGTTGCTTCTCCTAAAGCACGGGTGGGGACTCAGGTATTACATCTGAGTAAAGTTTTGGGGAATAGATTCTATTTATATAGAGGGTCTATGTAAGCTCACTCAGAAGGGGAATGCCGAGTGAGCCATTGGGGTTGAACACAATCTCATTTCACCAATAAGGGAATTTCTAATAATAAAATACCCCGACGAAAACGTTGTAAACCTACCAACATGAATTGTTTCATGATTTTGCGTGTTCAGTAAAAGCACATATGATAAACTATGGAAGAATGGGGAGAGTGACGAAGTTGAAAAGAAAACAGAAGATATATCAGAACGAAAAAATCGTCATGTTTCCTGGAACGGTGGAACGACTTCTTCAACAGGGTCACGCGCATGCTGAGAAGTTTGAATATCATGAGGCTATTCAATGTTTTCAAGATATTCTTCAATACGAGGAAATGGATGAACATACGCTTCATGTGTACGCCTACTGTTTACACGAAACAAGACAATTTGAACAGGCTAGAGAAGTAGTGGAGTCTCTATTAGCACAAGGACCAAGTCAATATATTGAAACAATGGAGCTGTACTTATCAATTTGTATGGAGCTACGCGATTTTCAGCATGTACAACAGATTGTTCGTTCTTTATTGGAAGAAAATGTTGTGCCAAACTCTTCAATTGAACGTTTCACAAGTATTTATAATTTGAGTGAAAAGTTATTAAAGTTATCGCATTCGGAACAAAGTATAGAGGAAGAAGTAGCAGAGGTCGTGTTATCATTAGATGTTTTTTTACACTTACCTGTATACGAACAGCTGCATCGTCTTCAATCTTTATCAGAAATGAACGTTCGACCTTTAATAGATGAAATTCGCACAATCATTGAAACGGAAGAAGTACATCCGATTGTTCGCAGTGTGGCACTTTGCTTATTAGTAGAGCAAGAGGTGAATGGTGACTTAACAATTCGTAAGTTTGAGCAAACACTTACAGTTAATCCAATGACATTACCTACTCCAGATGAGCTGCCTGTCACACAATCTGTAAAAAAAATCGTAAATGAACGGCTAGAGAAGGAAAGTAGCACATTAGAAATGGTACAATATGTTTTGACACGTCACATTTTAGTTACTTATCCTTTTGAATGGTTTGGGGCTTCTGCTGAAAAGGTATCAGAGGGATATATTCATTATGTTCATTCTTTATTAGGACAAGAAATATCCGATGAAAGTGAAACAGATAACAAGGTGATGGAACTCATCCAACAACTTGAAAAATTTTCAGATATACCAGAAGTATGAAATCTGTTGAAACTATGTAGAACTATGATATACTAAAACAGTTGTCAAAGTCGTAATAACGAACGCTTTTAAAGCACTTTGAATTTATTTTTGGAGGTTATATTCATGTCAGTTAAATTTGAAAAACAAGAAGGAAACAACGGTTTATTAACAGTTGAGCTTCCTGCTGAAACAGTAAATGCTGCATTAGATCAAGCATTTAAAAAAGTAGTAAAACAAATCAACGTACCAGGTTTCCGTAAAGGTAAAATGCCTCGTGCAATGTTCGAGAAAAAATTCGGTGTTGAATCTTTATACCAAGATGCACTTGAAATTTTAATCAACGAAAACTACCCAACAGCTCTAATCGAAGCAGGTGTTGAGCCAGTAGATCAACCAGAAATCGATTTCGAAAAAATCGAGAAAAACGAACCATTCACATTCACAGCTAAATTAGTATTACGTCCAGAAGTTGAACTTGGCGAATACAAAGGCTTAGAAGTGAAAAAAGGTTCTACTGAAGTAACAGAAGAAGAAATCAATGCAATCATCGAAGGTCACCAAGCACGTCTTGCTGAACTTGTAGTTAAAGAAGATGCTGCAATTGAAAACGGCGATACTGCTGTAATCGATTTCGAAGGTTTCCACGAAGGTGAAGCATTCGAAGGCGGAAAAGGCGAAAACTACGCACTTGAAATCGGTTCTGGTTCATTCATCCCAGGATTTGAAGAGCAATTAGTAGGCGTAAAAGCTGGCGAATCTAAAGATATCGAAATTACATTCCCAGAAGAATACCATGCAGCTGAATTAGCTGGTAAACCAGCTACATTCAAAGTGACAGTTCACGAAGTAAAAGCAAAAGAACTTCCAGAGCTTAACGATGAATTAGCAACTGAAATCGATGCTGAAGTAAAAACTTTAGATGAATTACGTACAAAGTTAACTGAACAAGCGAAAGCTGAAAAAGAAATGTCAGTTGAAACTGCATTACGTGACGAATTAGTTGAAAAAGCAGCTGAAAATGCTAAAATCGACATTCCAAACGGTATGATTCAAACAGAAATCAACCGTATGTTACAAGAATTCGAACAACGTTTACAAACACAAGGTATGAATCTTGATCTTTACTACCAATTCTCTGGTCAAGACGAAGCAGCATTACGCGAGCAAATGAAGTCTGACGCTGAAAACCGCGTACGCGTTTCATTAGTACTTGAAGCAATCGCAGCAGCTGAAGCTCTTGAAGTAACAGAAGAAGCTCTTGAAGCAGAATTAGAAAAAATGTCAGCACAATTCAACATGGACGCTGAACAAATCAAAGCTGCTTTAGGCGGTACTAGCATCTTAGAACACGACATCAAAATCCAAAATACAGTTGAGTTCTTAGTTGACCAAGCTAAAATTTCTGAGTAAGATTTAACAAGTTCGTAAGTCGAATTTGCTTAAATACGATGCACGAATGGAGCAAGGTATGGACTTCCCATACCTTGTTTTTATCATAGTTAAAAAATAACCTGTACATAACACAGAAAAAAAGAGTTAATAATAGACAAGCAAGACGTAATGTTTGATAATATTAATAGAGTCTTGTAATATTGTTGCTTGAATAGGGGTGAAATAATTGTTCAAATTTAATGATGAAAACGGTAATTTAAAATGTTCATTCTGTGGGAAACCACAAGAGCAAGTACGTAAACTTGTAGCTGGTCCTGGTGTCTACATCTGTGACGAATGTATTGATTTATGTTCAGAAATCGTTGTAGAAGAGTTAGGAACAGAAGAAGAAATTGAACTGAAAGACATTCCAACACCGAAAGAAATTTTAGGTACTTTGGATAGTTATGTAATTGGACAAGAGCGTGCTAAAAAAGCCCTATCTGTTGCGGTATATAATCACTACAAACGCGTCAACTCAAAAAGTAAAGTGGACGACGTAGAATTATCTAAATCAAACATTGTTTTAATCGGACCTACTGGTAGTGGTAAAACATTACTAGCTCAAACACTTGCACGTATTATTGATGTGCCATTTGCCATTGCAGATGCGACTTCATTAACAGAAGCAGGTTATGTTGGGGAAGATGTTGAAAATATTCTTTTAAAGTTAATTCAAGCTGCGGATTATGATATCGAAAAAGCAGAGCGTGGCATTATCTATATCGATGAAATCGATAAAGTCGCACGTAAATCTGAAAATCCATCAATCACACGTGATGTATCTGGTGAAGGTGTTCAACAAGCCTTACTAAAAATTCTAGAAGGTACGGTTGCAAGCGTTCCGCCACAAGGTGGTCGCAAACATCCACACCAAGAATTTTTACAAATTGATACGACGAATATCTTATTCATCGTAGGTGGAGCTTTCGATGGAATCGAGTCAATTATTAAACGTCGTATGGGTCAAAAAGTAATCGGCTTCGGTACTGCGGATAAACAAGAAACAGATGATAAAAACTTAATGAAACATCTGATTCCTGAAGACTTATTAAAATTTGGTTTAATTCCAGAATTTATCGGTCGTTTACCAGTATTGGCAAGTTTAGAGCAATTAGACGAAGATGCACTTGTACAGATTTTAACAGAACCTAAAAACGCATTAACAAAACAATATGAAAAAATGATTGAATTGGATAATGTACAATTAGAGTTCGAAAAAGATGCATTATACGAAATTGCAAAACTTGCGATTGAACGTAAAACAGGTGCTCGTGGATTACGTTCGATTATTGAGAATGTAATGCTTGATGTGATGTTTGAATTACCATCTCGTGATGACATTGCGAAATGTATAATTACGAAAGAAACACTTACTGAAAAGGCTCATCCAAAACTTTTATTAGAAGATGGCACTGAAGTGAAAGATTCAGATAACGAAAAAACATCAGCCTAATTTAAAAGGATTTTAGCTGACTTCGATGGAGTGCTTATATTGCACTGTTTTGAAGTCAGTTTTTTTAATGAATAAAGTGTTAAAGTTTATGTGGAGGTGCAAGTTTGCATGACAACAAAATTGAGAACGTATCGAATTCCATTGCTGCCTCTAAGAGGTCTAGTAATCTATCCTAAAACGCTGTTACATATTGATGTGGGTCGTGAAAAATCAACTGCAGCTGTAGAACAAGCGCTAAATGATGACAGTATCCTATATGTTGTAACACAAAAAGAAATTGCAAAAGAATCACCAGACTCAGATGATTTTTATCGTATGGGCGCACTCGTGAAAATTAAGCAATTAATCAAGCTACCAAATGGCGCCTCACGTGTATTAGTAGAAGGTATTTGTCGTGCGCAAGCTATTGATTATATCGAAGAAGAAAAAATGACGGTAGTTGATGTAGAAGTATTTGAAGACGATCCGACATTAACTGTTGAATTAGAAGCGTTGATGCGTACTTTATTAGATGCTTTTAAACGCTATGTGAAAGCTTCAAGCAAAATTTCTCCTGAAGTCATTGAAACATCAGAAGAAATTGAAGAGCCTGGTCTACTAGCTGATACTATTGCAAGTCATTTGCCATTGAAAATGGTTGCAAAACAAGAAATCTTACGTACAATTGACGTTCAAAAAAGATTAGAAATTCTTGTTCAACGTATTTTTAATGAACAGGAAATTTTAAATGTGGAGAAAAAAATCCATACAAAAGTGAAACGTTCCGTTGAAAAATCTCAAAAAGATTTTTATTTACGTGAGCAAATGAAGGCGATTCAAGATGAATTGGGTGAAACAGAAGGTAAAATATCTGAGGTTGATGAATTAAAGAAAAAAATTATCGAAGCGAAAATGCCTGAACATGCTGAAAAAGCAGCACTAAAAGAGTTGAAGCGCTATGAACGTTTGCCAGCACAAGCAGCTGAAAGTGGTATCATTCGTAACTATTTAGATTGGTTGATTGATTTACCTTGGTCTAAAAAGACAAAAGATCGTAAAGATATTAAAAAAGCAAAAGATATTTTAGACCATGATCACGATGGTCTTGAAAAAGTAAAAGATCGTATTTTAGAATATTTAGCAGTGACACAATTAAAAGATTCATTACGTGGCCCGATTCTTTGCTTAGCTGGACCTCCAGGAGTAGGTAAGACATCACTAGCTAAATCGATTGCGACTTCTTTAAATCGTGAATTTGTGCGTATTTCATTAGGTGGCGTACGTGATGAATCAGAAATTCGAGGTCACCGTAGAACGTATATTGGTGCTATGCCAGGACGTATTATTCAAGGAATGAAAAAAGCAGGAACGATTAACCCTGTATTTTTACTAGATGAGATTGATAAAATGTCGAATGATTTCCGCGGAGACCCTTCATCAGCGATGTTAGAGGTGTTAGATCCAGAGCAAAATAACACATTTAGTGATCACTATATTGAAGAAACATACGATTTATCAAATGTTTTATTTATCGCGACAGCAAATGATTTAAGTAGTATTCCAGGACCGCTTTATGACCGTATGGAAGTCATTCAAATTGGCGGTTATACAGAACAAGAGAAAATTCAAATTGCGAAAAACCATTTAGCACCTAAACAAATTGAAGAAAACGGTTTGAAAAAATCACAAATTCAATTTAGAGAAGATGGTTTAAAGGAAATCGTTCGTTACTATACGCGAGAAGCGGGTGTTCGAGGGTTAGAGCGTACACTTGCATCCGTATGTCGAAAAGCAGCGAAGCAAATCGTCATGGAAGAAAAGAAACGAGTTGTTATTACAGCGAAAAATGTAGCGGACTACTTAGGTAAACGTAAAGTGTCGCATGGTCAAATGGAAGAAGAAAATCCAATTGGTGTAGCAACAGGTCTTGCTTACACAACAGTTGGTGGCGATACATTACAAATCGAAGTATCGATTACACCAGGTAAAGGAAAACTCATCTTAACAGGTAAATTAGGTGATGTGATGAAAGAATCTGCACAAACTGCTTTATCTTTTGTCCGTTCTAAATTAGACTTATTAAAGGTAGAGCAATCTTACTTTGATGAGCATGATATTCATGTTCACGTACCAGAAGGCGCTGTACCAAAAGATGGTCCATCAGCAGGTGTAACGATGGTAACAGCTCTTGTATCAGCGATTACGGAAACACCCGTCCGTAAAGAAGTTGGTATGACGGGTGAAGTGACACTTCGCGGACGTGTTCTACCAATCGGTGGTTTAAAAGAGAAGTCGTTAAGTGCGCACCGCGCTGGTTTAACAACGATTATCGTTCCAAAGAAAAACGAAGCGGATATTGAAGATATACCAGAGAGTGTACGAAAAGAGCTAACATTTAAGCTAGTGTCAAGCGCTGACGAGGTATTGAAAATAGCGTTAGACGGAGGGAAAGAATAACATGAAAGTCCATAATGTCGAGATGGTCATCAGTGCAGTTCGACCAAATCAGTACCCAGAGGACGGGTATCCAGAATTTGCACTTGCAGGTCGCTCAAATGTCGGTAAATCATCTTTTATTAACAAGATGATTGGTCGTAAAAGTTTAGCACGTATTTCATCAAAACCAGGTAAAACACAAACACTAAACTTTTATAAAATTGAAGAACAACTATTTTTCGTAGATGTTCCAGGCTATGGTTATGCGAAAGTATCAAAATCAGAGCGTGAAGCATGGGGAAAAATGATTGAAGAATATTTTACAAGTCGTGAAATATTAAAAGCGGTTGTGCAGATTGTTGATTTACGTCATGAACCAACAGACGATGATTGCATGATGTACGATTTCTTAAAGCATTACAACATTCCTTGCATTATCATTGCGACAAAAGCAGATAAAGTGAAAAAAGGAAAATGGGCGCAACATAAAAAAGTGGTAAAAGAGACACTTGATATGGACCCATCTGATCCACTCATTCTTTTCTCATCTGAAACAGGTATGGGATTTGACGAAGCATGGGCAGAAATTGAAAAACGTATGTAAAGAACAAGCAGATGAAGTGATACCACTTGATCTGCTTTTTCACATCTAAAAAGGGGATTGCTATGGGACAAATACCAATTTATTTGAATAGTGAACAGATTCGCATTTTAATTGTGGGCGGTGGTAAGATTGCTTATCGAAAATGTCGTACACTTGTAGAAGCAGGAGGACAAGTTACGGTGATTGCGCAACAACTATTACCTGAATTTGAACATTATTTAACGGAACAACAAATATCATTACATAAAAGATTGTATGAATTAGGTGAGGCAGCACAATATGAATTGGTGATAGCTGCAACGAATCAAACGACAGTGAACGAACAAATTCAACAAGATAGCCAAGCAATTATTTGTCGAGTAGATGACGCAAAAAAAGGGAATGGAGTACTACCGGCAGTTGTACAGCGTGGTGATTTTGTTTTAAGTATTGGAACAAACGGTGCAAGTCCAATTTTTTCTAGGAAAATCAAAAAGCAGTTGTCACAACAGTTTGATGCGCATTATGAAAGCTACATTGCTTTTTTACAGCATGTACGCGTGCAGTATAAAGGACAAAAAGAAGTACTTGAAGAAGTGACGAATGAGATATATGTTCATATGACAGACGAAGAGAGAAACGAGACATTACAACAATTTGTAAACAACCTGTTTGAAGAACGTAACTGAATTTGTTAAAATGATTCTGGAAATATGCTGGATTGTATATAAATATGACAGTAATCGCAATTATATAAGACTTTGTAAATATAAAGTGACAGAGTATGGTATAATCATAGACGATAATTATAGAACGTGAGAGGTGTATGACGTCATGCATACAATTGTAGTAGGCTTGAACTACAAAACAGCTCCTGTCGAAGTTCGTGAAAAATTCTCAATAACAGAAGAAGCACTAGCTGAGGCAATGCGAGCATTACAAAATGAAAAAAGTATATTAGAGAATGTAATTGTTTCGACATGTAATCGTACAGAAGTGTATGCTGTCGTTGATCAACTACATACTGGTCGTCATTATATTAAACAATTTTTAGCGAATTGGTTTAATATGCCGGTTGCAGAATTCGAAAATCATCTTTACATTCGTGAAAATGATCAATCGATGCAACACTTATTCAAAGTGACTTCTGGAATTGATTCAATGGTTCTAGGAGAAACACAAATTCTTGGTCAAGTAAAGCATAGCTTCTTAGAGGCACAACAAATTGGCACAACAGGGACATTGTTTAATCGTTTATTTAAACAAAGTGTAACGTTTGCGAAAAAAGCACATGGCGAAACGGCGATTGGTGAAAATGCAGTATCTGTATCGTATGCAGCTGTTGAGCTTGCAAAGAAAATTTTCAATACACTGGACAAAACACATGTCGCAATTCTTGGTGCTGGTAAGATGGGCGAACTTGCTATGGAAAACTTATATGGTAGTGGTGTAGGAAAAGTAACTGTTGTCAATCGTACGATGGAAAAGGCAGAAATACTGGCTGATAAATTCCAAGGTACAGCGAAGTCGATGCAAGAATTACAATGTACATTACTTGAGGCAGATATTTTGATTACATCAACTGGTGCAAAAGATTATGTCATTGATTATGATTTAATGCGTTATGTGGAGAAGATGCGCAAAGGGAAGCCTCTATTCATGGTAGATATCGCAGTACCACGTGATATTGATCCGAAAATTAGTGAACTTCAAAGTGTTTTCTTATATGATATTGATGATTTACAAGGAATTGTCGAAGCGAACCTAGCAGAACGTGAACGTGCTGCTAACGAAATTACACAGATGATTGATACAGAAATCCATGAATTCAAAGATTGGATGGGAACACTTGGCGTTGTTCCAGTTATTTCAGCATTGCGTCAAAAAGCGGCGACAATTCAAGCTGAAACAATGCAAAGTATTGAAAATAAAATGCCGAATTTAACAGATCGTGAACGAAAAATTTTAAGTAAGCATACCAAATCAATCGTCAACCAATTATTAAAAGAACCAATTCTACAAGCAAAAGAATTGGCAGGTTCTCCAAATGCAGCGAAGCAATTGGAACTGTTCCAACGTATTTTTGGGATTGAAGAAGATACACAGGCTCAAATTGAGCAACAGCAACTACAATCAGAAGAGCGCTATCAAAAACGAGTAGCAGAAGAAGCCGTTGCAGAACCTAAATTTACTTTTTAAGAGCTGATTTAAGAACGTTTTCGTATCTATGTGTTAAAATATAGATGCGAGAGCGTTTTTTTCATGATATATAAGGAGCGTCGTATATGACCGATTTAGCAATGACCCGATTGCACGAAGCAATCGTTGTGCTATACGCAATCGGGATAATTTTTTACTTTGTAGATTATTTAAAAAAAGATGCAAAGTCACGTCGAATCGCTTTTTGGTTTGTTTCGGTTGTTTGGATTTTACAATCAGCTTTTTTAATTGTATATATTATTCAAACGCATCGATTCCCGATTCTGACACTATTTGAAGGGATTTATTTTTATAGTTGGTTATTAGTATCCATCTCGATTTTACTGCATTGTGTTTATCGAGCCGATTTACCTGTATTCTTTATTAATATTCTCGGGTTTATCTTTATGGTTATTCATACATTTGCACCAAACCAAGTGGCGCAATCACCTGTAGGTGAGAATTTAGTTTCTGAGTTATTATTTATTCACGTGATGTTTGCGATTTTGTCTTATGTTGCTTTTTCATTATCTTTTGTCTTTTCGACATTGTACGTTATTTTATACAATGTATTAAAAAAGAAAAAATGGACGAAGCAGTGGACGAGGCTACCATCGCTTGGACAAGCAGAAAGTAGTTCAAATTGGGCAATGGTAATTGGGATTCCCATTCTTTTTATCAGTCTGATTTTAGGGTTTATGTGGGCTTATATCACCGTCGATAATTTAAATGTATTTGATGTAAAAATCATCGGTTCATTCATTACATTGTTTGTCTATTGTATGATTGTGTTATTGAATCGTCGCGATCAACTACATTCAATTCGATTGGCATGGGTCAACATATGTGCCTTTTTATTGGTTATTATTAATTTCTTTTTAGGAAGTAGCTTATCAGGTTTCCATTTTTGGTATTAACAGAAGGGTAGGATTATTTTGCGTAAAATTATTGTTGGTTCAAGAAGAAGTAAGTTAGCCTTAACTCAAACAAATTGGTTCATCGAAGAATTAAAGAAAACAGGTGCACCGTTTGAATTTGAGGTCAAAGAGATTGTGACAAAAGGCGATCGTATTTTAGATGTACAGTTATCAAAAGTTGGCGGAAAAGGTTTGTTTGTAAAAGAGATTGAACAAGCCTTATTCGACCAAGAGATTGATTTCGCTGTACATAGTATGAAAGATATGCCAGCGGTTTTACCAGAAGGTTTAGTTATTGGATGTATTCCAAAACGTGAAGATGCGCGTGATGCCTTCATCTCAAAAAATCATGTAAAATTCATGGATTTACCAGAAGGTGCGGTTGTCGGTACATCAAGCTTACGTCGTAGTGCTCAATTATTAAAAGCACGCCCAGACTTAACGATTAAATGGATTCGTGGAAATGTAGACACACGTTTAGCTAAATTAGAAGCTGGCGAATATGATGCGATTATTTTGGCTGCTGCTGGTTTAAAACGACTTGGTTGGTCAGATGATGTTGTAACTGAATATTTATCAACTGATCTTTGTGTGCCTGCTGTAGGACAAGGATCTTTAGGAATTGAATGTCGAGCAGATGATGCCGAATTGTTAGCGGCATTGGCAAAAATGACAGACCAAGCGACTTGGGAAACAGCACATGCAGAACGTGCTTTTTTAGCAGCGATGGATGGTGGATGTCAAGTGCCAATCGCTGGATACGCAACATATGAAGCAGGGCAATTACATTTTGAAGGACTTGTTGCTGCACCAGATGCTTCTGTCTTCTACCATGAAAAAGCCACACACACAGATGCAAAAACAGTAGGAGAAGTAGTAGCAAAACAACTGACTGAGCAAGGTGCGTATGAATTGATTCAAAAAGTAAAAGCGGAGCAAAATGAGCAATAATCAACCGCTTCAACATGATACCATTGTATTAACAGGTACCTCGATTACAGGTCAAGCTCAGTCACAAATCGAGGCGCTAGGTGGAGAAGCACTTCATTTACCTTTGATTGAAGTGGCCGATGTACAGTCAAATGATGATGGCTTATTTTTGCAGCGTAGTCAGCAAGTAGATTGGCTAATTTTTACAAGTCAAAATGCAGTACATGCATTCATTAGAAAAATGGAACAATATGAACAGGATGCAAGTTTGTGGATAGAACAGCGAATTGCAGTTGTGGGTGAAAAAACAGCCGAAGCTTTAGAAATGGCAGGTTTTTCAATTCACTTTGTTCCGACAACGTATAGTGCAGATACAATGGTGAAAGAGTTTAATCGTTTTTTACAGCCTGAAACGACCTGTCTATTTATGCGAGGTTCGATGGCGAAAGACACGATTCCAAATGGTCTCAAATGTCGAGTAGAAACATGGACAATTTATGAAACACGTCCAACAAAAAAGTCAATTCCAGAATTGAAAGAGCAAATTCAACATAAAAATTGTACGGTTGTTTTTGCAAGTCCCTCGGCTGTGCGTGTGTATGCTGAGGAAATATTACCTCTACACGATTGGGAACAAATCCAAGTGGCAGCGATTGGTCATGTAACCGAAAAAGCATTAATCGCACTTGGTGCATGGGATATTATCCAGCCAAAAACATACACGATGCAACAGGTAATTGAAGAAATCGCAAGAAGAAAGGAATCTTAATATGACAAACTTACAATTTAAAAGACACAGACGTTTACGACAAAATGCAACGATGCGTGCAATGGTAAAAGAAACGTATCTACATAAAGAAGATTTCATCTACCCTATTTTTGTAATGGAAGGCGAGAATGTTAAAAACCCTGTCGCTTCTATGCCGGGAATTTATCAATTCTCATTAGATCGTTTACATGAGGAAATGGATGAGGTTGTTGCCCTAGGTATTCCTTCTGTTATTTTATTCGGTTTACCTGCTGAGAAAGACGCAGTTGGGTCAGAAGCTTATCATGATCATGGGATTATTCAAAAAGCGATTCGCTTTGTAAAAGAGAACTATCCTGAAGTCATGGTCATTGCAGATACATGTCTATGTGAATATACATCGCATGGTCACTGTGGTGTTGTGTCAGAAGATGAACGTATTTTAAATGATCCTTCACTTGATTTATTAGCACAAACAGCTATTTCACAAGCAAAAGCAGGTGCTGATATTATCGCACCTTCAAACATGATGGATGGTTTTGTTGCGGCGATTCGTAAAGGATTAGATGAAGCTGGATTTGAAGATACACCGATTATGTCCTATGCAGTAAAATATGCTTCTGCTTACTATGGACCTTTCCGTGAAGCAGCAGATGGGGCACCAAAGTTTGGTGATCGTAAAACGTATCAAATGGACCCATCAAATCGTTTAGAAGCGATGCGTGAAGCAGCTTCAGATGTTGAAGAAGGCGCTGATTTCTTAATCGTTAAACCAGCATTATCGTATTTAGATATTATACGTGATGTACGTAATAACCATGATATGCCAGTTGTTGCTTACAATGTATCAGGCGAATATGCAATGGTCAAAGCAGCAGCATTAAATGGTTGGATGGATGAAAAGCAAACGGTTTTAGAAACATTACTAAGTATGAAACGTGCAGGTGCAGATTTAATCATGACGTACCATGCAAAAGATGCGGCACGTTGGTTGGAGGAGAAATAGAGATGACACGTTCTTTTGAAGAATCACGTAAAGTTTTTGCAGAAGCAGTAGATTTAATGCCTGGTGGCGTAAATAGTCCTGTTCGTGCGTTCAAAGCTGTTAAACAAGAGCCAATCGTTATGGAAAAAGGTCATGGAGCGATTATTACAGATGTCGATGGCAATGATTATATCGACTACGTTTTATCTTGGGGTCCACTCATTATCGGTCATACACATCCAGACGTAGTAGCAGCGATTCAACGAGTTGCTACAACAGGTACATCATTTGGTGCGTCAACACGTATTGAAAACGAATTAGCGAAAGAAGTGATTCGTCGTGTACCTTCTGTTGAGATGATTCGTATGGTATCGTCTGGTACAGAGGCTACAATGTCTGCCATTCGTGCAGCACGTGGTTTCACAGGTCGCGATAAAATCTTGAAATTTGAAGGTTCATATCATGGACATGGTGATTCACTATTAATCAAAGCGGGTTCAGGTGTTGCGACACTTGGTTTACCAGATAGTCCTGGCGTTCCAATGTCAATTGCACAAAACACATTAACAGTTCCTTATAATAATTTAGAAGCAGTTCAACAAGTATTTGAAGCATTCGGTGAAGAGATTGCAGCAGTAATCGTTGAACCGGTTGCTGGAAATATGGGCTGTGTACCACCGCTTCCAGGCTTCTTAGAAGGTTTACGTGACTTGACGAAAAAAGCAGGTTCTCTATTAATCTTTGATGAAGTCATGACTGGTTTCCGCGTAGGCTACCATTCAGCACAAGGTTACTACGGTGTAACACCTGATTTAACATGTCTTGGTAAAGTAATCGGCGGAGGACTACCTGTAGGTGCTTTCGGTGGTCGTCGTGATATTATGGAACGAATCGCACCAGCTGGTCCAATCTATCAAGCAGGTACGCTATCAGGTAACCCACTTGCGATGACAGCAGGACTTGAAACGATTCAACATTTAACAGAGGATTCATATAAACACTTTGAAAAATTAGGGGATCGTTTAGAAGCTGGTTTTAGAGAAGCAGCTGAAACATACAATATTCCACATACAGTGAATCGTGCAGGTTCAATGATTGGTTACTTCTTAACAAATGAAAAAGTAATCGACTTTGATACAGCGAAAACATCTGATTTAGAATTATTCGCTGAATACTATGGTTTAATGGCACAAGAAGGAATCTTCTTACCACCATCACAATTCGAAGGTGTATTCGTATCAACAGCGCATACAGAACAACATATCGACCAAACAATTGCAGCTTTCCAAAAAGTATTTAAGCAATTACGTCGTTAATTTTTAAGAGATACTTCGGCACAGTATATGTGTCGAAGTTTTTTTATGCACTGTATTGCTAAAAGCTATAAATTCAGATACAATTAGCTTATTCAAATAAACAATTGCAATGATTGGGAGGAGTAAGCATTTTTACTTGTCGAGAGAGGAAACGGTTGGTGAAAGTTTCTCAAGTAGATGTCTGAAGGTAGCCCATGAGCAAATTTCGTGAACAGATTTTAGTAGCGAAATTCGGTTTAGAGACCGTTATCCAATGAAGTGCCAGTCAACTGTGCTGGAATAAAGGTGGTACCGCGAATTCTTTCGTCCTTTTTTTAAGGATGTGAAGGATTTTTTTTATGCCCAAAATGGATGGTCAAGAAATGAAGGAGGACGAAAACATGTCAGAACAAGAAATTTCAATGCCAACGAAGTATGACCCACAAGCTGTTGAAACAGGTCGCTACGAGTGGTGGCTACAAAAAGATTGCTTTAAAGCACAACCAGAGAGTGATAAAGAACCGTACTCAATCGTAATTCCACCGCCAAACGTAACAGGTAAATTACATTTAGGTCACGCTTGGGATACAACATTACAAGATATCTTAATTCGTATGAAGCGTATGCAAGGTTATGATGCATTATGGTTACCAGGTATGGACCATGCTGGTATTGCAACACAAGCAAAAGTAGAAGCAAAATTACGCGAACAAGGCGTATCTCGTCACGATTTAGGTCGTGAAAAATTCCTAGAGAAAACATGGGAGTGGAAAGAAGAATATGCTGAAACAATTCGTGCGCAATGGGCGAAACTAGGTTTAGCATTAGATTACTCACGCGAACGTTTCACATTAGATGATGGTTTATCAGATGCGGTAAAAGAAGTATTCGTAAAATTATACGAAAAAGGCCTAATCTACCGCGGTGAACGTATTATCAACTGGGACCCAGCAGCACAAACAGCACTTTCAGATATCGAAGTAATTTATAAAGATGTACAAGGTGCATTCTACCATATGGAATACCCAATCAAAGATAGCGACGAAAAAGTAGAAATCGCTACAACACGTCCAGAAACAATGTTAGGTGACTCAGGGATTGCAGTAAACCCGAATGATAAACGTTACGCACACTTAATCGGTAAAACGGCAATTCTACCAATCGTAGGTCGTGAATTACCAATCGTTGCAGATGACTATGTAGACATGGAATTCGGTACAGGTGTTGTAAAAATGACACCAGCACATGACCCGAATGACTTTGAAGTAGGTAATCGTCATAACCTAGAGCGCATTATGGTGATGAATGGCGACGGTACGATGAATGATATGGCTGGTAAATATGCAGGTATGGACCGCTTTGAATGCCGTAAAGAAATCGTAAAAGATTTACAAGAACAAGGTGTATTAATTAAAATCGTCGATCACTTACATTCAGTAGGTCACTCAGAGCGTTCTGGTGCAGTAGTTGAACCATATTTATCAAAACAATGGTTTGTTAAAATGGGACCACTAGCAAAAGAGGCACTTGATTTACAAGCGAAAGAAGACGAAAAAGTAAACTTCGTGCCACAACGCTTTGAAAATACGTACACACGTTGGATGGAGAATATCCATGACTGGTGTATTTCACGTCAATTATGGTGGGGACATCAAATTCCAGCTTGGTATCATAACGAAACAGGTGAATTATATGTAGGTACAGAAGCACCAGCTGATGAAGAAAACTGGACACGCGATGCAGACGTATTAGATACATGGTTCTCATCTGCATTATGGCCTTTTTCAACAATGGGGTGGCCAGACGTTGAATCAGAAGATTTCAAACGCTACTTCCCAACAGGTGCACTTGTAACAGGTTATGACATCATCTTCTTCTGGGTATCTCGTATGATTTTCCAATCACTTGAATTCACAGGAGAGCGTCCATTCAAAGACGTATTAATTCATGGTTTAGTACGTGACGGTGAAGGTCGTAAGATGTCGAAATCACTTGGTAACGGTGTTGATCCGATGGACGTCATCGCAGAATACGGTGCAGACTCATTACGCTTCTTCTTAGCAACAGGTTCATCACCAGGTCAAGATTTACGTTATACAACTGAAAAAGTAGAAGCGATTTGGAACTTCTCAAACAAAATTTGGAATGCTTCACGTTTTGCATTAATGAATATGGAAGGCATGACATATGATGAGATTGATTTAACAGGTGAAAAATCAGTTGCAGATAAGTGGATTTTAACACGCTTAAATGAAACAATCGAAAAAGTAACAGAGCTTGCTGAGAAGTATGAGTTTGGTGAAGTAGGTCGTTACTTAAATAACTTCATCTGGGATGATTTCTGTTCTTGGTATATCGAGATGGCGAAATTACCATTATACGGTGAAGATGAAGCAGCGAAGAAAACAACTCGTTCAGTACTTGCTTACGTATTAGATCAAACGATGCGTCTATTACACCCATTAATGCCATTCATCACAGAAGAAATCTGGCAACACTTACCACACGAAGGCGACACAATCGTAAATGCAGCATGGCCAACAGTACGCGAAGATCTTCACTTTGAAGAAGAAGCGAAAAACATGCAGTTATTAATGGATATTATCCATGCAGTTCGTAACATTCGTGCAGAAGTAAATACACCAATGAGCAAACAAGTACCAATGTTCATCTCAGCAAAATCAGATGTAGAATTAGCTGTACTTGAAGCGAATAAAGGATATATCGAAAAATTCTGTAACCCAGAAACATTAACAATTGGCTTAAACGTAGAACCAGAAGGTAAAACGATGTCAGCAGTTATTTCAGGAGCAGAGTTATTCTTACCACTAAAAGGTTTAATTAACTTAGAAGATGAGATTGCACGTCTTGAAAAAGAGTTAGACAAGTGGAATAAAGAAGTAAAACGTGTTCAAGGTAAATTGAACAACGAGAAATTTGTTTCAAGCGCACCTGAAGCAGTTGTTGCAGCAGAGCGTGAAAAAGAAGCAGACTATCTTGAAAAACAAGCAACTGTTCAAAAACGTATTGCAGAACTAAAAGAAATGTAATAAAAAATAGCCTGGGACATATGTGTAAAAACACCGTCTCATATGAGCATAATAAAAACCAGAATCGCACTGTGGCGCGATTCTGGTTTTTTGTTGCGAACTCTAAAAAGAAAATGAAATGTTTTATCTCAGTATCTTTTTTTAATAAATTGTTACGTTTACATAATGATTCACTAAATAATCCATCAGTAAATCAGGTAAATATTCATCGAATAAATCATAGAATGAACGAGCACCTACAGGGTCTTCAATTTCATTCAATAGCCATGTACCGTCTTCTAGTAGTAAGAAGTCCATACCGATATAATCGCTACGAATGGCTTTTTGCATCGCAAGTACATGGTCCATTTGAAGTGAATCAAGTTCATATTTTTCAATCGAACCACCTAATGTGACATTCGAACGAAAATCAGCACGACCTTGACGTTTAACCGCACCAATAATACGGTTACCGAGCACCCAAACGCGAACATCTGTCGCATTGGATTCAATATAAGGTTGAACCAGTGTTAAACGATTTTCAAACTGTTTTTGACAAGCATTTAACTCTTGTTCATCCTGACAAAGCATGACTTCTGAGCCACCATGTCCATCAATTGTTTTAAATACAAGTGGATACTCGTAATCTGAAGCTTGTTGATAGAGTGGAACAGTTGGAATGCCAAGTGTTCGAGCAAATTGTAAAGTCATATATTTATTATTTGCGAGTGCGTTTACGTGACTGCTATTTACAACCGGAATATTTGCTTGTTCCAATGAAGTAACATAGTCACAGTTACGTGCACGATAAAATACAAAACAAGCATCTTGGCAATGTTCGACTAATTCTGGAACAGAGAAGTCATTTAACAGCACAAGTTGCAAGTCAATCATCTGTTTTTTTGCAGATACGACGAGCTGATTGATAAAGGCCATATTCACTTTTGCATCAGCTGCGTCATATACAAGATATGCGCGTTTCAAAATCTTCTCATCCTAACTTTTTTAAAATATGCTGAACGAATGCATCGCCCACGTGAATACCTGTTACATTGTAAATGTTTCGAATATGTGAAGCTGCGTTGACTTCACATACAAGTGGCTGGTCTTGTTCATCAAACAGTAAATCAACACCAGCGAAGTCAGCACCAACAGCTTTGGCTGCTGCGAGCGCTAATTGTTCCTGTTCTTTTGTTAATGTAATCGTTTCAGCTTTACCACCATTTGTAATATTCGCTCTGAAATCTGTTTCAGAGTGACGATACATCGCAGCGACGACTTCATCACCAATCGTATTGACACGAATATCACGTCCATAGCTTGATGCGATATATTGTTGGAAGATGAAGTCAACACCACGTAGTGTATCTACCTTTTCGAAAAAGTCTTCTTGTGTTTCAATTAAATACACTTTCATACCAAATGAACCATGCGCCTCCTTAATAATAAGGGGTAGTCCAAGTTCTTCTAATACACCTTCAAAATAACCACTTTCACGAATTGTGAATTTAGGGTAGACTTTCGGCGCAATAATCGTTTTTGGCATACGAATATTTGCTTTGGCTAATTGTATGTATTGCTTTGCTTTATTGTCACATGTTTCAATCACTTCAGGGTCATTGAAAACGGGAATTCCTTGATTTTTTAAATACGTAGCAAGCAAAATATCCTTATCTAAAAAGATGACAAAATCAGGTGCTTGTTCTAGCTTTTTAGCGGAATGCATTTGAATTTCATAATTTTTATAAATAAACGGTTGAACGCCATGATTTTGACAGGCTTCAGCCATGAGTCTTGCTTGATCTAAAAATTTATCCGATACAAGACTACCATTGTAAATAATCCAGCATGTCTTCATACGTTCAAACCTCCGAATAACAGTGTTATAATAAAAACAATCAATACAAATTTTAGCACGAATTACGTAGAAAATGAATAGGTAGGGAAAATTCCATGATTCCAATGTTTGAAGAATATCAAAATACATATAAAATTGAGAGTGCAAATGAGATTAAGCCTGGTCTTGAAGCGATTCAAGTAGCGATGGAGAAGTTAGGTAATCCACAACTTGCTGTACCAACCATCCATGTCGCAGGTACGAATGGCAAAGGTTCTACAATTCGCATGATCGAACGAATCGCACAGGAACATGGTTTGACGACTGCAACATTTATGTCACCCTGTATCGAAAATGTCCACGATCAAATTCGGTTGAATGGACAATCGATTACACCTGAGCGGATGAATCGAGCGTTCGAAGAAGCGAAAGAAGCAGGGCTAAGTGGCTTATTGACAGAATTTGAATTATTAACAGTTATCGCTTTTATTGCCATTCGTCAAGCTAAACCAGACCTTGCGATGATCGAGAGTGGTATGGGTGGGCGTTTTGATAGTACGAATGTGGTAGAGCCCATTGTATCAGTCATTCCAAGTATTGCATTAGAGCATACGAATTTTTTAGGTGATACACTAGAAAAGATTGCATGGCATAAAGCTGGGATTATTAAAAAGAATGGCTATGCTGTAATAGGTGAAATGCCTGAAACTGCACAAAAAGTAATCGAAGAAGAAGCGCATATGCAACAAGCAACGATTAAAATAAATGGCAAAGATTTTAAAGTGTTAGATGATACGTGGTCGAATGAAGTAATCTGTATGTCAGGATTACATCCAAGCTTAAAAGGCGAACACCAAAAAGGGAATATGGCACTCGCGATTCAAGCATTTATAGAGGTGGCGAAAGTACTGCATATTGAATTAGTAGAAGATAGAGTTCAACAAGCTGTAGCAACTACTAATCTTGAAGGGCGTTTTGAACAACTTGCTTCACATGTTTGGTTAGATGGAGCGCATAATCCAGCAAGTGCAAGGAGCTTGCGAAAAACCATTCAACAAGTATTGAAAGGCGAAAAAGTGACGATGGTTGTTGGGATTTTAAAAGATAAGGATGTAGAAGCGGTATTGCGTGAACTTGAACAAGTGTCAGATGATTTTATCTTTGTAGCAGTTGAGCGTGAACAAGATCGATTAATGCAACCAGAAGAATTAATGAAGTTAAGTCATGCAAAGCACAAACAAATTGCATCATCTGTTTTACAAGCTGTTCAAGAGAAGCAAAAAGAAGGGTCTGTAGTCGTAACAGGTTCACTCTATCTTTTAGCGCAGTGGCGTTCGATTTTACAGCAAGTATTAGAATGAAGAATTTTATTCTAACTGAATGTAAGAAAAGCCAACATCACGCTTGTAGCACGATGTTGGCTTTTTGTCTTTTATTCAGACTGTTTAATTTGTCCGTACAAAGCAAAATGTTTCGGTTTATCATATACTGCATATTGAATCGGAATATTAACATTGTCTTTTAACGGTTTATGCTGCACATTTGAGTCTGTAACGACAATGGCTTGACCAAGAATAGAACCTTTAAAGTTTGTCTTGTCTTTCAATTCAATATTCGCTTTCGGTGCGAGTAATAATTTTCCTATATTTGTTTTCCCACCATTCATGACTACACGTTTACCACCCGATAAAATATTGCCTTTATACGTGTTTGCTCGTAAAGTGACATCTGCTTTTTTAGTATAAATAAAACCACTACTACGGAAATTTTTCGAGAATTCTAAAGCAGCATCCCCATCAAAATAAGTAGCGACTTTTGCTTCTTCTGCTATAATCTTACCTTCAGATTCACCCATTTCTTGAATGAATAATTTGAGTGTTCCACTGCCTAAAATATGAAGTTTTGCGCCACCAGTTAAATTTAGTGTATCTAATCGTAAAGTTTGTACACCGTCGCCAATATCAATATAAGTATCTACACCGTCCAGTGTTAACTCTTGAAGACGTTCTTCAGAAGAAGTGAATTGATAAGGTGTTTCGATTGAGAAGTCTTCTTGCGTTTTATCGGTTACGGTTAGGACACCATTTTGTAAGTAATAATACTTGATTTTTTTATCTTTTTTTTCAGGGTCTGGATTAGGGATAATTTCAGTTACATATTTTTCTTCTTCATTATATGGCTGTTCATCGATTGTTTTTAATTCATTCGTTGGGAAGGTTGGTAAAAAATTATTGAAATTTTGTTCATTCCAAATTTTTAAATCCGATGCTTCTGTATTCCCATCGTTAAAACATTCATTTAAATAATTTGTTCTGGTCATTTCATATTGGCAAGAAGAACCATCTATTTGAATATTGCGTGGATTTTTACTCGCCATTAATCCCCAAACCTTTGAAGCATTCTGGACAACAATTTCCTTAGATGCATGAATGGCATAAGGTGGCTCATAGCGACCTTGCCTCATCGTTGTATCAATTTCTAAGTCTAATTGAAGGGATTGCTTTAATTTTGTCTGCTCTCCACCGATACGTCCAGTCGATTGAATTGTATATTGATTTGGTTTTGAATCTTTTATAATGAGTGTGGTAGAGGTCGGCTGTATATCATCTACTTTTTGATGTGTGTCCCATGTTTTCGGGATACCTGATTTACGGTTTAATAAAGTTTGAATTTTATAAAGAGAAATTTCTTTTACATCAAAGGCTGCTTTTTCAGATGGACTTAATCGCTCGTATCGTTTTTGAACATCTTGATAAATTTTTACCATCTGTTGTTTAATTTCTAGTCGTGCATAATCTAATCCTTCATTTGCAACTAGATAGCTTCCTTTCGTATCTTTTGTTGTGACAAGAGGAATTTGTTTTCCTTCCACTGCTTTGTTCACAATGAAGCCAGAAATAATGAATAGACTAATTAATAAAATTGCAATGAGCGACCCATTCTTTTTTTGTAAAGGTCGCTTGTTTGTTTTTCTCACGTAATTCACCCCGGTTAATCAATTTGATTTCTGTGTATGTAAAAAGTCATGTTATTTATAATATACCCATTTTTTTCTATTTTAGCTCTTTTTTTGATGTATTATAGTAATAATCGTTTTTTTTAATGTAATTATCATACAATTTACAAAAAGTGTACTCAATAGCTATCTTGTTAATTTTTAGGGCAATATATTTATTTTACAAACTAAAAGTATTATAATAAAAAAACGTATGAAAGAAAAAAATAAATTCTATCTTTTTCCTTAAAATGTATTTGTTATGTAAAAAAATAGGGTATGTATCCAAGTAGTAACATGTGGAATGTATAATTAAAAGAGAGAAAAAGAGGAGGTACCCAAAATGTTAGGCAATAAGAAAAAGACTTTGTCTATTGTTTATAATGACTTTATGGTAAGTATGTTAGCGGTTGTAGGAAACGATTTGAGGAAGGGAATTACATATCAGATTCCTCTACAGGAAGGAATCGTACAACATGGACGTATTTTAGATCCAGATTCTTTTTATCGCGCTTTAAAAACCCCTTTAAAAAATTTAAAAATTAAAAAGTATCATGTACGTGTTATTGTACCGAATCATGATGTTGAAATGAAACAAATTATTATTCCAGAGAATTTAACAACATTTGACGAAGTTGATGATTATATATTTAAAGAAATTGGTAAATCAATTCATTTAGCATTCGAAACTCCTGTTGTTGATATTTATGATGAAGATCCAACGGATGGTGAGGCGATGCTTTTTGCAACAGAGCGTAATGAAGTCGATAAAATTATTGAAGTTGTGGAATCACTAGGTCAAATACCAGAAGTTGTCGATATTAAATCTTTAGCAAACTTACGTACATTAGAAAAAGTAATGCCTTCTTATACTGAAAAAACATCGATGATATTAGATTGGTCCATCAATGAAGTGACAATGTCGATTGTTGAAAATCATCATGTCAAATTATTGCGTACGCATACAATTCCAACAACACAGTCAGATTGGATGTTAAAAGAACAAGAAGCACACAGTTTTACACATACATTGTCTAATCATATTGAAATGTATATGGATGAACTCAGCCATGCATTCGTTGAAATTCAACATATATGCCAGTTTTACGAAATATCTTTAAATAAAGGAATGAAGCAAGTTCAACAACTCATTGTATTAGGTGATCATCCAATGTTGCCAGAGATTACAGAGTTATTGCGCGTGAAATTCCCATTAGAAGTAGTTCAAATAACAGATGAACAAGTAGGGGAAGTTTTTGCAACGTATCAATTAAAACATTGTAGTTTACTTGGATTAGAGATGAAGGAGGCTTCGATGGTATGATTCCAAATATTAACCTCCTGCCGCAAGATCAGTATCAACCCAAAAGAAAAAATAGTTTAATGAAACTAATCATCATTATTTTATTGTTTATTGTAATTATTTTTTATGGTATTAACTATTATTTGTTAAGTAATGATATTGCGAAAATGGAGAAGAAAACTGATCAGTTAGCGACACAAATTCAAACAGAAGAAAAAACGTTAACACAAGTACAAAGTAATCCATCTTATGCGATTGCAACGTCTGTACAATTTGCTGAGAAATACCAAACACCTATATCAAATATTATTGAAGTCGCTAATAAATATATGACAGGTTCTGGTGAATTAGCAGGGTTAGATTATAAAGATGGCCAGGTTGAATTTATCGTGTATTTTGATAATTTAAATGAAGCTTCGACATTTGTTCGTAATTTAGATAATGAGGCAATCTTCAAAACAGTAAAACTTGATTCAGCTTCGACTTTTACAAAAGTAGATGTGGATAATGTTGGTGAAGAACAGACATTGAATGAGAATGCACAGTACAAAGCGATTATTCTTACGACATTAAATCCATCAGCAACTATTAAAACGGGGGGTGCGAAATAATGCGTGCAAAAAAGAAGAAAAATAATTCATTTGTGTACACATTATCCATTCTCCTCGTTATAGCGATTGGTGTGGGATTATACTACTATGTGTTGAAACCAGAAATGGTTTTATACGATTCACTTAATCAAAAATATACTGAACAACAAAAGTACTTAACTAAATTATCGACTGAACAAAGTCAAGCAAAAAAAGAAGTTGAACGTGCACGTACGATGAAGTCACTTGAATCGAAAATTCCTGCAAATGCGGATTTACAAAGTATTGTAGATGCTTTAGATGAAGTGGAGTATGCAAGTTCAGCAGCTGTAACAAATATTCGTTTTAATAACTATGAAGAAGAGACCAAAGAGGTGCTTGATGAAAAGAGCACGAGTCTAACAGAAGCAGAGCTATTCCAAGTAGATGGGAATGAATTACCAATTTCTCCGTTAGCAAATCAGAAAAAGCCAGAACACTTGAAGTTAATAACAATGGATTTATCTGTGAGTGCATATGATGTAAAAGATTTGAATCGCTTTATTAATAAAATAGAAAAATTGTCGCGTTTGTTCATTGTGGATGCAGTTAAGTATGAAAATACGAATGAAAAAGAAGGTTTAGTTACAGCGAAAATACAAGCGACAACATTTTATGTAGAAACAAAAAGTAAAAAAGAAACAACTAAAGTAGCGAATGAGCAAAAGACCGTGAGTAAATAATTGATGTTATGCGCATTTATAAAAGTACACCCGTCATTAATCTAGATGATGCAAGGGTGTACTTTTTTTGTGAAAGTCGCTTTATTTTAAATCTAAAAAGAAAAATGAGTTTTTTTATAAAAAAAGAGTTAAATAAAGGATTGTTTTTGGTAAATAAAGTGAATAGTACAAAGAGTCCTTTTTAACCATACGCTATAATTTATGGAAAAAGGAGGAATTATATGAACCCCACACCAATCCATATTATAAGTTCTAACCCTTATGAAAAGGGGATATGGCAAAAATATTTTGAATATATGTCATATCAAACATTTGAATTGCCTAATGAGTATATACATGAACATCAACAAGTAAGTGAAGTACATCTTTATTTATACCAATTACTAACAGGTATTTATGATGTATATCGTTTAGCCTATCACCACTTTTTTGAAGTAGAAAAGAAAAAGCTTACGTATGAACAATGGTTATTTTATGTAAAAAAACATCCTTTTGCAAAAACAAAAGTAACGACAATGATTTTACTTAAATATCGTCAATATATTTTAACTGATGTTTATGAAACGCCTGTTCGTTCTTTACAGCCGCAAATAAAAAACCTTCAAAAATATATTCAAACTAAGGAACCTTTTTTAGATGATGTTAGTTATAATAGGGTAGGAGAAGGGCAAACTTGTAAAGACGGTAGTGAATATATTTTCACGCATGCAATTGAGTTGCCATTCCAAAGGGTTGAAATGATGTTGAGAAAGTTGGCGGAAATGGAACATCTTGATGAGGTGATGTCATGATGAAAGAAGTCAATCATTGTATCCAACAAGTAGCAACACAAGAACGACCGAGAGAACGATTGGTTTTGTTTGGTGCAGAACAACTTTCGAATCATGAGCTATTAGCGATTTTAATTGGCTCAGGAACGAAAAAAGAATCTGTTCTTGATATTGCAACACGATTATTAAATCAGTTTGAAACATTACTCAATTTGAAGCATGCCACAATTGAAGAACTGCAAGCAGTTGATGGAATTGGTCGCGTTAAAGCGATGTATTTATTGGCGGCTTTTGAACTAGGAAGAAGAAGTCATCTTCCGAATCGTTTAGAGCGAACGGTTGTGAAACATCCAGATGATGCAGCAGACTATCTAATGTCTGATTTAGCACAGTTAATGCAAGAGCATTTTGTCGTTCTATTTCTCAATGTGAAAAATGAAATCATACATAAGCAGACGATTTTTATCGGTAGCTTAAATGCGAGCATTGTTCATCCGAGAGAGATTTTTCGTGAAGCAGTAAAGCGCTCGGCAGCATCAATTATATGCGCGCATAATCATCCGTCAGGAGTGCGCCTGCAAGGTGCGTAATTTTAGTGATTTCTAAAGAAATCTAGAACTCCTTACAGTGTTCTATGGTCAGCATCTTACCTTGAGGAGAAATCCATAGAGGGAACATAGCATGATGTGAAAAGGAGAAGAGACGACAAAACTATCTAATGTCGAGTCAGTTCTTCAGACCAAGTGATATATGGTAAAAGCTAAACTGCTTGAATCCTAGACGAATGAGCGATGGGTGCGCCGTTGTCTACGATAGTTAACAGGTAACGAGGACAAAATGGGAGACACATCGACGCTGTGTTTGCTGGGTATTGCCTGAGCCCTGTCCATAGTAAGGTTTGTCCTTCAATCCTCAACTAGAGGAAACCGTCGAAAGGGATACCTAACCATCACGTATCTAAAATTATGACATAATGCAGGGATTACCTAAGTGCAAGTGCCATTTGGCTATTAGACATAGGTCTATGAAAATTGCATATGGTAACGGAGTCTCCATAGTACCCAACGTTTGCTTGTAATGAGTTTAGCAGGGGGAAGGGAGACAGGTTGATGTTAACGTTAACTAGAAAGGAGTCATGAATATGGCAACCAATCCATTTCGACAGTTAGACGTTATAAGGAACGCTTCTCAAAAAGGAAACACCATTACGGATTGTTATCGTCTTATGTATAACAAAGAGTTGTGGATTAAAGCATATGCAAAACTATATCCGAATGCAGGAAATCTAACAAAAGGAACATCTAATGAAACAATAGATGGTTTCAGTTTACAAAAAATAGATGACATCATAGAGCAATTAAAGGCTGGAACATTCCGTTTTGCACCAGTAAGAAGGGTTTACATTCCTAAATCAAATGGAAAAAAGAGACCTCTAGGAGTTCCTAATTTTAAAGATAAGTTAGTACAGGAAGTTATGAGAATGATATTGGAAAATGTTTATGAACCAAGATTCTCTGACAACTCACATGGGTTTAGAGAAGGTAGAAGCTGTCATACAGCACTTTCTCAAATTAAAAACACATGGAAAGGATTAACGTGGTGTATTGAAGGAGATATTAAAGGCTTCTTTGACCATATTGACCATACTGTACTATTAAAACTTATCTCCAGGAGAATAAATGACCATCGTTTCCTGCTATTAATTCATAATGCACTAACCAGTGGTGTAATGGAGAATTGGACATACCATAAAACCTACAGTGGTACACCACAAGGAGGAATCATTTCTCCTATCTTAGCTAATATCTATCTTCATGAGTTCGACCTCTTTATGGAAAAACAAATGGAGGCATTTGATAAAGGTAAAGTTAGAGAAAGAAATGAAGATTATATTAAGATTCGAACAAAAATCAGTTCACTGTCACGAAAGATTAAAAGACTCGATGAAAGAAACGGACATAATCATTGGGAAGGTAGGAGAGAATTAGTCCTCAGTATTCAGGAACTTAAAGCAAAACAAATAGAAGTTCCCTCTATCAATCCAATGGATAAAAACTATCAAAGAATGAAATATGTCCGTTATGCTGATGACTTTGTGATAGGAATTGCTGGCTCAAAACAAAGTGCTATGAAAATAAAGGAAACGATTAAATATTTTCTTGAGAAGGAACTCCATCTTGAACTTAGTGACGAAAAAACACTAGTTACCCATCTAGAAAACTCAGTTCCCTTTCTTGGATATGAATTTCACAGATGGGATGAGGTTAAGGTCAAGAGGGTTACTTACAAAAACCAAAAACATCCATTAAAAAAGAGAACCTTATCAGGTGCTATAAAGTTAGAGATTCCTGAAAAGAAAATCAAAGAATTTGCAATTAAAAACGGATACGGTAATTTAGACAACTTTAAAATTATCCACAGAACAAAACTCATAAACAATACGGAAATGGAAATTCTTCATACCTATAACGCTGAATTGCGAGGAATCGCCAACTACTACAAGTTAGCTAATAACTATCATCATTTAGATAAACTATTTTACTTAGCTGAAAGTAGTTTCATAAAAACAATCGCTAATAAACGAAGAAGTACCTCTATGAAGGTTGCTTCCAGTATGAGAACTCATAAACAAGGTGTCCTATCCCTTGTTAGGAAAGACAAACACGGCAATGAAAAACTACATCAATTCGTAAAGCTGAAAGAACTGCCGAAGTATAAAGGTGCAATCAAAGCAGACTCTCCCAATATTGATGTATTGGTAAATACAATGAAATATTCGGGTAGAACTGAATTTGAACAGCGTTTATTAGCAAACAAATGTGAAGCGTGTGGTACAACAGAAGGTCAGATGGAAGTTCATCATATCCGTAAATTAAAGGACTTGAAGAATAAAAAACACTTAACATATTTGGACAAGAAAATGATAGAACGCAACAGGAAAACCATTGTTCTATGCTACAAGTGCCATCATGACCACCATGAGAAACAAATTCCGATTAGTCAACTGGCGAGCCGTATACGCTGAAAGGTGTACGTACGGTTCTGAGGGGGGAACTGTGAAACCTGCTTTGGAAACAAAGCAAGGCGCATGGTTCCTACCCTACAATCCAACTCCAAGCCCTGAAGATATAGAAGTAACGAAGAGAATAGCAGAAGCCGGAGGAATTATTGGAATTGATTTACTAGATCATATTATCATAGGCGATTATCGGTATATTAGTATGAAAGGAAAAGGTTTCTTCTGATACTGTTCCTTTTTATATTTTTCCGTTATAATGAAACGTATGATTTTATGACAGCTAGTTATTATAAACGGCTAAGGAAAGGAAGAAATTAACGTGTTCGGATTAGGTGGAAAAGATGTCGGTATTGACCTTGGCACAGCAAACACACTTGTATTTATTAAAGGGAAGGGTGTCGTACTACGTGAACCATCTGTTGTAGCGAAAAATACGCAAACAAACACAACAGTAGCAGTAGGTAACGAGGCTAAAAATATGATTGGTCGTACACCAGGATCAATCGTAGCAATTCGTCCAATGAAAGATGGCGTTATTGCAGATTTTGATATCACAACGACAATGATTAAGCATTACTTACAAAATGCTTTAAAAGTAGTAGGTAGTTCATTCAAAAAACCAAACGTTGTTATATGTGTACCATATGGTATTACGTCAGTAGAAAAGCGTGCAGTAATTGATGCAGCACGTCAAGCGGGTGCTCGTGAAGCGTTCGTAATTGAAGAACCATTTGCAGCAGCAATCGGCGCAAATTTACCAGTATCAGAACCTACAGGTAGTATGGTTGTAGATATCGGTGGCGGTACAACAGAAGTAGCAGTAATCTCACTTGGTGGTATTGTAATCAGTGAATCTGTACGTGTAGCAGGTGATGCAATGGACCAAGCGATTATTGCATACATCCGTAAATCATATAACCTAACAATTGGTGAGCGTACAGCTGAAACAATTAAAATGGAGATTGGTTCTGCGACAAGTTCAATGGATGAAGAGCAAAAAATGGAGATTCGTGGACGTGACCTTGTAACAGGTTTACCAAAAACAATCGAAATTTCTTCTATTGAAATTGCAGATTCATTACGTGAATCGATTTCAGCAATTATTGATGGTGTAAAGAAAACTTTAGAACAAACACCACCAGAGCTTTCAGCTGATGTTATGGAGCGCGGTATTGTCTTAACAGGTGGCGGAGCATTACTTCGCAACTTAGATAAAGTAATTAGTGATGAAACAAACATGCCTGTATTTATTGCAGAAAATCCATTAGATTGTGTAGCGATTGGGACAGGTATGTCATTAGACCAAATCGATACATTAAAACAACAGCAAACAATTTAAGGGAGGGGAATCGGCAATGCCACAATTCTTATCGAATAAACGATTAATATTTCTTCTTATCGGAGTCATTCTGTTAGTGGCATTGATCAGTTGGACCTTAAGCGATCGCGATAAGGTATCACTCCCTGAACAAATTATTAAAGATACAGTCGGCTTAGGACAGAATATTGTTGCTAAGCCGGCTGGTTATGTTACAGGGCTTATTAATAGTGTAGATGACTTATTGAACACATATGATGAGAATAAGCGTCTTAAATCACGATTAGAAGAATTTGGTACACTTCAAGCAGAAGTAAATGAATTAGAAGTTGAAAATAAAAAGCTTCAAAAGTTATTAGATAAAAAAACGGATCTTCGTGTATATGATCCAATTCAAGCGAATGTTATCGCGCGAAATCCTGACCAATGGGAAGAAAAGTTAATTCTAAATGAAGGATCTTCAAATGGCGTGAAAAATAACATGGCTGTTTTAACATCTGAGGGCTTAGTTGGGAAGGTTGTTCAAACAACACCTTACACATCAGAAGTAGAATTATTATCAACGAATAATACAAATTACCGCGTATCGGCTACTGTCTCAAGTAAAGGCAAAGAAGCGCGTGGTTTAATTGAAGGTTATGATGCAAAAAGAGGCGAATTAATGCTAAAACGTATTGATTCAAAATTGAAAATTAAAAAAGGTGATAAAGTAACAACTTCTGGTTTAGGGGGTATTTTCCCTAAAGGTATTTTAATTGGAGAAGTAACAAAAGTGACAACGGATGATTTCGGTCTAACAAAATTAGCGTATGTTAAACCAGCAGCTGATTTCCAAATGATTGATCACGTAGTTATTGCAAAACGTCAAGCAATCCAAGTGGATGGTTCAGACGGTGATGCTACGAATAAAAACCTTTCTTCAGAAGGGAATGACAAGTAATGGCGAAGTATTTAATTCCTGCTGTCGCCGTCATTCTATTCTTCTTAGAAACAGAATTCTCACTTTTTTCACCGATTGATATTAATGGTCAACGAGAATATTTAGTTCCTCGCTTTGTTATTCTTTATTTAATTTTCCTCTCTATCTATTATGATAAGAAGCGCGCAATGATTTATGGACTTGTTTTTGGACTCGTGTACGATATTTTTTACATTGATATTATCGGTTTGTACACTTTCCTTTATCCGTTCATTTGTTTTATTGCTGGTTCTACAGTAAAATATATACATCAGCATCTAGTTGTCACAACAACATTATCATTATTGCTCGTAGCACTTCTGGAAATTGCGTTGCATCAATTTTTCTTACTCATAGGTTATACTGATATTTCTTTTACAGAATTTTTAAATCATCGTTTAGTACCGACAATGATTGCCAACTCTGTATTTTTAATTATGCTTGGTTGGACGTTTAAGTACTTACTTGAAGCAAGGGTTCTAGAAAAAGCAAATCAGTCAATAATTTAATGGAGTGAGGTGGCTTTTTTGACAACGAAACAACTTGTCAGTCTAAAGGGGACAAAAGAAGGTTTTGTCCTCAAATTAGACGACCAATGTGGCTATGAGGAATTATTGCGTGAATTGGAAGGAAAGCTTGCAGAAGATCGTCTTGATGAACAAGTAGAGGTCCAGATTGCAATCGGAAACCGTTATTGTACAGATGAACAAATGAATGAATTGCTTCAAGCAGTACAGGAAGCATTGAATGTTCGCGTATCGAAAGTGAAAAGTGACGTCATTACGATTGAAGAATCGAACCAGCGTATAATGGAAAGTCAGTCTTCTACATATATTGGCATCGTACGCTCTGGTCAAACTGTCAGTTCAGAAGGAGATCTTGTCATTGTTGGAGATGTAAATCCGAATGCACAAGTTACAGCAGGCGGAAGTATTTATGTCTTAGGAAAGTTAAAAGGAAGAGCACATGCAGGGAAAAATGGCAACTGTGAGGCAGTTATTGGAGCGTCATTTTTATCCGCTACACATTTAGCAATTGGTCATGTTCTTGAAATCATGACGAATGAAAAGCAAGAGTTGGCTGAAACACCAGAAATGGAATGTGCTTATTTACTTGATGACGAGACAATTGGCATTAAAAGGCTTCAAGAACTGCGTATTATTAGACCGAATTTGTCTACGTTTAAGGGAGGAAGCTAATGTGGGAGAAGCTATTGTAATTACTTCCGGTAAGGGTGGAGTTGGTAAAACAACAACCACTGCCAATCTAGGGACTGCATTGGCACTGCAAGGGAAGTCCGTCTGTTTAGTCGATACAGACATCGGACTACGTAACCTAGATGTTATTTTAGGGTTAGAAAATCGTATTATCTACGATTTAGTCGATGTGATTGAAGGACGATGTAAAGTTCATCAGGCACTTGTAAAAGATAAGCGATTTGAAGAATTACTATATTTATTACCTGCTGCACAAACAGCGGATAAGAATGCGGTTAACCCGCAACAAATGAAAGATTTAATCGATGAGTTAAAAGAACAATTTGACTATGTTTTAATTGACTGCCCAGCAGGAATTGAACAAGGTTACCGCAATGCAATTGCGGGTGCTGAACGAGCGATTGTTGTGACAACGCCAGAAATTTCAGCTGTTCGAGATGCAGATCGCATTATTGGCTTATTAGAGCAAGAAAATATCGAGCCACCCAAATTAATTATTAATCGTATTCGTACGCACCTGATGGATCGCGGCGAAACACTTGATATTAATGAGATTACAATGCATCTATCACTCGATTTAATTGGTATTATTCCAGATGATGATCGCGTTATTACATCTTCGAATAAGGGGGAACCGATTGTGTTAGAACCATCTACACAAGTGGGGAAAGCTTATCGTAATATCGTGAGACGTGTAATGGGTGAGTCTGTACCATTAATGACACTAGAAAAAGAAAAGCAAGGAATCTTCACTAAATTTAAAGCTTTATTTTCAAAATAAAGATGCGAGCGAATTTCACCGTTTTAGGTTTAGAAATTCGCTTTTTTCGTACAATAAAAAATTTTAGTTGTTATAAATAGAAGAATATACGTTATTATACGAAAGTAACTTGACGACTTTAAAACCGTATGGTATTATTTCATATGTTATGTAGCACCCGTGCTACAACCGCACTGACGAGGTTCAAGTATCTTTTAGATCACCTTTGAAGGCGAGTCTGAGTCTATTGAGGAGGTGCAGTTATGTACGCAATTATCGAAACAGGTGGTAAACAAATCAAAGTTGAAGCGGGCCAAGAAATCTACGTTGAAAAAATCAACGCTGAAGCTGGTGAAGTGGTAACTTTTGACAAGGTTCTTTTCGTTGGTGGTGACGACGTTAAAGTTGGAGCTCCATTCGTAGCTGGTGCAACAGTTACAGCTAAAGTTGAAAAACAAGGTCGTCAAAAGAAAATTACTGTTTTCAAACTTAAAGCTAAAAAGAACTACCGTCGTAAGCAAGGTCATAGACAACCTTACACTAAACTAGTAGTTGAAGCTATCAACGCTTAATTATTAGTGAGGTGAAAAAGTTATGATTACAGTAGAAATTCATAGTAATGAAAATCGAGAATCATATGGCTTTGAAATTTCAGGACATGCCTATTCAGGTGAACCTGGTCATGATTTAGTTTGTGCAGGCGCATCTGCTATTGCCTTTGGTAGTGCAAATGCGATTGGACAACTACTTCAAATTACGCCGGGAATCGAGCAAGGTGAAGAAGGCGGCTATTTATCAGTCGTTGTGGATCCTGCCGATTTAACTCCTGAACAAGACGCAAAACTGCAAACAATTCTTCAAACAATGGTAACCCAGTTTTATACGATGGTTGCTAGTTATGGAGATTATATCGAATTAAAATATAAAATGCTGTAGGAGGTGGAACATTATGTTATTGAAATTAGACTTACAGTTCTTCGCATCTAAAAAAGGTGTAGGTTCTACAAAAAACGGTCGTGATTCAGAGTCAAAACGTTTAGGCGCTAAACGTGCTGACGGTCAATTCGCTTCTGCTGGTTCAATTTTATACCGTCAACGCGGTACAAAAATTTACCCAGGTGAAAACGTTGGTCGTGGTGGCGATGATACTTTATTCGCTAAAGTAGACGGCATTGTTAAATTCGAACGTTACGGTCGCGATAAGAAGAAAGTTAGCGTGTATCCTGTAGCACAAGAAGCTTAATTTAAAAGTTAAGGACTGCAGTAATGCAGTCCTTTTTTGTGGTGAAAAAACGGTGTTTGCTTCAGATGCAAATACCGAATTTTTTTCGCTCAATAGAGAAATTTTCATAAAAAATTGTTATACTAACAACAAGAACATCTCGCTAAAGGAGTGTTTACTTGTGATAGATCAGCCACTATCCGTAAATGAAGTGCTTCGGCACATTCAACATGATTTTTTAAATCAATTACAATTAATCAAAATGAATCTGGCTCTAGACCATGTCGAAGAAGCCAATCAACTTGTTGACCAACTCTCAACAAAATATCAACGATTTTCAATTATAAATGGACTGAAATGTGCGCATTTAATCGAATGGCTTCAGACATGTCAGTGGCGTTTTCCTTCTATAACGATTACAATGGAGAGCGATATTTCCGATAGCGCTCCAACAGAGTGGGACGTTCCTCTGCGTAATTATTTAGAGAGCTCGCTACAGTCTGTACATGAAACAATCGACCCGTTTGTTGAACAAAATTGTCATATCTATGTGATGTCTACGAAACAAAAAGTGGAGATTGCAGTCGAGATGAAGGGACATTTTGAAAAAAGCGATTTTTCAATCCCGATTCAATCAGAAGATTTAAGTGTAATCCATGAGGAGTATTCAGATACAGTGTGGCGTTATCGTGTCATAGGAAGTAAGGAGGGAAAGTAAATAATGTTTGTCGATCACGTAAAGATTTATGTTAAAGGCGGTGACGGTGGCGATGGTATGGTCGCGTTCCGTCGAGAAAAATTTGTTCCAAATGGTGGACCAGCAGGTGGCGATGGTGGTAACGGTGGAGCCGTTATCTTCAAAGTAGATGAAGGACTTCGTACGTTAATGGATTTCCGATTCAAACGTCACTTCAAAGCTGAACCAGGTGAGAACGGTATGAGCAAGAACGCACATGGTCGCGGTGCAAAGCCAATGGTTGTTAGCGTGCCACCAGGTACAGTCGTAACAGAAGAAGAAACAGGTCGCGTTATTGCCGACTTAGTAGAACACGGACAAGAAGCAATCATTGCACGCGGTGGACGCGGTGGACGTGGTAACTCACGTTTTGCAACACCTGCAAATCCTGCGCCAGAACTTTCTGAAAAAGGAGAGCCAGGACAGGAACTTAATGTTATATTAGAGTTAAAGGTATTAGCTGATGTTGGTTTAGTTGGTTTCCCAAGTGTAGGTAAATCTACTTTACTATCAGTCGTATCTTCAGCAAAACCAAAAATTGGTGCATATCATTTTACAACGATTGTACCAAACTTAGGAATGGTTCAAGTCGGGGATGGCAAATCATTTGCAATGGCTGACTTACCAGGATTAATTGAAGGCGCTTCTGAAGGTGTGGGCTTAGGACACCAATTCTTACGTCATATCGAACGTACCCGTGTTATTGTACACGTAGTTGATATGTCAGCGATGGAAGGTCGCGACCCATACGAAGATTACCTAACGATTAATCGCGAGTTAGAGCAATATAATTTACGCTTAACTGAACGTCCACAAATTGTTGTAGCCAACAAAATGGACATGCCAGATGCAGAAGAAAATTTAGCTGAGTTTAGAAAGAAAGTAGGAGAAGATATTCAAATCTTCCCAATCTCAGCTGTTTCACGTCAAGGTTTACAAGAACTACTTTATGCAGTGTATGAATTACTAGAAGTAACACCTGAGTTCCTACTACACGATGATGAAGAGGAAGAAACAGATGCTACAGTACTTTACAAACATGAAATTAAAGGACCAGATTTCGTTGTAACACGCGACGATGACGGTGCTTTTGTATTAAGTGGTGACACAATCGAACGTCTATTCAAAATGACAGACTTTAGTCGTGAAGAATCAATTCGTCGCTTTGCACGCCAAATGCGTGGTATGGGTGTCGATGATGAGCTTCGTGAACAAGGTGCTGAAAATGGCGATACCGTTCGTATCTTAAAATTTGAATTTGAATTTGTAGAATAAACGATTCAGGGGGGAAAAAGATGAAAAATGTAGCGGATCAAAGATATTATTTAGTTCGTGAAGATGTTTTAACAGATGCGATGCACAAAACGTTGCAAGCTAAACATTTGCTACAATCAGGAAGCGTCTCATCTATCTGGGATGCTGTGAAACAGGTTGATTTATCTAGGAGTGCTTTTTATAAGTATCGAGATGCTGTTTTCCCCTTTCACTCAATTGTTCAAGAACGCATTTTAACAGTGTTCTTGCAATTAGAGGATCGTAAAGGTACATTAGCTAGACTTCTTTCTACAGTTACCGATACACATTGTAATGTATTGACTATTCATCAAACAATTCCGATTCAAGGTAGAGCCAATGTAACATTGTCCTTAGACGTGACTGCAATGGATGTTGATTTAGACGACTTATTACAAAGTCTGAAAAAACTTGATTTTGTTGAATCAGCAGAAGTGATTAGTTCAGGCGCGTTATAAGAGGGGGCTTTTGTGTTGGAATCAAAAGAGTGGGAGAATCGGGTGGCTTATCTAGGCCCAGAGGGTACATTTACGGAGTTGGCGACAAAAGAATTGTTTCCAAACGATTGGACAATCCCTTTTAAGACAATTCCAGAATGTATTGAAGCAGTTGACTCAGGACAAGTTGATCGTGCAGTGGTACCCGTAGAGAATGCTTTAGAGGGTACAGTACCACTGACGATTGATTATTTATTCCATGAGGCAGATTTGTATATTGCGGCAGAGGTCTTGTCGCCGATTGAGCAGCATTTAATGGTACATAAAGATCATGCAGCGCATTATGGTGAGATGGAGCGCGTATATTCGCACCCACACGCCCTTGCGCAGTGTCATAAATTTTTGCATTACCATTATCGTTCTGTACCACTAAGTCAAACGACTTCAACAGCAGCAGCGGCACAATATGTGTCAGAACATCCAGAGAATAATATCGCAGCAATTGCGAATATTGCAGCGGCGAAACAGTATGATTTGGCAATTGTAGAACAAAATATTCATGATTTCCATTTTAATCATACACGTTTCTTTGTATTATCGAAGCGTAATGACCGTATTGAACGTGAAGCGGATCAGGGACCAATTAAAACAACGTTGATGATTAAGTTACCAAATGATCGTTCGGGTGCATTGCATCAAGTATTATCTGTGTTTGCATGGCGTCAAATCAATTTAAGTAAGATTGAATCTCGTCCATTAAAAACAGGACTTGGTGATTATTTCTTCATCGTTGACTTACTAGAAGACGAGCATGCACCTTTAATGATGGGTGCGATGGAAGAATTGAGAGCGCTTGGCTGTTCGGTTAAGTCATTAGGTAGTTATTATACGTATCAACAAAAATAAAAACGAGGTAGTGTGGAAACACTCGCCTCGTTTTTTATTATGCTTCAGGTAATAGATAACCCTTTAGATGTAATTGTTCAATCGCTGCATCTAATTTTTTCTCATCATCAGCTGAAATCACGTGTAGATGAGCACCCTCTGTTAAATTCATTAGAAGGCTTGCTTCAGTTGCGGTCACTTTTTGAATAAATTGTTGCACATCATAACGACTTGATACCATAATCGATGCCGTAATTTCACCATATACGGGATGTTCTACCGTTACATTTTTAACCGTTACCCCTGCATCAACAAGTGTATTCAGTTCATCTTCTGCTTGTTCCGGTGTATGGAAGCTCGCAATCTCGCGTTCAAACACACGATGATTTGGATGTTCAGATAAATAGACGTAACCTTGACTTGTCGCCATGATTGGTTCGTCCTTTGCTTTTAAGAGCGCCATGTCATTCACAATCACTTGACGCGATACATTTGTTCGTTTCGCAAGTGCTGTCCCTGTGACAGGGCGTTGTTCATTTTTCAGAATCGTAATAATGGCTTCACGACGTTCTTCACCTAATAATTTTTTCATATGATTAACACCTCGATTGAATGCTTTTACGCTGTTAATCATATCATATATTTTTAAAAATGAATCACCTTATAATCGTTCGAAAGCATTCGTGAATTGTGGTATGATAGCTACTATGGGAATGTGTGTTTGTTTTTAGCGCACGACGGATTATGCTATAATGCAAAAGGCTATGAAAAGGAGAATTCGTGTATGTATGATTATATAAAAGGGCCTGTTACGCGTGTAACACCCGAATACATTGTTGTAGAGGTGACAGGTGTAGGCTGGCAATTGAATACACCAAACCCGTATGCTTTTCATGTATCAAATGAGGAAATTCAAGTATTTACACATCTAAGTGTAAGAGAAGATGCACAGCAACTATTTGCCTTCACGTCACTTGAACAGCGTGAGCTATTTCGTAAGTTGATTCAAGTGTCAGGGATTGGACCAAAAGGTGCACTTGCGATTCTTGCAAGTGGACATCCATCGCAAGTAATTACAGCGATTGAACAAGAAGATGAAGCTTTCTTAATTAAGTTCCCAGGTGTCGGTAAGAAGACAGCACGTCAAATGATTCTCGACTTAAAAGGGAAGTTAGATGCATTACTTGAACATGTAGAATTACCGAGCGCAGAAGATGAATTACCGTTATTTGGCGTGAATCCGAATAAACATGAACTTGAAGAAGCGATGCTTGCTTTAACAGCACTTGGTTACTCAGAGCGTGAACTTGCAAAAGTGAAGCCACAACTAGATGAAAATGAGCAATTACATACGACAGAAGCTTACATGAAGGAAGCGCTCAAAATATTATTAAAACAAAAATAGGAGGTGCAGATTGATGGAGGAACGGATTGTATCAGGTGAGTCTACAGAATTAGATGAACAATTAGAACTTTCATTAAGACCTCAAACACTTGATAGTTATATTGGACAACAAAAAGTAAAAGAGAATTTACGCATCTTTATTGAAGCGGCAAAAATGCGTGAAGAGTCGCTCGATCACGCACTATTATTTGGACCTCCTGGACTTGGGAAAACGACGCTTGCGGCAGTTATTGCACATGAGATGGGTGTTAATATTCGGATGACGAGTGGACCGGCAATTGAACGACCAGGAGATTTAGCTGCGATTCTCAGTTCATTAGAACCGGGAGACGTGTTATTCATTGATGAGATTCACCGTCTACCGCGTGCGATTGAAGAAGTGCTATATCCAGCGATGGAAGATTTTTGCCTCGATATCGTAGTTGGTAAAGGTCCGACAGCACGCTCTATTCGCCTTGATTTACCACCATTTACATTAGTTGGTGCAACAACACGTTCAGGCGCATTATCTGCACCACTTCGCGACCGTTTTGGTGTATTATTAAGGTTGGACTATTATGATGAACCCTCACTTGCCGAAATTGTAAAAAGAAGTGCGGACTTATTTGGTGTTGCAATTCATGACCAAGCAGCGAATGAATTAGCAAGACGCTCGAGAGGAACACCGCGTATTGCAAACCGTTTATTAAAGCGTGTACGTGATTATGCACAGGTTTTAGGAGATGGTGAGATTACGGTATCACTCTGTCAGACTGCTTTAGAGCTTCTACAAGTCGACCCACTCGGTTTAGATCATATTGACCGCAAATTAATCGAGGGAATGATTGAACGCTTTAGAGGAGGTCCTGTAGGCTTAGATACGATCTCTGCAAGTATTGGTGAAGAATCGATGACAATTGAAGAAATGTACGAACCTTATTTAATGCAAATCGGGTTCATTCAACGAACACCAAGAGGTCGTATGGTTACAGCACTTGCTTATACACATTTCGGATACGCGTATCCAGCAGAAACTTAATGAAAAGAAGGAAGTAACGATGAAACTAGAAGATTTTGATTACGTATTACCAGAAGAATTAATTGCGCAAGTACCACTTGAAAATCGTGCTGCAAGTCGATTGATGGTATTAGATAAAGAAACAGGTGAAGTAGAACATCATCACTTCCCGCATATTGTGGAAGAATTAGAAGCAGGAGACTGCCTAATTTTAAATGATACACGCGTACTACCTGCTCGTTTAATCGGTGAAAAGAAAGAAACAGGGGCACATATCGAAGTGCTACTCATTAAGCAAACAGCTGATGACGAATGGGAAACATTAGTGAAGCCCGCTAAGCGTATTAAAGTGGGAACCGTTGTCACATTTGGTGATGGTCTATTAACAGCTGAATGCACAGGTGAATTAGAGCATGGAGGTCGACTTTTCAAGTTTAATTATGAAGGGATCTTCATTGAGATTTTAGAAAAGTTAGGTACAATGCCTCTACCACCTTATATTCATGAGAAGTTAGATAACCAAGAGCGCTATCAAACGGTTTATTCAAAAGAACTAGGTTCAGCAGCAGCACCGACAGCCGGTCTGCATTTTACAGATGAAATTTTAGATGCCATTCGTGCAAAAGGTGTACAAGTTGCTTTTGTAACTTTACATGTAGGGATTGGTACATTCCGTCCTGTAAGTGTTGAAACGATTGAAGAACATGATATGCATGCGGAGTTTTATAACTTACCAGCTGAAACAGCTCAAATCATCAATGATACAAAAGCGAACGGTGGACGTGTCATCGCAGTAGGTACAACATCTACACGTACACTTGAAACAGTCGCGCAAAATAATAATGGTCAAATTATCGCAGAGTCAGGTTGGTCAAAAATCTTTATCTACCCTGGTTTTGAATATAAAGCAATCGACGGAATGGTTACAAACTTCCATTTACCAAAATCATCTTTAGTGATGATGATTAGTGCATTAGCAGGTCGTGAAAACGTACTGAATGCTTATAAAATCGCTGTTGAAAATAAATACCGATTCTTCAGCTTTGGTGATGCGATGTTCATTCGTCCACAAAAGAAAGGAAATTAATTTATGTCAGAACAACCAATTCGCTACGAACTGATTAAAACATGTAAACAAACGGGAGCACGTCTAGGGATTGTGCATACCCCACATGGTTCATTTGAAACACCAGCTTTCATGCCAGTAGGTACACAAGCAACAGTAAAAACGATGGCACCAGAAGAAATTAAAGAAATGGGCGCAGGAATTATTTTAAGTAACACTTATCATTTGTGGCTACGCCCAGGACATGAGATTATTAAGGAAGCAGGCGGACTTCACAAGTTTATGAACTGGGACCGTGCGATTTTAACGGACTCAGGTGGTTTCCAAGTATTCTCATTAAGCGATATGCGCAAAATCACAGAAGAAGGGGTACATTTCCGCAACCACTTAAATGGTAGCAAAATGTTCCTTAGTCCAGAAAAAGCAATGGAGATTCAAAATGCACTTGGTTCAGATATTATGATGGCTTTTGATGAATGTCCTCCATTCCCAGCAACATACGAATACATGAAAGCTTCTGTTGAACGTACTTCTCGTTGGGCAGAACGTTGTTTAGAAGCACATGAACGTCCACAAGATCAAGGACTATTCGGTATTGTACAAGGTGGAGAATTCGAAGAGCTACGTAAACAATCTGCAAGAGATTTAGTCTCTATGGACTTCCCAGGGTATGCAATTGGTGGTTTATCAGTTGGCGAACCAAAACCAATTATGAACCGCATGTTAGAATATACTACGCCATTACTACCTTCGCATAAGCCACGTTATTTAATGGGTGTTGGCTCACCAGACTCATTAATCGATGGTGCGATTCGTGGTATTGATATGTTTGACTGTGTATTACCAACACGTATTGCACGTAACGGTACGTGCATGACAAGCCAAGGTCGTGTTGTCGTGAAAAATGCAAAATATGCAAAAGACTTTACACCGCTTGATCCAGAGTGCGATTGCTACACATGTAAAAACTATACGAAGGCATATATTCGTCACTTAATTAAGGCAGATGAAACATTCGGTATCCGTTTAACTTCGACACATAACTTGCACTTCTTGCAAAACTTAATGCGTCAAGTACGTCAAGCAATTCGTGAAGACCGTTTAGGAGACTTCCGCGAAGAATTCTTTGAACAATACGGGTTTAATAAACCGAATGCAAAAAATTTCTGATTCTTGTATAATAATGAATGAGAAAGAGAAAGGGGGAATAGAAGAATGGATTTTGGAGCTTTAGGTAACTTCTTACCATTGATCATTATCATTGCGTTAATGTACTTCATGTTAATCCGTCCAGCGTCAAAGCAGCGTAAAAAGACAGCAGAAATGCAAGCAGCTTTATCACGTGGGAACAAGATTATTACAATCGGGGGACTACATGCAACGATTGATGCAATTGACGATAAAACAGCAGTAGTTGTATTAGAAGACGGTACAAAAATGCGTTTTGAGCGTGCAGCAATTGGTCGTGTTGTAGAAGACGACGCAGCTGAATAATCAGTGTATAAAAGACAGGCTGGGACATAAGTGTAAAAACACTATTCCATATGAGCATAAGAAAAACTGGAATCGCGCTGTGGCGCGGTTCCAGTTTTTCGTTGCAAACGTTAAAACGGGAAGTGAAATATTTTGTCCCAGACTGTTTTTTGTTTGAATAAATTGGAATTAAAGGTGTAATATAATAAAGATGGTATAAAGGTCATAATAGATAGGTCATGAATCGCTTTTATCTGAAAAATGTGAAATAATAGAATCAACTCACGTTTGAAGGAGCGAATGTTTTATGCCTACAAAAGATGAAAGACCACGAAAGATGGCGGATAGCCAAACCTATGCAAAAGTTTCAAAGTCTGAAAAACGTTTACGCTTTTTAGGCTATGTGATTATGACCATATTAATCGTGGCAATGCTTATTTGGACAGTCCGTGTATTTCTAATGTAGAGGAGGCGCATTTTACATGATGCCATTCGAATCATTGTTTCAGAAGTTGCAAACGGTTTTAAATATGAAGTGTGAAGATTTACAGGCTCAAGGTGTGGAGCAACCGAATCCATCTGTTATATGGCACTATTTTGTTCATCAACAATGGTGTGATGTGGAATCAGAGGAAGAAATGCATATTCACCAGATGGTCAGTGATTTACTAGCTTTAACAAAACAGCAATATTGTACATATATTGAGCAAACATCATATAAAATGACACCATTTGCTGAATTAGAAGAAGAAGAAATTGCCGCATTGCTCGAAAGTTAGAAAAAATTTACTGAGAAGGTTTGACAGCAGGAAAGCACTGTTTCATAATAGACCTGTTACGAATAACGGTGACAAATTGACGTTATTCCATTATAGTAATAATATATTGGTATTATATTACTGCATTTAAGAACAAGCGATGTGTTAAATGTTCAGGGAGGATTTATACATGAAATTGAGAAGTCGAATTGTTGCTTTCTTCATTGTTGTCATTGCATTATTTGCAACAATGGGAGCGACAACAGAAGGCATCGTAAAGAACATTAATCTAGGTCTTGATTTACAAGGTGGATTTGAAGTTCTTTATCAAGTAGAACCTTTAAAAGGTGCTAAGCCCATTACAGAAAAAGATTTACAAGCCACTGTAACGGCCATTCAAGAACGTGTCAACGTGCTTGGAGTGAGTGAGCCAAGTATTCAAATTGAGAGTGGTAATCGCATTCGTGTGCAGTTAGCTGGTGTTAAAGATCAAGATGCCGCACGAGAGCTATTAGCAACACAAGCGAACCTAACATTCCGCGACGTTAATAATAAGCTATTATTAGATGGTCGCGATTTAAAACAAGGTGGAGCAAGTGATGGCTTCGATTCTCAAACGAATCAACCAATCGTATCATTAAAATTAAAAGATGCGAAAAAATTCAGCGAAATCACAACAGACCTTTCACAACGTGGACCTGGTCAAAACTTAATGGTCATCTGGTTAGATTACCAAAAAGGTGATACGTATGAAAAAGAAGCCAAAAAAGAAGCTGCTGGTCAAAAGCCTAAATTTATCTCAGCTGCGTCTGTACAAAATCCTCTGAACACAACAGATGTTCAAATTTCAGGTAACTTTACTGTACAAGAAACAAAGGATTTAGCAGGTATTTTAAATGCAGGTTCATTACCTGTTCAATTAAAAGAAGTGTACTCAACATCAGTAGGGGCGCAATTTGGCCAAGATGCTTTAAAATCAACAGTACTGGCTAGTATCATTGGTGTTTTAGCTATCTTCTTCTTTATGTTAGTTGTTTACCGTTTACCAGGTGCTGTCGCAATCGTGACATTAAGTGTCTTCACATTCATCACATTATGGATTTTAGACATGATTAATGCTGTATTAACATTACCAGGTATCGCCGCTTTAGTATTAGGGGTAGGTATGGCAGTCGATGCGAATATCCTCATGTACGAGCGTCTAAAAGAAGAAATTCGTGTTGGTAAGTCTGTAAAACAAGCGTTCAAAGCAGGTTCGAAAAACTCATTCTCTGCAATCTTTGATGCGAACATTACAACATTATTAGCAGCAGGCGTATTATTCATCTTCGGTGTAAGTACAGTAAAAGGTTTCGCAACAACATTAATCATTACAATCTTAGTCAGCTTCTTAACAGCTGTTTGGGGTACACGTGTATTACTTGGCTTACTTGTAAACAGTGGTTACTTAGATAATAAGAAAACATGGTTTGGTGTGAAAAAATCAAGTATTCATGGCATTGAAGAAGGCTTTGATACACTCGATTTAAAAACGAAATTCGACCGATTCGACTTCGTTCACACACGTAAGCGTTTCTTCACGATTTCAGCTGTTCTTATTTTAGCTGGTTTAGTCGTTCTAGGAATCTTTAAACTAAACTTAGGGATCGACTTCTCAAGTGGTGCGCGTGTTCAATTACAATCTGAACATAAGTTGACAACACAAGAAGTAGAGAAATTCTTAGATAAAACAGGCTTCCCATCTAAAAATATTGTCATTAGTGGTGACAAATCAGAATATGCAGCTGTTCGTTATGATAAAGACTTCTCAAAAGAAGATGTCCAAAAAATGAACGCAGCCGCAGACAAAGCATTTGGTTATAAAGCTTCTGTAAGTTCTGTATCGCCAGACGTAAGTAAAGAGATTGCACGTAATGCGATGTATGCACTTGCGATTGCAGCAGTCGGAATCATTATCTATGTAGCAATTCGCTTCGAATGGCGCATGGGTATTGGTGCGATTGCCTCACTAATTCATGATGTATTCTTCATGGTAGCGATCTTCAGTCTGTTCCGATTAGAAGTCGATATGACCTTTATCGCAGCAGTTCTAACGATTGTTGGTTACTCAATTAATGATACGATTGTTACGTTTGACCGTATTCGAGAGAACTTACATCGTGCAAAAGTTATTAAAACACCAGATGATTTAGCTAATATTGTCAATAAATCATTACGTCAAACATTAGGTCGTTCGGTTAATACTGTAATGACAGTCATCATTGTTGTTGTATCATTATTAATCTTTGGTGCACCATCAATTGAAAACTTCTCCATCGCGTTACTAATTGGTTTAGTAACAGGTATGTATTCATCTATTTACATCGCAGCACAGATTTGGTATGTATTAAAAGTACGCCAAATGAAAAAGCTTGGTGGTAAAGTGAATGTAGAGAAGAAAAAACGTCAATGGGGTTCAGATGAACCACAAGTATAATGTTTAGACTAAAGCACTAGCTTATGAAAATAAGCTAGTGCTTTTTGTGTAGAAAAATATATTCAATTTATACATCTGATGATATAATTTGGATAGAGAAAGGGGAGATTCATGTGAAATATACAAAAATTCTAGTCGGCAGTCTCTTTCTAGCATGGCTTGGCTTTCAACCGATTTCAGCTCATGCCGAAAAAGAAGTAGAACACGTATCTGTTTTTTATAAGTCAGAGGCAGGGAAGGAACTTGTTTTAGATCAAGTGGAAGACGCAAAAAAATTAGATGCAATTGATGCAGTAGTTGGAACATTTTCAAAAGAAGAAATTAAAAAATTAGAAGCTTCTAAACAAATCGAGGTTGTACATACAGGTACACGAAAATTACGTACACAAGATGTTGGACTTCCCGTACCATTCGCAAATTTCACAACGAATTGGAACCAACAATTAATCACTGTTCAAAATGCATGGAAAAAAGGATTGGATGGTCAAGGCGTTAAAGTAGGAATTATCGACTCAGGTATAGCCAATCATATAGCCCTTCCAAAAGTGCAGCGCAAAACGATTATTTCTGACTCAAGTCAAGTTACGTATGCATCGAGTGCTACATCACATGGTACATTTGTTGCAGGTATTATCGCAGCACAACCAGGAAAAGCGGGCAATGTAATTGGTGTGGCACCTGGTGTTGAATTATATAGTTATAATATTGACGGCAAAGACGGAGCCGATTTAATCGACTTCATGACAGCAATCAACTATGCGATCCAACAAAAAGTCAATATTTTAAATATTTCGATGGGAATCTCTCAAGCGGATTTATTATTACCGAATGAAAAAGTAAGCGACAATCCATTATATATCGCAGTGAAAAAAGCATTGGATGCAGGTGTAATGGTCGTTGCAGCTTCAGGGAATGACGGACGTAATCAAATTGATTATCCAGCTGCGATCCCAGGTGTTGTAGCAGTTGGTTCAGTTGAAAAGACGAAAAAGTTGTCTTACTTCTCCAATACGGGGAGTGTATTAGACCTTGTAGCACCGGGAACGGATATTACATCACTTGCATACAGTGGCGGTACATCTACCGGCTCAGGCACATCGTTTTCAACGCCACATGTGACAGGTTTACTCGCATTATTAAAACAAGCGTATCCAAAAGAATCTGCGAAACAACTAGAAAATCGCCTCTATGCAAATGCAATAGATTTAGGCGTAAAAGGACCTGACTCAATATATGGTTACGGACTCGCACAATTTTCGTCTAAAATTTTAACAGCGAGTGTACAACCAGTTGAATCAGCAGCCGCTAAATATGTTCGTGTGAATCAATCCAAAATTAAAACAATCGTTCAAAATATGAATAATAAAAAAACAGTTCATTATGTAACGGAATTTATTCCACTCTATACCGTTACAAATCAATTAACGAAAGCACAAAAAACAAGTGTTGAAGTATACCGTAAAAAAGTCGGCGCAACGATTGTTTCAAGTACTCAAAAATCAAGTCGAATCAAAGCAACGAATTATACAACATTGAAAACTAAAAAAACATCGACATGGATATGGGCAACACCAGTGAAAAAGTCGACAGTTCGTACATCGGCATATGCAGTATATAAAGACGGTGCGAAAGTATCAGGCTTCACCTTCTCGACGAGTGCCTCAGGTAAATATACAACAGTGAAAGCGACGAAAACACTCGCAAAAGGCACGTATTACATGACACTTGATCCGAAAAATGTACGCACAACGAAAAACAAAACAGTGAAACCCGTCATTGTGAAATATGTAGTGAAATAAAAAATCGACTTCGGCATGAGATGCTGAAGTCGGTTTTTTTGATATGAAAAAAGAAGAAACCTCGCTAGGAGATTTCTTCTCAATTATTTAAGGATTATTAACCTCGACTGAACCACTATCAGAGTTTGGTGTTAAAGAGGAGTCGATTTGACCATTTGCCCCCCCACCTGTACCAGAATTATCATTATCTATATTTGGTTTTTGATAAATTACTTTAGTACCACCAGACATAGTTATATTGTTCCCTATAAGAGCCCCCGTAATTTCACCCCCACCACTTACATTAATATTAAATTTTGGAGCATAAAAATAAAGGGGAGTTTTTGTAGAACTTCCTCCACTGATTCTAACATCTTTTTTAGCGATATCATTATCTCCTCGTAATATAATATTCCCAGAGAGCTTTATCCCTCCATTTATATCAATAGGCGCATATAAAAAATCTAAATTAACAGCATTTTCAAAACCACCATTTATTGTAGGTTTATTATTTCCAGTATAGTAAATATTAGTTTCTTTACTATTTATTGTAGTAGTATTATTTAATTTTAGAGAGTCATATGCAAAAATATTTACTTTTTCTGTCATATTCATTGTGGAACTAGAGCCGAATGTAACTTTATTAGAATATATATTTAAATTTTTAGCATTAGATATATGACCACTACCTGATTGAGAAAATTCATCTGCGGAATAAATATTAATGTTATTCGCTGATTTTAAAATTGCAGAACCGGAAAGAGAAAAGTTACCTTTTGTGTAAATATTTATTGAATTGCCAAAGAAATTTATATTACCGCTACCCTTGGAAAATGAATTTGAAAAAATAGAAATATTTCCTTCACCCTCAATATTAATATCTCTATAATCAAAATCTGCTTTTTCAATGTAAAAATTCACATTATTTTTACCAATATTCAAAGAATTTTTATAAAAATCTTGGGTACTAACTTTGTAATTTCCAGAAGGAATAGGATTTTTATTAGGGATACCTTGTTGAATATTATTAGGTAAATTTAGGTTTGTAATGTCATTTAATGAAATAAATTTATTTATTGGAAAGTCAGGGATTTTAGGCATTTTAGAATCATTGAAAGTGACATCCTTATTTTTTATTGCAGTTGAAATTCCTTGATAAGAAGAGTCCCCACAAATATTGTTCTCTTTCCACCAGCTACAAGGTCTGTAAGTAGTGCCGGATGTTGAACCAGTATAAGAAACGCTTCCTGAATTACTTGTAAATGGATATTTAATATCTGACGGCTGAGGACCAGAAAAACCTAAATTGCCTATAATGCTACCATTTGATAAGTCTAAATTATTTATAGCATGAATGGCATATTTAGAAAAACTAAATTCTTCTTCGGCTGGTTTTTCAGTAATTGTTAACTTATAACTATCCACCGACTGAACTGTTCGTTTCTTTTCGTTTGTGGAATCGTTTGATTTGATAATTCCTGTTGATGTAATCGTGAATTTAAGTTCAGTTTCTGAAACGGTCATTACTGTTTTCACATTTGCTTTCGCGTTCTTTCGTTTGAATAGATCTGTACCGTACTCAACTGGTTTTAATAGATCTGAGAGTCGTCCTTCCACAAATGTTCTTAATTTGCTGACAAACTGCTCTTTCGTTAATTTTTGGCCTTTTACTTCCGAAGAATTAACAAAATCATCATAAATCACTTTCGCATCCTTCAATTCCTCTTTCTTCTGATTCAGTCCTGCTTCCGCAATGTAATATGCTGTTTGGTCTTTACTTTCTTCTTCCGATAATTTCTTCGATGAGCTCGTCGTTGTTAAAATACCGAGTCCGAGTACAGTGACAACGGTAATAACGAGTAGGGCAATGACAAGGGCATAGCCATCATTCGATTTTACATATTTTCGCATCGTTTATCCTCCTCTAGAATAAAGTGTCGTTTCCACTCTTTTGCCGTTCGTATTTTCGATATTTAAATAGATTCCTTCCTGTGCACTCGGTGTTTTTGATGTACTCAGGCAGTCTGGTGTTCGTTTTGAAGGTTCTTTCGTACTTTGAACACAGAATGAACGAATCTTCGTTTGATAAGGTGAGCCGTTTTTACTTAATGTATCGCCTGTTTTTGTGTAGGTCGCAATGACTTTTTCTTGATTATTTTCTTTTGTTTTAAATACAACCTGATTATTTTGAATGTCGACAATTTTTGTTTTTCTAAAATCGCGTGTGATTTCTTTCATAATAAAAGAGAGTTCATTCAAATTCGTTGTATCGTCTACTTGTGATTTATATTCTTTGTTGGAGGAGGTGAGCAAGTTGAATAGAATGGAGCCGACAATCGCCAAAATGACAATCACTGCTAATACTTCGACAAGTGTAAAGCCTTTTTCATTTTTCATATTAATCACCTGCTCTCATAATATTCTCCATCTGTGCTTTCGGATTCACTTTTGATTGGCATGGATCTGTCACTTTTTTCTGGTCATATACCGACACCATCACATTGCGTAATGTATCAATTTTTGCGTTTTTAAATACTTCCACAACGACCACTTCATTTTTATATTTTGTGTCATTTGTGTAAATCGTCTTAGATGGGTTTGTACAGCTTTTCATTTGGTATTGTAATGTAGATAAAATGTTTTTCATGCTTGCATTAGAAGCTTGTTTCGTTGTTGCATAAATCGACTCCATCTCTTGTTGTGCAGTGTATGTAGCGTCAATTGTCTTCTTCGACTCGACCGTTGTTTCTCTGCCTTTAAAGAACAGTGTAAAAAAAGAAATCAAAATGATACTAATTAGTACAAAAGCAGCCATTACTTCTACGAGTGAAAATCCTTTTTCATTATTATATGGCATCTTAATTCCCCCAACATGTAGTTTCCTAATATATCCTTCTTATTATAGTGTGTAATAAAAATATAGTCAAAAAACACTATTCGTTTTCGTATTTTGTCACAAAAAAATTTAAAAATATGCTAATAGTTATGGAAGTTTCCATTTTTTTGAGTTATATTATAATTATTAAAGCAAATATTAGTTATATTTTCCATATAAAAAGCATTTAAAGGAGATTCAACATGAGTCTATTTAAGAGAATCGTCATATTTACGATTTTAGGTACTATGACGCTATTTTTCATACATACATTATCAGTACAAGCGAGTGGTAGTCAGGCGAAAATTGGTCCAGTCGATGTAAGTGGGATGTCGCAAAAAGAGATGCGAAAAGAAACGCAGAAAATTGTGGATGTGTGGCAAAAGAACGATATTATCATCCAGATTGGTCGAAATGAAGTGACGGTGTCGGGCGAAGATTTTAATTTTGATGTACAGCAATCTGTTAATGATTTATTGAAAAAGATTGATAAACCATGGTATGACTTTTGGTCTCCTACACCAAGTGCGTCTGTTGACCTAGTAGTGAACGAAACAGAAAACTTACGTCAAAAGCTACAGCCGATTTTAGGGGACGAAACGGATTTACAAATGAAAGAGTTGCTGAAACAAGTTGCGCTTTTACCGAATCGACCGCTAAAAATTGAACGAAAAAATTTTTCGTTTGAAGAAGGTATTGAAATCTCATCTGCTTCTATCAATTTGAAGGAAGATGAAGTAGAGTCGATTACGCAAATGACGAAAAATGTGAATGGTGTATTAGTGAAGCCAAATCAGGAATTGTCATTCTTCCAACAAGTTGGCGTGCCAGAGAGTATTCGTTTAGGGAGTATTATGGCATCTGCACTTTATCAAAATGCATTACAATCAGGATTTGAAATTGCGGAACGTCATCAAGCACTCTTACAGCAGAACTATACAGAGCCAGGAATGGAAGCTGTTATTAAACCGTCTAAGCAATATGATTTAAAGTTCATTGTGTCACGTGATTCTTCCATTAAGATGCGTGCAGAAGTGGAAGGAAATACATTGAATGTGAAGTTTTACATCGCAGCAGGAGAGAAAAAGCCAGATGTAAAAGTATACACAGCAGACGAGGAATCGATTCCGAGTGGTGTGATTTATCGTTATAACGAATCACTAGGAGCGGGTGTGACAGAGTCTGTTCAACAAGCGAAAGATGGATTAACAATCTCTGTATATCGTCAAATTCGAACAGAGAAGGGCGAAACAAAACGAACATTAATGAGTAATAATTATTACGCGCCAATCCATGAAGTGATTGAAACGTCGAATGAAGAAGTGATTGTGGAAGAATCAGTGACACAGAATCTGACAGTGGATGGTTCATTTGAAGTAAATGAAGATATAACAGAAGTACCGACAGAGGACGATGTAGTAACACCAACGCCACCGCCGAATGAGCCAACAGCAGATGAATTGAAAAATGCGACTGTGGATTATTCAGAAGATGAAGATTATTACTATTACATTTATTCCGTTGAAAAATAGAAGGGTGGGCGCAATCAGTGAAACAAGGAAGAAAGCGACTAGGTGATTTACTTGTCGAAGCGAATGTATTAACGGAAGATCAATTACAACACGCACTTACAATCAAACAACCGAATGAACGACTGGGTGATGTATTGATTAAGGAGCAGCTCGTAACCGAACAAACGTTAATCGAAGTCCTTGAATTTCAGTTAGGAATACCTCATGTGAACTTGGGGCAGTTCCCTATTGATTCGGAAATCATACAATTAGTACCAAAAGAAATTGCGAAACGTTATTTACTCGTTCCTTTACGAAAAGAGAAAAACAAATTATTTGTGGCAATGGCAGATCCAATGGATTACTTTGCGATTGAAGAATTGCGTATGTTGACAGGGTTCCGTATTGAGCCTTGTATCGCGACAAAACAAGATTTAAATAAAACGATTAGTAAATACTATGAATTACAAGCAACGATGGATGCGGCACTCAGTGATTTAGTTGGTACAACGGAAGAAGACAATTCTGACATTGTGGCAGAAGATTCACCGATTGTTGTACTTGTGAATCAAATCATTAACGATGCAGTTGTACAAGGGGCGAGTGATATTCACTTCGACCCGCAAGATAACGAATTCCGCATTCGCTTTCGTGTAGATGGTATGTTGAAAACAGAACGTTCATTACCGAAAAGTATGCAAAATATGGTCATTGCCCGTTTAAAAATTATGGGGAATTTGAATATTACGGAGAGTCGTTTACCACAAGATGGGCGTATTCAAATTCAAGCGCAAATGCGAGCGATTGATATCCGTCTATCGACATTGCCAACCATTTACGGTGAAAAAGTGGTAATGCGTGTGTTGGATACGAAGAATGCACAAATCTCAATTAGTGGTTTGAAATTCTCGGAACAGAATCAACAGAAGTTTGAGCGTATGATACGTAAGCCGAATGGTATCGTTCTTATTACGGGTCCAACAGGTTCTGGTAAATCATCTACGTTATCGGCAACATTGAATGATTTGAATGATGAAGCGCTAAATATTATTACGGTTGAAGATCCGGTGGAGTATCAATTAGAAGGTATTAACCAAATTCAAGTGCGTGAAGAAGTCGGGTTAACATTCGCAGCTGGTTTACGCTCCATCTTACGTCAAGATCCCGATGTCATTATGATTGGTGAGATTCGTGATACGGAGACAGCACAGATGGCGACACGTGCTTCATTAACAGGTCACTTAGTATTTAGTACACTTCATACGAATAGTGCAATTGAGTCGATTGACCGTTTAAAAGATATGGGTATCGAACCTTATTTGATTACGTCTTCACTTGAAGGCATTGTGGCACAGCGTCTTGTACGTCGTGTTTGCCGAGATTGTGGTCGTACACGTGATGTCACTGCAACAGAACAAGCAGTGTTATTAAAATATGGTTTCCATTCGACACAGGTGCATGCAGGAACAGGATGTCCAGCATGTAACCACACAGGCTATCGCGGTCGAATTGCGCTACATGAAGTATTTGAATTAGATGAAGAAGCGAAGCAACTCATTTTAGTAGGTGCCGCTTCAAATGGAATTTTACAAAATGCGATGAAAAAAGGATATGAGCCACTCGTACATGATGGCTTACAAAAAGCATTGAACGGTTTGACAACCATTGAAGAAGTCATTCGCGTCGTTACAGATTAAGTAGGAGGGTGCAAAGATGTCTAAAGACATGATTGAATTATTAACGAAAGCTGATGAGATGAATGCATCCGATTTACATATTACAGTCGGAATTCCACCTACTTTTCGTGTAAATGGAAGACTACAAGCTTATGGAGAAGAAAAGTTATTGCCAGATGATTTAGAGCGTATGGTGAAATCCGTTATTCCTGAATTTCGACTGGCAGAATTCGAAGAGCGTCGTGAACTCGACTTCAACTACTCACTTCAAAACCGCTGTCGTTTTCGTATGAATGCCTATCATCAACGCAATAGTTTGACGCTTGCTGCACGTAAGATTGACTCAACGATTCCGACGATTGAGCAATTAAATATGCCGCAAGTATTATATCGCTTATGCGAAAAGCCACAAGGACTTATTCTTGTAACAGGTCCAACAGGTTCAGGTAAGTCGACAACACTTGCTGCCATGATTGATTTTATTAATAAAAATCAAGCGAAACATATTATTACATTAGAAGATCCAATCGAGTATTTACACAGTCATCAAAAATCCATTGTCAATCAACGTGAAGTTGGTTCAGATACGAAAAGTTTCGCCAATGGATTAAGAGCCGCATTACGTCAAGACCCCGATATCATCTTAGTCGGAGAGATGCGTGATTTGGATACGATTTCAACAGCGATTACAGCTGCTGAAACAGGTCACTTAGTTATGGCGACGCTTCATACGAGTAGTGCACCGACAACAATCGACCGAATTATTGATGTCTTTCCGCCACATCAACAAGGACAGATTCGTGTTCAATTAGCCAATGTCTTACAAGGAATTGTATCGCAACGTCTATTCCGTCGTATTGATACGGAAGGGCGTATCGCAGCGACAGAAGTGTTAGTTCAAACCCCTTCTGTTGCGAACTTAATTCGAAATGATAAAGTTCACCAAATTTCGAATATTATGCAGACATCGCGTTCGCTAGGGATGCATACGCTTGACACATCAATTCAACAATTACTAACGGAACGTAAAATCGACTTCGAAACAGCGCAGACGTTTATGCGTACAGGTGATTTAGGATGACCGTTTATAAATATTCTGGGCGCTCAAAACTTGGTGAACAAAAGAAGGGCTCAGTGGAAGCAGAGAGTAAAACACAGGCAATCGCGAAGATTCGTGATTTAGGTATTAGTCCGCGTGAAGTAAAAGAGTCGAGCAGTATTCTACATCTGGATTTAACCATTGGGAATGCAGTGAAGATGGAGCACTTCGTCATCTTTTGTCGTCAGTTTGCGACATTGATACGTGCAGGTGTCTCGATTGTCGAGTCGATTCATATCTTAGCGGCACAGACGGAGAGTAAGGCGCTGAAAAAAGCACTCTATACAGTAGAAGACGATCTACGTGCTGGGATTGCCTTTTCAACATCTGCTGTTAAATTCCCGAAAGTATTCCCTACGCTATTCGTTAACATGATGAAAGCAGGGGAAGCGACAGGGAACATGGACGATACGCTAGATCGTTTAGCAGGCAGTTATGAAAAAACATTCAAGTTAAAAAAGAAAATTCAATCAGCGATGATGTATCCGATTATGCTCATTATCTTAATTTTAGGTGTCGGTGCATTCATGTTGCTATGGCTTGTACCACAGTTTACACAAAACTTTGCGAGCTTTGGTGCCGATTTACCACCGATTACAATATTTGTACTCGGACTGAGTGATGCGCTGAAAGCTTATTGGTGGCTATTCTTAGGAATTCTCATTGCAATCATCGCAGTGTTCAGTTTCCTATTTAAAAATAACAAGCAATTCCATTTTGGTGTGTACTATGTATTATTAAAAACACCGATTTTCGGTCCTGTATTACAAAAGGCTGCGATTGCGCGTATGACACGTACACTTGCTTCGCTCTTTAGTAGTTCTGTACCGATTTTAAATGCACTAACGATTGTGGAGAAAATTTCAGCCAATCCCATTATTGAAAAAGTATTGCGTGAGGCGAAGAAGTCGCTTGAAAGCGGAAGTTCACTCGCAGAACCATTAGAAAAAAGTTGGGTATTCCCACCGCTTGTGACGCAGATGATTCTCATTGGTGAGAAGACAGGTTCACTCGACTATATGTTAGAAAAAGTGGCTGAGTTTTATGAAGATGATGTAGATCGTACCGTTGATGCACTAAAGTCACTCATTGAACCACTAATGATTGTCTTACTTGCAGGAATTGTTGGCTTCATCGTCGCAGCGATTATGATGCCAATGTTAAGTCTATACGAACAAATCTAAAATAAATGATCACCTTGAAGGGAGGTGAACGTACAATGACAAACGAACGTACTTTCAGCAAGGGCAAAAAAGAAAGAGGAGGAATTTCGTTGAGAAATTTATTAAATAAGAAATTAAAAAATGAAAAAGGTTTAACGCTAATCGAGCTACTAGCCGTAATCGTTATTCTAGCAATCATCGCATTAATCGCTATTCCAGCAATCGGCAACATCATCTCGAATTCAAAATCAAAAGCCATCTTATCTGACGCAACAACAATTGTCGCAGGTGCAAAAACAGCGATTGCAGATGGTGCATGTACAGCAAATACATGTACAGCAGATCAATTAAAAGATTATGTTGAAGGATTAAAAGTACCAATGAACGATGGTACTACTACTGGTGATCAAGTTGTAAAATCAGGAGATACTTATACTATTACTTACGCTCCTCTTGCAACATTAAATGAAAAGTATACAAAAATATTAACTAAAGCACAAAGTGGGACAGAATCTACTACAGGAATTAAAACTGCTTCAAATAAAGCAATTGCTAAAGCAATGGGTGGAGAATAAGAATTTATTTCACCTTTAATAGTATGATTGAAAAGTAAAATTTATCGGAAGAAGGTTTATTCATTGAGAAACTTACTAAATAAGAAATTAAAAAATGAAAAAGGTTTAACGTTAATCGAGTTACTAGCAGTTATCGTTATTCTAGCAATCATCGCATTAATCGCCATTCCAGCAATCGGCAACATCATCTCGAATTCAAAATCAAAAGCCATCTTATCTGATGCAACAACAATTATCGCAGGTGCTAAAACAGCAATTGCCGATGGTGCGTGTGATGGCACAACTGCAAAACCATGTAATAAAACAGCTTTAGATGGCTATGTTGAAGGATTAAAAGCTGGAAATGAATTAGCTGCTGCTGATGTTGTTACAAAATCTGGAGGTGTGTACACAATTACTTATACACCTCTTAAAGATTTAAATGCAAAATATAAAACAGCTACTGGTGTAACTAATACAAATACACTTACTCAAGAGAAAATTGCTGAGGCAATGGGGAATTAGTAACCAGCCTTTCGTTTAGAAGCCGTCCTTCGACGGCTTCGTGCCGAAGTGTTGGTTTGATTTAGAAAAGTAGGAGGCAATCATGATGAAATTGGGCTCGAAGAAAAAGGTTGCGTTGACATATAATGATTATAAAATCCAATTATTTCAATATCATGAGCAAGATTTAACGAAAGCAATCTTAATTGAGCAAGACTTACCAAAAGACTTGATTCGAGACGGTGCAATTGTTGATGAAGTCGGTGTATTTGAATTAATTAAACAAATTGTAAAAGAATCTAAATTAAAAGGGCAATCGGTTATTTTTACGGTTCCTGATAATGCATTAACGATGCGTAAAGTCGATTATCCACTTGATTTAAGTGGTGCTGCGATTAAAGAATATTTTGAACTAGAAATTGGGCAGTCAGTACATTTACCATTTGAAGAACCGGTCATTGACGTGGTCGATTTACCAGAAGAAGGACAGGCACTATTATTTGCGACGAATGGTATCGAGATTCGAAAAATTCAAGGGATTTTATACGATGTGGGATTAAAGCCAATCGCTGCCGATGCACGCGCACTTGCGACATTGCGTATGGTAGAACAAATCTTCCCGGAATTTGTGGATCGTATTACGATGACGGTTGCAGTGTCGATTAATGAATTATCGCTATCGATTTATGATAAGGGTGTACTTGAATTCATTCGTTATCATACGATTGAAACGGAATTAGTACAGTGGGAGCCGACAGAAGAAGGCGACCATCTAACATTTACGTATAAGGGAAATACAAGTGAGTATCAAATGGATTTAATGGAAGCGTTAGCTGAAATGAATCGTATTATGAACTTCTATCGTTTCTCGATTAATAAAGATCAACAGAATGTCGAGCAAGTTATATTACTAGGCGATTGTCCTGAAATTACATACATAAAAAATATGTTAGAGAGTCAGATGGATGTTCCGATTTATACATTGGAAGATAGTCGCGTTAAAGAACAGTTCCCAGCACTACATGCGAGTAATGCGGAAGTAGTCGGCTTAGCATTAAAAGATGAATTATTATCAGCCATTCCAAACATTAACTTACTTCCATCATTCAAAGCTGAAGGTAGTAAGAAAGTATGGATTTGGGGAGCAGCAGTTGTCGTGACAATTTTGATTGCGAGTATTGCGCTTTGGAATGCATCCATCTCGAAAGAAATTAAAGCATTAGAGCAAGAAAAAGCAGCGAATCAAGCGATTGTTGATGATGAAAAAGCAAAAGTAGCAGCTTATGAACAAGAGAAGCAAAATTCACTGGATGCGGCAGTAAAAGTGATTGAACGTCTTGCCTATCCTGTGACGCCGGTCATGGATGCGATTCGAAAAGACTTACAACCGTATGAATATGAGCTGAACTTTACATTTAGTGCAAATCAAGCGACTGTCGATATTCAATATGAAACATTTACACAGGTCGCAAATTATGTCGATCAGTTACAGACGAATCCGTTATTTACAGATATTAAAGTCACAACAATTGAAGTGAATTCAGTAGCATTACCGAACGCTGCGACGAGTGTACCGCGTCACAAAGCGCAGTTAACGCTTGATCTAAACTTAGCCAAATTAATTGAAGGAGAGAAGGAGTCATGAAAAAACAGTTAAACAGACAGCAACTCATTCTCATCCTTCTTGCAATCTGTCTAGTAGGCGCAGTTGTTTATGGTATTTATGCGTATATATTAGAACCAAAATGGTCGGAGCGAGATGCTTTAAAAGCTGAAAATGTACAGTTAGTAGATGAAGCATCGAATTTACGTATTCAATTGCAGCAAGATCAAAAGAACGCGGAAGCATCAAAAAGAAGCGATGCGGAATTGCGTATGAAAGTACCAAAAAATCGTGATATTAGTCAGTTGATTCGTATGCTAGAGCAGTTTGAAGGACAAACAGCAACAGAAGTGAGTAGTGTCGCATTTAATAACTACGATGCTTCTGCAAAAGATACGCTTCAAGGTGATGCATCAAATGAAGAAAATACGTCTAATTCAAATACGCCGACAAAAACAACCGAAGAAGCTGAAAAACAAGTAGAAGATGAGGCGAAAAAAGAGGAAACAGACGAAACGAAGACAGAAACACCAACATCTGACCTTGCTAATGAAGAAATTCTTGGTAACATGGAGTTAATTACTGTGTCGTTCACTGTATCAGGTGAAGATATAGCAGATGTGCGTCAATTTTTACAAAATATCGAGCGCTATCCGCGTTTAATGAAGATTGACTCGGTTGATTATGAGATTGCAAATCCAGAAGCGGCTGTCGAACAGCAAACAACGGATCCAGCAACCAATTCAGAAGATACACCTGCTGAATACCCTGTACAAGCAAACGTACAGATTACGACATTTTATGCAAAAGATCAGAAATAGTAGGTGATGAAGTTTGGAACTGTATTACACAATCGTATTCGCTTTAATCGGGTTAGTATGTGGTTCGTTTTTTAATGTAGTTGGTATGCGCTGGCCAAAAGGGGAGTCGATTATTCGACCAGGGTCGCACTGTGAAAGCTGTCAGACACATCTTACTGCGCGTGATTTAGTACCTGTTTTTAGCTATCTCTTTTTACGTGGGAAGTGTCGTACATGCGGTGCAACATATGGACCTTTTCACGTCATTATTGAAGCATTAACAGGTATTCTCTTTGCGTATGCTTATGCGCAACTTGGGTTTTCAAAAGAACTGGTTGTAGCACTATTACTGATTTCATTATTAGCGATTATTACCGTATCTGATTTACTCTATACGATTATTCAAGACCGCGTATTATTAATTTTTGGTACTTTAATTGCCATCATGCGCATCATTTCACCATTACAACCGTGGTGGGATGCGATCTTAGGTGCTGTATTTGGCTTTAGTTTACTGTTGTTACTATCCATCCTATCAAAAGGCGGTATGGGCGGTGGCGATATTAAGCTGTATTTTGTGCTGGGATTAGTTTTAGGGCTTAAACTAACATTCTTATCCTTATTCTTTGCAGCACTTATTGGTCTCATCGTCTCCATCATTTTACGACGTGGGTTCGGGAAGACGATTCCGTTTGGACCATCGATTGCGGTGGCAACATTAATCGTTTACTTTCATGGTGATGCCATTTTTAATTGGTATTTACATCTATTTACATAATCGTAGCGCATCGATTCTTCGGAAAAGATGCGCTCTTTTTATATCAAATGGTATCTATTCGTCCATGACTTTCGTTATAATGAGTAGATGAGGAAGTGAGAATATGACAAATAAAAGATGGCGCATTCAACAGCCAGATGAACAATTAGTGACGTTATTTCAACAAGCTTTACAGTTACCTACACTTGCGGCCAAAATTTTAGTGGCACGTGGCTTTCAAACAGTCGAGGAAGCACAAGCTTTTTTACATATGGATGAACAAGTAGTACACAATCCTTTTCTAATGCATGGTATGAAAGAGGCAGTAGAACGTATTCAACAAGCCATTGAGCAACAACAGTCGATTCTCGTATATGCCGATTACGATAGTGATGGTATTACGAGTGCGACGGTGTTAAAGAGCGCTCTAGTCGAGTTAGGGGCAAATGTTACACATGTGATTCCGAACCGTTTTATCGACGGTTATGGCCCTTCAGAGCGATTATTTAGACAGGCGGCAGAAGATGGTATTCAACTCATCATCACAGTCGATAACGGGATTGCAGGGAATGGTCCGATTGCTGTTGCAAAAGAACTAGGGTTAGATGTTATTGTGACAGATCACCATGAACCAGCAGGAACGTTACCAGAAGCAGATGTCATCATTCATCCGCGTATTCCAGAAGGGCAGTATCCATTTGGTGAGTTAGCAGGTGTTGGTGTCGCGTTCAAACTAGCGCATGCCTTACTTGGACGATTCCCAGAGCATTTAGTGGAGTTTGTAGCGATTGGTACAGTAGCCGATTTAGTACCACTGCATGATGAGAATCGCTATTTAGTGAAGCGTGGGTTAGAACATTTACAGCGCACACAGCACGTATCGCTACAAGCATTAGCGAAGGTATCAGATGTTGCACTTGAAGAGATTACAGAAGAAACACTCGGCTTTTCATTCGGTCCGCGCCTAAATGCGATTGGTCGATTAGGCGATGCCACAGAAGCAGTCGACTTTTTAATGACGCAAGATGCCGACACTGCGATGCAAATGGCGACATTGCTTGATGAGAAAAATAAAGAGCGAAAAGATATTGTGGCAGATATGACGAAACAAGCGATTGATATGGTTGAAAATATAGATGAAATTCGTGACTCACGTGTCCTCGTTGTCGCAGAAGAAGGATGGAATCCGGGGGTAGTAGGAATTGTCGCTTCTCGTTTAGTCGAGCGCTATTACAAGCCAACGATTGTGCTTGGTATTGATTTAGAAAAAGGAATTGCGAAAGGTTCAGCACGTAGTATTGAAGGATTTAATATGTATCTAGAACTCGACAAAAATCGCGATATCCTTCCTGCGTTCGGCGGACATCCAATGGCAGCAGGTATGACACTTGCGATGGAAGATGTTGATGAATTACGTGAACGACTTCATGAGCAGGCAATGGTCTGTCTAACAGAAGAAGACTTGATTCCGATTTTAGAAATTGATGTTCCTGTCGATGTGTCAGAAATTGATGTTTCAGCGATTGAGGCAGTTCGCACACTTGCTCCGTATGGTGTTGGATTTACAAAACCAATGTACGGTATTCCGAAAACGTCAATCCAATCCATGCGTAAAATTGGTGCGAATGAAGACCATGTGAAGATGGAGCTTGGCGATGGTAAACATACACTGGATGCAATTGGTTTTCATAAAGGGTATTTAGCAGATGAATTAACAAAAGGAATCGAGCTATCATTTGCGGGTGATTTGCAAATTAATGAGTGGAATAATCATAAAAAAGCGCAGTTGTTAATCTCAGATGTACACACAGATGATTGGCAATTATTTGACTTGCGTGGCGGTAATAAAATTTCAAAATGGCTTCAAAAAATGCCGATTGAAGAAACGACATTTATTGCGTTTAAGCGTGAAACAGTCGACTATTTTACAACACTTATTCCAAAAGAAATTGCGCTTTATGACGAGGAAAAAGAATTATCTACGTACACGTCATATATTGTCTTTTTAGATTTACCAAAGCATGAACAACAAGTGAAGCATATTTTACAAACGGTTCAACCGATGCGTGTGTATGCGCATTTTCATGTAGCGAATTCACACCTATTTGAAGGGATGCCAACACGTGAACAATTCATCTGGTACTATAGTTTTTTGAAAAAACGTCGTGAATTTCATTTACGTCAACATCTAAATGATTTAGCTAAACATAAAGGTTGGAGTCGTGCGATGTTGATTTTCATGACACAGGTGTTTTTTGAGCTGAAATTTGTTACAATAGAGAATGGACTTGCGAAAATTATAGATAATCCAGATAAGCGTGCAATCGAGTCTGCAACAATCTATAAGGAACGCAAGGAACAAGTAGCTTTAGAACAAAAACTCTTGTACGCCCAATATATGGATTTAAGAGATTGGTTAGACTTGTGTAGACAAGAACAATCAGTTTCTGAGGAGGAATAAGGAAACCATGGATTTAAAAAAATACGTAACAGTTGTTGAAAACTGGCCAAAAGAAGGCATTTCATTCAAAGATATTACAACAATTATGGATAATGGCCCAGCTTACAAATATGCGACAGACCAAATTGTTGATTATGCGAAAAAAATGGGTGCTGAACTAATCGTAGGCCCTGAAGCGCGCGGTTTCATTACAGGATGCCCGGTTGCCTATGCTTTAGAAATTGGCTTTGCACCTGTTCGTAAACCAGGTAAATTACCACGTGAAGTTATCTCACAAGAGTATGACTTGGAATATGGTACAAATACATTAACAATGCATAGTGATGCTGTAAAACCAGGTCAAAAAGTATTAATCGTTGACGATTTACTTGCGACAGGCGGTACAGTAGAAGCTTCAATTAAACTAATTGAACAATTAGGTGGCGAAGTTGTCGGTTGTGCATTCTTAATCGAATTAACAGAATTAAAAGGACGCGAAAAAATCGCAGGATATGACATTTTTTCTCTTATGGAATACTAATATTTACGTCTTTTAAAAAAATCCGTTCAAAGAGTTTCGACTTTTTGAACGGGTTTTTCACTATTCGGTGAAGGAGCAAGGAAATTCATGTACTTAACCTTTACAAGATAGGTAGTTATTTTATACAATTATTCTTATATCTTAATCGGTAAATTTATGAAATAGGGTGAGCTGAACATGGCGAAAGATCGAGTGATGACAGTGGAAGAGGTTTTTGAAACGCTTACCTCTTATATGAACGAAGAACATGTGGCATTTGTAAAAAGAGCATATGATTTAGCGGAGGAAGCACATAGAGAGCAATTCCGCAGTTCAGGAGAGCCGTATATTCTTCATCCTATACAAGTTGCAGGTATATTAGCAGAGCTTCAAATGGATCCTGAAACTGTCTCGGCTGGTTTTTTACATGATGTTGTAGAAGATACGAATTATACGCGAGAAGATTTAGTGGAGCATTTTGGTGAAGAAGTAGCGATGTTAGTGGACGGTGTAACAAAGCTAGGGAAAATTAAATATAAATCAAAAAAAGAACAGCAAGCAGAGAACCATCGCAAAATGTTTGTAGCGATGGCGCAAGATATTCGTGTCATCTTAATTAAATTAGCTGACCGTTTGCACAATATGCGTACGTTGAAACATCTACCGATTGAAAAACAGCGCCGCATTTCAAAAGAAACACTTGAAATTTTCGCACCGCTTGCACATCGTTTAGGGATTTCGACAATTAAGTGGGAGCTAGAAGATACAGCACTTCGCTATCTGAACCCACAGCAATATTATCGTATTGTGAATTTAATGAAGCGTAAACGTGTTGAACGTGAACAATACTTAAATTCAGTAATGGAGGAAATTGGCGATCAATTAGATGATATTCGTATTGAAGCGGAACTTTCAGGTCGACCAAAACATATCTATAGCATTTATCGTAAAATGGAGATGCAAAATAAGCAGTTTAACGAAATTTATGATTTATTAGCTGTTCGTATTATTGTAGAGAGTATTAAGGATTGTTATGCAGCACTTGGGATTGTGCATACATTATGGAAGCCGATGCCAGGACGTTTTAAAGATTATATTGCGATGCCAAAACAAAATCTATACCAATCATTACATACGACAGTGATTGGCCCATACGGCGATCCACTTGAAATTCAAATTCGTACGGTTGAGATGCACAATATCGCTGAATACGGGGTAGCAGCGCACTGGGCTTATAAAGAAGGAAAAAGTGTACAGCCGGAACAACAAAATATTGATAGTAAATTATCATGGTTCCGTGAGATTTTAGAATTCCAAAATGAATCATCGGATGCGGAAGAATTTATGGAATCATTAAAATTCGATTTATTCTCTGACATGGTCTATGTATTCTCACCAAAAGGCGATGTATTAGAATTACCAGCCGGCTCTGTACCAATTGACTTTGCGTATCGTGTCCATTCTGAAATCGGTAACAAGACGATTGGTGCGAAAGTAAACGGTAAGATGGTACCTTTAGACACGCCACTACACACAGGTGATATCGTCGAGATTATGACGTCAAAACAGTCATTCGGTCCATCGCATGATTGGCTGAAAATTGCCCAATCTTCACAAGCAAAACATAAAATTAAGCAGTTCTTTAAAAAGCAGTCGCGTGAAGATCATGCAGAAAAAGGACAGCGCCTAATTGAAGAAGAGATTAAGGCACAAGGCTTCGATCCAAAAGAGGTACTAACGTCAGAAAACTTCAAACGTGTTTGTGAAAAATTGAACTATGCGACAGAAGAAGACTTAGTTGCAGCAGTTGGTTTTAATGGTATGACAGCACAACAAGTTGTTAATCGCCTAGCAGAAAAAATCCGTAAACAGCGTGACCATGAAGAACAGATGGAAAAAATCACGAAAGAGATGAACACGCCAAAAGATACGAAGCCAACTGAAACGGGTGTTGTTGTCAAAGGTTTGGATAATCTATTAATTCGTCTATCGCGTTGTTGTCGTCCCGTACCAGGTGATGAAATCGTTGGTTTTATTACAAAAGGACGTGGCGTATCGGTTCACCGAGCAGATTGTCCAAATGTTGCGACAGCAGATGAACAGGACCGCTTAATTGAAGTAGAGTGGAGTCAGGCATTACAACAAGACTCTAAATTATATTCGGTGGATATTGAAGTAACAGGTTATGATCGTCCAGGCTTTATTGCTGAAGTAATGGCAGTTGTATCTGAAACAAAAACATCCATTCTTGCAGTGAATGCACGTGCAAATCGTGATAAGATGGCGACGATTCATTTAACGTTACAAATTCGTGATATTCATCATATGTTAAAAGTAGTTGACCGAATCAAGTCGATTCAAGATATTTATTCGGTACAACGTGTGAATAATTAAGTGGGGAGCTGTTAACAGTTGAAGGTTGTATTACAAAAAGCAAAACAAGCTTCAGTGACAGTAGACGGTCAAATTGTTGGACAGATTAATCGTGGATACGTATTACTTGTTGGCATTACAGCAAGTGATACAAAAGAACAAGTAGAGGCATTGGCGAATAAAATTGTGAAATTACGCATCTGGGAAGATGAAGAGGAGAAGATGAATCGTTCCATTGTTGATGAACAAGGTGCGATTCTATCTATTTCACAGTTCACGCTCTATGCCAACACGAAAAAGGGGAATCGTCCGAGCTTTACAGAAGCTGCACGCCCAGAAATTGCAGAACCTCTATGGCAAGAATTCAACGACACGCTTCGCCGCTTAGGTATGCATGTTGAAACAGGTATTTTTGGAGCGATGATGGATGTTCAATTAACGAATATTGGACCAACAACGATTCTGCTAGAAGCATAATAAAAACGAGGTTTGAGCATATGCCCAAGCCTCGTTTTTTCATACATATTATTATTCACCGAAGTAGTATTCCAATACGCCGTTTGCAATACCTTCTGCAATCGTTGCACGGTATTTATCTGTGTTCATACGTGTTAATTCAGTTTTATTAGAGATAAAACCAAGTTCTACTAATGTAGCAAATACTGTATTTTCACGTAATACCATAACATTTTGGAATTTTGGACCGCGGTCTTTAATACCATTATATTCTTCTTTAAGAGCTTCCATTACATTTTTATGAATTGTACTTGCGAATTCTTTTGAATCGGCTTTGTAATAAAGTGTTTCGATTCCTTCAGCAGCAGGTGTTGCTGAATTATAGTGTAAGCTAATAAATGCGTTTGCACCGTATTTTGCTGCCGCTTTTGCACGTAAACCTAAATCGGTTACTTTGTCAGAAGAAAGTGCACCTGTACCTGTACGTGTCATAAACACTGTGCCGCCAAGTGATTCGATTTTAGATTGTACTGCTTTTGCCGATTTTAATGTTAATTCAGCTTCTGTTACACGTTTACCATTTAAGTCTGTACCAACAGCACCTGAATCGTTACCACCATGTCCAGCATCGATTACGAATTTCAAACCTTTTAATGGTTTGCTACTTGGGTTACCAACTTGATCGATTTTATCTGTTAAAATACTTAAATCTGTATTAGCAGATACCCAACCGCGTTTACTATTGCTATATTCAATTTCAACCCAGTTATTATTTGATGTACGAAGTACTTTACCTGTGAAGCCAATGCCAATAGATGCTACTTTTGGAGCTGCTACATTTGGCATTTTACGTACATTTAATGAATTACCTTTCATAACAAGGTATGTTGTTTTTGTCACCTTCACTGAAGTGAAAGCGAAACTTGTTGTTGATTTAAAACCATAAGCTGTATGGGCATTAATCCAACCTGTTTTACCTTTGTACGTAACTTGAATCCAATTATTTTTGTTTTCTTTTAGGATTTTTACTTTTGCTTCAAAAGGAACGGTTACACCTAATGATTTGTAGTTTACGCCAGCACCAGAACGAAGTGATAGACCCGTTTGTTCTGTTACATAGAAGTATGTAGTTTTTGCAGGTGTAGAAGATGTAGATGTTTCAGATGATTTAATCGCAGTTAAATATTTAGAAGATACATAACCTGTCTTCGAACCATATTTAATTTTGAACCATGTACCGCTTGTTGCTTGCTTTGTTACGACTGCATTCTTTTTCAATGTGAACACGACTTTATAATTTGTTGAAGGACCAGAACGGGCATTCAAGCTTGAAGCATTCACCTTGTATTGTGTTGATGTTGCAGAACTTACTGTTACTTTTTTCACTGCCGTTAAGTACTTAGAAGAAACATAGCCAGTCTTTGAGCCTGATTTGATTTTAAACCAAGAACCCTTTGTTGCTTGTTTCGTTACGACGGTGTTTTTCTTCAACGTGAAAACGACTTTGTAATTCGTTGAAGGACCCGAACGAACATTTAAACTGGATGTGTTAACCTTGTACTGTGTCGTTGTTGCGGCAGAACTTGTTGCTGGTAACGCGGTTAAAATTGTTGCAATTAGTAGCAACAGAGCGATACCTAATTTTTTACTTTTTTGAATAAAGTTGACCATAATTCTCCTCCTTTCTTACATTGTATATGCTTTAGGTACTAAAAAGCTATAATAACTTTAAAAAAATGTATTTTTAATAATATTTTTTATGTATATATTCAAAATTAGGTAAATAGCTTCACTTTATTGCTCTTTTTATTTAGGAAATTGGGGATTCGTCAGATAAGTCAGTTTATATTTACGTAAATAGATGTTGACAGAAGGTAGGGAAAACTCTATCATATTAGTTAATCTGAAATGAATTATATATCACCTATGACCGAGCAAGTAGTCAACTCTATAGACTGTTTTAGAGAGAAAAAGACGTGGCTGAAATCTTTTTCAATAGTACGAGTAGATGAATAACACTCGAGAGGTTTCTTTTCGAAATGAGCAATCATAGTAGGGGAGAACGGAGTCGGCCGTTATCCGAATTTGAGAGGATTTATGCGATTTTGTATAAATCAACTAGGGTGGAACCGCGGAAGCTTATACAGCTCTCGTCCCTTGCGTAATGCAAGAGGCGAGAGCTTTTTATATTGCGCACAATCATTCAGGCAAAATGAAGTGAAAGGAGTTAAATCGTATGAGTTTTAAAGTACCAAGAGGAACACAAGATATACTTCCAGGTGAAGTGGAAAAATGGCAAAAAGTAGAAGGTGTTATGCGCCATCTAACAAATGTCTATCGTTATCCAGAAATTCGTACACCGATGTTTGAATCAACAGAATTATTCCAACGTGGTGTAGGTGATTCAACAGATATCGTGCAAAAAGAAATGTACACATTCGAAGATCGTGGTGGTCGTTCAATGACATTACGTCCTGAAGGAACTGCATCGATTTCACGTGCATATGTGGAACACAAGATGTTTGGTAATCCTGACCAACCTGTTAAAGTATCTTATTTAGGACCAATGTTCCGTTATGAGCGTTCACAAAAAGGTCGTTATCGTCAGTTCGTTCAATTTGGTGTAGAGGCGATTGGCTCAAAAGACCCGGCAATTGATGCGGAAGTTATCGAATTAGCGATGCGTGTCTATCAAGAATCGGGATTAAAGCATTTAAAATTAGTCATTAATTCACTTGGAGATCAAGAAGTACGTCAAGCACATCGCCAAGCATTAATTGATCACTTTGCACCACATATTGGAGAATTCTGTTCAGACTGTCAAAAACGTTTGGAGCAAAATCCACTACGTATTTTAGATTGTAAAGTAGATGCAGAGAATCCATTAACTACTTCAGCACCTAAACTAACAGATTATTTAAATGAAGAATCTGCCACATATTTTGAACAAGTGAAAATGTACTTAGATGCACTTGGTATTGACTATGTTGTTGATCCAAATTTAGTGCGCGGATTAGATTATTATAATCACACAACATTTGAAATTATGAGTACAGCAGAAGGCTTCGGTGCGATTACAACACTTTGTGGTGGTGGTCGTTACAACGGTTTAGTTGAGGAAATTGGTGGGCCTGAATCACCAGGTATCGGTTTTGCGATGAGTATTGAACGTTTATTACTTGCTTTAGAAGCAGAGGAAGTAACACTTGATACAGAAAATGCACTTGATTTATATATCGTGACAATGGACGATGCAGCGAAACTAAAAGCAGTTGAATTTGCAAGTTCATTCCGCGCGCGTGGTATTTCAGCAGATATCGACTATGCAGGTCGTAAGATGAAAGCACAAATGAAAGCAGCGAATCGTCTTGAAGCAAAATATGTGATGGTTTTAGGAAGTTCTGAATTAGAAGAACAAGCTGTCAACATTAAAAACATGGAAACAGGTGACCAAGAAAAAGTACCATTCCATGATGTTGTCAATTACTTATTAACACATAAACAATAATTGGGGGATAAAATAATGGCTACAAGAACACATGAATGTGGCGTACTACGTGCAGAAAACGTAGGCGAACGCGTTGTATTAAAAGGTTGGGTACAATACCGTCGTGACTTCGGTGGATTAATCTTCATCGACTTACGTGACCGTACAGGTTTAACACAGGTTGTATTCACACCAGAGAACTCACAAGAAGCACTAGATCTTGCTGATTCATTCCGTAGTGAATATGTTATCGAAGTAGAAGGTGAAGTGCGCGCACGTACACCAGAAATGGTGAACCCGAACTTAGACACAGGTGCGATTGAAGTGTATGTTGACCGTGTAACATTAATCAACAAAGCAAAAACTCCACCATTCCAAATCGAAGATCGTATTCAAGTAAATGAAGATTTACGTTTAAAATACCGTTACTTAGATTTACGTCGTCCAGTTATGTATAACACATTCAAACTACGTTCAGACGTAACGAAAGTGGTACGTAACTTCTTACAAGACGAAGGTTTCCTAGAAGTTGAAACACCAATCTTAACAAAATCAACACCAGAAGGCGCACGTGACTACCTTGTACCTTCACGTGTACATGATGGTGAATTCTATGCTTTACCACAATCACCACAATTATTTAAACAATTATTAATGGTGTCAGGTTTCGAGCGTTACTTCCAAATCGCACGCTGCTTCCGTGATGAAGACTTACGTGCAGACCGTCAACCAGAATTCACGCAAATCGATATGGAGATGAGCTTCTTAGATCAAGAGCAAATCTTAGAAATCAATGAGCGTTTAATTCAAAAAGTAATGAAAGAAGTAAAAGGCATAGACATCCCACGTCCATTCCAACGTATGAAATACGATGAAGCAATGGCACGTTACGGTTCAGATAAGCCAGATGTTCGTTTCGGTTTAGAATTAATCGAGTTATCAGATGTTGTAGATGGTTGTGGTTTCAAAGTATTCGCACAAACTGTTGCAGATGGTAAACAAGTAAAAGGTTTAAATATCAAAGGTGCAAACGACAAATACTCTCGTAAAGACTTAGATGAATTAACAAAATTTGTTGGTCGTTACGGTGCAAAAGGTCTTGCATGGATTAAAGTGACAGAAACAGGTGTTGAAGGCTTAACAGGTCCAATCGGTAAGTTCTTCCAAGACGATTACGGCGTAAAATTAATGGAACGTATGGGTGCAGAACCTGGTGATACATTAGTATTCGTAGCAGATAAGCCAGCAATCGTGGCAGATGCTCTAGGCGCCCTTCGTAAAAAATTAGGTAAAGATTTAGAGTTAATCGATGAGTCTAAATTTGCATTCCTATGGATTACAGACTGGCCATTACTTGAGTATGATGAAGAAGCAGGTCGCTACACAGCAGCACATCACCCATTCACTCGTCCATTCGATGAAGATTTAGAATTAATGGATACAGACCCAAGTAAAGTTCGTGCACAAGCATACGATATCGTATTAAACGGTTACGAGCTTGGCGGTGGTTCATTACGTATTTATGAAAAAGAATTACAAGAAAAAATGTTCAAATTACTTGGTTTCACAGAAGAACAAGCACAAGAACAATTCGGTTTCTTAATGGATGCATTTGAATTCGGCGTACCGCCACATGGTGGTGTAGCATTCGGTCTTGACCGTTTCATCATGCTACTTGCAGGTCGCGATAACTTACGTGATACAATTGCATTCCCTAAAACTGCATCAGCAAGCTGCTTATTAACAGATGCACCTTCTGATGTATCAACTGCACAATTAGATGAATTACACATCCGTGTAAAAACATTAGCAGACGAAGATTAATTAAAAATGAGAGGAACTTTGGTATGAATTCATGCCAAAGTTCTTTTTTAAATTCTAGACTTTTAATCACTTACTAAAGTATATACAATATTGTTTTGAAGACATAAAACAGGGAAATAAATAACTATAGTTGAAGTATGAATTTATTTTGAATTTTTAAAAGGAATTATTTCCCTTTAGTACTTATAGTGATATAATAAAGGGATAAAATGGAACAGATAGAAGATGCTTATGATTTGAAATATACAGATTGCTTATGTTATATTATCTGTAATACAAATCCTGATGTGTTCGTCACACATACATCAGTTTTAACCGAACACTAATGATAAGGGAGTTTTATATTCTTTAGGAAAAGGTATGTCTTTTCGGAGAACATGATTTTTCTAGAGTGCGAACACCCACCTGCGGAGAGCGGGTTCAAACGATGCATTAATGGACGGCACAATCGGGATTTGTATTTAATATTGACACATTTCAAAACTCTGATTCCATATTGAATCGGAGTTTTTTTATTTATATTGAATAAATGGGAGGATGTGACTTACGTGGCATACGAAGAACTACTATGTCCTTGTCAGAGTGGCAAGAAAGCGAGTATGTGTTGTTTCGTTAAAAAAAATAATACACTTGAAAAACATTGGACAGCGATTAAAGGCCGAGTTGTTCAAACTTTTCTATCTGAACATCCAACTGCAGAAGAACTGATTGCGCTTCAACAGTGGGTTGGTATAGAGCGTCTTCAATGTTTTAAAGAGCAAATTGATTCTGCCACACTCCAACATTTATTGACGGATCTCTATTTCTTTACTGAGAATCGTTTGGAGTGGGGGTATCATCTAATCGAGCAGATGAAAGCGATTGTCCAACCAAAAACACATCTCATTTTATCTAGTTGGCAAACACCTTATTATTTTGTTGGTCGAATGAAGTTTTTCTATGAAGACTATGTGATTGCTGAACATATTTGGACAGGTGAATGTATTTATTTAGCCGATGTTGATTTGGAAGATCAAGTAGAAGGTAATTTGATTTTAGGACATGTCGTACCAGGTGTAAATGAGCGTTTTTATGGACTACTAAGTAGTGCTATTATTTTAGAAGCTTCTCAAGAGATTTTGTTAGATAGTTGGTTCCATCGCTTCGAACAATCGAAGCATGAAGAATTAGAAGCTTTTTTTAAAGAAAGTTTATTGGATTGTCTATTAGACTTGATTACAGAAAACCCAGTATTACAACCAGATGAAAAAGGAATGAATGTTGAAGTACTTCAGCTTATTGTTAATTTAGACATGTTATTTCTTGATTTAGATGTAAAGAGTGATCGTTTGACATGTCTATTTTTCAACTATCTCATGGAAGAACAGCGTATTGAGCATGTGCGAAAAAAACAGGCATTAATTGCAGCAGTTCTTGATTTTGGTATGCGCTACGACTTTGTTCCACGTGTCATCACACAAAAAAGACTTGGTACGATTTTTGATGTATCACCAAGTACAATTGCACGTTATAGTAAGAAAATTTCGATGTATTTTGAACAAGATTTTGATGTTTTTATGTTTGATAAAATTCGACAAGCTATTTATTTTGTTGGTACAGACGCAACAATGGATGAATTCAAACAATGGCAAATGCATAAACATTTAGAAAAAATGATTTTTACAAATGATTTAGATGAAAAACGTATGGAAAAAAAGCTTGAACATATTCCATATAAACCAATTAAAAAACATGAAAAAGCACAAAAGTATGCATACGAAGCTTTTTTAGAAGATGGCGAACGTAAGAGATATGAACTAGCACGTTTAGCATTAAACTATGACCCGAATAATCATGATGCCCAAATTATTTTATCGGAATATGAAACAGCTGATGAACGTTTAGCTATTTTACAAGACTATCCAATTACAATGTTGAATCGCAATCGGATTTATTTACTCAAAACTACATTATTATATCAACAAGGACGTTTTGAGGAAGCGTTAGCCATTTTGTCAGACATTCCATTCAATGAGTTAAGGCAGCATACAATACTATATTATTTCTATGCGTGCTTACACTTTTTAATTGATCAACCAAAAATTTTAGAAGATTTATTACAAACAGCCATTGAAGACACGGCTTTGTTTAGATGGTTAACATGGGTTTTCATGTTGGCATACCAACTGGATGAAGAAGAGTATGCGATGCAAGCAATTCAAGCAAATCCATTCGTTCAGAAGTATATTGAAATGCAGATGGAACCCTACTCCTTCCCAACGCATCAATTTTGTGCAAAAGGTGATCCGAATGAAGCGAAGATGATTCACTTCGTTATTCACCCGCTTTTACAAAAAATTCAAAAATAATTTTAACTATACAGGTTATCGAAAAAAGCTATTTTAGCAACGATAATCTGTTTTTTTGTTTCATACCAATTATAAAGGGAAAAGAACAATTATATAAAGGGGTTTTCAAGTCTGTGAAAACGCTTTATAATTGGTATAGACAACTATACCAATAAGAAAATTTTAACAAAGGAGTGGGATAAACATGTTGGCTTTTTTACAAAAAATTGGTAAGTCTTTAATGTTTCCAATTGCGACATTACCAGCTGCTGCAATACTAGTACGATTCGGCTCGGATGATATGTTAGGGCATATCGACATTGCATGGATTCAATACGTAGCTGCTATTATGGTAGCTGCAGGTAATGCAATTCTAGGCAATCTACCCATTATTTTTGCTGTTGGTATTGCGATGGGATTAGCTGTTGACGGTGCAGGTGCTGCGGCTTTAGCCGGTTTGATTGCACAGCTAGTACTTGTAGCTGTTTTAGGGTCCGTTAATGACAAACTAGATATGGGAGTGTTCGGTGGTGTAATTTCAGGGGTGACAGCAGGTCTACTTTATAATAAATTCCGTAATATTCAATTCCCTGAATGGCTCTCCTTCTTCGGTGGTCGACGGTTTGTTCCCATCATTACATCGATTGTCATGGCAATTTTAGGGGCAATTTTAGGTGTGTTATGGGGCTACCCTCAAGCACTACTGGATAGTGTAGCGAATTGGATGATAGGTGCAGGGCCTCTTGGTGCAGGGATTTATGGTTTTTTAAATCGATTATTAATACCAACAGGCTTACATCATGTTATTAATACAGTCGTATGGTTTGATTTTGGAACATTTACGACAACAGCAGGAAATATTGTAAAAGGTGATATTCCACGTTTCTTAGCAGCGGATCCAACAGCAGGACATTTCCAAGCTGGTTTCTTCCCGATTATGATGTTTGGTTTACCAGCTGCATGTTTAGCGATGTTCTTAGCAGCAGAAAAGAAAAGACGTCCGCTTGTAGCAGGTATGTTCTTATCGATTGGTATTACAGCATTCTTAACAGGTGTAACAGAACCAATTGAATTCTCATTCATGTTCTTATCACCAATCTTATATGGAATTCATGCCGTATTAACAGGTATTTCACTTGCTGTTGCTTACATTGTAGGCTTCCGTGATGGTTTTGGTTTCTCCGCTAGCTTTATTGATTATCTTTTAAATTATAGGTTAGCTGAAAATCCATTATTACTGATACCTCTTGGTTTAGTCTTCGGTGCACTTTACTTTGTTATTTTCTACTTCTTAATTCGCAAACTGGATTTAAAAACACCAGGACGTGAAGATGAGGAAGAAGAAGCAGATATGGTAGGTATGTCTGGAGATGAAGTATTAGAAGCCAAAGCGTATCATACTATCGAAGGATTAGGTGGCGTAGATAATATTCAACAAGTTGATTATTGTACAACGCGTCTTCGTATGACATTAAAAGATTCAGAAAAAGTAGATGAAAAAGAATTAAAAAAATATGGCGCACGTGGTGTTATGAAAATTAGTAAAACCAATGTACAAGTGATTATTGGAACATCTGTTGAGTTCCTAGCAGAAGCAATTAAAAATCGAATAAAAGCTGGGAATCCACCATTAAAAGATGAATCTATTGAAATTACAGCATTAAAAGAAGATGCACCAACAGAGAATGAAGCGTTCATTCCAGGAGATTTTGAAATGCCGATTACAGGTAAACTTTTACCACTTGCAGACATTCCAGATCAAGCATTTGCGTCTGGAGCAATGGGACCTGGATTTGGTATTGATATTCAAGACGGTGTTATTCAATCACCGGTTGACGGTAAAGTCGTGATGGTATTCCCAACAAAACATGCGATTGGTATTCAAGCAGATAATGGGATGGAAATTCTCATTCATGTTGGTTTAGACACTGTAAAATTAAATGGTGAAGGATTCGAAATATTTGTAGAAGCTAATCAATTTATTCAACGAGGCGACAAATTAATGAATGTGGATATTGAAGCGATTCGCTCACAAGTTCCATCGCTCGTAACGCCAGTTGTCTTCACAAATTCACAAGGAAAAGAAGTTACGCTGAAAAAATCAGGATATCAAGAAGCAGGTACAGCAAGTATTATTGATGTAAAATAATTAATCACTACAATGCGGGAGAAACTTCTCCTGCATTGTCCTTTACTTAAATAGAAAGGATGATAAAGCACATATGTCTACAGTCAAAATAAAAAACGTGCATATTGTCAATGCCGATCAGTCATTTGAAAATCAAGATGTAGTGATTCAAGAGGGAAAAATTATAGCTATTGGTTCATCTCTAACGCAACAAACAACTGAAGAAATAGATGGAGAAAATCAGTATCTATTTCCAGGGTTCATCGATTTACACATCCATGGGTCTGCCGGTGTAGATACAATGGATGCTACCGAAGATGCTTTGCATACGATGGCAAAATCACTCGTCAAAGAAGGGGTTACAAGTTTTTTAGCCACAACAATGACACAAAAAATAGAAGCCATTGAATCAGCACTACAAACTATTGCACATTTTGAAAATACAGAAGATGAAGCAGAAGTTTTAGGTGTCCATGTAGAAGGGCCATTTATATCCATTCATCGTGTAGGTGCACAACCAGAAGAATATATTATTCCACCATCTATTGAACTCTTTAGAAAATGGCAGCAACTAAGTGGAAATAAAATAAAGGAAATTACGGTAGCACCAGAGGTAGAAAATGGTTTTGAATTTGTGAAGGCGGTCTCAAAAGAAGGAGTCATTGTATCGATTGGTCACTCTGATGCAACGTACGATGAGGTGGAACAAGCAGTAAATTATGGTGCGACACAAGGAACACATCTCTATAATCAGATGCGACCATTCCATCACCGAGAACCTGGTGTGGTGGGAGCAAGTTTATTACTGGATGCGATTAAAGTCGAGTTAATTGTCGATTTTATTCATAGTCACGAACAAGCAGTTAAATTAGCATATCGTATGAAAGGTGCATCTGGCATTATTTTAATTACAGATGCAATGCGTGCAAAGGGTGTCCCTTATGGTGACTATGATTTGGGTGGTCAAACAGTACATGTAACAGAAACAGGAGCACACCTTTCAAATGGTGCTTTAGCAGGCAGTGTGCTCACAATGGATGCAGCTCTTAGACATATGAAACAATTAACAAACTGTACAATGGAAGAACTTGTAGCTATGTCATCAGCAAATGCAGCGCAACAGTTGAACGAATTAAATAAAGGGAAAATCTGTGTTGGTGCAGATGCAGATTTTGTCTTATTAGACCAGGATTTGATTGTACAAAAGACTATTAAAAAAGGTAAAGTTGTCTTTGAAGCGCACAAAATGTAAAGGATGATGTATTTTGGTAAACAAAAGTTCACATATTCCAATCTATGTCCAAATTGAAGAAGAACTAAAAAGACGTATCGATTCGGGTGAATATGTAGTGGGAGAGCCAATTCCTTCAGAAAGAGAATTATCTGTGATTTTTGGAGTAAGTCGTATGACAGTGCGCCAAGCAATCACAAATCTTGTATTAAATGGCTTATTGTATCGTGAAAAAGGGAGAGGTACTTTTGTATCAAAACCTAAATTAGAACAGCCATTGAACGGTTTGACGAGTTTCACAGAAGATATGCGTGCGAGAGGTTTAGTGCCAAGTAATAAATTAATTAAGTTTGAAAAACAACAACCACCATTTGATATAGCACGAGATTTACTATTAGAAGAAGGCGAAGAAGTATATTTCATCGTGCGAATTCGTAATGCAGATGAGCAACCGATGGCAATCGAACGTACGTATATTCCAGTTAGAGCTTTACCTAATTTAACAGAAGAATCATTTAATGGTTCGCTCTATCGTTTGGTAGAAGACACATATGGTTTGAAAATTGGGAACGCGATTCAGCAGATGGAAGCTTCTATTGTAGCAAAAGAGGATAGTAAGTATCTTCAAATTGATCCATCTGCAGTTGTACTAATGATTAAGCGTATTAGTTACTTAACAGATGGAAGACCATTTGAATTGGTACGTTCTTCTTATCGAGCAGATCGTTATAAATTTATTAGTGAAATTCAGAGGTGAAAGAATGAGCATCTATTTGCAAAAAGTGGCGAATCTTCTTCAAGTACTAGAAGAACAAGAGCAACAAGCAATCGAACAAGCTGCAAATATAATTTATCAGTCTATTGAACAAGGGGGCATTTTGCAATTGTTTGGTTGTGGTCATTCGCAATTAATTGCTCAAGAGGCTTATTACCGAGCAGGTGGTTTAGTACCAGCTAAAGCTGTATGCATCGAACCACTCATGTTGCATAAAGGTGCAGAAATATCTTCAGAAAATGAAAAGGACCTTTCGCACATCGAAGAATATTGGTCGCATTTTGAATTTCAATCTCATGATGTACTTATTGTTATTTCAACAAGTGGAAAAAATGCTGTACCGATTGAGATAGCTTTACGAGCAAAAGAAAAGGGTATACCTGTGATAACACTGCAATCATTAGCATATTGTGAACAATCTTCTAAACATCCAACAAAAAAAAGATTAGAAACCTATGCAGATGTGGTATTAAATACACATGTACCACTTGGTGATGGTATTATGGAGCAAAACGGTTTGCGTTATGGTCCAGTATCAACTCTTGCAGGCGTTACATTATTAAATGAAGTCATTGTGCGCGTTGTGCAATTATTTCACGATGACAAAAAAACGTTTCCTATTTTTGTGAGTAATAACGTTGAACAAGAAGGAAATACAAATGCATTTTATATGAAGCAATATGAACACCGTATTAACTTTTAATTAAATGGAGGTTTTTAGAATGGAAAAACAATATAAAATTACAAGCTCAGAAGGCTTACATGCACGTCCATGTACACTATTAGTATCAGCGGTAACACCGTTCTCATCGGATGTTCAATTAACATATGATGGTCGTTCAGTAAATTTAAAATCAATTATGGGTGTTATGGCATTAGGAATTCCAGCAGATGGAATTATTACAATTTCAGCAAATGGTAGTGATGAAGAGGCAGCGGTAGAAAAAGCAGGTGCAGTAATTCTAGAAGAAGGTATTGGAGTAGAGGTATAGTATGTTGGAGATTAAAGGAATTGGCGTTTCAAATGGTATTGCCGTTGCTAAAGCCTACCGCCTTGTAGAACCAAACTTAACCTTTAATAAGTACGAAATAAAAGATTTTTCAGAGGAAAAAGCACGATTACAGCGCGCAATCGATCTTGCAAAAATCGAGTTAGAGTTGATTCGGAATCACGCTATTGAAAAGTTTGGAAAAGAAAATGCTGAAATTTTCTCTGCACATCTACTTGTTTTACAAGATCCAGAAATGCGTATGACAATAGAAAGTAAAATTGATAAAGGTGTAAATGCTGAAGCTGCACTAGATGAAGTGGCTTCCACATTTATAGCTACTTTTGAATCAATGGATAATGAATATATGAAAGAGCGTGCTGCCGACATTCGTGATGTCTCGCAACGTATTCTCGCTAAGCTACTTGAAGTTGATTTACCAGATTTAACCACTATTGCAGAGGACGTCATTATTATTGCAGATGATTTAACACCATCTATGACAGCACAATTGAACAAACAATTTGTACAAGGTTTTATAACAGATATCGGTGGACGTACATCGCACTCCGCTATTTTAGCACGTACGCTTGAAATACCTGCGATTGTTGGTACAAAAATCGCGACCACATCTGTTGAACATAATGAAATGGTTGTATTAGATGGTTCAACAGGTATTGCAATCTTCAACCCGACGCAAAAAGTTGTAAACGAATATGAGCAAAAGAAAGAAGCCTTTGAAGCAGAACAAGCGGCGCTTCGTGCTTATATTGACCAACCAAGTGTAGATCGAGATGGTCATCACGTCGAAATTGCAGGGAATATAGGTAGACCAGATGATGCGGAGGTTGTGAGAGCAAATGGTGGGGATGGTGTAGGTCTATTTAGAACCGAATTCCTATACATGGACCGTAATGATTTTCCGTCCGAGGAAGAGCAGTATATAGCATATAAAACAGTTCTTGAGAAAATGGAAGGGCGTAAGACAGTAGTTCGTACACTTGATATAGGTGGGGATAAAGAACTGAGTTATTTAACGCTTCCAGAGGAAATGAACCCCTTCTTAGGATATCGTGCAATTCGTCTATGCTTAGAAGAGCGCTCATTATTCCGTGTGCAATTACGTGCATTATTACGCGCAAGTATTCATGGGGATTTAAAGATTATGTTCCCAATGATTGCGACACTCGATGAATTCCGTACAGCTAAAAACTTTTTAATGGAAGTAAAAGCTGAATTAATTGAGGAAGGGTTCGAAGTATCAGATGATATTGAAGTGGGTATGATGGTAGAAATTCCATCTGCAGCAGTTATTGCTGATTTATTCGCAAAAGAAGCAGACTTTTTATCGATTGGGACGAACGATTTAATTCAATATACATTAGCTGCTGATCGTATGAACGAAAAAGTATCTTATTTATATCAACCTTACCATCCAGCAATCTTGCGTTTAGTTAAAAATGTAATAGATGCTGCACATGCAAATGGTAAATGGGTTGGCATGTGTGGTGAAATGGCAGGAGACGAGATTGCCATCCCAATCTTGCTTGGTTTTGGTTTAGATGAATTCTCGATGAGTGCTTCATCTATCTTACATGCACGTGCTCAAATTTCGAAGTTATCAAAAGCTGAAATGAAAAAACACATTGATCATATTTTAACGTTAACGACATCAGCTGACATCGAAAATTATGTAATTGAAAATCTATTATAAATTAAATAAAAGCTATCTTGAAAATAGGGTAATTGTATCGCTATTTTCGGATGGCTTTTTTTAAAACATCGAGGGGGTTTTTATAGAAATTTACACTTTACAGTCCATGATTACTATTCAGTAGAAGAAGCAATTTAGCGTTATGTTTTTTCGCATGCCTCTAGTATTGATAAAGTAAGAGGTGTTATATCAATAGAACAGAAATTTATGTTGTCATTTACTAAACCACAAATTAAACAACAACGAAAACGAGAAACGATGCTCCGTATTGTAGATGTATATGCTTTTTTTACATAACTGACATTACCAAAAAAATATTTCTTTTTATATACAAGTTCTGGGTACATTTGCACTTTGGAATGAAGGTGTTTTTCCTATCCATAAAGGATCTGTTGAGAAATAATAATAAAACCTACTACACGCTTATGGACGATTTCAATCCAACATTTGGCTTCTTTAGTTGCTGGTTATGACCCAATTGAACAACTTCTTTATCGCCAATGTGTACAAGTAGATGGTGAGATTATTTCAGAAATAAATCAACTCTTTCCGAAAAGTAATTGTCTTTTCAATGAGTATTTTAAATAAGGAGAAAATTGGACTATACCACTTAAATTCAAAGCTTTGATAGTATTATTTTATCTAAATGTACCAATGCAATTAATAGTTAAAATGTGAAAAAAGTTGTGGTATATATCAATAAATGCTATGTTCAAATCAAGAAAACGTTTACATTTCAAAGGGGAGTTGCACAGTGAAAACGATTATGTTGGTATGCGTAGCAGGGATGAGTACAAATTTACTCGTAACGAAATGTAAAAAGTAGCACAGAGACAAAATATGGAGGCAGATATTTTTGCCATTGCAGAAAATGAAGTAAAAAAACAATGGACAACAAATCAATTGATGTCCTGTTACTTGGACCACAAGTCCGTTACTTAAAATCATCTTTCGATAAAAAGTTAGCAGGTACAGGTATTCCGCTAGATGTTATTAGCATGTCCGACTACGGTATGATGAACGGTGAAAATGTATTAAATCAAGCACTTCATCTAATGAAGAAACTTTGTGAAAATTAAATCGTCACATGTTAGAGTTGACAGTTAAATTTCCACTTTTTACAAGAGCGAAATCCTGTTGTTTTTCATTTAGTTAAAAGTTATTTTGCTAGGCATGTTGGAGTAATGGAAATGGGATTAGAAAAAAGTGTCTATTCTATTTTCAAAAGGTTTTATGGTGATGAAGTTTCGATTATAATAGAGAGTGACGCGTGTATCGCTTTATATGCAGATACACTTCGAAAACTAGGCATTGTACATATTGCAAGAACGAGGACCTGAAACGATATTGACAACAAAAGTTTTAAAGCATTGTGGTGTTGAAAATGTGCCCGAATTAGTCCATTGTGTTTATTCACAAGAGCATCCACGCACATATATTGCTTCTTTAAGTCGATATGTGGAAGAATCTGCACTTCAAAAAGATCCAATAGCTAGAGAAATTATTGAGACATCTTGTGCTCAATTTATTGAGGCAATCGAAGCGTGTCGAAAACAAACAGAATGGCAAAAAGGAATGTTTATTCCCGTTGTACTAATGGGTGGCGTTTTTACAAATTTTGAATTATATGAGGAGTTATTGTCAATTATTATTGCGAAAAAACAATTACCCTATGTTTTTATTGCACCAAAAGTCTCGCCCGTTGGAGGTGCGGTTATTGGCGCTTTGCAAAGAATTGAACGTACACTTGCTTATACATTTCTGAAACAGTTTTCGCAAGAGTTAAAAACACATTAAAAGGAGTAAACTATGTCAATCAAATTAGAAGTAATTTCGAATTTAGATGAATTATACACAAGAGGTATGGAGCTTTTTAAAGAAGCAAAAGAAAATGGCGCAAAAACATTTGGTTTGGCAACTGGAGGAACGATGATTCCTTTATATGAGAAAATTTGTGCGAGTGATTTAGATTTTTCTACATGTGAAAGCTTTAATTTAGATGAGTATGTAGGATTACCTGCGACACATACAGAGAGTTATGTATCTTTTATGAAAAAGCATTTATTTAATCAAAAGCCATTTGCAAAATCGACGTTACCGAATGGTGAAGCTAAAGATGCAAAAGCAGAAGCGGCAGCGTATGAACAAAAATTGCAAGCAACAACACTTGATTTTCAACTATTGGGAATCGGAGTAAATGGGCATATTGGTTTTAATGAACCAGGGACGCCATTCGATGCGCCTACACATGTTGTAACATTGACAGAGTCGACACGTGAAGCGAATGCACGTTTTTTCCATTCGATTAATGAAGTACCAACAGAAGCGATTACGATGGGGATTTCATCTATTCTTCGTGCGAAACAAATTGTACTGATTGCAGTAGGTGAAAAAAAACGTGCTGCACTTGAAGCATTAATTCATGGTGAAAAAACAATCGATGTTCCAGTTACAGCATTACAAGATCATGCAAATGTGATTGTCTTAACTGATTTAACGATTTAAAAAGAATCCAAACAATTCGTTATGCGTTCGAGTTGTTTGGATTTTTACTTGCAATTACGTGCGTTACATTGTATATTTTTTTCAGAGTAATTAAGTAGGAATACTTACAAAAAACATATCGGAGTGGGTTATTTTGTTACATCAATTTTCTCGTAATGAGTTAGCAGTGGGTACAGAAGGTATTGAGTTATTAAAAAATAAGACAGTCGCTATTCTAGGTGTAGGTGGAGTAGGTTCATTCGCAGCAGAAGCCATCGCACGTTCTGGAATTGGTCGTATTATTTTAGTAGATAAAGATGATGTGGATATTACAAATATTAACCGTCAGTTAGTCGCATATATGTCAACAATCGGACGCTCAAAATCAGCAGTCATGAAAGAACGTATCGCAGATATCAACCCAGATTGTGAAGTACATGATTTACACATGTTTTATACAGAAGAAACATATGAAGAATTTTTCAGCTACAAGCCAGATTATGTTATTGATGCATCAGATACAGTAATATATAAAATTCATATTATGAAAGAGTGCTTAAAGCGTGATATTCCAATTATCTCAAGTATGGGTGCTGCGAATAAGATGGATCCAACGCGATTCCAAATTGCAGATATATCTAAAACACATACAGATCCACTTGCAAAAGTCATTCGTACAAAACTTCGTAAAGAGGGGATTAAAAAGGGCGTGCCTGTTATTTTCTCAGATGAAAGCCCGATTGTGATTCGTCCAGATGTTGTAGGAGAAGTTGGGAATCCAGATGCAGCTATTCGTAAAGCGAAAATGCCACCATCATCTAATGCATTCGTTCCATCATCTGTAGGTTTGATTGCAGCGAGTTGGGTAGTACGTGATATTTTATCACCGATTCATATTGCAACAGTAAAAAATCAATAAATTATAAAAAGTTTTCGACGAATAATTCAAATCGTCGGAAGCTTTTTTTGATTTACTGTAAATAAGACGAAATAAATTCTTTTTAAGGAAATAAGTGGTACACTTGAACAGTATGAGTCTTTAATATTTGTAAAAAAATTTCATAATTAATTGAAAGAATTGTTTTTGGAAGTATGATTACATGAAAAAACAATCTTTTTTTGTATAATTAAGGGGTATATGTATAAATATGTACATATATTTTATGTCTTTTTCTTTATAACTGAATTAAGGACTAGAGGAATTTAAAAAGGGGTACGTTTTAAAGAGTAAGAAGAATGAGGTTGTGTGCGTGTGGAGCGAAAACTAGTCGAATAGATAATTGAATAATACGTTATTTTGTATTATACAACTTACTTGAGCAAAGGTTGGACAAAATAGTTTTATACCATTACATACGAAGCAGAGAAAATGTAAATAAAAATCGAACCCTCTAAGAAGATTCGATTTTTAAGAAGTAGTCTTTTTTAATGCATTCCAAATTGGTTCAAGCGTATGTGTAATCGTAATGGTTGTCAAAGGTTTTCTTTCAATCAGTTGATTAGCCCCTGTACCACCTAAGAAAAAAGTTATTTTTGGACGCTTTTTGGCGAACTCATCCAATTCATATAAATAGTTTGGATGATCCAACGGTATATGAGTTGTAGCTGATAATAGTACAACAGTTGGGTGTAATTTATCTACAAAGTCCTCGATTGTACCTGCTGCTGGTGAACGTCCAATTAAAAATACGCGATAACCTTTTAATAGAATTTGTAAGAGTAGAATGTGCAAAGGTAGTTCATGGTTTTCGTATGGTAAGCAAGCGCCAATCACCAGTGGTGCATTTTTAGAAACAGGGATTTGTTGTTTCACTTCAACAAGATGATTTTGAATAATTGTAGATACGAATTTTTCTTGATATTCGGACCATTGTTTTGTTGACCAACGTCTACCTACTTCTTGCAAGAACGGGCGAATAAGTTGTTGCAAGTAAACGGTCAAACCAAGTGTTTGATGAGCTTGATGTAATGTGATGGAAAAAGCTTCTTCGTCACATTCTTCTCCGTAGGCGAGTAATTGGTAAAGAAAAGGTTCGACAAGAGAAGGGGTAGATGGTCTTTTTTCAGTTTGCTCAGTTGCATACTGAATAGATTTTTTTAATGAAATGCCTTGTTGCAATTGACTTTGTAATAAACATAAAAACTCTACTTGTTGCTGTGAATACTGACGATAACCATTCTCTAGTCGTGTTGGATGTAAAAAGTCATAGCGTTGTTCCCACTTACGCAATGTTTCTTTTTTAATCCCAGTAATCGCTTCAACGCTAGATATAGAGTAATTTTGAGAAAAATCATCCATGGAATCAACTCCTCTCACAATGAAGTATGTACTAGTCATTATAGACGCTTTTATAACTTTGTCCAACCTTTTATTAAATAAGGTTTGACAAAAATGAATTAACGGTATAAATTTAATTATACTTACTGGTATATTTAATACAGTAGGAATGATATGTAAAAATGCTGCAATTATACTCAACTAATCCTTTACAGGGGGAAATATAAATGAAAAAAATTTATGTAGTCGGTGCAGGTCCAGGGGGCCTAACATCAGCCATGTTATTAGCGCATGCAGGATATGATGTAGAAGTATTTGAGAAAGAAAACTTTGTTGGTGGACGTACAAGTTCTATCCAATTAGGTGATTATACATTTGATCGCGGTCCAACGTTTTTAAATATGATGTACTTAGTACGTGAAATTTTTGAATTAACAGGTCGTACATTAGAAGATTATGTAGAGCCAGTCGCACTATCACCTCTTTATGAGTTGGTTTACGCGGACAAGCGTTTTACTGTAAGTTCAGATTACGATCAAATGATTGAAACAATCTCAAAAACCTTCCCAGGTAACGAAGAAGGTTATACACGCTATTTACAAGAAACACATAAAAAGCTAGAAGCACTTGCGCCACTTTTACAACGTAAGATGGACAGCGTGACGGATTTATTAGCTCCTGAAACATTAAAAGCGCTACCAGAGTTAGAATTTGGTAAATCTTTAATGGATAAATTAGGAAAGTATTTTGATGATGAACAATTACAGCTAGCATTTACATTTCAATCAAAATATTTAGGTATGTCACCGTGGAATTGCCCTGGTGCATTCTCGATTCTTTCGTATATCGAACAAGCTTACGGAATTTATCACTTAAAAGGTGGTTTAAATCAATTAACAAAAGCGATGGCGAAAGTATTGGAAGAACAAGGCGTAAAAATTCATTTAAATACACCAATTAAAGAAGTTGTACAGTATAAAAAGCGCATTGAAGGTATCCGTTTAGAGGATGGACAACTCCTTCATTGTGACGATGTAGTCATCAATGCTGACTTCGGTTATGCTTTAACAAAGCTATTAAATGTACCGAAAAAACGTCAGTGGTCACCACAAAAAATTGAGAAAAAACAATATTCTTGTTCAACATTCATGTTGTATCTAGGAATCGATACACAATATGATTTACAACATCATACAATCCTATTTGCTGAAGATTACCGCAAAAACATGGAAGAAATCTCGGGTACAAAAGTGATTTCAAAAGACATGTCAATTTACGTTCAAAATCCAGTTGTTACAGATGACACGCTAGCACCAGCCGGTAAATCAACGCTATATGTACTAGCACCTGTTCCAAATAACTTTAGTGAGATTGAATGGAATGAAGTAAAGCAACAATATCGTGATTTATTAATCGCGACACTTGAAGAGCGTTTAGGTCTAACAGATTTAGCTTCACATATCGAAGAAGAACTAATCTATTCACCAATTGATTGGGAAGAAAAAATGAATGTGTATAAAGGTGCAACATTTAACCTTGGACACCAACTAAACCAAATGATGACATTCCGACCTCACAATCACTTTGCGCCATACGAGAATTGCTGGTTAGTAGGTGGCGGAACGCACCCAGGTAGTGGTCTACCAATCATTATTGAATCTGCACGTATTACAGCGAACTTAATGTTAGAGCGAGATGGACAAAAGACATTCCCAATCAAGCCGCTACCACAAGAATTAGATTATCGTATTACGGAATTGAGTCATGCTGGTTTATAGGCTCTATCTAGTTTGGTTTACAATTGGCTGTATCCTCGTTGGATTCAGCCTCATTCCACCATGGTTGGAATGGGCAAATAGTGTATTCTTAATTCTTGCAGGATTAATTGCAGTTCGCTATGCAATGCATGCTTTCGGGAACGGAAAAGGTTTACTCATTTCCATCTTTATTTGGATTGTTACGTTTAGTGTAGAAGGATTAAGTGCCTATTTTAATATTTTCTTTGGGAATTATGATTACACAGATCGTTTTCCACCATTATTATTCGGTGTTCCAATCGGCATAGGGTTTGCGTGGATTGTCATGGTTATGGCAGGGCATGCTTTAACGATTCGTCTAAAACATCGTTTTTCTCGTGCTTTCTTTGCGGCACTCTATGTCGTTCTTTTAGACTTAATTCTTGATCCTGTTGCTTTCGTTGCAAAGCAGTATTGGATTTGGGAGGACAATAGTGCGTATTATGGAATACCAGCGAGTAACTTTATTGGCTGGTTCGTTGTTGCTTTTATTTTACAATTATTATTACCACGTACGCGTAAAAACGAGCCGAGCGTCAACATGATTAAACAAATGCGTATCGTCTTTTGGACCATCGTTATTTTATTCTTATGGATTGCTATTTTATCCAAACTATACTTAGCATTTTTCGTGGGAGTGATTGGTTTTTTACTACTCCAATTTATAAGGGGTGCTGCAAATGATTCGCAAAAAATCTAATTTATTATTCTTTCAAATTGGTCAGCGCTTCATGATGCGAAGAATGTTTCAAACGATGAAAGTCAATCTGACAACGATTCAAGAACCGTGTATGGTCGTTGTCAATCATAGTAGTTTTTATGATAGCCTCGTTCTTTTTGAATTATTCAAGCGAGGCTATTTGCCTTCAAACATTGTCGCAGGTATGAGTGCAGAGGGCTTGAAAAAGTTTCCTTTGTTTAAAGGAATCGGAACATTTCCTATCTCAAAGCCGATTAAAGTATCTGAAATCAAACAGATGTATGCACTAGCTAAAACGAATACGATTACACTTTTTCCGCAAGGTGTAGAAGAACATCAGGAAAAGCGGCCTTTGACGATTCAACCAGGTATGGACAAAATAATAAGTAAATTCCCTCAACATGGAATTTTATATATTTCAATTTACTATTCATATACAGACGGTTTAAAAGGTGAAGTAGCTTGTCGGATGGATTATCAACCGGCAAGTAAGCGAACATCGATTCAAGAAGGTATGACATATTATTTAGATTGTTTAAAAGCACAAGTAATTGCAAAAGAAGAAGAAGGGTTTGTACGCTTATGGTAATAACCATACCTTTTTTAATCGGACTTATTTGGCTGATTTTCAATATTCAATTTTTGAAGAAATTACGAGTAGCACAGCATAATGATTCAAAAATAAGTGTGTTAGTGCCACTACGAAATGAAGAAACACATGTACATGAATTAATGACGAGTTTGAAAAATGTAACGTATAAAAATGCAGAATTTATTCTATATGATGATGATTCAACAGATTGCACAGCGCAGTTAATCGAAGAGCGATTACATGAAGATACACGCTTTCGCATGATTCGAGGAAAAGCTTTACCAGAAGGATGGCGTGGTAAACCACATGCATGCCAAGTATTAGCAGATGAAGCAAGTGGTGATGTACTCCTTTGGATTGATGCAGATGTAACGCTTCAAAAGAAAACATTAGAAGCAGTGGCAACGATGTTTACACAACCGATTGATGCATTAACGGGTTTTCCTCGTTTTAAAGCGAGCAATGTGTTGGAATGTCTGTTAACGCCATTGCTTCATTTTTTTGTTTATTTCCATCTACCAATCGCACTTGCGAATCATCAACGTATGGTAGCGGCAACCGCTGCAAGTGGTGCATTTATTGCAATTCGAAAAGAAGTGTACGAAGAAATTGGAGGACATGCTTCTGTAAAAGATGCGGTAGTAGAGGATGTGGCATTATTTCGTATTTTAAAGCATCATGATAAAAAAGCCATGCTCTATAATATTACCGACTTCGTATCTTGCGCGATGTATGCGAATCGCCAAGAAACATGGCAAGGGTTTCAAAAAAACTGTTTTAGAGGAATTAATCATTCTTATCTAACAGGCATTTTTTTAGTCGTATTCTATTTTCTTTACTTTGTCAGTCCAGTAGGTTTGGCAATCTATGGGGTTTTTATAACAAAGTATGTATTATTAGTGCCGCTCGTTTGTATTACACTCATGCGTTTAATTAGTGATTTACTTGCGAAAAAGTTGAATATCTATACGCTACTTATGCCTGTTAGTGCCATCGTTTATTGTGTATTACTCATCACAACAATGATTCGAACAGTTAGACAAAAAAATACTTATTGGAAAGGACGTATATTATGAAGCCGACAGCGATTGTGGTGGGGGGTGGTTTAGGTGGTTTAGCGACTGCACTCACATTAAGTACGCATTACGATGTGAAAGTTTTCGAAAAAAATAGTTGGTTAGGCGGCAAGATGCAATCAATTCAACTCGGTGAGCATACATTTGATTTTGGTCCCAACACGCTTACAATGCCACGTTACTTTTGGGATGTACTAGCGCCTTTTGTACAGCCAAAAGAAGCCTTACCATTTCAGCGAGTGGAACAACCGACTGCACATCGCTTTAAAGATGCCACAATCACATTTACAACAGACGTAGCGGAGATGCAGCGTCAAATTGCGCTTATTGATCCAGTGAGTGCAGAAAATTATCCAGCTTTTATTTTAGAGATTACACGTCTATTTCATCTAAGTGAAAAAGCTTTTTTAAATAAAACATTCTTTAATGTAAAAGATTATACAAAGGCTTCATTAATGAAAAATTTAATGGCAGCACGTCCGTTTCAAACATTAGATGCATTTTTAGGTCACTATTTCCCTAATAAGAAAATTCGACAGTTATTCAATCGCTTTGCGACGTATATCGGTTCTTCTCCATATGAAACACCTGCGACATTTGCGATGATTGCCTATTTTGAGTTAGTTGAAGGAACTTATTTTTTAGAGGGTGGACCACCGAATATTGCGGCTACATTTGAACGTGTATTACGCGAACAAGGTGTTAAACTTCATCTAAATGAACCAGTTTTGAAATTCGCGATGGACGGCGATACAATTCGCTTTTGCGAAACAGAAAAAGGGCGTTATGAAGCGGATATTTTTGTGAGTGATATGGATTATGATGTCATGCAATCTTTACTAGGTCGAAAAATACCGAAGCGAGAACTTTCAACTTCTGCTTACGTAGAACTCATCGCGTTAAAAGAGCCGGTTGATTTACATCATCATAATTTATTATTTAGTAATGATTATGTAGCCGAATTTAAAACATTACGTGAAGGAAATTATGCGCGTAAGCCGAGTGTCTATGGTTGTTATCCATATGCGTCCGATCCAAGTCGATTACCAACACTTTTTGTTTTGATTAACGCACCCGCAAATCTCTATGCTTCACAAGATGGCTTAGTAGAGCAAGTGGATGATGCCCTTCGAAAATGGGGGATTAAAGAGGAACAAATTGCTGAAAGAAAAGCTTTGCCACCTCATTATATTGCGGATACATTTGCTGTTAGACAAGGGGCCATCTATGGTCAAGCTTCGAACACGTGGAAGGGGAGTTTCTTTAGACCATCGAACCATGATTTAAAATTAGATAACCTTTACTATGTAGGTGGAACAGTACACCCAGGTGGTGGTTCACCGATTGTTGTAAAAGGTGGCTATGAAGTAGCGAAACGTATTATACAGGAGCGACAAGAAGTATGATGTATAAAGTGGGATATCGTAGTAAACGGTGTCCTACTTTTTATTTTTTACAACCTCTTTGGAAATAAATGAAACTTTTTACTTATTTATTCTGTATAATAAATAGATAACATGAAAAGGAGTGTGTTCCATGACACTAGAAGTGAGACAGGTAACAAAAAAGTATAAAGATTTTGTTGCTGTCAATGCACTAGATTTCACGATTAATGAAGGAGAAGTCTTCGGATTAATCGGTCAAAATGGTGCAGGTAAAACAACGACTTTCCGTATGATTTTAAATCTTCAAGATACGACAGAAGGAACAATTTTATGGAAAGGAAAATCGGTACATAAGCTAGAGCGGGATTTTTTAGGTTATTTACCTGAAGAACGTGGCATTTATCCGCAGATGAAAGTAGAAGAACAGCTTTACTTTTTCGGCATGTTAAAAGGGAAATCAAAAAAAGAATTAAAGACGGAAATTCAGTACTGGTTAGAACGATTTGAGCTGACAGATAAGCGAAATGATAAAGCAGAGACACTTTCAAAAGGGAATCAACAAAAAGTACAACTGATTGCGAGTTTTATTCATAAACCAGAATTTTTAATTTTGGATGAGCCGTTTAGTGGGCTAGATCCTGTGAATCGTCAGTTATTAATGGATGCGATTTTAGACTTAAAAAAGCAAGGAACGACAATTTTATTTTCAAGTCATCAAATGGATAATGTCGAAGAACTATGCGACCACTTATGTATTTTAAAAAGAGGTGCTTCGCTTTATACAGGTGGGTTACAAGAGTTAAAGGCGCTATACGGAAAAATCAAACTGAGTATTCGTACGGCGAAAACAAAACCAGAGCTTGAAGTATTAGAAGGTGTCGAACGTGTGGAGCAGACGAGAGATGGTTACACGTTATATCTACAAGACGAAAGTTATGGTGAAGCATTATACCAAACGATTAGTGAAGGTTCTTATATGGATAAATTCAGCATGGACTATTTGTCGCTCGATGAAATCTTTAAATTGAAAGTAGGTGCGCCAAATGAATAAACTTGGACTACTCATTAAGCAACTTTATATTCAAAAGATTAAGTCGAAGTCCTTTATATTATTAACGCTTTTATATTTAGCTATTATTGCAGTAGCAGTGAACTGGTCAAGTATTAAAGGGATTTTTACAGATGACAATAAGTATGTAACAATCGCACTGGTAGATGATACAAAACTTGATTTAGCAAAGCAATTTCCTTCGGATAAAGAAGTGAAGTTCAAAGTTGTCAAAGAATCGAAAAAAGAAGTAGATGCACTTGTCAAAAAGGAAAAATACGATGCAGCAGTTTATTTAACATCAAAAGATCAACAATTAGCTGTTGAACTTGCAACAGCGAAATCACTTGATTTACAAGTTCAATCTAAAATTGATGCACTTGCTGAAAATGCAGGAAAAGTATATAGTGTACAACAATTAAATTTATCAGCTGAGCAAGCAGCGAAAATTTTACAGACGAATACAGTTGTAAAACAAGTCGATTTACAAGAGAAAACATCGAATAAAACAGCTGAAGAAAAGTCAGCAGGTATTCTAATTGCATATATTATGGGCTTTTTAATCTATTTATTCGTCACAAGTTATTTATCAATGATTACAACCGATATTGCTTCTGAAAAAGGCTCTCGTGTATTAGAAGTATTAATGGCGAGTGTTAAGCCATCTACACATTTATTCTCTAAATTAATTGGTGTATTTTTAACAGGCTTAACGCAAATTGCGATTTTAGCAGTCGGTGCATATATTCTCATTCAATTCACAGCAAAGAAATCAGTGACAGATGGTTTACAAGAGATGCTCGGTCAACTACCAGCTACTTACTTTATCTATGTCATTCTCTTCTTCTTATTATCAATCATCCTGTTCTTATTAATTGGTGCGCTTGCAGGTTCACTCGTATCAAAGGTAGAAGAAGCTTCACAAGTAATGATGCCAGGCGTATTCATTATGTTAATCGGTTTTTACGTGATGCTTTCAGGTATTTCGAATCCAGATTCTTTACTTATTAAAGTATTCTCGTATATTCCATTTACATCAGGTATGCTTATGACATTACGTTTAGGTGCGACAGATATTTCAAATGTCGCGGTATGGATTTCACTCGCTATTTTATTCGCGACAGTTGCACTACTCTTCACAATTAGTGTGACATTCTATAAACGAAGTGTTCTCACATATAGCTCTGGTGGGATTATGCAAAAAATTAAAACCGTCTTAAAAGTAACGACATAAGAAAAATGAGAAGCAGCGCATGGCTGTTTCTCATTTTTTCTTTTTGAATGATTTTAATTTATCGTAAATGGTAGCCATGCGTTGTTCTTTACCTGCGATAACAGGTGTGTAGTATTCGCGTGTTACAAGTTCATCAGGTAAGTATTGTTGATTCACCCAGCCACCGAATGTACCAATTGGTGTATTATGCGGGTACTGATAGCCGACATTTCCAAGTTCTGCTGCACCGCTATAATGTGTGTCACGTAAGTGCATAGGAATGTCGCCGGTTTTGCCTGCATGGATATCATGTATGGCCGCGTCAATGGCACTTATCGCAGAGTTTGATTTTTCAGCGAGGCACATTTCGATGACAGCTTGCGCAAGTGGAATGCGTGCTTCTGGCATACCGAGGCGTTCAGCCGATTGAACAGCTGCTAACACATGAGGCCCGACTTGTGGGTCAGCTAAGCCGACATCTTCGTAACTAATGACGAGTAGTCTTCGGTTCACTGCCACTAAGTCACCATTTTCTAAACAGTGCGCTAAATAATAAAGTGCGGCGTTGACATCACTACCGCGAATGGATTTTTGTAAAGCGGATAATAAATTATAAAATTGATCACCTTTCGCATCTCCATATAAACCAATCTTTTCAGCGAGTTGTGCGACTAATTTATCTGTTACGATTGCCACATCATCTTCTTCATCAGCAGCGTAGTAAACAGACTCTAATAAATTTAATGCTTTTCTCGCATCTCCATTCCCAGCCTGTGCAATTTGGTGAATTTGCTCTTCTGTGATTTGAATGTTATAACGCCCAAGCCCACGCTTTTCGTCTTGTAGTGCTTGTCGGATTAATTGTTCTAGATTTTCAGTTGTCAGTCGTTTTAATTGTTTAATCTCACCACAACGAGAACGGATGGCGGGATTCACGTCGTGAAATGGATTTTCGGTCGTTGCACCAATTAAAATAATCGAACCATTTTCGACATGTGGCAGTAACGTATCTTGTTGTAATTTATTAAAACGATGAATTTCATCTAAAAATAAAATAACTTGACCTGAAAAATGAGCTTCCGCTACAATTCCTTCGACATCTTTTTTTCCAGCGCGTGTGGCGTTTAATGCAAAGAAAGGAATAGATACACTTCCTGCAATAGCATAAGCAATTGATGTTTTGCCAATACCTGGATTTCCGTAGAGGAGCATAGACGGTACATGTCCTTTTTGAATCATTTTATAGAGATGCGTGTTAGGTCCAATCACGTCTTCATGTCCAACAATTTCTTCTATATTTTGTGGTCGCATACGGTAGGCAAGCGGTTCATTCGGCATAATCATCTGCTCCTTTCCTTAAATAAGAATGTTACATAATAAATAATAGTATAGCAAAACCAAGTACGATGGGTGGTAATATGTTATAATTTAACGATAAAGAATTTATAATTTAGATGAGGTGCATACGAGTGAAGATCTCAACAAAAGGCCGTTATGGGCTTACAATTATGATTGAGTTAGCAAAACAGTACGGACAAGGACCAATTCCACTGCGTCAAATTGCCGCAGATAATCATTTATCAGAAGCTTATTTAGAGCAATTAGTATCACCACTTCGTAACTCGGGTTTAGTCAAGAGTGTACGTGGTGCTTACGGTGGTTATATGTTATCGAAGCCACCACATTTGATTTCAACAGCAGATGTGATTAAAGTATTAGAAGGCCCGATTCAACCTGTAGAAGGAATCGAAAATGAAGCACCACCACAACGTGAGTTATGGATGCGTATTCGCGATGCTGTAAAAACAGTGTTGGATACCACAAGTCTGGAAGATTTAGCGAAATATACAGACGAAAACACAGATGAAAACTTTATGTTCTATATTTAAAGGAGATTTTTTTCATGAACGAAATCTATTTAGACCATGCGGCAACATCACCGATGCATCCACAAGTGATTCAAGTGATGACAGAAGTGATGTCAGAGGTATTTGGTAATCCATCAAGTATCCATCAGCTTGGTCGCCATGCACGAAAATATTTAGATGATGCACGTCATGTGATTGCAACATCTATTCAAGCCAAAGACAATGAAATCATCTTTACGGGTGGTGGCTCGGAGGCAGATAATTTAGCGATTCGCGGAACAGCCTATGCGAAAAAAGCGCAAGGTCGTCATATTATTACAACAGCAATTGAACATCATGCGGTATTACATCCATGTGAACAGCTTGAAACAGAAGGTTTTGAAGTGACCTATTTACCTGTTAATGAACAGGGAGTTGTATCAGTTGCAGATGTAGAACAAGCACTTCGCGAAGATACGATTCTCGTTACGATTATGGCAGGTAATAATGAAGTAGGTTCTATACAACCAATTGCAGAAATTGGTGAATTATTAACTGAACATCAAGCGACATTCCATACGGATGCAGTGCAAGCATTTGGACTTGAAAAAATCAATGTAGACGAGTTAAAAGTTGATTTATTATCTGCTTCAGCGCATAAGTTGAATGGTCCAAAAGGTGTCGGATTTTTGTACCAACGTGAACAAACACCTTTGCAACCACTTATTTTAGGTGGGGAACAAGAACGTAAACGTCGTGCGGGTACAGAAAATATTCCAGGGATTGTTGGGTTTGCTAAGGCAGTCGAAATTGCACAGGCAACAATGGATGAAAAACGAATACAGTTGAAAAAATATCAACAAATCATAGTAGACACCTTTACAGCGAGTGGGATTCATTTTAAAGTTAATGGGCAAGTCGAAAATGGTCTACCGCATGTATTGAATATAAGCTTTGCAGGAATGGATGTAGAGTCATTCCTTGTCAATTTAGATATGGCTGGTGTTGCGGTATCAAGTGGTTCAGCATGTACAGCAGGTTCAATTGATCCATCACATGTTTTAGTTGCGATGTTTGGAAAAGATTCTGCAGAATTGCGTAATTCGATTCGTTTTAGTTTCGGATATGGGCTAACAGATGATACAGTAGCAGAAGCTGCAAAACGTACAGTAGATATTGTACAAAGATTAGCGAATGTATAGAAATCAGGTGAGAAGAAAATGAATGAAGTAAAAGACCCCTCAAAAACACGTGTTGTCGTAGGGATGTCGGGTGGCGTTGACTCGTCTGTAGCAGCGTACCTATTAAAAAAACAGGGCTATGATGTGATCGGTATCTTCATGAAAAACTGGGATGATACAGATGAGAATGGCGTATGTACAGCAACGGAAGACTATGAAGATGTCATTAAAGTATGTAATCAAATTGGGATTCCCTATTATGCTGTCAATTTTGAAAAACAATACTGGGATAAAGTATTCTCATACTTCCTAGAAGAATATAAAGCAGGACGTACACCAAACCCGGATGTAATGTGTAATAAAGAGATTAAATTTAAAGCCTTTTTAGAACATGCATTAAAATTAGGTGCCGACTATCTTGCAACTGGTCACTATGCACGCGTTGAACAAACAGAAGATGGCGTGAAAATGTTACGTGGTGTAGACCATAATAAAGACCAAACATACTTCTTAAATCAATTATCACAAGAACAATTATCACATGTGATGTTCCCAATCGGTGATTTAGAAAAACCGCGTGTACGTGAAATTGCAGAAGAAGCAGGACTTGCGACAGCGAAGAAAAAAGACTCAACAGGGATCTGTTTCATCGGTGAACGTAACTTCAAAGAATTTTTAAGCCAGTACTTACCAGCACAACCAGGTAATATGGAAACATTTGATGGTAAAGTGATGGGTAAACACGACGGTTTAATGTATTACACATTAGGTCAACGTCATGGTTTAGGAATCGGTGGAGACGGTGAGCCTTGGTTTGTAGTTGGTAAAGATTTAGAGCGTAATGTTTTATTAGTTGGACAAGGTTTCCATAACGACTTGTTATATTCAACAAGCTTAACGGCTGTGAAAACAAGCTTTACAACGAATCGTACATTCGACAAGCACTTTAGCTGCACAGCGAAGTTCCGTTACCGTCAAACAGATGTGCCTGTAGATGTAACATTACTAGATAATGGCGATTGGTCTGTGACATTCTCAGAACCAACACGTGCGATTACACCAGGACAATCGGTTGTATTATATGATGGTGATGAGTGTATCGGTGGCGGTACAATTGATGAAGTATTTAAAAACGGTGAAAAATTAACATATGTAGGGTAATAGGAGTTGGATTTTTGTGAATCATAATGAAGAAGGCATCAAAGCGATGCAAGAAAAGCGTTTTGAAGATGCAGCAAAAGCATTTACTGAAGCAATCGAAGCAAATCCTGAAGAAGCGATTGGCTACATTAACTTCGGTAATCTACTCGCTTCAATGGATGATACAGAACGTGCAGAGCGCTTTTTCCAAAAAGCTATTACATTGGATGAAGATGCAGCGACTGCTTATTATGGTTTAGCGAATCTTTATTACAATAATGAGCGTTTTGAAGAAGCGGCAAAAATTTATGAGCGTTCAATTCGTAAAGGCATTGAAGGGGCAGATGCTTACTTCATGCTTGGAAAATCACTTGAAGCAAGTGGGAATACGAAACTAGCACTTCCTTATTTACAGCGTGCAGCAGAATTAGCACCAGAGGATTTACAAATTCGTTTATCATTTGCGATTTTAATGTGTTCATTAGAAATGTTTGAAGAAGCAGAAAAAGAACTGCGTCATATTATCGATGAAGATTGGAATAATGCAGATGCACATTATAACTTAGGTGTATTATTTGCAGTTTCAACAGACAATATTAAAGATGCGCAGTATCATTTAAAACAAGCTTACACATTACAACCTGAATTTGATCAAGCGCGTTATATTTACGATATGCTTGAACAAAAGAAGAATAACCAATAAAAAAGGAGGGGACAGTGTTGACTGAAAATCTTTCACTATTTGCGAATGAACCATTTTTCGTAGTAGGTCGACCTGTCGTCTCTATTTTTCATAATGCAGAAAATTTATTTTCAATTGTGAAAGTGAAAATTCAAGAGACGAATACAGATTATCAAGAAAAAGAAGTGATTGTCGCTGGATATTTTCCAAAGGTAGTAGAGGATGCGCTCTATCGTTTTACAGGGCGTATGACAACCCATCCGAAATACGGCACACAATTCAAAGCAGAAACATTTGAAAAAGAGATTCCTGCAACTGAAGCAGGTGTCATCTCGTATTTATCAAGTGATTTATTCCCAGGAATCGGACAGCGAACAGCTAAAATCATTGTCGATCAATTGGGTGCGGATGCAATTAAGGTCATCATTCAAGATCCTTCATCTTTGGATGGTATTCCGCGTTTAAATGAAGAAAAGAAAGAGACATTGCGACTTGTACTTCAACAAAATCTAGGAATGGATCGTATTATGATTAAATTAGGCGAATGGGGTTTTGGTGCACAATTAGCAATTAAAATCTATCAGCTCTATTTAGATGATACACTTCAACTCTTACAAGAAAATCCATACCGACTCATTCAAGATGTAGAAGGTGTCGGTTTTCAGCGTGCAGATGATTTAGGCGCTATTTTAGGAATTGAAGGAAAGCATCCAGACCGTATTGAAGCAGCAGTGTTACATATTATTAATCAAGCATCGATTTCAGAAGGACATACCTATGTCTCTGCTGAACAGGTTATTCCACAAGCAAAAGCTCTTTTGGAACAAAGTCAGCCTATCCAACTCACTTACGAAGAGATTTCACAAGCGATTATTCGTCTTGGTGAAAATGGACAGTTATGTGGTGAAGAAACACGTCTCTATTTACCGTCTCTTTATTATTCAGAGGTGGGAATTGCATCAAAGATTTTGCAGTTAAAAGAGAAGAATGAACAACAATCAGCCTTTCCACTTTCTGAAATTCGCACATGGATTGGGGACGCAGAGGAACGCTTTGGTGTGACCTATGCGACGACACAAATCCATGCAATTGAGACAGCTATTAATAGTGCGGTCATGATTTTAACAGGGGGACCAGGTACAGGGAAAACAACCGTTGTACGTGGGATTGTTGATGTATTTGCAGAGTTACATGGATTATCGCTTGATCCGAAAGAATATAGTAAAAAAGACGAAGAATTTCCCATTATTCTTGTTGCACCAACAGGTCGTGCCGCGAAGCGTTTAAGTGAATCGACAGGCTTACCTGCACAGACGATTCACCGTCTACTTGGCTTTAATGGACAAGATAAAGACGAAGAAACAGAACGAGAAATCGGTGGTAAATTAATTATTGTCGATGAGATGTCGATGGTTGATACGTGGCTCGCACATCAATTACTACGTGCATTAAATGACCACTGTCAAATTGTATTCGTTGGTGACCAAGATCAGCTACCGCCTGTAGGTCCGGGGCAAGTGCTAAAAGATTTACTCGCTTCAAAAGCGATTCCAACGGTGGAGTTGACCGATGTGTATCGTCAAGCAGATGGCTCGTCTATTATTGAGTTGGCGCATCAGATGAAAATGGGAGAGCAACCGACGAATTTAACCGAGAAAACAAAAGACCGCTCCTTTATCCCTGCCTATACGAATCAAGTTGCGAGCGTCGTTCAACAAGTGATTGGTTCCGCGCTTAAAAAAGGATTCTCAATTCACGATGTCCAAGTACTAGCGCCGATGTATAGAGGAGATGCCGGAATTGATGCATTGAACAAAATGATTCAAGAGTTTGTCAATCCGAAAAAGAATGCGAAGACGAAAGAGATTGTCTTTGGTGACACAACGTACCGTATTGGTGATAAAGTGTTGCAACTTGTCAATCAGCCGAATAGTAATGTCTTTAATGGGGATATGGGCGAAATTATTTCGATTTTAAAAGCGAAAGAGACGACGGAAAAACAAGACGTTGTCATCGTGTCATTTGATGGTATTGAAGTAACGTATGAACGCTCCGATCTAAATCAAATTACACTTGCCTATTGTTGTTCGATTCATAAATCACAAGGTAGTGAATTCCCAATGGTCATCATGCCCGTTGTAAGAAGTTATGCAAAGATGTTACGAAAGAATCTTCTTTATACAGGTCTGACACGTGCGAAAAACTTTTTGATTTTGTGCGGAGAACCCGATACATTTTTACGTGGTATTCAAAATGATGCAGATGTTTTAAGGCAGACAACACTTGCGATGCGCCTTGGTGAAACATCTGAACAAATTGCTGAAAAAGAAGCTACTGAACAAAAAGTAGAAGTAGAAGAAACGAATGATGAGATGATTCAACGCAATACATTTGTTCTAACGATGGACAATTTTATGGACATCTCGCCAATGATTGGTATGGATGGTTGTAAACCAAGTGATTTTTTAATTGAAGTACAACAAGAGTTACTAGAAAATGAATAAATTGAAGAACGCCTAAGTTGATTTGTTATAAATCGATTTAGGTGTTTTTATTTCCATTTTAATCCATGTGGTGATATAATCGTTGGAACTTTAAAAGGGGATGATGAAATGATTCGACAATTGACAGAACAAGACCATCAACAAGTACTGCAGTTGATTGGAAAAAAGCCAGCAGAGAATTTATTCATTATTGGTGACTTGGAGGCGTATGGATACGACTCTGACATACAACAACTTTACGGGGAATTTCAATATGAGCAGTTGATTGCACTGCTGTTAAACTACGACCATATGTATGTGATGTATGCAGAAGGAACATATGATGTAGAAGGCTTCGCTCGTATTGTGAATACAGATGAACAACTGTTAGGTTTATCTGGTATGTACGATATTTTAACGTCTTTATATCCTTTAATTGAAAAAACGCCTAAACGCTCAGGTAAGATGCACTATGCAAAATGTACAGCACTAATCGGAGAAGCGCCACCACACCGTTTTACAATTCGTAAAACAACTGTAAAAGATATTCCACAGCACCGTGCATTATTACAACAAATACCAGAGTTTGCGAATAGTACGACAACAGAGGAACAAATGGTTCGAACGATTGAAAATCAAACAGGTCGTACGTATGCGCTTTGGGAAGATGATCAAATTGTTTCGGTTGTCTCAACAGCTGCAGAAAACTTGCAGTCAGCAATGATTGTCGGTGTAGCGACGCATCCTGATTATGTAGAAAGAGGATATGCGACAGCACTTCTTTATAGAATGTGTGAGGAATTACTAGCAGAAGATAAGGTAGTTTGTTTGTTCTACGATAACCCGAAAGCAGGAAAGATTTACGAGCGCATTGGATTTGAACCGATTGGTTACTGGGGAATGCATAACTTTTAATAGGATGCGGGCATTGACAGGTTAAGCGACTTTATTTTATAATCAGCAGTAGAATAATTGAACACGATGACGGAAAAGAGTACGTTATACTGATTGTGTTAAGAGAGAGGTTTCATGGCTGAAAAAACCTTCACGATTGATAACGGAAAGCTATTCCAGAGTGCAGTTAATCCCTGCCGTTCACTACGTTATAGTGCTAAGAGATAAAAAGTGTTGCTTGATACTTTTTATAAATTAGGGTGGTACCACGAAAACGAATTGACAGTTCTCGTCCCTTTCCATAGGGATGGGGACTTTTTATTTTGTTTAAAAAGCACTTCATCGCATTTAAATTTTAGGAGGAAACACACATGAAAGCTTCAGATATTCGTCGTAAGTATATCGAATTCTTCGTTGAAAAACAGCACAAACAAGAACCAAGTATGCCACTTGTTCCAATTAATGATGCGTCATTATTATGGATTAACTCAGGTGTAGCTACATTAAAAAAATATTTTGATGGCTCGGTTATTCCAGATAACCCACGTATCGTAAATGCACAAAAAGCGATTCGTACAAACGATATTGAAAACGTTGGTAAAACAGCACGTCACCATACATTCTTCGAAATGTTAGGGAACTTCTCAATCGGTGATTACTTCAAAAAAGAAGCAATTCATTACGCATGGGAATTCTTAACGTCAAAAGAATGGTTAGGGTTCGACGGTGAAAAATTATCTATTACGATTCACCCTGAAGATACAGAAGCATATAACATTTGGAAAGACGAAATTGGCATTCCAGAAGAACGTCTGATTCGTTTAGAAGGAAACTTCTGGGATATCGGTGAAGGTCCATCGGGTCCAAACTCAGAAATTTTCTATGACCGCGGCGAAATGTACGGAAACGACCCAAAAGATCCAGAATTATATCCAGGTGGCGAAAACGAACGCTACTTAGAAATCTGGAACTTAGTATTCTCTCAATTCAACCATAATCCAGATCACACATATACACCACTACCAAAGCAAAATATTGATACAGGTATGGGTTTAGAGCGTGTTGCGTCGGTTATGCAAGATGTTCCAACAAACTATGACACAGATTTATTCATGCCAATCATTGAAACAATTGAAAAATTCGCAAACCGTCGCTACATGCGTCCTGGCGAAATTGAATTAAGTGAAATTTTTGGTACAGAAGAAGATGTAAATACACCATTCAAAGTCATCGCTGACCATATTCGTACGGTTGCTTTCGCAATTGGTGATGGCGCACTTCCATCAAATGAAGGTCGCGGTTATGTATTACGTCGTTTATTACGTCGTGCAGTACGTTATGCAAAACAAATCGGTATCGAAAAACCGTTCATGTTTGAATTAGTACCAACTGTTGGTGAAATCATGCAAGATTTCTACCCACAAGTAAAAGAAAAAGAAGCGTTCATTCAACGTGTAATTAAAAATGAAGAACAGCGCTTCCACGAAACATTAAATGATGGTTTAGCAATTTTCAACGAAGTTGTTGCAACGCAAAAAGAAAAAGGCGAAATGGTTATTCCAGGTGCAGATGCATTCCGTCTATATGACACATACGGTTTTCCAGTAGAATTAACAGAAGAGTACGCTGCTGAAGTTGGGATGACAGTGGACGAAGCTGGCTTTGAAGTTGAGATGGAAAAACAACGTACACGCGCACGTGAAGCACGTCAAGATGTTGACTCAATGAAAGTACAATCAGAAGTGTTAGCAAACTTAAAACAAGCTTCTACATTCGTAGGTGGCGATACATTACAAACAGAAACAGTTATTACAGCAATCGTTGCAAACGGCGAAGAAGTAAAAACTGTTTCTGAAGGTGAAGAAGCACTTGTGATTTTAACTGAAACACCTTTCTATGCAGAAATGGGTGGACAAGTAGCGGACCACGGTACGATTTCAAATGATGCATTCACAGCGTTTGTAAAAGACGTACAAAAAGCACCAAACGGTCAGTCATTGCATACAGTTGTAGTAGAGTCTGGTGAAATGAATGTAGAAGATGAAGTGATTGCAAGCGTAAATCGCGAAGAACGTAACTTAATCGTGAAAAACCATACAGCGACACACTTATTACAACGTGCATTAAAAGATATTTTAGGTGACCACGTTAACCAAGCAGGTTCATATGTAGGTCCAGATCGTTTACGTTTTGACTTCTCACACTTCGGTGCAACAACAAAAGAAGAAATTGAAGCAATTGAACGTGCAGTAAACGAAAAAATTTGGGATGATATCGAAGTAATCATCGAAGAAATGCCAATTGACGAAGCAAAAGCAATGGGCGCAATGGCATTATTCGGTGAAAAATATGGTGATGTTGTACGCGTTGTTCAAGTATCAGATTACTCAATCGAATTATGTGGTGGTATTCACGTAAAACGTTCATCTGAAATTGGTTTATTCAAAATTGTTTCAGAAGGCGGTATTGGCGCTGGAACACGTCGTATTGAAGCTGTAACAGGTCGTGCAGCATACTTTGCAGTGAAGGAAGAACAACACACATTAGAAGCAGCAGCACACGCTTTAAAATCAAATCCAAAAGACGTACCAGCACGTATTGAATCATTACAACATGATTTAAAAGATGCACAACGTGAAAATGAATCATTATCAGCGAAGATGGCAGCAGCACAAGCAGGTGATATTCTAGCGAATGCAAAAGACATCAATGGTGTAACAGTATTATCAACACGCGTAGAAGCGAAAGATAATAACCAATTACGTCAACTAATGGATGATTTAAAAGCGAAAATGTCAAATGCGGTGATCGTTTTAGGTGCAGTAGCAGACGATAAAGTAATGCTATGTGCAGGTGTAACAAAAGAAATCGCAGGAAAAGAATACCATGCAGGAAACATTGTCAAAGCAGTAGCAGAACAATGTGGTGGTAAAGGTGGCGGTCGCCCAGATATGGCGATGGCTGGTGCAAAAGATGCGAATCAACTGGATGCAGCACTTGCATCTGTTTATGAAACATTAGCAAAATAATTAATGAATAGAAGAAGTCAGTTCTTAGGCAACTGTTTGAGAACTGGCTTTTTTCTATGATGTAGTAAAAACAGATGACGTTATAAAAATAAGTAGCCAAAAACGGTGGAACAAACAGGAAAACAATGCTTTTTAAACCTTATTTTCTTGCCACTAGTAATTATTTCATAGCGAATGGGCAAAATGAGTTTCAAACGAACAGGGAATAAGTTATACTAGTTGAAAGAGTAGTACACTACTTAACTTTACTGTGAGGTGCTTAGCATGAGTAAGTTTGATCAAACGATGAAATTTAATTTTCCCGAAGAACCTATGGAACAAGAAGTTCGCGAAACGATGCTTCATGTTCATGCAGCACTAGAAGAAAAAGGGTATAACTCAATCAATCAAATGGTGGGTTATTTGCTTTCGGGCGATCCGGCATATATTCCACGTCATCAAGATGCTCGTACAAAGATTCGCAAGCTTGAACGAGATGAAATTTTAGAAGAGCTTGTGAAATTTTATATTAAAAAGAATAACGAGGCAAAATAATGAGAGTAATGGGTTTAGATGTCGGTTCTAAAACAATCGGAGTAGCTGTAAGCGATGCACTTGGCTGGACTGCTCAAGGGATTGAAACGATTAAAATCGACGAAGAGAATGAAAAGTTTGGTATGGAACGAATTCGTGAACTCGTAAAACAATACGATGTGAAGGAATTTGTCGTTGGTTTTCCAAAAAACATGAACAATACAGTGGGTCCGCGTGGAGAAGCATCACAGCGTTATGCTACACTGTTAGAGCAGGAGTTTGGATTTCCCGTTACACTATGGGATGAAAGACTGACAACGATGGCCGCAGAACGCGTGCTAATTGAAGCGGATGTTCGTCGTAAAGATCGTAAAAAGGTCATTGATAAGATGGCTGCAAGTATGATTTTACAAGGATATTTAGACCGCAAATCTTTTTAGAGGAGAATGAGAGTATGACAAATGAAAAACAAAACACAATTACAGTAGTAGACGAGGAAGGGAACGAAATTCTTTGTGAGATTCTTACAATCGTAGAATCAGAAGAATTTGGTAAAAACTTCGTATTATACAGCGAAATCGGTTCAGAGGATGAAGAAGGTTATGTACAAATCATGGCTTCATCATTCACACCAGCAGAAAATGGTGAAGATGGCGAATTACAACCAATCGAATCAGAAGAAGAATGGGCTTACTTAGAAGACATTCTTGAGCAATTAGACGACGAAGAATAATTCACTATTTCAACAACCATAAGGGAGGCTTTTAATATGTCAGAAGAACACAACCATGAACATATTGTAGCAATTGATGAAAACGGAAACGAAATCGTATATGCTGTCATCACACGCGTATACTCAGAAGAATTCGAAAAAGAATACGTTCTTTTTGCAGAACATAGCGATTCAGACGAGCCTGTAGAAGTACAAGCAGCAATCGTTGTAGAAGACGAAGAAGGCGACCGTTTAGTTGGAATCGAGAGCGATTCAGATGCAGAATGGGAATTCATCGAGAGCGTCTTATCTGAGCTAGCTGACGAAGAAGAATAGTCCTTACAAAACGAGGTGAATGTTCATGTCTCAAGATTATAGTGGTCAATTCTTTACGGAATTAGATGAAGATGGCAATGAGGTTGTCTATACGATTCTAACGCGCATTGAACCAGACGATTCAGATTCAACGTATATCGTGTTTTATGAAGATACAGAAGAAGACGATATTCAAATTGAAGCAGCAGAAGTCATCGAAAATGAAGATGGTAGCGGCGAGCAATTATACGAAATCGAAACTGAAGAAGAATGGGCAATGATTGAAGAAGTAGTCAATACAATTATGAGTCTGTAAAAGAAAGTCCGTCCAATATTGTTTTGTGCTTATGAAAAGTGCAGATAATAGGGGCGGATTTTTTGAATCGTATAAAATATTTTTGAAAAAAAAGAGAGAATCAAGTAATATGAACATGTTGTGACTTTACATAAGAGTCAGGATGAGAGTGATATGAAGGAGGATTATGTGTGGATCCAAAATTGCCCGATGATCAATTAAAGAGATTACAAGAGCAACGCCATGAAAAAAGAATAGTCCGAAAAATTGTGATGTACGTGGGAATCGCTATTATTGCTATTGCATTAATTGGGAGTATTAGTAGTTATTTTTATATTTCAAATGCTTTAAAACCAGTAGATCCAGATAATAAAAAAGCAGTAAAAATCGAATTGCCAATCGGTTCGAATATTGATACGATATCACAAACTTTAGAAGATAAAGGCGTTATTCGTAATGCGAAAATCTTCAAATATTATACAAAGTTTAAAAATGCTTCTGGTTTCCAAGCTGGAACGTATCAAATTCCACCATCTATGTCGATTGATGATATTATCAAATCGTTAAAAACGGGTAAAGTATATCGTAAAGCAGATTTACAAATTACGATACCAGAAGGATTAACGCTCGATCAAATTGGTAATATTATCGCGAAAAATACAGACTATACATCAAAAGAGTTTATGAAACTCGTAACGAATGAAAAATTCATTAAAGAGATGAAAGCGAAGTATCCAGAAACAGTAACGAAAGATATCAATGGAAAAGATATTCGCTACAAGTTAGAAGGTTACTTATATCCATCTACGTATGATTTCTTCACGAAGAAACCAACTTTAGAAGAAATTGTTGAAAAGATGATTGCACAAACAGATGCGATTGTTCGTTCATATGAACCGCAATTAAAAGAATTAGGCATGACACCGCACGAGTTCTTAACATTTGCTTCACTTCTTGAACGTGAAGCGACAGCACAAACAGACCGTGAAACGATTGCAAGTGTATTCAATAACCGTATTGAGCAAGGTATGCCACTTCAAACAGACCCAACCGTTTTATATGCGCTTGGTGAGCATAAAGACCGCGTGCTGTATAAAGATCTAGAAGTGAAAAACCCGTATAATACGTACTTGAATAAAGGTCTACCACCAGGCCCAATTGCGAATGCAGGACGTGCATCACTTGATGCAACGGTTGACCCTGCGAAAACAAAATATCTATACTTTGTTGCAGATAAAGATGGTAATAATCACTTTGCTGAAACGTATTCAGAGCATCAAAATAATGTAGCCAAGTACATCAAATCGCAAAAATAATGATGCTATTTTAGCCTCATAGATAGCGTTAATATAAAAATCTAGATGATGAATGAACATCGTCTAGATTTTTTTAATGTTGTTTTCTTTTCAAAACTTTGTCGAAAAAGCATGAAATTATGGATTTGCAAGGTTGAAATCTAGATTTTAAAATACTTTTATGTTAGGATAAAGTGTGTTTTGTATATAATTAAGGAGGAATAGCAGATGGAAATTTCAGATGCCTATATTCAATCCTTCATACCTAAACGAGATGAACTTTTAATTGAAATGGAACAGTTTGCGGCTGAAAATTACATACCGATTATGCAGCTTTCAGCGATTGAAAACTTATTACAGTTACTAAGAATTCAACAACCGAAATCAATTTTAGAAGTAGGTAGCGCGATTGGTTACTCAGCAATTCGTATGGCACAAGCTGTACCAAATGTTGATATTGTAACGATTGAAAGAGATGAAGCACGCATTGAATATGCAAAAGCATTTATCGGACGTTCCGATGTAAAAGAAAATATCACATTAATCGAGGGTGACGCGTTAGAAGTGGACATTGCAAGCAAATATCCATCTTTTGATGCTGTTTTTATTGATGCGGCAAAAGGCCAATATCAAAAATTCTTTGATCAATATAGTCCACTTGTCAAACAAGGGGGCATTTTATACATTGATAATATGTATATGCACGGTCTATCAGATTTAGACATGAAAGATGTACCAAAACGTAAAAGAACGATGATTCGAAACCTTCATCAATTTGCGGAATGGATTATTCAAAATGAGCAATATCAATCAACTTTCTTCCCAGTAGGCGATGGTTTATTGATTTGTATTAAGAGGTGACCAACATGAAAAAACCAGAATTACTTGTAACACCCCATTCAGTTGAACACGTAGCACGTTTGATTGAAGCTGGTGCAGATGCTTTTTTAATTGGTGAACAAAAATTTGGTTTGCGTTTAGCAGGCGAATTTTCAATTGAAGAAGTAGCAGAAGCAACAAAAATGATTCATGCAGCAGGCAAAAAAGTCTATGTTGCAATGAACGCGATTTATCATAATGATCGTGTCGATGATTTAGCTCCTTATATGGAAAAACTAACGGAATTACATGTAGACGGTATCGTATTCGGCGATCCAGCTGTTATTATTGCACGCCGAGAAGCAAATTGTGAAATTCCACTTCACTGGGATGCAGAAACAATTTCTACAAACTGGTTCCAAGCGAATTACTGGGGTAAACGCGGTGCAACACGCGCGTATTTAGCTCGTGAATTAAGCATGGAAGAAGTTGTAGAGATTAAAGAAAACGCAGAAGTTGAGATTGAAGTACTTGTGCATGGTATGACATGTATGTTCCAATCAAAACGTCCGCTTTTAGGCAACTACTTCTTATTCCAAGATAAAGCGATGGAAGTTGAAAATCGTAAAGAAGCGAAAAATATGTTTTTACATGATAAAGAACGTGAAAATAAATACCCAATCTATGAAGATTTAAATGGTACACACATTTACAGTCCGAATGATGTATGTATTATTGATGAACTGAATGAATTATTTGAAGCAGGCGTTGATTCATTTAAATTTGATTCGGTTCTATGCTCAGATGACTATGCAGTTGAAGTAACAGCTTGCTACCGTCAAGCGATTGATGCGTACATGGAGTCAGAAGATGCATACGAAGATATGAAGCAAGACTTACTTGAAAAAATTGAAGAGATTCAACCAGAATTACGTCCGTTAGATACTGGATTCTACTTCAAAGAAACAGTTTATTAGGAGGAGACGTAACATGACGACTATTATAAATGATCGTATTTCAGAAATCATTGATGGCAAGCGTGTCATTACGAAGAAACCAGAACTGTTAGCACCTGCTGGGAATCTGGAAAAATTAAAAATTGCCGTACATTATGGAGCAGATGCGGTATTTATCGGTGGACAAGAGTTTGGACTACGTTCAAATGCAGGGAACTTCTCAATCGAAGAGATGGCAGAAGGTGTTGAATTTGCTAACCGTTATGGTGCGAAAATCTATGTAACAACAAATATTTTTGCGCATAATGAAAATATGGACGGTTTAGAAGATTATTTACAAGCATTAGAAGGCGTTGGCATTACAGGAATTATCGTAGCTGACCCATTAATTATCGAAACATGTAAAGAAGTCGCACCAAAGCTTGAAATCCATTTAAGTACACAACAATCTCTATCGAACTGGAAAGCAGTTCAATATTGGAAAGAACAGGGCTTAGAACGTGTTGTATTAGCACGTGAAACAGGTGCTGAAGAAATTCAATTAATGAAAGAAAAAGTAGATATCGAAATCGAATCATTCGTACATGGTGCGATGTGTATCGCTTATTCAGGACGTTGTGTATTATCAAACCATATGACAGCGCGTGACTCAAACCGCGGCGGTTGCTGCCAATCATGTCGTTGGGATTATGATTTATATGCGGTAGAAGATGGCGAAGAAAAGCCATTATTCGAAGAAGGACAAGAAGCATTTGCGATGAGTCCAAAAGACTTAAAGTTAATTGAATCGATTCCAAAAATTATCGAACTAGGCATCGACTCATTAAAAGTAGAAGGTCGTATGAAGTCAATTCACTATATCGCAACAGTTGTAACGGTGTACCGTAAAGTAATTGATGCTTATTGTGCAGACCCAGAAAACTTTGTCATCAAACGTGAATGGTTAGAAGAATTAGATAAATGTGCAAATCGTGAAACAGCTTCTTCATTCTTCGAAGGCGAACCAAGTTATGAACAACAAATGTTTGGCGTTCATGGTAAACAAACAAACTACGACTTCTGTGGTATGGTACTTGATTACGATGAAGAAACACAAATGGTTACATTGCAACAACGTAATTACTTCAAACCAGGCGACGAAATCGAATTCTTCGGTCCAGCGATTGAGAACTTTACAATCGTTGTAGAAGAAATCTTTGATGAACAAGGCGAATCATTGGATGCAGCAAGACATCCACTACAAATTGTTCGTTTCAAATGTGAGCATAAAGTGAATGCACATGATATGATTCGTAAGGAGATGCGCTAAGATGACAAAAAAGAGACCGGTTGTCATTGGAATTGCAGGAGGTTCAGGCTCTGGTAAAACGAGTGTGACACATGCAATTCATGAAGTATTTAAAAACCATAACCTTGTCGTGATTGAACAAGATTATTATTATAAAGATCAAAGTCATTTGGAGTTTGAACAACGTCTTGAAACAAACTATGACCATCCAAATGCATTCGATACCGATTTATTAATTGCAGATATTGAAAAGTTATTGAATCGTGAGCCAATTGAAAAGCCAATCTATGATTATGCTTTGCATACACGCTCAAAAGAAACAGAGCATATTGAACCACAAGACGTAATTATCTTAGAAGGTATTCTTGTATTAGCAGATGAACGTTTACGTGACTTAATGGATATTAAATTATTCGTTGATACCGATTCAGATTTACGCATCATTCGTCGTATTTTACGTGATATTAATGAGCGTGGTCGTTCAATTGATTCAGTTGTTGAACAATACCTATCAGTTGTTCGTCCAATGCATAATCAATTCATCGAACCGACGAAGCGTTATGCGGATATTATTATCCCAGAAGGCGGTCAAAATGAAGTCGCAATCGATTTAATGGTTACAAAAATAAAAACAATTGTTGAATCTGACACCATTGTGTAATATCATGGTAATGATTAACAGAAGTTAATGAGAAATCACTATGTCGCGTTCGTTACGAATGGCGACATAGTATTTTTATATCGTACTTAAGGAGTGGATTGTATTGTCTAACGAAAAACAATACCCAATGACAGCAGCGGGTAAGCAAAAATTAGAAGAAGAATTAGAGTACCTAATTACGACAAAACGTAAAGAGGTTGTAGAACGTATTAAAATCGCACGTGGTTTCGGTGACCTTTCTGAGAACTCGGAATACGATGCAGCAAAAGATGAGCAAGGTTTTGTAGAAGGACGTATTTCTTTATTACAAACAATGATTCGTAATGCGATGATTATCGAAGAAGGTTCAGATGCACGCGATACAGTAACAATCGGTTGCACAGTAAAATTCGTAGAACTTCCAGACGAAGATGAAGAAGAATACACAATCGTTGGTTCAGCAGAAGCAGATCCATTCGAAGGACGTATTTCAAACGATTCACCAATCGCTAAAGCTTTACTAGGTCGTAAGGTTGATGATGTAGTAAAAATCAATACACCTGGTGGCGATATGGACGTTCGTATCGTATCGATTAAATAAGAAGTAATAGAAAAAAGACTGGGACAATTGTGTTTTAAACACGCGTGTCTCAGTCTTTTTTAATAAAGAACTCTTTATCTAAAAAAACGTCTTATGAATGTAAAATATGTTATGCAACCTTTAAAATATTTCAATTTGCTAACAACGTATTCAAACAGAAAGCATATTTTCATTAAATATGCTATTATGACGGTAACTAAGAGGTGAAAGTATGGAAGAACAAAGAAGATATCGTTCAAAAAAACATATGACGAGTAAACAAAAAGGCGACCGTATTTTAAATTATTTAATCGCACTTGTTGTCGGTTTAATTATTTTAGTAGCTGGTATTATTTTTTCGGGCGGTGAAGAACAACAAAAGGCGAAAGAGCCAGAAAAAGAAGCTGTAACAGCTCAACCCCAAAAAGAGACGCCTAAAGAGGAAGAACCTGTTAAAAAGAAAAAAACAGTTAAACCAACTGTCGTAAAAGATGTGGAAGAACTGAAAAAAAGTGATACGGTGAAAGTATCAAAATCAGATGAGGCAATTGTTGATGAAGTAATTGAAGATAAGGAATGGAAGCCATATAAAACAGCGCAACAAGATGATGGTACAACAATGCACGTATCAAGTTATAGTGCGGGTACAGTTGACTGGAATGAAAAATTACAAGCTGTTCAAAATATTACAGGTCTTAAAGAAGAAGACTGGATTCTTTGGTATGCGAAAGGTAATGGATCAGCAGATGCATCAATTATCACAGTATCTTCAAAAGATCAAACGAAAAAATATCGTGTATCTTTAAAATGGGTAGCAAAAAAAGGATGGAAACCAGAAAAAGTAGAAGTGCTAAATCAACTACAAGGTGCTTATTAATTGGCATTGACGGATTTTCAAATAGTCTGTAATGTAAGATAGAACGTATTTTTTCTATGGAAGGCGGAACAAACGATGAAAATTGCCGTAATCGGTGCAATGGAAGAAGAAGTGGAGTTACTACGTGCAGCCATTTCAAATCCAAAAACAACAGTCATTGCAAACTCAGAATATACAGAAGGTACATACGAAGGTAAAGATGTAGTCCTTTTAAAGAGTGGTATTGGTAAAGTGAATGCAGCCATGTCTACAACAATTCTTTTACATGAGTTCAAACCAGATGTTGTCATTAACACAGGTTCAGCTGGTGGATATGATGAGAATTTAGAAGTAGGTGCAATCGTTATTTCAGATGAAGTACGCCATCACGACGTTGATGCAACAATCTTTGGTTATGAGATTGGTCAAGTACCTCAAATGCCACCTGCATTCAAATCAGATGCAAACTTAATGCAAGCAGCAGAATTAGCAGTTCAAAAGATTGGTGAACACCAAGCAGCGACGGGCTTAATTACAACAGGTGATGCATTCATGAATGATCCTGTACGTGTGGAAGTCGTTCGTAAGCAGTTCCCAACAATGAAAGCTGTTGAGATGGAAGCAGCAGCAGTTGCACAAGTATGTTATCAATTCGGTACACCATTCGTTGTGATTCGTGCGTTATCGGATATCGCAGGTAAAGAATCGAATATTAGCTTTGATGAATTTTTACCAGTAGCTGCAAAGCATTCGACACAAGTTGTATTAGAAACAATTAAAAGTTTATAAGATAATGGGGTCACGTACTGAAAAGGCGTGGCTCATTTTTTTTGTGAACTTTCATGAAACAAATTCAATTTTCTTTCGTATAAATAATGGAAAGAAGATACAATAGAATAGTATAACAAAAAAACGAAAGTCACACCTAAGAGGCATAACTTTCGCTTTATTTACACTTTCTTCAATGAGAAATTACTAATCATTAAAATCGCAAGTAATGGGAACAATACGACATAGAAAGCCGTTGATAACCATGGCGAGAAGAAAAACGAGATGGTTAAGATTGCTCCGGCAGCCGTAATCGGTAGTCCAGTGAAATAACCATTTGATTCAGTAACATTGAATCGAGCAAGTCGGAATGCACCACAAGCGATATATAATACCGCGATGACCATACCTAAGTTACCATAAGCGGTCAATTCAACTTCATACATTAATACTGCAGGTGCTACACCAAACGAAATAATGTCGCTCATCGAATCGAGTTGTTTACCAAGCTCTGATTCTAGATTATATTTTCGTGCGACTTTACCATCGTATCGATCCAGCAAAGCAGCAATAAGAATAAATAAGACCGCGTAACCGTATGATTCATTGATTGTAGCCATTAGCGCTGCACCACCGAATGAGATGTTTCCAAGGGTGATGAGGTTCGCTAGATTTGCTTTCATCTTCTTTACTGTGATATCCACCATATTCAATGGACAACACTCCTTTAATTTTATTCAATATTAGACTATTATAAGTCTTTAAGATATCAACTGTAAATCATTAAAAAAATCGGAGGCATAATTATGCTCAAAAAGAAACTGTACCAAACTGCGATTGAACTCACGAATAAGAAGTGGTCATCGCATCTTTTAAAAACAATGATGAACTCCAAAATTAGCAAACGATTCATCCAGTCATATATCCATATATACGATATTAATACCCAGGAAGTTTCAAAAAAAGTCGATTCTTTCCCAACTTTACAACAATTTTTTACGAGAGAGCTAAAATCGAGTGCTCGTCCGGTTGATGGTCGCTTAGATGTGATGACAAGTCCAGCAGATTCTAAAATTGAATCATTTGGTGTTATTACACAAAATACATCGATTACTGTAAAAGGGCAGGTTTATCAATTAGATGAGCTTCTAGGTAAACATGACAATGCACAGCGCTACAAAAATGGGCAATATATTGTATTCTATTTAAGTCCTGCAGATTATCACCGTGTACACAGCCCTGTAGATGGTCAAATTGAGCGCCAATACATTTTAGGGAATAATAGCTATCCTGTAAATCAAGCCGGTTTAAAGTATGGTAGAAAGCCGATTTCAGGAAACTACCGCATGGTCACAGAACTAAAAACAAAATATGATGATACAGTGGCAGTCATTAAAGTAGGTGCGATGTTCGTTAATACCATTCAATTAACCAATACATCTACTAGATGGGCAAAAGGCGAAGAGATTGGTTATTTTGCATTCGGTTCAACCGTTGTAATGTTATTTGAAGAAAAATCCGTTGAATTTTTACCAAATGTTCAACAAGGTGCACATATACAGGTGGGAGAAGCCTTTTGTAATATGTTATAATCTTATGAGGTAAAATGAAAAATCAATTGAAAATGGAGAGAACATCATTTGTATAAATTAATTATGCCAAAGGAATTTGTCGGTTCTGTTTTAGATTTAACACCTGAAAAGTTACAAGCTTTGGGTATTAAAGGAATCATTACAGATTTGGACAATACCTTAATTGAATGGGATCGTGCTTTAGCGACGCCTGAAGTCGAACAGTGGCTGAAAACAATGAAAGAAGCAGGCATTCGTGTCATCATTGCTTCAAATAATGCCGAAGATCGCGTGAAAAAATTTGCAGAACCGCTTGAGTTGCCTTATATTTACCGTGCGCGTAAGCCATTGACAGGCGCTTTTAAAGAAGCATTATCTACTTTACATTTACCCGTAAATCAAGTATTAATGCTAGGAGATCAAATGTTAACGGATATGATGGGCGCAAATCGTATGAAAATTTATACGATGCTTGTCAAACCAGTCGCGAACTCAGATGGTTTTGTGACGAAGTTTAATCGTGCGATTGAAAAAAGAGTCTATAAGTATTTAGACAAAAAAGGAATACCAACTTGGGAGGAACAATCATAATGGAAGAAAAGTTACACTGCATTGGTTGCGGAACAGAAATACAAACAGAGGATCCAAAAGCACCGGGCTATGCACCTGCATCTTCATTAGAAAAGGAAGACGTAATTTGTAAACGCTGTTTCCGTTTGAAAAATTATAACGAAATTCAACCTGTTTCTTTAACAGATGATGATTTTTTACGCATTTTAAATGGCTTAGGTACACAGAATGGTCTAATCGTAAAAATCGTTGATATTTTCGATTTTAATGGTAGTTGGTTACCAGGTTTACACCGATTCGTTGGTTCGAATCCAGTATTATTAATTGCGAATAAAGTGGATTTATTGCCGAAGTCTGTGAATAAGAAAAAAGTGGTACATTGGATTAAGCAAGAAGCGAAGAAGTTAGGCTTAAAACCAGTTGATGTATTACTTGTGAGTGCACATAAAGGTCTTGGTATGGATGAAGCGATGGAAGCAATCGACACATACCGACGTGGAGAAGATGTATATGTGGTAGGTTGTACGAATGTAGGGAAGTCAACATTCATTAATCGCATTATTAAGACGGCTACAGGGCATGGCGATGTGATTACAACATCACACTTCCCGGGAACGACGCTTGATATGATTGAAATTCCACTGGATGACGAAAAAGGAATCTATGATACACCAGGAATTATTAATCATCATCAAATGGCACATCATTTAGATTCATCTGAATTAAAATATATTATGCCAAAAAAAGAAATCAAGCCGAAAACATTCCAGTTGAATGCAGAGCAAACATTGTTTGTAGGTGCATTAGCACGTTTTGACTTTATCAAAGGAGAGCGTTCAGCCTTCACAGTTTATGTAGCGAATGATTTAACAATTCACCGTACAAAATTAGAAAAGGCAGATGAATTGTATGAGAATCACAAAGGTGAATTATTAGCACCACCAACTGCTGAATTCATCGACCAACTTCCTCGTTTAGTACGTCATGAATTTTCGATTAAAGAAGGTAAAACAGATATCGTCTTTTCAGGTTTAGGTTGGATTACTGTACAAGATCCAAATGTCGTGATTGCAGCTTATGCACCAGAAGGCGTAGAAGTACAAGTTCGTCCGTCACTCATTTAGGGGGTATTTTGACATGAAAAAGTGGTACGCAGTCATTGGAGATCCAATTGGACATTCTTTATCGCCAATGATGCATAATGAATGGTTTCAACAACTCGGAATCGACGCGACTTATTTGCCGATTCATGTGAAAGAAGAAGATTTAGAAGCGGCTGTTGCTTCGATGAAATTACTTGGAATTAGCGGTTTTAATGTGACGATTCCACATAAAGAAAAAATTCGACCATTTTTAGATGCTTTAGATGAAACAGCTGAAAAAATGGGCGCAGTCAATACGGTTGTTCGCTTAGAAGATGGACGTTTAAAGGGCTACAATACAGATGGTTTAGGATTTGTTCGTTCGTTAGAAGAAGTCATTGGCGATGCGAAAAGACATGAAAAGGTATTGTTGATTGGGGCTGGTGGTGCAGCGCGAGGAATTGCGTTTGCACTTGAGTCAATAGGCTATACAGATGTAACGATTTGTAATCGTACAGTTGAAAAAGCACAGCAAATTTGCGCTGAATTAACAATTCCAGCACAAGCGATTTCGTTAAATACAGCAAGTGAACAATTGGATGAGTACGCGATTCTGATTCAAACAACACCTGCTGGTATGAAAAATAGTCAGGTGACGATACCTTTCTCACTTGAAAAGTTAAAATCATCAGCAATTGTTGCAGATATTGTGTATAATCCATTAATGACGCCTTTATTACAGGTAGCACAAGACAAGGGTGCAACGATTGTATCGGGTTTAGGTATGTTCATTCATCAAGGTGCCCTTGCCTTTGAATATTGGACGAAGCAAAGTCCCGACCCAACAGCTGTGAAAGAGCAGTTGTTGACACATTTAGGAGGAAATTAATTATTATGTTAACAGGTAAACAAAAACGTTTTTTACGTGCAGAGGCACATCATTTAGACCCGATTTTCCAAGTAGGTAAAGGCGGCGTAAATGAAGCGATGCTCGTGCAAATTACACAAGCTTTACGCGTACGTGAGTTAATTAAAGTGCGTATTTTAGATAACTGTGAATTCGATAAGCGCGATGTAGCAGCTGAATTAGCAGAAGGAACAGATGCAGAATTAGTTCAATTAATCGGTTTAACAGTCGTGCTTTATAAAGAAGCACCAAAACGCGAAAACCGTCGCATTGAATTACCAAAAGCAAAGTAGGGTGAAGATGATGAAGAAAATAGGAATTATGGGAGGCACGTTTAATCCACCACATGTTGGACATTTATTGATGGCGAATGAAGTATTACAAGCACTTGACTTAGACGAAGTACGTTTTATGCCAAATGCGATTCCGCCGCATAAAGAAGAACCGAATGGTGCGACAGGCGAACAACGTTTACACATGACAGCCCTTGCCATTGAAGATCATGCCAAGTTTAAACTTGAACCGTATGAAATTCAAAAAGGCGGTACGTCGTATAGCTTTGAGACGTTGCAAGTTTTAAAAGAACGCGAGCCAGATTGTGATTTCTATTTTATCATCGGAGGCGATATGGTCGATTCGCTTCATACATGGTATCGCATTGAGGATTTACTTAAACTCGTTCATTTTGTTGGTGTTGATCGCCCAGGAACAGAGGGTAAAAGTGAATTACCAGTCATACATGTAGCAGCGCCAATTATCGATGTATCATCTACTCTTTTACGTAGACGTCTAAAAAATAATCAGTCCGTTCGTTATCTGTTACCACAGAAAGTCGAACACTATATACGAGAGGAAGGGTTATATGGAACGACAACAGCTACTAGCAGCCATTAAAGACCGTATGCCTGAAAAACGTTATATTCATACGATTGGTGTGGCTGATACGGCGATGAAACTCGCAGCACGTTTTGGTGAAGATGTAAAGAAGGCAGAGATTGCGGGTATTCTACATGATGTATGTAAGTATGCCAACCGCGATTGGATGAAACAGGTGATTGAAGAACAGCAAATGGATCCTACATTGTTAGCGTATCATCATGAATTATGGCATGGACCTGTTGGAGCTTACGTGGCAAAAACAGAATTTCATATTGAAGATGAAGATGTGTTGCATGCGATTCGCTATCATACGACAGGGCGAGCAGGTTCAAGTAACTTGGAGCGCATTATTTATATTGCGGATTTAATTGAGCCGAATCGTAAATTCCCTGGAATTGATGAACTGCGTGAAGCAGCAGAAGTAGAGAATCTACATGATTTATCACTGCGCTCTGTTCGCCACTCTATCGCCTTTTTAATGAAGCAACAACAAGCAGTATTCCCAGATTCTTTTAAATTTTATAATGACTTATTGTTATAGGAAAGAGGTTACGAGTTAATGGAACATGAATTATTAAATCTTGTTTTTAAAGCAGCAGATGATAAACGAGCAGAAGATTTGGTCGTATTAAATATGCAAGGAATCTCATTACTAGCAGATTATTTTGTAATTTGCCATGCAAATTCAGACCGTCAAGTACAAGCAATCGCACGTGAAATTCAAGAGAAAGCACATGAGGCAAACTACACAGTAAAACGTGTAGAGGGCTTTGACGCAGCACGTTGGGTATTAATTGACCTAGGTGATGTAGTTGCACACGTATTCCACCGCGATGAGCGTAGTTATTATAACTTAGAACGTCTATGGGGCGATGCACCAGAGCTATATGTAGAAGATGACACACATGAATAGTTACGGACGTTTTGCAGAAGTTTATGATCAATTAATGGAAGATATTCCATACGATCAATATGTTGAATGGATTACAAAACATGCACCTGCAACAACGCATTCTAAATTATTAGATGTAGGATGTGGAACGGGTGTCATGTTATCCATGCTTTTACAATCGGGTTATGAAGCAGCTGGTCTTGATTTATCAGAAGAGATGTTAATGATGGCTAATACACGTCTACAAACACAAGGCCAACAAGCATTGCTCGTCTGCCAATCGATGGACGAGTTAGATGGCTTTGTGGATCTAGATGTTGTCTGTATTCCGATTGATTCCATCAACTATTTACAAGAATGGTCGCAAGTAAAAGAGACGCTAAAACGCATTTACGAATCACTTCGTAAGGGTGGTCAACTCTTTTTCGATGTGCATTCACTTTATAAAATGGATACGATTTTTATGGATGGACCTTTTACATATGATGATGGAGAAGTCACATATATTTGGCATACGGAAGCTCTTGAAACACCGCACACTGTCGAACATGATATGACATTCTTTGTTGAAGTAGAAGAAGATCTTTTTGAGCGCTTTGATGAACAACATATTCAACGTTCGTTTGCGGTAGATGATTATGTTCAACTGTTGCAAGAGATTGGTTTTACAAACATTCATGTAACTGCTGACTTTAGTGAACAAGCACCAACAGCAGAATCAGAACGTATTTTTTTCCATGCAGTAAAATAAAGACTTCCTATTTTTGGATAAATAAGATAAGATGGCATTAGCTCATGTGAACTTCCTCGAATGAAAGGAAGTCAAGCAATGCCATCTTTTTTTATACAATATAAAAAACATCTTGGCATACTCCTTCTGGTGATTGGTGCAATCAGTCTTTATCTTTGGACGAAAAAAGAACCATCACTACAAGCGACACAAGAGCCAACCTCACTTATTCAACCTGTGGAAGTACCCCCAACTTCTACTGAAACCCCCAACAAGCAAACGAATAGTACACAACTTACGTCAACAGCGATTATTGTCGATGTAAAAGGTGCTGTTAAAAAACCAGGTATTTATCAGTTAGATGCGGAAGCACGTGTTATGGACGCGATTCGTGAAGCAGGAGGCTATAATCAGTCTGCAAATCCGAAAGCAATTAATCTTGCAGAGAAGTTGAAAGACGAAATGGTTGTCTATGTACCGAAAAAAGGTGAAAAGACGGACCACACTCCTGTAAGTACGCCACCTGCTACATCGACTGCACAAGGAAATACAAGTAGCTCGACAGAACAAACAGTACTTGTAAATTTAAATACAGCAGATGAAACACAACTACAAACTTTAACAGGTATTGGTCCAGCGAAAGCAAAAGCCATTATTGCATACCGCACAGAAAGCGGTCTATTTCAAACCATTGATGACTTAAAAAAAGTAACGGGTTTTGGTGAAAAAACATTCGAAAAGTTAAAATCATCGATTACTGTACAATAATATTTACTATGGGCAACAACTCATCCATCATGTAGAATAAAAGTAAACACGCAGTGCGTAAAAGTAAAGAATCGAGGGATTTCACATGGAGCGAATAACTTGGAATCAATTTTTCATGGCACAAAGCCATTTACTAGCATTAAGAAGTACATGTACCCGTCTATCTGTAGGTGCGACAATTGTTCGTGATAAACGAATTATCGCAGGCGGTTATAATGGTTCAATCTCAGGAGATGATCATTGTATTGATAAAGGTTGTTATGTTATTGACAATCATTGTGTCCGTACAGTACACGCTGAAACGAATGCATTATTACAATGTGCGAAATATGGTACACCAACAAAAGATGCGGATTTATATGTAACGCATTTCCCATGTTTACCATGTACAAAGTCAATTATTCAAGCGGGCATTAAAAATTTATACTACGCAACAGATTATAAAAACAATCCATATGCGATTGAACTTTTTGAACAGGCGGGCGTTAATATTGTCCACGTACCGTTTGAAGAACAAAAAATTGATTTTTTACGTGATGAAAAATTAAAACTTAATTTAGAGATGTTAGCAGAGCTTCGTGCTCGTGGCGTTGAACCAGAACAATTGGCTCCATTTGAACAAAGGGTGGAACAATTATTTGGATTAAGCGTAGCCTCAATGAAGTAATCTATATTGCCTTGTCAGTCCTCCTTGCCATTCTTTCTGCAAATGAGACGACAAGGCTTTTATTTTTATATATTCCGTTTTTTATATGGTTAATTTTTAGAAAAACAGCTTGGTCTACGATTGTGTTTACGGTAATCGCGAGTCTATTCTTTTTCGTGTACACAACAGAGAAGCTAGACGTTCCGAAAGAATTACCACAACAGATGATCTTGAAGTGGACATCAACTGTGAAAGTGAATGGTGGTCGTGTGAGAGGGTTAATGGAAGATGTGAATGGACAAAAAATTTATGTTGTTTATACCATTCAACATGAAGAAGAAAAGAAAATGCTCGAACAGCAAACATTGGCGAAACAAACGTTTCATGTAGAAGGTGAATTAAAGCCTGTAACAAAGCCACATCACGCATATGCATTTGATTTTCAAGATTATTTAAAAAGTCATCATGCTATCGGTATTTATGAAGTTACGAAGTGGCAACCATTGAAAGTAAATGTACCATTCACTGCTTTTTTATGGCAACAACGTGTAAAACTCGAACAGCATATTGATAAAACTTTCCCAGAAGCACTTCAAGCAGAAGCGAAAGCCTTATTAATTGGGCAACAAGATGATGTGGAAGCTGTCGATACAAGAGCTTATCAGAAGCTTGGCATTACGCATCTTTTCGCTATATCCGGTTTGCATGTCGCACTGACGAGTCTTTTATTTCAACAAGTGCTACTGAGAATGGGTGTGCGAAAAGAACATGTCTTTTATACATTATGGATTGCGCTCCCAACCTACGCTATTTTAGCAGGCGGAGCACCTTCTGTTTGGCGTTCAGTCATCATGGTACTCATCTTATATGGCGCGCTTCTCTTTAATCATCGTCTAAAAGTAGAAAGTGCGCTTGGACTTTGTTTCCTTCTTTTCGTTCTAATTGAACCAAATATCATCTATCAAGTAGGCTTTCAACTTTCCTTTTTAGCGACGAGCGCCATTGTCTTATCCTCCGAATATTTAGCCCGTTGCAAAAATTGGCTGACACAGTCACTGTGGATTACGATTAGTTGTCAGTTACTCGTTCTACCATTACTTCTCGCTCACTTTTATGAAGTATCGATTGCTAGTATTGTTATGAATTTAATCTTCGTACCTCTTTTTTCGTTTGTTATTCTACCAGCGAATTTGGTGCTATTATGTAGTAGTTTTTTACCACCTTTCGTCTCACAACTTTTATTTAGTCTCTATGAACCATTTCGCGTATTTGTTCAAGATTTTATTTATCTCTGTCAGAAGATTCCATATCAAATGTGGAATCCCGGAAAACCTGCTATTTGGATGCTTTGCTTTTTATTTTTAGTCATTCTCTTCTTTTTTTACATGATGGAACAAAAGCGTTATCGTCTTGTGAGTATAGGTATCTTTTTTTCATTTACTTTTTATATAACAGAACAACCAAAACATTATGAAGACGTACGTGTCACATTTTTAAGTGTAGATCAGGGTGATTGTACCATTATTGAGTTACCAAATCGGCGTGGTGTTTATATGATTGATAGCGGTGGGTTGCTGCGATTTGGCGGTACAACATGGAAACAGTCCGATAAAGTATATGAAATTGGCAGGCAAATTATCGTTCCTTATTTAAAAGGACGGGGGATTCAGAAAATTGACCGCCTTATTTTGACACATGCAGATGCGGATCATGTGGAAGGCGCAGAGGAAGTTATGCAAGAAGTAAAGGTGAAAGAAATTCATATTACACCAAGTTCAGCTCAAAAATCGGTCATGCAAGATGTCTTACATGAAGCAGAAAAACAACATATTCCCATTCAGGAACAAATGGCAGGAGCAGCGTGGCAACAAGGTGCTTTTCGCATGGAATATGTTATGCCCTACGATACAGTTTATGAAGGAAATAATGACTCGATTGTCATCGTGCTTACGTATGAAGGCAAAAAGATTATTATTCCAGGTGATTTAGAGGCAGCAGGAGAAGCAGAGTTAGTTGAGAAGAATCCAGATGCTTTGAAAGGTACGACGATTTTAAAAGCAGGTCATCATGGCTCAAAAACATCCACATCAGATTTATTTTTGCAAGCTGTAAAGCCGCAGCTCGTCATCTATTCAAGTGGACGGAATAATCGTTATAATCATCCTGCAAAAGAAGTAGTGGAGCGTGTACAACAAGCACATATTGAAGCACTTAATACAGCAGAGGTAGGAACGATAGAAGTGCGCATGACAAAAACAACAATTGATTTACAACCATGAAAACGTCATACAACCTTTCACGAAAAAATGCTATACTGAAAAAGATGTGAAAGGTAGGCGGGATATATGTTCCAACAACTATGGAAAGAAATGAATCAAGGGAAAATCGATCCTGTTTATGTACTTTCAGGAACCGAAACATATTTTATTGATGAAACGATTCGTCGTATGAAGCAGGCACTTGAACAAGCAGGTGAAATCGAAACGACGATTTTTGATTTAGAAGAAGTACCTGTCCAACATGTTATGGAGGAAGCCGATACAATTCCTTTTTTCTCAGAAAAGAAGTTAATTATCGCAAAAAATGCATCCTTTTTAAAAGCAACAGACAATTCAAAAGAGAAAATTGCACATGATTTAAAAGCATTAGAGTTATGGCTACGTCATCCATCGGATTTCTCCATCACACTCTTTATTGCGCCCTATGAAAAATTAGATGAGCGTAAAAAAGTGACAAAGCAGATGAAGGAATTAGCACATGTTGTGCATGCAGAAGCACCAAAAGAACGCGATTTAGCAGTTTGGATTCAAAATGAAGTATCCTCACGTCAAAAGCAAATCGACGAACAAGCGATACAGAAGCTAATTGAACTTGTAGGGCTAGACATGCTGCATTTGCAAATGGAAGTAGATAAGTTATGTCACTATATTGGCGAAGAAGGAACAATTCAATTAGAAGATGTAGAGGAACTCGTTGCGAAAACATTAGAACAAGATGCTTTTAAATTGTTAAATGCTTATATTGCAGGTGATGTTTCTACTGCAATCTCTATTTATCATGATTTAATTCGCCAAAAACAAGAGCCGATTGCACTCGTTGCATTGCTTGCTTCACAAGTCCGCCTCATGTCGAATGTGTATTATTTACTTTCTAAAGGTTATCATGCACAGCAAATTGCAAAAACCTTAAAGGTGAATCCATACCGCGTAAAACGTATTGTAGAAGACCGTCGTGGTGTAAAGGACACGCATCTTTTAAAAGCATTATACGGTTTAAGTGAAGTAGATCTTCAATTAAAATCAATGAGCGGTAGACGCGAACGCTATTTAGAACTGTTTTTAATGAGACCATTATCCAATTAATTAAAAGGGAAATTACTATTCATAGTGATTTCTCTTTTTTTTGTATAAAATGGAATTTTTTTATTGAAAGGGGGTATAAGTTAAAAGGTATAGAAGGGGGTAAAAAAAGATGAGTAAAGGATGGCGTGTAACATGGATTGTACTAGCAGTAGTTGTCGTCGGTTTATGGATTGTAAACTATTATACAAGTAATCCACTTGCAAAACATCGTGCAGCAATTGAATTAGAAACATACTTAAATAAAAATTACCCAAAAGAAGCTTTAGAGGTACAGGATGGAAAATATGAGCGGAAACGTGATATGTATGAGTTTACTGTGAAAAATCGTGATGATGCGAAACAAAAATATACGTTTCAAATTCAAAATGGACGTGGGTATGAAGTATTGAGTGATACATTAAAAGAACAGAGCTATGATCCACAACAAAGTAAAGAAGTATCTGTTCAAATGAGTAATGAGTTGCAACAAACACTTGCAACGAAGGTTCCAAATGTTAAGCATGTTTCAGCTACTATTCGTACTAAAAAGGAGACCATTCAATTAAGTTCGAAAGAGGAACAGTTAGAAGAACCAGCTGTTATTGCGATTGATATCGATATGACGGGCATGTCGAGGGAAGATTTATATCAAATTGCGCGGGAAGTATATGAAGAACTGGCACGTGAGCAAGTTCATTATGAAAAAGTAACCATAGCAGGATATGAATTGAAAGGTGAAGTAAATCAAAAGAAATGGCATTATATCTATAAAATTCAATTTATGGAAAATCAACCACCTGTGAAAGAAGGAATCACACACACAATCTAAATTAAAAAAGGGCTGATGCGATAAGCATCAGCCCTTTAAATTCTACACAAGGTAGAATTAAGCTTTTTTCATTAAACGAGCTTTCGTACGAGAAGCAGCGTTTTTGTGGATTAAGCCTTTAGAAGCAGCTTTGTCTAGAGATTTAACTGCAGCTGATAATAATTCAGCAGCGTTTTCTTCTTTAGCGATTAAAGCAGCATCAGCTTTTCTCACAGCTGTACGCATTGCAGATTTGATTGCGATGTTACGAGCTTTAGCTTTTTCAGTCGTTTTAACACGTTTGATTGCAGATTTAATATTTGGCATGAAATTCACCTCCTATAAAGATTCGAGATGAGTAAATTCTCAACTGTGTCTGTATCTAATACAACAAGCATCATTATAGCAAACAAATACTCCTGAAATCAAGAGAGAAATGGAAAGAATATTTACTTGACAAGCTTTTTTTTACAAATTTTCTACATAAATTTAGAAAAAGAACCCGAACTAACTATTATTTTGAAATAACTTATAAATAAAAAACTTTATTTTCACAGTAGTTCACGAACTTTCATTGCCAATATAGCCTTTTGACTGATATAATTCAAATAGTTTAAATAGGAGTGGAATGCATGAATCGAGAAGAATTATTAAAAAGACAAGAACATATTCGAAATTTCTCTATTATTGCGCATATTGACCACGGTAAATCTACATTAGCTGACCGAATTTTAGAACAGACGCAAGCATTAACTGCGCGTGAAATGAAAAATCAGTTATTGGACTCAATGGATTTAGAACGTGAGCGCGGTATTACGATTAAATTGAATGCAGTACAATTAAATTATGTAGCAAAAGATGGCGAACAGTACACATTCCATCTAATTGATACACCTGGACACGTCGACTTCACATATGAAGTATCACGTAGTCTAGCAGCTTGTGAAGGCGCCATCTTAGTCGTGGACGCAGCACAGGGAATCGAAGCGCAAACATTAGCTAATGTTTATTTAGCGCTAGATAATGATTTAGAAATTTTACCTGTTATTAATAAGATTGATTTACCTTCTGCCGATCCAGAACGTGTACGTGGTGAGATTGAAGATGTAATCGGCTTAGATGCTTCAGAGGCTGTTTTAGCTTCTGCAAAAGCAGGTATCGGAATTGAAGAGATTTTAGAACAAATCGTTGAGAAAGTACCAGCGCCACAAGGTGATCCAGAAGCACCGCTACAAGCGCTAATTTTTGACTCTGTATATGATTCGTATCGTGGTGTTATTATCTCGATTCGTATTTCAGAAGGTACTGTAAAACCTGGTGATAAAATTCGTATGATGGCAACAAATGCTGAATTCGAAGTAATCGAAGTAGGTGTTCATACACCACATATGACGCCGCGTGATTTCTTAACAGTTGGTGATGTAGGCTATTTAACAGCTTCTATTAAAAATGTAGGAGATACACGTGTCGGTGATACGGTTACATCCGTTAAAAACCCAGCAGCAGCACCATTAGAAGGTTATCGTAAATTGAACCCGATGGTATATTGTGGTCTGTACCCAATTGATACAGCGAAATATGTTGATTTACGTGAAGCACTTGAAAAATTAGAGCTAAATGACTCAGCACTACAATACGAGCCTGAAACATCGCAAGCACTTGGTTTCGGTTTCCGTTGTGGTTTCTTAGGATTACTACACATGGAGATTATCCAAGAACGTATTGAACGTGAATTCAATATCGACTTAATTACAACAGCACCATCTGTAATTTATCATGTAAAGATGACAGACGGTACAGAAGTACAAGTAGCGAATCCATCTGAAATGCCAGATCCGCAAAAAATCATGTCAATTGAAGAGCCGTATGTAAAAGCAAGTATTATGGTTCCGAATGACTATGTAGGTGCAGTAATGGAGATTTGCCAACGTAAACGTGGTAACTTCTTAACAATGGATTATATTGATACAACACGTGTAAATATTCTGTATGAACTACCATTATCTGAAATTGTTTATGACTTCTTCGATCAATTGAAGTCATCAACAAAAGGTTATGCGTCATTCGACTATGAATTGATTGGTTACAACCCATCAAAACTAGTGAAGATGGATATCTTACTAAATTCAGAACAAGTCGATGCACTAAGTTTCATCGTGCATAAAGACTTTGCTTACGATCGTGGTAAAGTCATCGTAGAAAAATTAAAAGAATTAATTCCACGTCAACAATTTGAAGTACCTGTTCAAGCGGCAGTAGGACAAAAAATTGTGGCACGTTCAACAATCAAAGCAATGCGTAAAAACGTATTAGCAAAATGTTACGGTGGAGATATCTCACGTAAACGTAAACTTCTTGAAAAACAAAAAGAAGGTAAAAAACGTATGAAACAAGTTGGATCGGTAGAAGTTCCACAAGAAGCATTCATGGCTGTATTGAAAATGGACGACGACCAACCGAAGAAATAAACTAAAACAGCGAACACCATTTCATATAAAATGGTGTTCGCTGTTTTTTAAAAAAAGAAGAAACGTGAGGAGCTAATGAATAAAAATAAGTATCCGAAATGCCATATTTATGCCCAAAATAGTTGGCATGATGAAGCGTATATTATAGGGAACCGACAAGGATTAGAAAAGTTGAGAGATGCACTTACGCTAACATTAGAGAAGGGAAATACTAAAAATAATTTTTGGCCGAAAGATTTAGAAGGATATGACGTATTAATTGCTTGTGTGGAAGACGCGGAAATGAATGATTTGGAATTACCTTATAGTTCAGAGTTCTATGAACGCTTAGATGATGAAAAAGAGGCGCATACCGTTTTTAAAAAACCATATCATACATTAAAAGATTGAATGTGCATCTAATAATTAGAGAGAGCTACTAATTGTTAGGTGTATTTTTTGATTTTTTTAAACTTTTTCACTGTCTATTTCGTCTAGTAAGCAGGTGAATTTCCAAATAAATAATAATTGAATTCATCTATTATTGTCGAATTGGAAATCAGACTATAGATATAGATGAAAATGTATTTTTACAGAAAGTGAAAATAGAGCTAGTTAAGATGTCTTTAGATGGAAAAATAAAGCAATATCTTTTTTACCAATTATCTTAATAAAAAAAGATGGATGTTGCATAAAAAATAGTATGAAAATAAGATAGTACTAGAACTAAAAAAACAAAATCATTTTTTTGAAGAAAATGGTTTGAAAAAATGTAGCTAGGGTAAATATTTTATGCGGTAAAAGACGACGCTTATAGTAAAAATAATTTTACAAATTAAGACATAAAATGTTATTATTTATTTAAAGTACTTTACACTAATGATATAAAATTTGCATATTCTTAACGAAATGTCGACAAAAATACGCGAAATTCGACAAAAAATGTCGAATTATTCTTCGGCATATATACAGATAAGATAAAATCTGTTAAAATATATTTACACTATATACATAATGTAAAGGTAATTAAAGAGAGGTGGTTTACAATGAAAACACATGAAGATCAATTGGAATTGTTAGTTGCACGTGTAGAAAAGCGTCTGTCTGCATTAGAAACCAATGTATCGCATATGAAAAGTAAACTTGCCGAATTAAGTGAAATGCAAGAGGATTTAACTGGAATGGTATATGAAAGATATCACCAAGCGGTTTAGCTCCATTTTAAACAGATTCGTCAATGAGCTACAGGTGATAAGTAGAAAAATTCAAATAAAGAACTACCTGTAAACAGAGGAGAGGTCGTGTCAGTACATGATCTCTCTTTTTTTGTTTGTTCTTCATATAAAAGCAGGTGTTTACTGTATGTTTTTGTGTAAATCAGCTAAACTAAAAAAAGTGTTACATGTAGAGAGGAAGTTGAACTATGACGACAGGTGTATATATACACATTCCATTTTGTCATCAAATTTGTAATTATTGCGATTTTAATAAAGTATTCTTTAAAAATCAGCCAGTTGATGAATATATTGAAAGTCTAGGAAAGGAGATGGCATTAGCTGTTTCAAAAAATCCAGCTGCTTATAAAGAAATTCAAACGATTTTTTTAGGTGGTGGCACACCGACAGCGTTATCCGCTGAGCAGCTAGAACGTTTATTAACTTTAATTCAGACGCATATTCCAATGAAACACGTAATCGAGTTTTCAACAGAAGCAAATCCAGATGAGTTAACTATTGAAAAATTACGTGTATTAAAAGCATTCGGTATTAATCGTTTAAGTTTAGGTGTGCAGTCATTTGATACAGAACTTCTGAAAAAATTGGGTCGTACGCATGCACCTGAGCAAGTTATTGAAACTATTCGACAAGCAAAAGAAGTTGGATTTACGAATATTAGTATTGATTTAATGTATGGTCTTCCGGGGCAAACGATGGAACAATGGCAAAATACATTGAATCAAGCTTTTGCGCTCGACTTACCACATTATTCAGCCTATTCATTAATTGTGGAGCCAAAAACGATTTTCTTCAATTTAATGAACAAAGGTAAATTACCGTTACCGGGAGAAGATTCTGAAGCAGCAATGTATGCCTTATTAATGAAAGAAATGGAGAAGAGAGGTCTTCATCAATATGAAATTAGTAACTTTGGACGTACAGATTTTGAGTCGAAACATAACTTGATTTACTGGGATAACGATGAGTATGCAGGTTTTGGTGCAGGAGCAAGTGGCTATGTAAGTAGTACGCGCTATACGAATCATGGTCCTTTAAAAAAATATATGGACTGTATCGAAGCGGGCGAATTACCTATTCACCATGAACATGATGTGACTGAAAAAGAAAAAATAGAAGAAGAATTATTTTTAGGTCTTCGTAAAACAGCAGGAATCAATAAACAACATTTTTATGAACGATACGGAAAACAAGTGCATGATGTATTTGAAAAGCAAATCAATTCTTTAACTGAAGCAGGTCTTTTAATAGAAGATGAACAAGCGATTTACTTGTCACATCAAGGGAAATTCGTAGGGAATGAAGTGTTTCAAGAATTTTTAATAGATTAAGTGCTTTTCCGTTGACATAAAAAAAGAGTTTTGATAAATTAAGTATAGTGTTAGCACTCGATATGAGTGAGTGCTAAAAATGAGGTGATGATCATGCTAACCGATCGACAGTTGCAAATTCTTAAAGTAATCGTCGATGATTTCATTTCGTCTGGTCAGCCGATTGGTTCACGTCAAATTTCGAAACGTGAAGAAATATCATTTAGTTCTTCTACAATTCGAAACGAGATGGCTGATTTGGAGGAGTTAGGGTACTTAGAAAAGACCCATACTTCATCAGGTCGTATTCCATCGGAAAAAGGTTATAGATTCTACGTGGATCATTTGTTAAAACCTCAGGTTATTACGAACCATGATATGAAGGTGTTGCGCTCTGTTTTTTCAGAGAATGCCTATGAAACGGAACAAGTGATTCGTAAATCAGCCACTATTCTATCTGACCTAACAAATTATACTTCGATTATTTTAGGACCAGATGTACAGTTGCACAAAGTGAAGCGATTCTCAATTGTTCCGCTTAGTGCAAAAAATGCAGTAGCGATTATTGTGACGGATAACGGTCATGTGGAAAATCGAGTTGTCGATTTACCTGAGGGCCTACATCCAAGTGATTTTGAAAAAATGGTTAATATTTTGAATGAACGTTTAGTCGGTATTCCAATTGTTCAAATTCCATATTACCTAGAACGTGAAGTGTCAAACATTATTCGACAACACGTTGGGGCATATAATGGGCTTTTAAAGTCGATTTTTACGGGAATAGAACAACAGAGTGATAGCAAAATCTATTACGGTGGTAAGACGAATATGCTAAATCAACCTGAGTTTCATGATTTAGATAAGATTCGTATGCTTATGGAAATGATGGAAACCCAAAGTCAGATTCAAGCATTGTTACATCGTGATTCACCAGGAATTCAAATTCGAATTGGTTCAGAAAATGAACTGAATGCAGTAGAAGATTGTAGTATTATTACAGCGACCTACTCGACAAACGAAGAACAAGTTGGATCGATTGCTATTATCGGTCCGAAAAGAATGGATTACCAACGTGTCATTACGTTATTAGATCATATGAGCGGAGACTTATCAAAACTCATGCGTAGAGAATGGTAATGTGATGTGTATAAAGGAGGATTTACTGTGTCACAAGAAAAAGAACAAAAAGAACAAGTGACAGAAGAAGTTGTGGAAGAAACAGCTGAGCAAACAACTGAAGAAGTAGAAACAGTTGAAGCTGAAGCGGAAGCAACAGAAATTGCAGAAGTAAATGAAGTAGAAGAATTAGAGAAGAAGTTGCAAGATGAAGAAAATCGCTATTTACGATTGCGTGCTGATTTTGATAATTTCAAACGTCGTACGCAAACAGAGCGTGAGTCTGCAGCGAAGTATCGTTCACAAAGTCTACTAACTGATTTACTACCTGTGTTAGATAACTTTGAACGTGCGCTACAAGTAGAAGCGACAACAGAAGATGGTCAATCGATTAAAAAAGGAATCGAGATGGTTTATCGCTCTTTAGTAGAAGCGACTGCAAAAGAGGGGTTAGAAGTTATTGAAACAGTAGATCATCCATTTGATCCAAACGTCCATCAAGCTGTGATGCAAGAACAAGACGATTCAAAAGAAGCTGGTGTTGTATTACAAGAACTACAACGCGGGTATAAGTTGAAAGATCGCGTATTACGTCCAGCCATGGTAAAAGTGAACGAGTAATTCATTTTATTACAAATCGTATTAAGCGCATTTAGCGTTTATATATCTTAGGAGGAATTTTATTATGAGTAAAATTATTGGTATTGACTTAGGTACAACAAACTCTTGCGTATCGGTTCTTGAAGGTGGAGAACCAGTAGTAATCGCAAACAAAGAAGGCGCGCGTACAACTCCTTCAGTAGTCGCATTTAAAAACGGCGAACGTCAAGTTGGGGAAGTAGCAAAACGTCAATCAATTACAAATCCAAATACAATTATCTCAATCAAACGTCACATGGGTGAAGATTACAAAGTGACTGTAGAAGATAAAACATATACACCACAAGAAATTTCAGCAATGATTTTAACACACTTAAAAGAGTATGCTGAAGACTATCTTGGTGAAAAAGTAACAAAAGCTGTTATTACAGTTCCTGCTTACTTCAATGATGCACAACGTCAAGCAACAAAAGACGCTGGTAAAATCGCTGGTTTAGAAGTAGAACGTATCATTAACGAACCAACAGCTGCAGCATTAGCTTACGGTTTAGAGAAAATGGATGTAGACCAAAAAGTATTAGTATTTGACCTTGGTGGTGGTACATTCGACGTATCAATCCTTGAATTAGGTGATGGCGTATTTGAAGTACTAGCAACAGCTGGTGATAACAAACTAGGTGGAGATGACTTCGACGAAGCAATCATCGACTACTTAGTAGCAGAATTCAAAAAAGAAAACGGCATTGACTTATCAAAAGATAAAATGGCAATGCAACGTTTAAAAGATGCTGCTGAAAAAGCGAAAAAAGAACTTTCAGGTGTAACAACAGCACAAGTTTCACTGCCATTCATCACTGCAGGTGAAGCAGGTCCATTACACTTAGAAATGTCAATCTCACGTGCAAAATTCAACGAAATCACTGCTGATTTAGTAGAACGCACAATGATTCCAACTCGCCAAGCATTAAAAGATGCAGGCCTTTCAGCTTCTGAAATTGATCAAGTAATCTTAGTTGGTGGTTCAACTCGTATTCCAGCAGTACAAGAAGCAGTACAAAAAGCAACAGGCAAAGAGCCACACAAAGGCGTAAACCCAGATGAAGTAGTAGCAATGGGTGCAGCTGTACAAGGTGGCGTATTAACAGGTGATGTAGAAGACGTTGTATTACTAGACGTAACACCATTATCATTAGGTATTGAAACAATGGGTGGCGTATTCACGAAATTAATCGAGCGCAACACAACAATTCCAACATCTAAATCACAAACATTCTCAACAGCTGCAGATAACCAACCTGCTGTAGACATTCACGTATTACAAGGTGAGCGTCCAATGGCTGCTGATAACAAAACATTAGGTCGCTTCCAATTAACAGATATTCCAGCAGCACCACGTGGTATTCCACAAATCGAAGTAACATTCGATATCGATAAAAATGGTATTGTAACTGTTAAAGCGAAAGACTTAGGTACAAATAAAGAACAAAATATTGTGATTCAATCAGATTCTGGTCTATCTGAAGCAGATATCGAGCGTATGGTAAAAGAAGCTGAAGAAAATGCAGAAGCGGATAAAGCACGCAAAGAAGAAGCTGATTTACGTAACGAAGCAGATCAACTTGTATTCCAAACTGATAAAACATTAGCAGACCTTGGCGAACAAGTAACAGAAGACGAGAAAAAACCAGTAGAAGAAGCAAAAGAAGAATTAGCAAAAGCTATCGAAGCTGGCGAAATTGAAGGCATTAAAGCTGCAAAAGAAAAACTAGAAGGTTTATTACAACCACTTGTAATGAAAGTTTACGAACAAGCAGCAGCGGCTCAACAAGCTGCACAAGGTGGAGAAGCTGGCGGCGCTAAAGATGATGGTGTTGTAGATGCTGATTTCACTGAAGTAGACGACGATAAAAAATAATCGTTTTTATGAATGATGAAAAGTCAAAGACCAATCGTTCCTTAGTAACGTGAACATAACATGTACATTACGTCCGTTCACAGTGGTAGCTAAAGACCGTTATAGGGCTTTGGCTTTTCTTTTTCAAAAGAGAATTTCAGTTACATTCTAGGAAATAAGATGATACAATTGTATTTATGTGAAAAGAGCGGAGTTGAAAAAAAGTGGAAAAACGCGACTATTATGAAGTTTTAGGAATTGAAAAATCTGCAACAGCAGATGAAATAAAAAAAGCGTACCGTAAATTATCAAAGAAGTACCATCCAGATATTAATAAAGAGGCAGATGCAGATCAAAAATTTAAAGAGATCTCAGAAGCTTATGAAGTGCTAAGCGATCCACAAGCAAAAGCACGCTATGATCAATTTGGACATCAAGATCCAAACCAAGGCTTTGGCGGCGGTGGATTCGGAGGCGGCGGTTTCGGTGGTTTCGAAGATATCTTTAGTTCATTCTTTGGTGGTGGCGGAGGCGGTCGTAGACGCGATCCAAATGCACCACGTAAGGGCGATGATTTACAATATCGTATGACAATCAGCTTTGAAGAAGCTGTGTTTGGTGCGGAAAAAGAAGTTGAAATTACACATGACGAAACATGTGAAACATGTTCAGGTTCAGGTGCGAAACCAGGTTCTTCAAAAGAAACATGTACAAACTGTCATGGTTCAGGACAGATTGAAGAAGTAGTGAATACACCATTTGGTCAAATGGTAAATCGTCGTACATGTAATGTATGTCATGGTGAAGGTTCAATCATTAAAGAAAAATGTTCAACATGTCATGGTAAAGGTACAGTAAAACGTCGTAAAAAAATTAAAGTAACAATCCCAGCAGGTATCGATCACGGTCAACAAATTCGCGTAAGTGGACAAGGTGAAGCGGGTGTGAACGGTGGCCCAGCAGGCGATCTTTACATCGTATTTAGCGTGCGCCAATCAGACAAGTTCGAACGTGATGGCGATGATATTTACTACGAACTTAAAATCACATTTGCACAAGCTGCATTAGGTGACGAAATCGAAGTACCAACTGTACAAGGTAAAGTAAAAATGAAAATCCCAGCAGGTACACAATCAGGTGAGCGTTTCCGTCTGAAAGGTAAAGGGATTAAAAATGTTCAAGGTTATGGTACAGGGGACCAACATGTCATTGTTAAAGTTGTAACACCATCAAAAATGACCGAAAAACAAAAAGAATTACTACGTGAATTTGCAAGTATCTCAGGCGATATTCCAGAGGAACAAGGCAGTTCATTATTTGATAAAATTAAGAAAAAATTTAGAGACTAATATTGGAGTTGATTGTAAGTGAAATGGTCAGAATTCTCGATTCATACATCAAACGAAGCGGTGGATGCAATTTCAAACATCTTGCATGAAGCAGGTGCAAGTGGTGTAGTAATTGAAGATTCATTAGAATTAGAAAAAGTAAGAGAACAAGAATTTGGCGAAATTTATGCGCTAGATCCTGTAGATTTTCCAACAAAAGGGGTTATTATTAAAGCGTATTTACCACTTAACAGTTTCTTAGGAGAAACTGTTGAAGAAATTAAACTTGCAATCAACAACCTCGCTTCGTTTGATATTGATTTAGGTGAAAATAAAGTCTCAACATGTGAAGTAGATGAACAAGACTGGTCTACTTCTTGGAAAGAATATTATCATCCTGTCAAAATTTCAAATCGCTTTACGATTGTTCCAACATGGGAAGATTATCAACCTGTTGAAAGTGATGAATTAATTATTGAATTAGATCCAGGTATGGCATTTGGAACAGGTACACATCCAACGACAGTTATGAGTTTACAAGCGCTTGAGAAGCATGTAAATGATACGGTGAATGTTATTGATGTTGGTACAGGCTCAGGTGTTTTAGCGATTGGTGCAGCTTTATTAGGCGCAAAACATGTACATGCACTAGATTTAGATGAAGTAGCTGTACGTTCTGCAATTGAAAATGTAGAACTAAACCATGTATCAAGTCAAATTGATGTTGTGCAAGGTGATTTACTTGATACAGTGAAAGAACCAGCTGAAGTCGTTGTAGCGAATATTTTAGCTGAAATCATCTTAACGTTCGTAGAAGATGCCTACACAATTGTAAAACCAGGTGGAATTTACATTACATCGGGTATTATTGAAGGACGTAAAGAAGATGTGAAGCAAGCTCTAATTGAAGCCGGATTTGAAATTGATGAAGTAATGATGATGGAAGATTGGGTAACCATCGTTTCAAGAAAGCCAGTCTAAGAGGTGTAAATATGCAAAGGTACTTTGTAGAAGATGTATTCGAAGAAAATCAAATCACGTTATCAGGTGAGGATGCGAAACATATCGCAAAGGTCATGCGTATGCAGGTGGGCGACGAGATTATCGTCGTCCATTCGCGTGTAGCCGACCAATGTAAAATTGTAGAACTTGGCGATCAAACCGTAACTGTTGAAAAAATCGGACATCAAATTCCATCAAAAGAATTACCGATTCACGTGACAATCGCTTGTGGTCTACCTAAAGGAGACAAACTTGATTTAATCGTTCAAAAAGCAACGGAACTAGGCATGACAAAGCTTATTCCCTTTGAAGCTGCACGTTCGATTGTGAAGTGGGATCATAAAAAAGGCGAGAAAAAGCAACAACGCTTACAAAAAATTGCCAAAGAAGCAGCAGAACAATCGCATCGCTCTGTTGTACCGACAATTGAAGCACCTCTTTCTTTTAAACAGTTACTTGGACTTGCATCTACGTATGATGCAGTTCTTTTAGCAGATGAAGAACATGCAAAGAGTGAACAAAGAACTTCTTTAAAAGAGCGTTTAAAGGGTTTACAGGGGCTTCAAAATGTTTGTGTAGTATTTGGTCCAGAAGGTGGTATTGCGCGTGAAGAAGCAGCAGCGCTTCTAGAAGCAGGTGCTCATACCATTGCGCTAGGTCCACGTATTTTACGAGCAGAGACAGCACCTTTTTATATTTTATCTGCTATTTCATATGAATTTGAATAATGACGAAAGGGTCGCACAATGAAGTGTGACTCTTTTTTTGTGCAAAAATACAAAAAATTGACATATATATAATGATTATGTGTTTTTCTTTCATTTAAAATAAAAGAAAGGAAGGGTGTGGAGAGATGGAACAAGTTCAAAAAAGACCGATTTGGCTTCTTTTTTTCTTGATTGTTTTAAGTAGTAATGCTGTATTATATCAAACGCAATTAAGAAATATAGTACTAACAGAAGAAACGAAACAAGTTGTAGTAGGTTCGTTAATTGACTTAGTCATTGTATTACCTGCTTGTTGGATGTTGTATCAACGGAAATTAGCCATTAAAACGGCAATCTTTTTAGGAGCATTTGGCTGTTTATTAGCTCGCTTCTTAATACCAAATACTTATTTAGCACCATTTGAATGGTTTACAATTGTTGGTCTTAGTGCTGAAGTATTCCTATTGTTATTCGAACTTAGTTTAGTGTTAATTTGTATAAAGTATCTGCCGAACATGTTACGTGATATCAAGCAACAAAAGTTACCTCTTCCTTTTTTAATCCAAAAATCCGCGCCACCAATCGTTCAGAAATATACCATTGTGCAAGTATTTTTAACGGAAATGCTTGTCGGTTACTACGCTACTTTTTCATGGAGACAACAGGCACAAGAGGGCATCACACTTCATAAAAAATCGGGTTATATCGCCATTCAATTAATGATGATTCATGGTATTGTAATTGAAACGATTGGGATTCATTGGTGGTTGCATGGTCAGTCGATGTGGCTATCACTCATTTTATTGGCATTCAACATATATTCTGTTTTATTTCTTTTAGCTGATTTACAAGCGACACGCCTGAATCCAATTTATCATACAAAAGACATGCTTTATCTTTCTTTAGGATTAATGAAGAAGGTAGAAGTGCCATTTCATCAGATTGATCAAATCAATATGTCAATCGGTGAAGTGTCTAAAAAACAAAAGAAGGAAATTTTTTATTTGGTTGCGAATGACTTCATTCAACCAGAGCCTGATTTTTATCTAATTTTGAAAGAGCCTGTTATAGCTACTTTATTTTTAGGGAAGAAAAAACAATATACAAAAATAGCGATTCGTTCTGATGATGCAAGACAATTACAAGAAATAATTGAACAAAGAATGAGTGACGTGAATCAGTCACGTTAGTAGATTGAATAGCGAGAGTATGGTATCATAATGCCTATCGGTATTTTTTAGTGGATGTAATGAAAGGATGAAATAAAATGAGCAATAGTCTTTCAAAATCCGTAGCTTTCCATACATTAGGATGCAAAGTCAATCACTATGAAACAGAAGCTATTTGGCAATTATTTAAAGACGAAGGTTATGAAAGAAAAGATTTCGACCATCAAGCAGATGTATATGTTATTAATACATGTACCGTAACGAATACAGGCGATAAAAAGTCACGTCAAGTAATTCGTCGTGCGGTACGTCAAAATCCAGATGCAGTGATTTGTGTAACAGGTTGTTATGCACAAACATCACCAGCAGAAATTATGGCAATTCCAGGTGTTGATATTGTCGTAGGTACACAGGATCGTTCGAAAATGCTTGGTTATATTGAGCAATATCGTGCAGAGCGTAAACCAATTAATGCAGTACGTAATATTATGAAAAATCGTGTATATGAGGAATTAGATGTGCCTTATTTTACAGACCGTACACGTGCTTCTTTAAAAATTCAAGAGGGTTGTAATAACTTCTGTACGTTTTGTATTATTCCATGGGCGCGTGGGTTGATGCGTTCACGTGATCCGAAAGAAGTCATCAATCAAGCGCAACAATTAGTCGATGCAGGGTATTTAGAGATTGTGTTAACAGGTATTCATACAGGGGGTTATGGTCAAGATTTAAAAGATTATAACTTAGCGCAGTTATTACGTGATTTAGAAGCACAGGTAAAAGGCTTACGTCGCTTGCGTATTTCATCAATTGAAGCGTCTCAATTAACAGATGAAGTATTACAAGTATTAAAAGAATCAAAAGTCATTGTGAATCACTTACACATTCCAATTCAATCTGGTTCAGATACGGTTCTAAAAAGAATGCGTCGTAAATATACGATGGAATTTTTCGGTGAACGCTTAGATCGTTTGAAAGAGGTATTACCTGATTTAGCAATTACTTCAGATGTAATCGTAGGTTTCCCAGGTGAAACAGAAGAAGAATTTATGGAAACATATAATTTTATCGCTAAACATCAATTTGCGGAGTTACACGTATTCCCGTTCTCAAAACGTACAGGAACACCTGCAGCACGTATGGAAGACCAAGTGGATGAAGAAGTGAAAAATGAACGCGTTCATCGCTTATTAACATTAAATGATCAACTAGCAAAAGAATATGCTTCTCGTTTTGATGGAGAGTTACTAGAAGTGATTCCAGAAGATATCACATCAGAAGGTGAGCATGCAGGGATGCTTGTTGGGCATACAGCGAACTATTTAAAAGTTGTATTTGAAGGTACGCCAGATATGATTGGTAAAATGGTTCGTGTAAAAGTTACAAAACCAGGATATCCAAAGACAGAAGCACAATTTGTGCGCATTTTAGAAGAAGTCGAAATTTAACGAAAAAACTGTCTCTTTTAAAAGAGATGGTTTTTTTTACGTAATTGAGGTATAAAATAGAAGATGTACTTTTAAAAGGAGGAGTTTACAGTTGGATATTTTGAGCAATTGGATTGATCAGTTAAATGGATATTTGTATTCATATATACTCATCGTTCTACTATTATTTACAGGAATTTTCTTCACAGTTAAGTCAAAAGGGGTTCAATTTAGATTATTCCCTGAAATGTTTCGAGTATTAACAGATAAAGCGACAATCAGTGGTGGTAAAAAAGGTATTTCTTCATTCCAAGCATTCACGATTTCAGCTGCATCTCGTATTGGTACGGGGAATATTGCGGGTGTTGCGACAGCGATTGCAATCGGTGGTCCTGGTGCAGTATTTTGGATGTGGGTAATGGCATTAATCGGTGCCGGCTCATCATTCGTAGAAAGTACACTTGCGCAATTATACAAAGTAAAAGATGGTCATACGTTTCGTGGTGGTCCAGCCTATTACATTGAAAAAGGTCTAAAGAAACGTTGGTTAGGAATTATGTTTGCGATTGCGATTACGTTTTGTTATGGCTTTGTATTTAATGCAGTGCAAACGAATACAATTGCTGCTTCTTTCTCAACAAGTTTTGGAATTGATAAAGTATGGGTGGGTGTATTCGTAGCCGTTCTAACAGCAATCATCATTTTTGGTGGCGTACAACGTATTGCGAATGTAACACAAGTGATTGTGCCAATTATGGCCATTGCTTATATTTTAGTTGCACTTGTGGTTGTCGTGTTAAATATTACAGAAATTCCGAGTTTAATTACGTTAATTGTAAGTGATGCATTCTCATTACAATCAGGTATTGGTGGTTTAATTGGTGGAGCAATCATGCAAGGATTCAAGCGTGGTTTATTCTCGAATGAAGCAGGTCTTGGTTCTGCACCGAACGCAGCTGCAACAGCGAGTGTATCGCATCCAGTTAAACAAGGTTTAATTCAAACATTAGGTGTATTTGTTGATACGATTTTAGTATGTACAGCAACAGCGGTTATCGTACTATTAAGCGATGTTTACAAAACAGCTGGTGAAGATTCTCGAATTGATATTACACAACAATCTCTTGTAAATCAGCTTGGTGATTGGGTAGGTATTTTCTTAACGATTGCAATCTTCTTCTTTGCATTTAGTTCTGTAATTGGAAATTACTATTACGGTGAAACGAATTTAGAATTTATTAAAAACTCTAAAAAAATGATTTTCATTTACCGAATTGCAGTAATTGGTTTCTTAATTTTCGGAGCATATGCAAAAGTTGCGCTTGTTTGGAATTTAGCAGACCTATTCATGGCGATTATGGCACTTATTAACTTGACTGCGATTTTATTACTTTATAAAGTAGCTTTCCGACTATTAAGTCACTATACTGCTCAACGAAAAAAAGGCAAAGATCCTGTATTTTATGCATCAGATATGCCTGACTTAGATGAAATTGAATGTTGGGAAAAGACGAAAGAAAAAGAATAGTTTTTTTACTTTACCTCTTAATCTTATAGTGTTAAAATATTCGATGATTGTAATATTAGGAGGAATTAATTATGGGTCGCGTAGAAAATAAAGTAGCATTAGTAACAGGAGCAGCATCAGGTATTGGTCTAGCTTCTGCTCAATTATTAGCAAAAGAAGGCGCTAAAGTAGTTTTAGCAGACTTCAACGTTGAAGGTGCAAAAGAAGCAGCAGCAGAATTAAAAGCACAAGGTTTTGAAGCAGAAGGTGTATTTTTAAATGCACTTGAAGAACAATCAATTAAAGATGCTGTTGAATATACAGTAGACACTTACGGTAAATTAGATATTCTTTACAATAACGTAGGTGGCACAAACTTACACAAAGACTTAGATGTTGTAAACTTAGATCTTGCTGAGTGGGATCGTTTAATGGACTTAAACTTAAAATCAGTGCTTTTAGGTTCTCGTTTCGCTATTCCACACATGCAAAAAGTTGGCGGCGGCTCAATTATTAACACAGCTTCAATGGCTGCGTTCGCTTCAGATGCAATCCGTTCAGCATACGGAACTTCAAAAGCTGGAGTTGTTCACTTAACAAAATATATTGCAAAACAATACGGTAAAGATAATATCCGTTGTAACGCAATCGCTCCAGGACTAATTTTAACTCCAGCAGCGAAAAATAGCTTACCACAAGAAATGCTTGATATTTTCACAAAATACAATGCATTACCTTACAATGGTGAAGCAAATGATATCGGTTATGGTGTTGTGTACCTGGCGTCAGATGAATCTAAATTCATGACAGGTCAAACATTAGAAATCGAGGGTGGACACTACCAAGCGAACCCAACAACTGCAGATTTAGCAAAATTCACTAAATAATATGCAGTATTGTAAAAAGCACTTCTAGATTAAAACATCTAGGAGTGCTTTTTTCATGCGAAAATATAAACTGTACATGAAATTTTAGTCTAAAAAGGCTATACTAAGAATATCTCAACAAAAAGGATGTGTTGTATTGAGATATTTAAGGATGTTCATTGTGGCAATTGCACTCGTTATACCGCTCATTTTTTTGTTTTTTGGACAAACGTATTTAAAGAAGCATATGGAAGCTTTACAATACATACCGCCTAAACCAACAATTGTGGAAGAAAAAGAAGTTGTGCAAAAAATGCAACCGAAAAAACAAGTAGTTGTGAAAAAACCAATGGAACAGCCCGTACAAGTAAAAGAAAAAGAGAAAAAAATAATTGTTATTGATCCAGGGCATCAACGTTATCGAGATCAGCGTTTAGAGCCAATTGGACCAGATTCACATACATGGAAGCCTAAAATGCCTGCAAGTGCATATGGCGTATCTACAGGACAAGCAGAGTATGCATTGACGCTACAAGTAGCAAACCGTATCAAAGAGCGATTAGATGCTTCAAAATATGAGGTCAAATTAACACGTACAGAACATGTCATTGCCAAGTCGACAAAAGAGCGTGCAGAATTTGCGAATAAACAAAATGCAGACCTTTATATTCAACTACATGCAGATGGTGCAAAGGATGCAAATGGGCGTGGTATGTACATTATTATGGCGCATGAAAACAATCGTTATACGAAAAAGTTGACGGAAGCGAATCGAAAAGTTAGTCAAGTGCTATTACATGAAATAAAATCGGCAAAACTGGATACTCATAAAAAAGGTTTATTATATGCTGATCAAATGACAGCACTTAATTGGCCCAATATGCCATCTGTAATCGTAGAGTTAGGCTATTTAAATGATCGTCAAGATGACGAAAGACTAGCAAAAACAGCTTATCAAAATCGTATAGCAGAAGCTTTAGCTAGAGGAATTGAAAAAGCGGTAGAGAAGTAGAACGTGCGCATGCGTTCTACTATTTTTTTGTGTAAAACTGGGCTTTTCATTGAATTCATGCTATGCTAATAAAGAGGTACGTACAACTTAAAAAAGGAGCTATTTTATGACAACAAATATCGCATCACTTATTGATCACACATTATTAAAACCAGAGGCGACAGCGGCACAAGTAAAAGAGTTATGCAAAGAAGCGAGAACCTATGACTTTGCATCTGTGTGTGTTAATCCATATTTTGTAAAATTAGCAGCTGAAGAATTACAAGGAGCAAAATCAAAAGTATGTACAGTAATTGGTTTCCCATTGGGTGCATCAACAGCTAAGACAAAAGCTTTTGAAACAAAAGATGCTATTGCGAATGGTGCAGATGAAATTGATATGGTTTTAAATATCGGTGCATTAAAAGCGGGACAATATGATGTTGTGTTAGAAGACATGAAAGCTGTACGTGAAGCAGCGGGTGAAAAACTTGTAAAAGTTATTTTAGAAACATGTTTATTAACAGACGAAGAAAAAGAAAAAGCATGTGAATTAGCAGTAGAAGCAAAATTAGACTTTGTAAAGACGTCTACAGGCTTTTCAACAAGCGGTGCAACAGCTGAAGATGTTGCACTTATGCGACGTATTGTAGGCGCTGAATTAGGCGTAAAAGCTTCAGGAGGCGTTCGTAGCTTAGAAGACGTTGAAAAAATGGTAGCAGCAGGTGCAAATCGCATCGGTGCAAGCTCAGGTGTAAAGATTATGAATGGTTTATCATCAGATTCTGAATATTAATGTAACACAATGCTTGACCATTATACGTATATAGGATATAATCTTGTAGTAAACAACGATATGTTATTCATATTGGTTGTGCTTTGACGTGTGTCGGAGGGAGGGAAAGAGAGATGTCAAAAACTGTCGTTAGAAAAAACGAATCGCTTGAAGATGCTCTTCGCCGCTTCAAACGTACTGTTTCTAAAAGTGGTACAATTCAAGAGGTAAGAAAACGCGAATTTTATGAAAAACCTAGCGTAAAACGCAAAAAGAAATCAGAAGCTGCACGAAAACGTAAGTGGTAATTTAATTCCTAGACAATCCCTACGTTCAAAACACGCACTATCATGATTTATTTAACTTGCAAATGAATGAAAGCCTGAAAATCCTTGAGATTTTCAGGCTTTTTTAATGCGTATCAAATAAAAAAAGTGGTAGTACATTTGAATTATTTTTATAAAAATATTTTTTTCGTAAAATGAAAAGCAAATTATCTTTTTTTGAGAAAAGCTGAAAGAATGAGGTTTTATGCATAGAAAACTAGCATTTAAAATAAAAAAACAACAGTGAATAGCAAAAAAAATTTGCAGTGCAAAGAAATTTTCCGTATTGCCATTTTGTATAAGATAAGATAATTTAGTCTTAACGAACTTTTTGTGAACATTTTAAAAATATAGAAAATGTATAAAAAGAAATTTCAGAAAAATTTTTATACTTATAAGAAATCGTTTACAAACAGTAAATTTAGTTTTTTTCAACTAGGGGGAGACAGGATGGGGAAACAAAATGAATTACAACGTTCGATTAAAAGTCGACACATGTTCATGATTTCACTTGGGGGTGTAATCGGAACAGGCTTTTTCTTAAGTACGGGGAATATTATGCATAACGCGGGCCCTTTTGGTACGCTTTTAGCATATGCTGTTGGTGGTTTAACAATGTTTTTAGTAATGCTATGTTTAGGAGAGTTAGCAGTATATAATCCGACTTCTGGATCATTCCATGAGTATGCGACACGTTATATTAGCCCAGGAGTTGGTTTTTCAGTTGGTATTATTTATTGGTTAAACTGGGTAGTAACAGTTGGATCTGAATTTACAGCTGTTGGATTATTGATGCAAAGATGGTTCCCAGAATCGCCTGTGTGGGTATGGAGCGTTATTTTTGGGGTAACAATATTTGTCTTTAATGCTTTATCAGTAAAGTTTTTTGCTGAGTCAGAATTTTGGTTTGCTGGATTAAAAATAATTATTGTTATTATATTTATCTTTTTAGGTGCTGCAGCAATTTTTGGCATTGTACCAGTTACTGGACATGAGCATGCACCATTATTATCGAATTTCACAGGTGAAGGTGGATTACTGCCGAATGGTTTTGCACCTATCTTAATTGCGATGGTATCAATTAGTTTTGCGTTTTCAGGAACAGAGTTAATCGGGATTACAGCAGGGGAAAGTGAAAACCCATCTCGTGATATTCCACGTTCGATTAAAAACATCGTATGGCGTACATTATTCTTCTTCATTGGTGCAATTATTGTTTTAGGTGCATTATTACCTTGGGAAGATTCAAGTGTATCGCAAAGTCCTTTCGTTACAGTATTTGACATGTTAGGTATTCCGTACGCAGCAGATATTATGAACTTCGTCATTATTACAGCATTATTATCTGTAGCAAATTCAGGTTTATATGCTTCGACACGTATGCTTTGGTCATTATCAAAAGAAAAAATGGTGCCAAAAGCACTTGGTACAATTAATAAACGTGGTGTTCCAATGAACGCGCTCATTGTTTGTATGTTAATCTCTTGTTTATCACTATTATCAAGTATTATTGCGCCGACAACAGTTTATGTGATGTTAGTTGCTGTAGCAGGATTCGGTGTAGTGGTTGGTTGGATGGGAATTGTGGTTTCACAATTTATGTTCAGAAGACAATACTTGAAAGAAGGCGGGAAATTAGAGGATTTAAAATTCCGTGTAAAATTATATCCACTTGTACCAATTCTAGCATTTTTACTTTGTTTAGGTGCAACACTTGGTCTATTATTAGATCCTGAACAACGTTCTGTTTTATACTTTGGTGTCCCAGCGATGATTGCATGTTATTTCTGGTATCATATTCAGAAAAAAATAGCGGATAAGCGTGAGGCGCGATTAAGTGAAACAGTAGAAGAAAAATAATACGCATTAAATAAGAAAAAACTCGTATGAATTGTCAAACAAATCATGCGAGTTTTTTGTTGTCTAAATTCGTTAGCACAAAGAAAATAAAGGGAATAAAACCAAATGATAGAAATAATCCGAAAAATAAAAAAACTTCTTACAGTTGTATGTAAGAAGTTTCACAATCAATCCATAGATTGTTTTTTACCAAGCTCGATTCCTTTTAAGATGTACCAGATAATAATACCCAACATAATAAAGGCTAAAACTGATGTAACAGGATTCGGCTGAACGAATATTTTATCTATAAAGCTCTTGAAAGCTGGTACACTGGTAATTTCAAAAAATGCAGCGATGGAAGTAATCCAAATCCCAATACCGAGGAAAAAGATCCAATTTTTTCTCATTTATAATACGCCACCTTTATAAAATTGATATATTTATTTTACACCCATAAACTTACTTTGCCAATCATTATGATTAAAATAACATAATTGTAACATTCGTTATAAAGGAAAATAGTTTTAAAGGAAAAATTTTGTGAAATATGTTTCAATATAAAGTAGTGGGAGGTGAAGCCAAATGATCCAATTTTTGAGTTGGTTTATCCAATTTACGCTTGTGGGAGTTTTAATTTATTTCTTTACAGGCAGATTAATCGGGACGCGTTTAAGTATTTTCAAGCGTTTATTTGCAGTTGGTTTAAGTGTAACGATTACGTCGGTTATTTATTGGTATATGTTTATCCAACACCGTAAAGATTACTATACTCCAATTGAAGATGAGTCGATGTTTTTTAGTACACTCATATGGTTTGCGAGTCTATTATTGATTACGATGTTGTTGCATCTTGTTTTAGAATTATTTGAGCCAGTTCATATTAGTAGTGCTGAGCAAGCGAAACAAAATATCTTTGCTAGAATTATGACAAGATGGCGCTTGCAAAGACGTTTGACTTCAGTACTTCGAATTGCGTTTAAATATGGAATCGGTCGCGCGTTTGGTATTTGGCGTACATCAGAAGCCGAGAGAAAAAATGCACATTCGTTTCGTATGATGTTAGAAGAATGTGATGGAATCTTTATTAAATTTGGTCAGATGCTATCTACTAGAAAAGATTTATTACCAGAGGCATTTACAACGGAGTTAGCAGAGCTACAACAAAATATTAAACCAATTCCGAAAGAAGCTATATCCATGCGTATGCAATCTGTATTAGGTGAAGATTGGGAGAAAACTTTCGATCGATTTGATTTTGAGCCGCTCGCTTCAGGTTCAATTGGTCAGGTTCATCAAGCTACGCTGAGCGGAACGTATGAAAAAGTAGTTGTTAAGATATTACGTCCAGATATTGCAGACTTACTACAAAGAGATTTAGATTTATTAATTAGTTTTGCGCACTGGCTTACAGAGGAATCGCAGTGGGCTGAGAATTTAAATTTTGCAGAACTTGCACAAAATTTTGCAAAAGGAATGCGAGAAGAAATTGATTTTTGTATAGAGCTTAAAAATATGGAGCAAATTACGAATTCTACTTTAGATAGTAAGTATCCTGTTGTCATTCCTAAGGTGTATAGCCATATGAGTAATTCTTCAGTGCTAGTAATGGAATATATTGATGGTGTGAAAATTACAGAAGCAGACGAAACATTATATCGTAATGGCGTAACGAAAGAAGAGGCGCTTACGCAATTATTCGGAAGTTTTTTATCTCAAGTTATGAAGGCAGGGATTTTTCATGGGGATCCTCATCCTGGAAATGTCCATATCGTAAAAAATACAGGACAAGTTGCGCTTTTAGATTTTGGGGCTGTTGGACGTATTAGTAAAGGGCAACAGCAAGGAATCAAAACATTATTTTTAGGTTATCATCGTGGTAATGCAAGAATTGTTGTCGATTCATTGAAACATCTTGTGGAAAATGACGAACATGCGAAAGATCCAGGTTTTGAACAATCTGTAAGTCAGTTACTTGTTGAAATGGCTTATTTAGATCACATTTCGACGAGTCAAGTCGTACAATCTCTCTTCAAAATTGTTCAAAAACATCACATGAGACTTTTTCCAATGGTAGGTATTGCACTAAGAGCACTTGTAACATTAGAAGGAACGATTCAGAGTGTTTCAAAAGACTTCGATGCCTTTAAAGAAGCAAGCGATTTTGCAAAAGATACAGCTAAAATACATGAGCCAATTGAAAAAGTAAAGTCGCTCAAACAACTAGCACAAGAAGAGATCTTCCTTGCATGGCCAGTTATTAAAGAAATACCATATCGTGTCGATCAGATTGCACGAACAATTGAAAAAGGTGAAGTGAAGGTGAAGATGGACTTCACCTCAAGTGAAACAAACAAAGCTTTTTTAGTGAAATGGTTGTCACAATTTTTGTTACTACTTGTCGCGATTACATTCGGTGTTTTATCAGTTGGTATTTTAGCAGTAGCACAAATTATTCAAAATAGTTATGTCGTTTATTTGAATACAGCAGCTTATTTAGGTCTTTTTTTAAGTCTGCTTCTACTCGTGAGACTAGCACTTCAAGTTATTCGAGATTCTAAAAGAAATATTTGAAAAATAAATTTTATGAAACCATTTTCATATTCATTCGTAAATACCATTATAAAGACACGAACCCTATAAGATTGGAGGTGCCTGCATTATGGGAGAAATAATACAATTTCTAACGAATCCATATGTTGTACTCGTCATGTTGCCCATCATTAGTTTGTTATTTGTCGGTGCTTTATTTTCATCTGGAGTGAATACAAGTGGTATAATTGGTGTAACACTCGTGCTGATTTTCTTTATCGCACATATAATAGCAGGGTATGCGACATTCGGTTTATTACTATTATTTGTTGCAGGGTTTATTTGTATGCTTGTCGAGTTAGTGGTTCCTGGTATGATTATAGGTATTACAGGTCTTGTGTTGATTGTTATTAGTTTTTTATATGCTGGCGCGAATTTTACGTTCATGGCATATGCTGTTGCAATCGCACTAATCCTCGCGATTATAGGGATGGTGGTTATGATGAAATTCTTTGGAAAGAAGCTATCTGTTCTAAATCGAATGGTATTATTCGATTCAACAGATACAGAAAGTGGATACGTGTCAAATATCAACCGTACAGAGTTATTGCAACAAACTGCTAGAACGGTTACAGCATTAAGACCGTCTGGTGTTGTGATGTATAACGGGGAACGAATTGACGTTGTATCAGAAGGTAATTTTATCGATGCAGACAAAGAGGTCATCTTTGTCAAAGTAGAAGGTTCACGGATTGTTGTGCGTGAGAAAAAAGATTAAACAGGGGGTTTTAAATTATGGGAACAGCAGCGTTAACAGGTAGTGCCATTAGCATGATTATTGTCATTGTTGTAGCGGTAATTTTATTAGCAATTTTATTTACATTTGTACCCGTAGCACTATGGATTTCAGCTTTAGCAGCAGGTGTAAGAGTTAGTATTTTCACATTAATCGGTATGCGTTTAAGACGTGTTATTCCGTCACGCATCGTTAATCCTTTAATTAAAGCACATAAAGCAGGATTACAAGTGTCGATTAACCAGTTAGAGAGTCACTATTTAGCCGGTGGTAATGTAGATCGTGTTGTCAATGCATTAATTGCAGCGCATCGTGCAAACATTGAATTAACATTTGAACGCTGTGCGGCAATCGATCTTGCAGGTCGTGATGTATTAGAAGCTGTACAGATGTCTGTTAACCCGAAAGTAATTGAAACGCCATTTATCGCTGGTGTGGCAATGAACGGGATTGAAGTAAAAGCAAAAGCGCGTATTACCGTTCGTGCGAACATCGACCGTCTAGTTGGTGGTGCTGGTGAAGAAACAATCATCGCTCGTGTAGGTGAGGGGATTGTATCCACAATTGGTAGCGCGAAAAGTCATACAGAAGTATTAGAAAATCCAGATATGATTTCACAAACCGTTCTAGCCAAAGGTTTAGATTCTGGTACAGCATTCGAAATTCTATCGATTGATATTGCGGATGTTGATGTCGGCAAAAACATTGGTGCAGAATTACAAATTGAACAAGCAGAGGCAGATAAAAATATTGCACAGGCAAAAGCAGAAGAACGCCGTGCGATGGCTGTTGCTAACGAGCAAGAGATGGTTGCTAAAGTACAAGAAATGAAAGCAAAAGTTGTGGAAGCGGAAGCAGAAGTACCACTTGCACTAGCAGAAGCGTTCAAATCGGGTAATTTAGGTGTCATGGATTATATGAATTATCAAAACGTACAAGCAGATACAAGTATGCGTCAATCAATTAGTAAGATGGATCAAAATCACGCAAAAGGTGAGGAATAGGCATCTGATTTGCTAAAGGAGGATGGCATATGGAAGGTCTGATTATATTTCTCATTATATCAGTAATCAGTGCTGTCATTGGTCGTTTAGGTTCAAAAGAGGAAGAGAAATCTGCAAAGAAACAAATGCCCTCTATGGGACAAGGACCAACACAAAAAAAGACATCTACATCTAAAGCACTTGGTGATTACGCAAAGAAAGTTTCACAAGAATTAGATCGCCAATTAACAGAAAACCCAAAAAAGAAGCAGGTTAAGAGAGAAAAGCGTGTTACGACACCTCGAAATGTTACGACCGACACTATCGAATCTTCTCGCCCATTTAAAAATGCAGCAGAACGTCCGAAAGTGGTTGTTGCAACAAATAAAATGGTTGCGAAAAGAAAAGTTGCATCTAGTCAGTCGGTCTTACCACGTACACAACGTGAGTTAGCTCAATCGATTATCGTATCAGAAATTTTGGCGCCACCTGTTTCAAAAAGAAAATAAATCAAAAAGAGATTTTGAAATCAAAAAGACTTCAAAGTCTCTTTTTATATGTCACGAACTCTTCACTCTTTTTTCGAGAACTTTTACGGAAAAACAATAAAACTTTTGCACGCAAACAAAGAGAGTGATAAGCTAGAAAAAAGTACAAGTGTAGACAGGTACTAGTATGTTTAGACTTGTAATGAAAGTAAAAAAATAAAAAATATGATGTACGTTAAGGAGAGCTCAAATGACAGAACAACAACCTATTCAGCTAACGTTAAAAGATCCAAATGAAGCCGTTATGTTACTTGGTATTTCAGATGCAAATTTGAAGCTAATCGAAGAGACATACGATATTCAAATGATTACAAGAGGCGACTCGATTGTCATCGTCGGCAATGACGAACAAAAGGCTGAAGCGGCTGCGCTGATCGAACAGTTATTAAAAGTGATTCGCAAAGACATTAACATCAATCAACGTGATGTAGTTTCCGCAATCGAGATGTCAAAAGCGGGGACGGTTGAATATTTCGCAGAATTATATGATGAAGTGATTGCGCGAAATACAAAAGGGAAAATTATTCGTGCAAAAACAATTGGGCAACGCAATTATATTAAAGCGATTCGCAATAAAGACCTTGTATTTGGAATTGGACCAGCTGGAACGGGTAAAACATACTTAGCGGTTGTTATGGCTGTTACAGCTTTAAAAAATAATGCGGTGAAGCGTATTATCTTAACACGACCTGCTGTTGAAGCGGGAGAAAGTCTAGGCTTTTTACCAGGGGATTTAAAAGAAAAAGTAGATCCATACTTACGCCCTCTATATGATGCTTTGCATGACGTATTAGGGTTAGAGCAAACAACACGTATGATTGAGCGTGGCACGATTGAGATTGCGCCACTAGCCTATATGCGCGGACGTACATTAGATGATGCCTTTGTTATTTTAGATGAAGCGCAGAATACAACAAAAGCGCAAATGAAGATGTTTTTAACACGTCTTGGTTTTGGTTCTAAAATGGTTATAACAGGAGATAAAACACAAATCGATTTACCGAGGGGTGTAGCTTCAGGCCTTACACATGCTGAATATATCTTGCGTTCAGTGAAAGATGTGTCTTTCCAAATTTTAGAAGCGGGAGATATTGTTCGACACCCACTCGTAGCGAAAATTATAACGGCATATGATGATGAAAAAAGTGAAGCATAGAACAGGAAATTCGAGAATGCAAAAAGGGTTCTCGAATTTTCCTATGAATCTACATAAAAGAAAGGTAGGGTGAAGATGTCAAAGTTTATAGAAAAAATAACGAAAATTGTACGTTTCCCCCTGCTACTAGCTGGTATATTAATTCTAACAGGCTTTTTTCAATATTTATTAATGATGAAAGATGTACGAGGTGAACATTACGATTTAAAGTTGTTCCAAGTGTCCCCAGATACGATTCGTTCTGTTAAAACAGTTGAAGATACAGAAAAAACCGAAAAAGAACGAGAAGAAGCAGCTTCTGAAGTAGAACCTGTTTATACGTATTCAGAAGAAAAAGGGAAAAATACAATTTCAATGTTGAATACATTGTTTGATGATTTAATTGACCGACAAAAAAAGGTAGCTGATACGAAAGGAAAAGAACGCTCAAAAGCATTAAATGAACAAATCAAAAGTATGCAGTCAGATTTAGCTAAAATTACAGACAACGAAAATAAGATTGAGCTAAATGAAGCGGATTTAAAGTTACTATTAACAAGTAGCGAATCCGAATTAAAAACAGCGCAACAAGATCTTGTAAAGGCAGTAGAACGTCAAATGTCTTCACCTATTCGTGAAGATCGTCTGATGGAGGCGCGAGCAAGCGTAGAGCGTACAATTCGTTATAGCTCAACATTCCCAAGTAAACTTCAAGGTGTGGGTATCCGTATTGGACGAGCTGCTTTAGTCGTGAATGAGACAAAAGATGAAAAAGCGACAAAAGAGCGAATGGACTTAGCACGAGCGAGTGTAGATCCAACAAAGATTTTACAAGGACAAATTATCGTACAAGAAGGACAAGTTATTGATCGGAACATTTACCGTCAACTTCAATTGACTGGTTTGTTAAGTGATGATGCGTCCATTAAGCCAAAGCTTGGTCTAGGTATTTTAATTTTGCTACAGATGCTATTCTTCTATGCAAGCTTTGCAGCGAATAAGCGAAAAGCTGATACAGAAAAAACACGTGACGTTCTGATTACATCTCTTATTTATTTACTATCAATTATTTTAATGCAAATTTTAAATTTAATTGATGGTGAGTTTGATGTGATTGTCGGATTCTTATTCCCAGCTGCTGTCGCACCGCTATTACTCCGAATATTAGTGAGTGAACGAGCCGCTATTTTAGCGACAATCATGCTAGGGTTATCAGCAGGTGTCATCTTTCAAGAGGGATATTCGACTGTTATTCAGATGGAATTGGCGCTTTATATGATTATTAGTGGTTTAGCAAGTGTTGTATTTACGAGAAGAATTGAAAATCGCTCGAAGATTTTAACAGCGAGTTTTCAAGTAGCAGGAATTAATGTTTTGTTTATTGCATTCTATTTATTGTTAACGCAATCTAATTATACGTGGAATGAACTCTCATTCTATTTAATTGCAGCATTATTTTCAGCGATTCTATCGGGAGCGCTTGCGATTGGTTCGTTACCGTTTATTGAATCAGGTTTTGGGATTATTTCAAGTTTCCGTTTGATTGAATTATCGAATCCAAATCACCCGTTATTAAAGAAAATTTTAATGGAAGCTCCTGGAACGTATCATCATAGTTTGATGGTCGCAAATTTAGCAGAAGCGGCTTGCGAAGCGATTGGTGCGAATGGTTTATTAGCGCGTGTCGGTTGTTATTATCATGATATCGGGAAAACAAGAAGACCTGGATTCTTCGTTGAAAATCAAATGAACGGATTGAATCCGCACGATCAGTTGCCACCAGACGCATCTAGCGATATAATTATTGCCCACGTTGAAGATGGTGTGGAAATTTTAGAGAAGCATAAAATGCCGAGAGAAATTATTGACATTGCACAGCAACATCATGGTACGACATTGGTGAAATTTTTCTATTACAAGGCAAAAGAATTGGATGATCAGGTGGAGGAAGAGCAATTCCGCTATAGTGGTCCAAAACCGCAGTCAAAAGAAAATGCGATTATTTGTATTGCAGATAGTGTAGAAGCAGCAGTACGTTCGATGAAAGAGCCAAGTGCAGAAAAAATTCGTGATCTCGTTCACGCCATCGCACAAGATAAATTAATGGATGGTCAGCTGGATGAATGTGACCTTTCAATTAAAGAACTTAAAATTATTGAAAAAGTTTTTTGTGAGACACTAAATGGAACATTCCATTCACGCATTGAGTATCCGAAGCAAGACAAAGCTTAGGAGGGCATTATATGCTATTAGAAATTGATTTTTTAGATGAAACAGAAGAGGTTCAACAAAGTGATATAGCACTTGTTTCCTCTTTACTACAACATGCTGCAAAAGTAGAAAATATTGAAGAAGGCACAGAATTATCTGTTACGTTTGTGACGAATGAAGCGATTCATGAGATTAATAAACAGTATCGTGATAAAGATGCACCAACAGATGTCATCTCATTCGCTTTAGAAGAATTAGGTGAAGGTGAGACAGCGATTATTGCTGAAGGAATGCCGCGTGTATTAGGAGATATTATTATCTCAATTGATCGTACGCGTGAACAGGCAGAGGAGTTCGGTCATTCATTTGAACGTGAACTTGGTTTTCTCGCGGTTCATGGCTTCTTACATCTACTAGGTTATGACCATATGACACCAGAAGATGAAAAAGTTATGTTTGGAAAGCAAGATGAAATTTTAGAGTCATTTGGTTTGTCACGTGACAAAAATGAACGTGATTAAAAAGTTTTTTAAATCATTTATGTATGCTTTTGCAGGGGTTCGGGCAGTATGTAGTGAACGGAATTTTCGATTTCACTTATTTGCGATGGTTGTCGTTATAATAGCTGGGTTTTTAACAGGAATTTCAGCAAATGAGTGGACAATTCTACTCCTTGCAATCGCAGCTGTGTTATCATTAGAGATGACGAATTCCGCTATCGAGCGCGTAGTAGATTTAGTGACGGATGAATTTCATCCCCTTGCCAAACGAGCGAAAGATTTAGCAGCAGGAGCTGTATTAATCGCAGCAATTTTTAGTGTGATCATTGGCTTAATTATCTTTTTGCCAAAATGGTTTGAATTCTAGTAAATAGAATGGAGAGAGTATATGAATCCAACACAACTGATGGAAGAAGCAAAAAAAGGGCGTTCATTCGCCTATGTACCGTATTCAAAATTCCCTGTCGGAGCCGCATTATTATCAAAAGACGGCGAAGTATTTCATGGTTGTAATATTGAAAACTCGGGTTATAGTTTAACAAACTGTGCTGAACGAACAGCGATTTTTAAAGCTGTATCACAAGGTACAAAACAATTTACAGCACTTGCGGTTGTAGCAGATACAGAAGGTCCTGTAGCTCCATGTGGCGCATGCAGACAGGTGATTTCAGAATTCTGTGCCCCTGATATGCCCGTATATTTAACAAATTTAAAAGGCGATGTACAAGAAACAACGGTAGCAGAATTACTACCAGGAGCCTTTACCCCGGAGGATGTATTACATGCAACAGAATAAACAATTTAAATCAGGTTTTATCTCAATTATTGGACGTCCGAACGTCGGAAAATCAACATTTTTAAATCGTGTCATCGGTCAAAAAATTGCGATTATGAGTGATAAGCCACAAACAACACGTAATAAAGTACAAGGTGTATTAACAACAGATGATGCACAAATGATCTTTATCGATACACCAGGTATTCATAAGCCAAAACATAAACTAGGCGAATTCATGTTAAAAGTATCAAAAAATGCTTTACGTGAAGTGGAAGTCATTATGTTTATGGTTAACGCAGAACAAAAATTAGGACCTGGCGACGAGTATGTAATGGAGATGTTAAAAGGTACAAAAACACCTGTATTTTTAGTCGTAAACAAAATTGATGCCATTCATCCTGATGAAGTATTAGCGAAAATTGAAGAATACCGTACTGCATTTGATTTTGCAGAGATTATTCCGATTTCAGCACTTCAAGGAAATAATGTCGATCGTCTATTAGAAACGATTAAAAAATATTTACCTGAAGGTCCACAATACTATCCAGCAGATCAAGTAACGGATCACCCTGAGCGTTTTATCATCGCTGAAATGATTCGTGAAAAAGTACTTCACTTAACACGCGATGAAGTACCACATTCAATCGCAGTTGAAATTGAAAAAATTCGACGTGACGAAAATGAAAAAGTACGTGTTACGGCATCGATTATCGTTGAACGTGACTCACAAAAAGGAATCATTATCGGTAAACGCGGTGCGATGTTAAAAGATATTGGAATACGTGCACGTAAAGATATCGAAAACTTACTTGGCTCAAAAGTCTATTTAGAACTATGGGTAAAAGTACAAAAAGATTGGCGTGACCGTTCATCTCAATTACGTGATTTCGGTTATCGTGACGACGAATACTAGAAGGAAGTGAAAGGCATTGCTCAGTAAACTAGAAGGCATTGTCTTGAAAACTCGTGCATACGGTGAAACGAATAAAGTCGTTATTTTAATGACGGAAGAAGCAGGGAAGATTGCAGTAATGGCTAGAGGTGCTAAAAAGCCCTCTAGCCGTCTTTCTGGTGTAACACAGCCTTTTACACATGGAAACTTCTTAGTGGCAAAAGGAAAAGGTATGGGGACGCTCCAACAAGGTGAAGCCATTTCGACGATGCGTCATATCCAGCAAGATATTGAAGCAACAGCCTATGCAAGTTATGTTATGGAGATGGTCGACCGATTAGTTGAAAATGATCGCCCAGAACCTGGTGTATTTCATATGTTAAGACAAGCACTTCATGCAATTGAAGAAGGCTATGATCCAGAAGCGATTTCTTTATTTGTTGAATGGAAGATGTTACCCTTCACAGGAGTACAGCCGACATTATCGCATTGTGCAGGTTGTGGCAGTGTAGAAGGAGAGTTTGCCTTTTCATTTGGTCAAGGTGGCTTTTTATGCCATCGTTGTTTTCATATGGATCCTTATATTATTCGTTTAACGCCAACACAATTAAAGTTAATTCGTATTTTTTATAATATGCCAATTGACCAAGTGGGGAATTTGACATTAAAAAAAGAAACGAAACGCTTTATTAAAAATATTGTGAGTACGATTTATGAAGAACAATCCGGCATGCGTTTTAAGTCGAAAAGTTTTATAACGCAGCTAGAGCGCACGCCACTGTTATTCAATCAAACAGAAAAACAGCCACCTGAGGAATAATCAGGTGGCTGTTTTTTATTCATATAAAAATTCTTCGCCGTCTAAGTCATTCATTTCATGATACATCGAAGTATCCCAGAAAATTTGACTCATAACGATATTTTGTTCATATGGTAACTGTGCTGCATCGATTTGCATGTTTTGTTGATTTAATATGTGCGTGTTCATATCATGTATTTGTCGCGGTGTATATTTGCGATCAGCTACATAAGAAAACACTTTTGATACTTCAACGTTGAGAATATCAGGATATGTTGGTGAGATGTTCGCACTAATTACTTTAAGTGGTATATCAAATTGTCCATTTGACACTACGAGTTCATCATCTAAAGCAAGTCCAACGGTTAAAGCTTCATCGAATTTAATTGCGAGCGTGCCATATGAAAAGATGCGATGTAGTTTTTGTTTCAAAACATCAAGTCCTTTCAAGCTTGTACTATATCTTTCATTATAAGCTACTTTAAAAAATAAAAACACTTTTATACATAGAAGAAAGAAATGAAAAATATTGATTTTATGGTTATATATGTCATAATTAAGTGAGTTCGTAGTGTTTTATGGATTTAATATAAATTCTACATAAACATATGAAGAAGGAGCTATTAATGAAAAAATATAAATGGTTTTATATCATCGGAAGTATTTTAATTGTCATTGCGACATCATCTTACTTTTTACCACGTCTTATTGTTTATATGGCGTATTCTCCTCATTTAGAAGAAAAAGAAGTGCAGCTTATAGAAAATATCCCTAAAGCAACGAACACATTAAACATGAAAAATGGCAAATATGTATTAGCCTTTTCAGAGTTAAGAAGTATGAATGAAGCGAATACAGGCGCATTTTATGTCATTGACGAAGCAGGGAACTTTTTATCGCAAAGCACTAAACAAGATTTAGCGGAACCCATTAGTATGACATCAACGAACAATCAAGCGTATGTCGTAAATAATCGATCTTCCCAACGTTCTTCAATCGATTTAAAAACCGGTAAGATTGAGTCTATTAATTTAAATAAAAATGCAAGTCATTCATTTTCAATTCAATCGAATGATGATTATGTGATCTATGATATTGCAGGAGATTTAAAAAATGGTCAAAAACTTGTATATTGGCAACGGAATCAACCAAGTAATAAGAAATCTCTTACAATCCCACATGGTTTTACACATTCTATACATATTGAAAAAGATGCCGCATACATTACGACAGCTGACCCTGATGCAATCGCTTATATCCATCACATTGATTTAAAAAGCGAGGAAGTTGTTTCTTCAAAGAAATTAGAGTTAGATGATGAAGAATACTCAAAATCTGGCTTACCAGGTAATCCAGCATTAGTCTTTTATAAAGGTTATTTGTATTATGCAGTCAATCAAGTGAGAACGGGTGCGGATGATCATACAGTTATAAACGCAGGAAAGCTGGTTAAAATTGATCCGAAAACATTGGAAATCGTTAAAAAAATACCGATTGGTGATGAAAATTTCAACCCGGACTCGCTTGCAGTTGTCAATCATCAACTTGTAATTTTAAGTGGGTATTTAGAAACGTATGTGATGAATGAACAAGAACAAATTCAAAAACGTACGTTCAAAATACCGAAGAATCAACGTTCAGCCCTCGATCAAAAAAGTACACTCACTGAACAAATAACGGTTAAAGGAAATAAAGCCTATATTTTTACGATGTACGATCTTCGTAACAGCAAAGATGATGAAAATATACGTGGTGAAATAAATGAATTTAATTTAGAAAATGGTGAACAACTTTCTAGAACAATCATCCATATGCCTGTATCTTCCTATTTGGTTATGACTTTTGCTGTTATCGAATAAGGTTATAAAAATAGCCAACGAACCGATTGTTACTTCGATTCGTTGGCTTATTTGTTCATATAGTAGGCCAGATTCAGCTTCTACATCATCGGTCCATTTCAGTCACTTGGGTGAAAGTGAAGTGCGACTTTCACGTCGTGCCTTCCAATGTCCTATGATGTGATCAGAAGCCTCATCTTTCTGTGTAATCTAGATTCAATCGCTACATCTTCACACCACTTCGGTCACTCGGTGGAAAGTGAAGAGCTACTTTCCATTCGTGCCCTGCAGTGTTGCCAGATGTGACGAGCGATTTCATCTTTCTAGATAGTCCAGATTCAGCTTCTACATCATCGGTCCATTTCAGTCACTTGGGTGAAAGTAAAGTGCAACTTTCACGTCGTGCCTTCCAATGTCCTATGATGTGATCAGAAGCCTCATCTTTCTGTGTAATCTAGATTCAATCGCTACATCTTCACACCACTTCGGTCACTCGGTGGAAAGTAAAGAGCTACTTTCCATTCGTGCCCTGTAGTGTTGCCAGATGTGACGAGCGATTTCATCTTTCTAGATAGTCCAGATTCAGCTTCTACATCATCGGTCCATTTCAGTTACTTGGGTGAAAGTAAAGTGCAACTTTCACGTCGTGCCTTCCAATGCCCTATGATGTGACCAGAAGCTTCATCTTTCTATATTAAAATTCTAGTGTTTTTTCAATGAATGCTTTTACGTCTGCGATTGGCATACGTTCTTGTTCCATTGTGTCGCGGTGACGTACTGTTACCATGCCGTCTTCAGCTGAGTCGAAGTCGTATGTGATACAGAATGGTGTACCGATCTCGTCTTGACGACGGTAGCGTTTACCGATTGATTGTGATTCATCATAATCAACTGGGAAGTGCTTGCGTAATTCAGCCCATACGTCATGTGCACCGTCAGATAATTTTTTAGATAATGGTAATACAGCTGCTTTGAATGGTGCTAAAGCAGGGTGGAAGCGTAAAACTGTACGTGTGTCGCCGCCTTCTAATTCTTCTTCTTCGTAAGCGTCACATAGGAATGCAAGTGTTACACGGTCAGCACCTAATGATGGTTCGATACAGTATGGTACATAACGTTCGTTTGTTACAGGGTCGATATATGTGAAGTCTTCACCTGAATGTTCCATATGGCGTTTTAAGTCGAAGTCTGTACGAGATGCAACACCCCATAGTTCACCCCAACCGAATGGGAAGCGGAATTCGATGTCTGTTGTTGCGTTTGAGTAGTGAGATAATTCATCTTCTTCATGGTCACGTAAACGCATTGAATCTTCTTTCATTGAAAGGTTTAATAACCAGTTTTTACAGAATTCTTTCCAATAAGCATGCCATTCTAATTCTTCACCTGGTTTGCAGAAGAATTCTAATTCCATTTGTTCGAATTCACGTGTACGGAATGTAAAGTTACCAGGTGTGATTTCGTTACGGAATGATTTACCTACTTGTGCAATACCGAATGGTGTACGTTTACGCATTGAACGTTGTACATTTTTAAAGTTAACGAAAATACCTTGTGCTGTTTCAGGGCGTAAGAAAATTTCATTTGTAGAATCTTCTGTTACACCTTGGAATGTTTTGAACATTAAGTTGAATTGGCGAATATCTGTGAAGTCATTTGCACCACAGTTCGGGCAAGTTACATCAAGTTCTACCATTTTTTCTTTCATTTGATCAAAGCTCATACCGTCTACGATAATTTCTTTGCCTGTTTTTTCAAGTGAAGCATCTTCGATTAATTTATCTGCACGATGACGTGCTTTACATGATTTACAGTCGATCATTGGATCGTTGAAGTTACCTACATGGCCTGAAGCAATCCACGTTTTTGGGTTCATTAAAATCGCTGCGTCTAAACCAACATTGTATTCAGATTCTTGAACGAATTTATCCCACCATGCTTTTTTTACATTGTTTTTTAATTCAACACCTAGTGGACCGTAATCCCATGTGTTTGCTAAGCCGCCGTAAATTTCCGAACCAGGAAATACGAAACCTCTGTGTTTTGCTAAACTTACAATACTCTCCATTGATTTTGTCATAAAAATGACCTCCTCTAAAAAATAAAAATGAAAAAAGTACCCGTCTCCGGGCAAACTTTCTGCCCGGGGACGAGTACTTAACCCGCGGTTCCACCCCGATTGGCTATACAAATAGCCCTCTTTAACATAAAATGGCTCCCGAATGCCTTTTCTGTGTTCGTGTAGGCTTTCACCAACCCCTACTCGCTTTTAAATGACCACATACTTATATTTCGTTCATCGCCTATATTGTTTGAAGATATTGTATCACGCAATACTTTTCTTAGCAATCTTTAGAAAAATAGTATATAATAATTAAGAATTAAGTATAACACTTTTGGGGCGGTGAGTGATATCGAACTCAACAAACGTCAGGAAGAAATATTGGAAATTGTCAAGAATAATGGACCAATTACAGGAGAGCAAATCGCAGAGCGCCTGTCCTTAACACGTGCGACGTTACGACCAGATCTCGCTATTTTAACGATGGCGGGCTTTTTAGATGCACGTCCACGTGTTGGGTATTTCTATTCTGGTAAGAAAACAGGACAAGCAGTTGTTGAAAGCATGACCAATATGAAGGTAAAAGACTTCCAGTCAATACCGATTGTTGTAGCAGAGGATATGTCAGTTTATGATGCCATCTGTCAAATGTTCTTAGAGGATGTTGGAACACTTTTTGTCGTTGATAAAAATGCGTATTTAACAGGAGTTTTATCTCGAAAAGATTTACTACGTACAAGTATAGGGAGCCAAGATTTGAATCATATTCCCGTACATATTATTATGACAAGAATGCCGAACATTGCTTTTTGTTTTAAAACAGATGGACTGATTCAAGCTGCAAATAAGTTAATTGAAAGACAAATTGACGCATTACCTGTGGTGGTAGAGCACCCAGATGGTTATGAGGTTATTGGAAGAATTACAAAAACAAATATTACGCGTGCGTTTTTATCGCTCGCTGAAAATCATGATTTGTAAGGTGGTGCGTTAAATGGATAAAATTTTAGTATATGTAGTCTCAGATTCTGTCGGAGAGACGGGGGAGTTAGTAGCGAAAGCAGCTGTTAGCCAATTTAGACCAGGTTTACAAGATGTAACATTTCAACGCTTTCCACATATCGATAGTAAGGAACAATTAAGTGAGATTGTTCAAATTGCGGTAAGCCAACAAGCGATGATTGTTTATACGATTGTCCAAGAATCGCTTCGCTACTTCTTGCACGCAGAGTGTGAAATGTATCGTATTCCACACAATGATTTAATGGGTCCTTTAATGGAAATGTTAAGTGATTCTTTACATTTAGAGCCGATTGAGGAACCAGGTCTTGTAAGGAAGTTAGATGATGATTACTTCCAAAAGATTGAAGCAATCGAATTTGCGGTGAAATATGATGATGGACGAGATCCACGTGGTCTATTAAAAGCAGATATTGTTCTAATTGGTGTGTCACGTACATCGAAAACACCATTATCACAGTTTTTAGCACATAAGCGTTATAAAGTAGCCAATGTACCACTTGTGCCCGAAGTAGAGCCGCCGGAAGAATTATTTTTAGTACCACCGGAAAAATGCTTTGGTTTGATTATTTCGCCTGAGAAACTGAATGGTATTCGAAGAGAACGCTTAATCGCACTTGGATTAAATGATGGTGCGAATTATGCAAAGTTCGAGCGCATTGACGAAGAAATTGAACATTTTAAACGCATCGTTGATCGAATCGGTTGTCCGGTTATTGATGTGACGAATAAAGCAGTAGAAGAAACTGCAAATGATATTATTCATCGACTGCAAAAAAATCAATAAAAGTCCGTCTAATTCCTCTTACATGATTACGAGGATAGACGGACTTTATTTTCCTTTTAAGTCAATAAATTGTTTTCTTAGAAAAAGAAGTCTTTACCACGTTGTACTAAATGGAAAATAAAAGATGAAACTTTTTTTGGTTGAATTCGTCAAATATACTAGATTTAAAGGTACAAATGTTTTACAATAAAAAATTGAGGTAAAAATAAGAGTAATAACTTTTAATTATTTTAGATATTTTAAAATAAAATGTCTCATATTAGAAGGATATTAATTGATGGATATAGAATGTAACCTATAGCAAGTATAAAAGATGGTGATGAAATGGCTCAAAGAATCCCTGAGGAGTTAATTGAAGAAATTCGTTCTCAGGCAGATATCGTAGACGTAATTAGCAGTTATATGCAGCTAACGAAGCGTGGACGCAACTATTTTGGATTATGTCCATTCCACGGTGAGCAGACACCGTCTTTCTCTGTTTCTACAGAAAAACAAATTTTTCATTGCTTTGGATGTGGTGCAGGCGGTAACGCGATTACATTCCTTATGGACATTGAGAATTTGAGTTTTCAGGAAGCGGTTCGTAAATTAGGTGATCAAGTTGGTGTACATGTTGAAGTGTCATCTTCTGAAGCGCAACATAGATTAACAACCGAAACTTCTCCAGAAGAAGAGAGAATGAAGGAAGCGCATATACTTGCAGCACAGTATTTTCAACACTTATTGTTGAATACAGAAGAAGGTGAAGAAGGCTTACGTTATTTAGAAGGACGTGGCTTTACGCAAGAAATGATTAAGACCTATGGCATCGGATTTAGTATGCCACACTGGGAATCGCTTACTACTTTATTACATCAAAAAGGATTTACGTATGAAGAGTTAGAACAAAGTGGCTTATCAATTCGACGTGAAGATGGCTCAGGCTACTTCGATCGTTTCAGAAGCCGAATTATGTTTCCAATTCGTGATGATACGGGGAAAATTATCGCCTTTTCAGGTAGAATTTTAGAAGCAGATAAAGAACAGGCGAAATACATGAACAGCCCTGAGTCGCTTATATTCCGAAAGAGTGAAGTATTATATAACCTAGATCAAGCGAGACCCATCGTTCGGAAAGAAAGAAAGCTCATTATTTTCGAAGGATTTATGGATGTACTTGCTGCTAAGAATGTCGGGGTTCATCATGGTGTTGCCACAATGGGAACATCATTGACACCGCAACATATTCAAAAAATAAAGCGCATCACGAATCATATTATCGTTTGTTACGATGGTGACCATGCCGGTTTTGAAGCTGCAAAAAGAGCTGCAGAAATGTTACATGCAGAAAATTTAACCGTTGAGGTTGCAACTTTACCAGCAGGTATGGACCCGGATGAATATATACGCAATAACGGAGCGGAAGCGTTCCAAAATCAAGTCATTGCTGAGCCATTATCTTATATTAGTTTTATGATGATGTATGCGAAGCGTAACAAAAACTTTCAATACCCAAATGATGTCCAGCAGTATGCGGATGAAGCTTTATCCTATCTTACAAGTGGTGTTTCACCAATTGAAAGAGAACTGTATGTCAAACGTATTTCGGAAGAAACACAAGTTTCAGTCGAAACCTTACAAAGTCAATTGCGTCTTAAAGAAGCACAAAAACAAGAACGCTCACAGACAAATCTAAATACGCGACATGAACAAGAACAACCGATGCAACAAGCGGTTCAGCCAAAGCGTGTTTATACAGCAATTGATCGAGCAGAAAGGTTGTTATTAGCTCATTTACTGCATAGTATTGATGTGGCAGATGATTTTCGCGAACATCAAGAAGGAGCACCTTTTGTAAGAGAAGACTATTTGGCTATTTACGTCCATCTCATGGGCTTTTATGAATCGCATGAAAAAGCAGATTATCAGCGTTTTGCTGAAATTGTCGAAGATAGAGAATTGCGTAAAATTGTAATGGAAGCTGCACTAGTTGATCGAGATCCAGACCATAAAGATGAGGAAATTGCCGATTGTCTGAAACAGGTTAAAAAGTTTAAAATCCAGCAACAAATCGCAGACAAAACACATGCATTGCAAGAAGCAGAGCAACTGCATGACTTAAAAAGTGCAATTGCGCTTTCTCAAGAAATAATTGATTTAAAAAAATCACTAGCAGTCTTTTAAAGAATCTGACTGTTAGGAGGAGGAAGACAACTATGGCAGAAAAACCGAAAAAAAGTAAAAAAGCTGTACAAGTAACAAAAGTAGAACACGAGCACACATTAGAGGAAATGAAAAAAAGTTTACTTGAAGCAGGTAAAAAATCAGGTGAATTAACGTATAAAGAGCTAGCAGATAAATTAAGTTCTTACGAAATGGAAGCAGACCAAGTCGAAGAATTTATCGATAAATTAGAAACGAATGGTATCGAATTAGGCGGTAAAGCAGGCGATGAAGAGAATTTAGAGCGTCTTTTAAAAGCAGGCGATAACTCAGCAGAAGTATTCGACCTAAACGATTTAAGTGTACCACCGGGCGTTAAGATTAATGACCCTGTACGTATGTATTTAAAAGAAATCGGTCGCGTAGACTTATTAACAGCTGAACAAGAGATTTCATTAGCTGAACGTATTGAAGCAGGCGATGATGAAGCGCGTAAACGTCTTGCTGAAGCGAACTTACGACTTGTAGTAAGTATTGCGAAACGTTATGTCGGTCGTGGGATGCTATTCCTTGATTTAATTCAAGAAGGTAACATGGGTCTAATCAAAGCAGTTGAAAAATTCGATTACCGTAAAGGCTTCAAATTCTCAACTTATGCTACATGGTGGATTCGTCAAGCGATTACACGTGCGATTGCTGACCAAGCGCGTACAATTCGTATCCCAGTACACATGGTCGAAACAATTAATAAATTAATTCGCGTACAGCGTTCATTATTACAAGATTTAGGTCGCGAACCATCTCCAGAAGAAATTGGTGAAGAAATGGATTTAACACCTGAAAAAGTACGTGAAATCTTAAAGATTGCACAAGAACCCGTATCATTAGAAACACCAATCGGTGAGGAAGACGATTCGCACTTAGGTGACTTCATTGAAGATTCAGAAGCACAATCACCTTCTGATCACGCAGCTTATGAATTATTAAAAGAACAATTAGAAGATGTACTTGATACATTAACAGACCGTGAAGAGAATGTACTACGTTTACGTTTCGGTTTAGATGATGGCCGTACACGCACACTAGAAGAAGTAGGTAAAGTATTCGGTGTAACACGTGAACGTATTCGTCAAATTGAAGCAAAAGCACTTCGCAAATTACGTCATCCATCACGTAGTAAACGTCTGAAAGACTTCTTAGAATAGGATTATAATTACGGTATATGGCTTTTAACAAGAGCTATATACCGTTTTTTTGTTCCTGCTAAATTAGACTTTACATAATTGGTTTTAGTCCGATAATATGTATAGATCTGGTAGTTGGAGGAGCGGCGTTTATGGACAATGAACAAATAAAGAAGAAGCTGATTATACGAGAGATTTCTTTTTGGAAGAAGAATCATTTATTACCTGAACATTATTGCGATTTTTTAATGCAATTATATACAGAAGGGGAAGCGCTTCTTGAAGAACAAGAAGAAGAATTATCGAAACAAGCTGTATTGAAGAAAGACTCTGCACCGATTATTAAAGTAGTACAGATGCTCATGTTAGCATTAACGACATTAGCGATGATTGTACTCATGTTTTTATTTGCACAAAAATATGCAATCATTCTCATCGCATTAAGCTGTATTATTTTCATTGCACTTGTGTACTATTTACTGAAAACAGCGAATAATCGGACTTTAACAAATACGCTCGTTTATGCAACAGCAGCACTGTTACTGTTTGCAATCTCCATTAAAGTATCCACTTTATTAGCGCCAGGACATTCGCTCATTACGCTTGGTGTACTCTTAATAAACTGCATACTTTGGATTATTGTAGGAGTTCAGAAAAAGCTCATTTATTTCATGATTTCTGGTATTTTAGGTATTGTTTTAATGTTGGGCTATTATTTTATTTTTTTATAAGGGATAGAGAGGCGAGGGATTTAACTTAAGCCTCTTTTCTTTATTCAGGGAATTCGCTACAATAGGATGGAAGGGAGGGCACGTGATTTATGAATGCCCAGAAATTATCAAAAAGACTACAAACAGTTGCGGCGTATGTGCCTCAAAACGCAGTAGTAGCTGACATCGGGTCAGATCATGCGTATTTACCATGTTATCTTGTACATCAAGGAATCGTCCAAAAAGCAATTGCAGGTGAGGTTGTTAAGGGACCTTATGAATCTGCATGTAAAGAAGTAAGAACAGAACAATTACAAGACAAAATTACGGTTCGTTTAGCAGACGGTATGGAAGCAGTAGAGCATGAAGATGGTGTAACTGCTGTAACGATTGCTGGAATGGGCGGCCCGCTAATTGCCTCTATTTTAAATAAGGATTTAACACGTTTACACACTGTTGAGCGTCTTATTTTACAGCCGAATATTCATGCAATGGCTATTCGTGTGTGGGCAAAGCAAAATGGTTGGAAAGTGATAGATGAAGCGATTTTAAAAGAAGATCGTAAAATTTATGAAGTACTCGTATTAGAACGTGGGACAGAAAATTTAACAGAAGCAGAATTATTAGTTGGACCTTACCTTATGCGTGAAAAAAATGATGTATTCGTTGAAAAATGGACAGGTGAAGTCAAACAGTGGCAACAAATTTTAGCTTCGATTGCAGAAGTTGAGCAAACAGAAGCTATTCAAGAAAAGCAGAAAGAGTTACACGCAAAAATAGCGATTGTAAAGGATGTGTTGGCATGAAAGCAGTAAGTGGTCAAACAATTATTCAATTATTTGAATCATGGTCACCAAAAAAATATGCAGCAATGGAAAATGATCCTATCGGTTTAGCAGTTGGAACACTAAATAAGAATATTACAAAAGTGTTGGTTACATTAGATGTGAATCATGCAGTGGTAGATGAAGCAATTGAAAAAGGTTGCGAATTGATCATTGCGCACCATCCACCAATTTTCCGTAAATTAGCGCATTTACGTACGGACTCTCCTCAAGGTCAGTTATTTGAAAAACTCATTAAACATGATATTGCAGTTTATGCAGCGCATACGAATTTAGATGTAGCTGAAGGTGGCGTGAACGATTTATTAGCTGAGGCACTTGAATTACACGAAACAAAAGTATTAGTGCCAACGTATAAAGAACACTACTTTAAACTAGCTGTCTATATTCCTGAAAGTCATGCAAAACAATTGCGTACAGCACTTGCACAAATCGGTGCAGGTCATATTGGTGATTACGATAGCTGTAGTTTCCAAACAGCAGGTGAAGGGCGTTTTAGAGCATTGGACGGTGCGACACCTTTTGTTGGTGAAAAAGGTGAAGTACATTTAGAGGCTGAAGTGAAAGTGGAAGTTGTGATTCCAGAATCCTTACAGAAGAAAGCCATTAAAACAATGAAGCAAAATCATCCGTATGAAGAAGTAGCTCATGACTTATATCGTTTAGAAACAGTTTCAAAAGAGATGGGACTAGGACGTTTAGGTTTATTAGAAAATCCAATGACCCTAAAAGAATTCGCAGAACATGTTAAACGCACATTACATGTACCAGCTGTTCGTGTAGTAGGTGACATTACCTCAACTGTTCAAAAAATTGCTGTACTCGGTGGAGACGGTAATAAATATGTAAGTGCTGCAAAATATGCAGGAGCTGATGTTTTTGTAACAGGCGATCTATACTTCCACGTTGCACAAGATGCTGAAGCGCTCGGTTTATCGGTTGTCGACCCAGGGCATCATGTTGAGAGTGTGATGAAAGAGGGCGTCGCTAAAAAGATGACAGCCTTATGTGCAGAACAAAACATTCCATGTGAATTTATTGTAAGTGAACCATCAACAGAGCCTTTCCAATTTATTTAATAAAAATGAGGTATCGCAATTATCGCGACACCTCATTTTTGTTATTGTGCTTCGTATGGTTCAATACGTACAACCGGTTTAGGTTCTTTAATCTTTGGTAAGATTTTATCAAGTGTAACCGTGCGGACGATTTTATGTGTTTCAGGATTGTCGTGTTCATACTGCTCTAAAAACTTAATGACTTCTTTTACAATCGGTGTTGGTGTAGAAGCGCCTGCTGTTATGCCGACAACATCAATACCTTCAAGCCATTCTGTTTTTAATTCAGATACATCTGAAATACGATATGATTTTATATTCGCAATTTCTTCAGATACTTGTGTTAAACGGTTCGAGTTGTTACTTTTCGGATCACCAACAACGATTAGAAGCTCAGCTTGATTTGCTTGTTTTGCAACAGCTTCTTGTCGCACTTGTGTAGCTAAGCAAATTTCTTCATGTACTTCAATATGTGGATATTTCAGTTTTAGCGCTTCCATTAAAGAATGAACATCCCACTGTGACATCGTTGTTTGATTCGTTACAAGCAACTTGTCGTTTTGTAAGTCGAGTGCCTCGATATCAGGAATATGTTGTACAAGATGTACATGGTCTGGTGCAACACCAATCGCACCCTCAGGCTCTGGATGACCCTTTTTACCGATATAAATAATATCGTAACCTTCTCTTGTTTTTTCTTCGATTAAGTCATGTGTCACCGTCACATCTGGACATGTTGCATCAATCGACACAAGCCCTTTACGACGTGCCAATTCACGTACTTCTGGTGAGACACCATGAGCAGTGAAAATAACAGTTCCAGATTCTACTTTTTCTAAAATATCTAAACGATTTGCACCATCTAATGTAATAATTCCCTCAGATTCAAATGCATCCGTTACATGCTTATTATGAACAATCATCCCTAAAATATAGATTGGACGAGGTAAAGTCTTATCTAATGCCGCATTTCGTGCGATAACCATAGCATCAACAACACCATAGCAATAACCACGAGGGGTAATCTTTACAACTTTCATTCGTTCAAACTCCTTTCAATACCAGTACTTCTATTATAACGAAGTCCCAGCTGTTATACAATTCACGCGTATAGGAATGAAGAAATTGTTACAAAAATCAATTGACAGAGTATAAATTCATTCGATATGATAACGAAATGTGCTACTTGAACGGGAATCATGTTACAATGTAGAAAGCATGTGAGGAGTGACAAAATGTCAAAATATACAGATTATAATTTCCAACCTTTCCTTCGTGAAGCGATTGGAAAGTTAGGTTTTACAGAACCAACACAAATTCAAAAAGAAATGATTCCTTTAATTTTAAAAGGAAAAAGTGCCATTGGCCAATCACATACAGGAACAGGAAAAACACATAGTTTCTTAATTCCAATTGTGGAGCGTATGAACGCAAAAAAAGAAGAAGTACAAGCAGTAATTGCTGCGCCAACTCGTGAGTTAGCACAACAAATCTTCATTGAACTTGGTAAGTTAATTGAAGGAACAGAGATTCAAGCCAAATTATTTATTGGTGGAACAGATAAACAACGTTCAATTGATAAATTAAAATCACAACCACAAATCGTTGTAGGTACGCCTGGACGTATTCGCGATTTAGTAAATGAACAAGCATTACTTGTTCACACAGCACAAATGCTTGTAGTCGATGAAGCAGATTTAGCATTCGATATGGGATTCATTGAAGATATCGATCAATTTGCTTCTCAAATGGGTGAGAATTTAGAGATGTACGTTTTCTCAGCAACAGTACCTGAAAGCTTACAACCATTTTTACGCAAGTACATGGCTTCTCCAGTGCATGTACAAATGAATGATAAGCGTCCGGTCGCAGAAAACTTAGATTTCTATTTAGTACCAACACGTAGTCAATCAAAAAATGAAAAATTACTTGAAGTGATTAAAGCGATTAACCCGTATTTATCCATTATCTTTGTAAATACACGTAAGCAAGCAGATTATGTAGCTGATTTCTTAGCGAATAATGGTATCAAAACGGGTCGTATTCATGGGGATTTAACACCACGTGACCGTAAACGTATGATGAAGCAAATTCGTGATTTAGAATTCCAATATATCGTAGCGACTGATTTAGCAGCACGTGGTATTGATATTCCAGGTATTTCGCATGTTATTAACTATGAATTACCACAGGATTTAGAGTTCTTCATTCACCGTGTGGGTCGTACAGCACGTGCAGGGAACAAAGGACAGGCGATTACAATCTTTGAACCATCCGAAGAAGATGCATTAGCTCGTATTGAAAAAATGAACATCTCATTTGAAATGAAAGACATTAAAAATGATGAGCTAGTAGATATGAAAGAGCGTCACTCACGTCAAAAACGTGATGGTGCGAAAAAAGAGGACGAGATTGATCGTATTGCGAAATCGCGTGTTCGTAAACCGAAAAAAGTAAAACCAGGTTATAAACGTAATATGCGCTGGGAAATGGACAAAATTAAAAAGAAAGAGCGTCGTAAACGCGCACGTTCTCGAAATAAAAAATAGGTGGGATTGAGAAGATGCTATTAGGTTCACATGTTTCAATGAGTGGAAAGAAAATGCTACTTGGCTCAAGTGAGGAAGCAGCTTCATACGGTGCCACAACGATGATGATTTATACAGGTGCGCCACAAAATACACGTCGTAAAGCAATTGAAGAATTAAACATTGCAGCAGGACGCGCGCATATGGAAGCAAACGGTATTTCAAATATCGTTGTACATGCACCGTATATCATTAACATTGCCAATACAACAAAACCTGAAGTATTCCAACTGGGTGTTGAATTTTTACAAAAAGAAATTGAACGAACAGAAGCACTAGGCGCAAAACAGATTGTCTTGCATCCAGGTGCACATGTTGGAGCAGGTGCTGATGTAGGAATTGCTAAAATTATTGAAGGCTTAAATGAAGTGTTACAAGTCGATTCACCTGTGCAAATTGCTTTAGAAACGATGGCAGGTAAAGGTTCTGAATGTGGTCGTACATTTGAAGAATTGGCGCGTATTTTTGATGGTGTTGTCAATAATGAACGTCTATCTGTTTGTTTTGATACATGCCATACGCATGATGCGGGTTATGATATCGTTCATAATTTAGACGGTGTACTTGCTGAATTTGACCATCATATTGGCTTGAAAAACATTAAAGTATTACACATTAATGATAGTAAAAACCCAATGGGCGCTCATAAAGATCGCCATGAAAATATTGGTTTTGGTCATATTGGTTTTGAGCCATTACATCAAATTGTTCATCATGAAGCATTTGTAGACGTACCGAAAATTTTAGAAACACCATGGGTAGGACTTGATAAGAAAAAGTCAAAAGCACCATATAGTTATGAAATTGACATGTTGCGTTCAGGTGTATTTTCAACATCACCAATCGCTGAAATGAAGGAACAATAAAAAAATCTCTCGTACATATTGTGCGAGAGATTTTTAATTATGAGTAGTAGGCAAAAATCCTTTACATTCATACATTCTTCTATTATAATTTTAGTTTGTAAATCGTAATGATTCTGAATTAGAAAGAAGCGAAGTATATGGAGAAGCAACCCCTCATTGAGTTGCAAAATGTTTCATTTCAATATGAATATACCAATGTATTAAATGATATATCACTGACAATAAATGAAGGTGATTTTTTAGCATTATTAGGGCCAAATGGTTCAGGTAAATCAACAATGTTAAAGTTGATTCTTGGGTTATTAAAGCCAACAAGTGGACAGGTGAAGTTATTTGGACAAGATGCAGCTAAGTTTAATCATCGAGAATGGATTGGCTATGTATCGCAAAAGTCGAATTCATTTAACTCAGGCTTCCCAGCAACGGTCTGTGAAGTCGTAGCAAGTGGTTTAACGAAGAAGCTAGGTCTATTTAAGCGTAAGTCTAAAAATGAAGAAAAACTCGTTTTAGAAGCACTACAGTCGGTAGGAATGGAAGCGTTCATTCATCGTAATATCGGAGAGCTTTCGGGTGGTCAGCAACAACGTGTCTTTATCGCACGCGCATTAGTCGCCGATCCAAAGCTTTTAATTTTAGATGAGCCAACAGTAGGGATTGACTATGAAAATGTGCAAAGTTTTTATGATTTAATGGCACATTTGAATCGTCGTCATGATATGACATTATTATTAGTAACGCATGACGTGGATATTGTCTCAAGTAAAATCAGTCATGTTGCATGTCTGAATAAAACGATTCATTTCCATGGTTTTAAAAATGACTATATGAACTTGTCAAAAGAACAGTTGAATGAATGGTATGGCTATTCCGTTCGAAAAATTCATCATCACAAGGAGGATGAGACATGTTAACATCCATCTTGCATTATGAATTTTTACAAAATGCCTTTTTAGCAGGGATGATTATTGGATTAATTGCACCATTACTCGGTGTCTTCATTGTTGTACGTCGTCTATCATTAATTGCAGATGCTTTATCGCATGTGACACTAGCAGGGATTGCAGGAAGTCTTTATTTAAGTCAGAGTGTTGTTGGGTTAGCTACATTGAATCCACTTTACTTAGGTATTGTTGCAGCAGTTGGTGGGTCGATGTTAATTGAAAAATTACGTCGACTGTATAAGCATTTTGAAGAATTATCGATTCCGATTATTATGTCAGCAGGTCTTGGTTTAAGTGCTATTTTTATCTCACTGGCACAAGGGTTTAGTACGGACTTATTCAGTTATTTATTCGGTTCTGTTTCAGCTGTAAGTCGACAAGATTTATGGATTGTTATCGGGATTGCAGTAATTGTACTTGTTTTTATCTTTTTACTATATAAAGAGTTATTCGTTCTATCATTTGACGACGAATATGCAAAAGCGAGTGGCTTACCTGTTAAAGTGATTCATACCATCTTTATGATTATTACAGCGCTTGTCATTGCTGCTTCAATGCGTATTGTAGGGATTTTATTAGTGTCGTCACTGATTACATTACCGGTTGCGGCGAGTATTCGTATTGCAAAAAGCTTTAAACAGACGATTGTGTATGCGATTGTATTTGGTGAATTAGCAGTGATTGTCGGATTGGTAACTGCCTTCTATCTAAATCTAGCACCAGGTGGTACAATTGTGATAACATCAATACTTATTTTATTAATTGTTTTAATCGTAAAAAAAATCATGAATAAACGTGCGGCAAGTGTAAACTAAGAGAGGAGTCGTGGTTTGAGATGAACGTCCATCGAGCTTGGGAAATTTTAAAAGATAAAGGTTTTAAGAAAACAGATAAACGCGAACAGATTTTAGCGCTTTTTAGTGAAAGTGAAAAATATTTAACAGCACGTGACTTATTGGATGTTATGAAAAAAGATTATCCTGGTATGAGCTACGATACGATTTATCGCAATCTATCGACCTTTGTAGATTTAGGCATTTTAGAGTCTACTGAATTATCAGGAGAACGTCATTTCCGTATGCAATGTGAAACAGCACATCACCATCATCATTTTATCTGCATGGATTGTGGCAAGATTAAAGAAATTCATCATTGTCCGATGGAGATGCTAACGGAACAATTACCTGGTTATGAAGTCGATCAACATAAATTTGAGATTTATGGAAAATGCCCTGAATGTGTTACGCACGCTTAATGACTATATAAAACAAAGAAGCCTGTAGAATGTAGCGATACATTTTACGGGCTTTTTCATAATATATTAGATAAATATGAAATGCTTCTACAAAAATATCTGAAAATTGTTTATAATCAATCAAAGAAGGAGTGGGTTAGATGCAAGAAGTATGGATGTTTGCGGTAGTTGCGCTATTAATTGTCATGGTTCCAGGAGTAGATTCATTACTCGTATTAAAAAATACGATTTTACATGGCAGAAAAGCGGGTATTTTAACGATGGTAGGTATTATTTTAGCACTCATCGTCTGGACGACTCTAGCAGTACTAGGACTCGCTGCAGTCATATCGAAATCATTATATGTTTTTCTATTCATCAAATACGCAGGGGCGCTTTATTTAGTATATTTAGGCATTCAATCATGGCGTGCACGCGCTCAAAGTGTGACGTTACAAGAAGCAGCTATTCCTGAAAAACAGCCGTTTAAAAATACGATGTTAAATTGTATGATGCAAGGTTTGACAACGGACTTATTAAATCCTAAAACCTTATTGTTATATGTCACATTGATGCCTCAATTTATTCAACCAAATCAAGCAGCGAATATACAGTTAATTATATTAGCAAGTGTACTAATGATTATCGCTATTTTTTGGTTAGGAATTGTTGTATTCATCATTAATATGATTCGTCAGTGGTTCTTACAGCCGAAGATTCAAAGTGCATTCAATAAAGTCACAGCACTTGTTTTAGTTGGTTTAGGTGTACGAATTGCGACAGAAAAAATCTAGTTCTATATTGTTCACAGCATGCTAATATTTTGACTACCGAAACTATGCTATACTGATATCAAAATAGATAGATGAAGGTGACGAATGTGAAGCATATGAAATGGATAGTTCCAACAGTAGTAATTATTGTAATTGGTTGGGTAGCGATTTATGGTTATGTTGCAAAAAATGTACCTGTAGAAGATTTAACGAATCTACAACTATCTGAAAAAGATGGCTATTTACATGTAACAGGTGATTTTAAAAATGCTTCAGATCGTTATGCAGGATACAATTATACAATTGTAGACGGTAAAATGTATTTGTCAATTAAAGCTGCTAAATTTACAGGTAAAAAGGGCGGATATGATTTTAAAATCCATGAAAATCATGCAAGAGAATTAAAAGAGGTAACACTGCGTGGGACGAATGAAAAGGATCAACGTGTTGTACCGATTAAACGCTAAAAAGAAAAGCACTCTGGTATATATTTATATGCCAAAGTGCTTTTTATTTTCATGGAATTTTTCGAATATGTTTCATTGTGAACGCACTATAAATAAAATGATTCAAAAGACTTTTTATTAGGTAAAACAATCATTTCATAAGCATTATGGTTTTATTTTGCGAAAAATATCGAAAATATAAATTCAGAATAGAGTCTTTAGTTTATAAAAAAATAGAAGCTATAACATTTTTTTGATAAATAATACCTTTTTTATAAAAATAAATATATCGTTAAAAAAACATTAAGTAAAATAACTATACAACCTCTTTTTAGGTCTATTGACTCTTTTATTTATAATATATATATTAATTCTAAAGTTATATTTAAAAGAAAAAAATAGTTCTATAGAAGTTGTTATACATGAGATTAAAGCAAATATTTCTTTTAGTTATGAGTGGTTTTTTTCTTTTCATGTTACAACCATTTACAGAAGTAAAAGCTACTAATTTAGTAAAAGTAGAAAATATAGAAGAATTAACAAAAGAAGTAACTAGTAGTTTGAAAAATTTAAATACAGAAAAGATTATTCAATATGTAGGAGAGACAGAAAATATTACGCAACAAGTGAAGAAAATTATTCCTGAAATAATTCAAAAGCACGATGAAGTGGCTGGGACATTAAAGTCGTATAAGTATCAAATAATGTATACACAAGATAATGCACAACTGACATATTATTTTACATATTATACATCTAAAGAAAAAAGTCAAAAGGCCGGTCAATTATTAAATAAAGTGGCACAGCAAATTATGAAAACGAATAAAACAGATTATGAACGTGTCAAAGCAGTGAATGATTATGTTGTATCGAATACTCAATATGGCGGGAAAACTCAAGATCGTTATACAGTGTATGGGTTACTTACTAATAAACAAGCGGTTTGTCAGGGATATGCTTTAACAGTTTATGATTTACTAACACGTATGAAGATTCCAGTTCGTTATGTAGTAGGAACATCATTAGGACAAAATCATGCTTGGAATAAAGTAAAAGTAGATGGTAAATGGTATAACTTAGATTCAACCTGGAATGATCCATTGCCGAATAGACCAACAGAAGTAAATTATAATTATTTTTTAATTAGTGATCGTGTATTTTCGAAAGATCATACATGGAAAAAAGAAAACTATCCTGTAGCAATAAGTACCAAATATGATTTTTTGGCAGATACAGGTTCAGCTATTCAAGTGGGTAATCTATTTTATTATTCGAATAGTAAAGATCAACATCGTTTATATGCATATGATATAAAATTAGCTAAAAAAACTAAGCTTTCTAATGTACGTGTACAATATATTACGTATTCAAAAGGAAAGCTGTATTTTAGTAATTATTCAAATGGAGCATATTTATATCGTATAGATACGAGTGGTAAAAATCTCAAAAAAATAGCAACACGAGCTGCTAAAAACATTGCAGTAAAGGGGAGCTATATATACTATCAATCAGGTGCAAAAATGTATAAAGTAAAAGTTTAAAATAGTAGTAATATATTATGCTATTTGGCATTAAAGTACTTCTTATTTAAGAGTAAATTTATTGTTGTTTTGTAAAAGAGCTAGTTAATTTAATAAAAAGGTTTAAGATAATCATATAGAGGTAAAGAACAGTACCCATTAAAAACGTCCAATTATATTATTTTTGTCACTTTTCATTCATAATATTGTTAAATTTTTTTAATGAAGTGAATAAAATGAATTTATATAGTATAAAAGATTCTCTTTAAATCTTTGTAAAAATTTATTTATTTTAAACAATGACTGTTAGTAAACTCCACTAGCAGTCATTTTTTTGTGCTTAAAATACTTCTTAGATTGTAAAAAAACAACCAAAAAGTACATAGATAAAACGGTAGAACTATAAAATGATAAAATTTAATATTAATAACTTATTATTAGTTATAAAATACTATTTATAGATTAGATTATATTGATTTTAGCTTTTTTTGAGTTTAAAATAGGTACAAAGACTAATTTTTAACTTGAAAAATAATATATATATGATAAAGTTTTGATTGTAAGTAAAGGAAAGTAAGGAAAAAATAAAAAATATTCTTACATAAGTTCTAAAGTAACAAAATGTTTTTATTGAAAAATAAAATAGATATAAAGAAATGTTAATTTAGAAATATAAAAACAAATTAAGAAAATAATAAGTCTAAAGATATATCTAAAAGTAAATATGAGGAAAAAGGGAGAAGATTAGATATGGTAAAAAAAGCAGTTGCAGCATTTTTATTTGGTATGATTGTAGTGTTTGGTAGTTTATTCGGAGTAAATATAGAAGAAGCGCACGCAGCATCAAACACAGCAAAAAATATGACACAATATAATCAAGTATTAAAAAGTAATTTAAAAAATTTAAATACGAGTTTTTCAATCACATACACTGGTAATCAAGCAACTTTACGTAAAGAGTTACCGAACTTAGTCAAAGCACAACAAAAACAAGAACCATTAATCGCAGCAAACTTAAAAACATACCGTTATAAAGGTAAAACAGTATCAAATAAATTAGTTGTAACATATCAAGTAACATATTTAGCAACAAAAGCACAGGAAAAATATGCACAAACAGAATCTAAAAAAATTGCTCGAAAAATTAAAGCAAGTAACAAAACAAACTTTGATCGTGTCAAAGCAGTAAATGATTACATTGTAGGAAAAGCGACATATGGTGGTAATACACAAACAAAATATACAACATATGGCGTATTAAAAAATCGAGTTGCTGTATGTCAAGGATATGCAATTACAGCTTACCGTATGTTTAAAGAAATGGGTATCCCAGTTAAATATGTAGAAGGTCGCTCAAAAAATGTTGGTCATGCATGGTTAAAAGTAAAAGTAAGTGGACAATGGTACAACTTAGATATTACTTGGAATGATCCACTACCAAATAATAACTATAAACGTAGCTACAAGTATTTCTTATTAAGTGATAGTGAATTACGTAAAACGCATTCTTGGAACAACACAGGTTTACCAGTAGCAAAATCAACAAAATTCAACTTCTTTAAATCAACATCTTCAGTTACAATAAACGGTTCAACAATCTACTATGCAAATGATAAAAATCGTCAACGTCTATACAGCTATAATGTATCAACAAACAAACATAAGAAAATATCAAATACTCGTGTACAATACTTAGCTTATAAAGGTGGTAAAATTTACTTCAGTAACTATACAAATCATGGTGAGTTAGCCGTGATGAAGACAAACGGTAAGGGGCAAAAAAATCTTAATCGTACATTTACAAAAAATATTTATGTATCAGGTAAATATGTGGTATATCAAACAAATAATAAATACTATAAACGCGCAGCATAACGAATAAAATAGCTTCTTTAATAATTTGTAGACATAAGTTTATTTTGTATAACTTATGTCTATTTTTTTAAGAAAAATAAACGTAAAAAAAGTATTTTAAGGAAAAATTTAGACAATACGTGTTTTTATTTGACCATTATATTCCATAATAGGTATAATCATGATTGTAAATGATGCGATTTATCATTTTATGTTTCACCAAAAAATTGCCCACTATGGAAGGAGAAATGTTTAAATGAAAGCAGCAGTAGTCGCAAGTGATAAAACAGTTAAAATTGAGGATCGTGAATTACGTCCGTTAAAGCATGATGAAGCTTTAGTTAAAACGGAATATTGTGGTGTATGCCATACAGATTTACACGTAAAGAATGCTGACTTTGGCGATGTAACAGGTGTTGTATTAGGTCATGAGGGTGTCGGAAAAGTAATTGAAGTGGGAGAAGATGTGACAACTTTAAAAGTTGGAGATCGTGTATCAATTGCTTGGATGTATGAAAGTTGCGGACATTGCGAATATTGTACAACAGGTCGCGAAACATTATGCCGTGACGTGAAAAATGCTGGTTATACAGTAGATGGTGCGATGGCTGAAGAAGTAATTGTAAAAGCAGATTATGCAGTAAAAGTTCCAGATGGTTTAGATCCAGCAGCAGCTTCATCTGTTACATGTGCAGGTGTTACAACATATAAAGCAGTAAAAGAATCTCATATTCGTCCTGGACAATGGATTGGTGTGTTCGGAATTGGTGGTTTAGGTAATTTAGCAGTTCAATACGCGAAAAATGTATTCGGTGCTAAAGTAGTCGCATTCGATATTAGCGATGAAAAACTAGCATTCGCAAAGGAGCTAGGTGCAGATGCAACAGTGAACTCACTAAATGAAGATCCAGTTGAAAAAGCAAAGGAACTAACAGGTGGTAAAGGGTTAGATGCTACAGTTATTACAGCTGTTGCCAAAACACCATTCAACCAAGCTGTCGATGTTGTAAAAGCAGGAGCACGTGTTGTAGCAGTAGGTTTACCTGTAGATAAAATGGACTTAGATATTCCGCGTCTTGTACTAGACGGAATCCAAGTAGTAGGTTCTCTAGTTGGAACACGTCAAGATTTAGAAGAAGCCTTCCAATTTGCTGCTGAGGGTAAAGTAGTACCGAAAGTAGCACTTCGTCCAATTGAAGATATTAACGATATCTTTGAAGAGATGGAAGAAGGTAAGATTACAGGACGTATGGTAATTGACTTTACAAAATAAACAAAAAAGGAGAGATTTCGTCATAGCGAAATCTCTCTTTTTGTAATTAAATACCAAATTCTTTTTTAACCCAGTTTTCTGCCTCGCGCCAAGTATCAACACGTAAGACATTACGAGGAACTGCTTCACGATTATACGGTGCATCGAATAAAATAACAGGTATATCTAATTCCTCAGCTAACATGACAGCATTCGAATGTTTATCTTCAAAAAATAATTCGACACCTTGTTTTTTGGCTGCGATGACTTTACTTGCATTGCCAACAATCTCAAGTGCATCAAACGGAATATTTGAAGATTGTAACCACGTTTTTGTGACATCTGTGGCATTCGTTTCACGCGCTGTAATAAAGTTTAGCTTCGTATGTGGATGCCAATTATTTAAAATGCGTACAACATCTTGTTGAAGCGGTGGGTTACGATACATCTCAAGCTCTGTTTCCTTAAACCATTTATAAAAATCATTCGGGTCAACAGGTAAAGCTTTCGATAAATCATATTCCAAAATATCATCTAGCATTAAATTTGTTTGATACTGTTTATTAATAAACGGAAGCAAGAACTCTTGTGCTGTAATTGTACCGTCAATATCAATTCCAAAACTATATTCCTTCAATTGTCTTGCCTCCATTGTAACTTATTGTTTTTTAAGAGCTTCTTTTTCAGCCTCTTGTTTTGCATAATATTCTTCAGCAAGAATATTAATCTCTTTTTTCAATTCTTCTACCATTGTTTCCTCTGGTACTTTACGAACTGTTTTACCGTGACGGAATAATAAACCTTCCCCACGTGCACCGGCAATACCGATATCAGCTTCACGTGCTTCACCAGGACCATTTACCGCACAACCAAGTACAGATACTTTAATTGGTGCTTTAATTGTTTGTAAATATTCTTCTACCTCATTTGCAATTGAAATCAAGTCAATTTCAATACGTCCGCAAGTAGGGCACGAAATTAATGTTGGAATATTTGAAGCAAGACCGAATGATTTTAATAATTCGCGTGCTACTTTAATTTCTTCTACTGGATCTGCTGAAAGTGAAATACGAAGTGTATTACCAATCCCTTTTGAAAGGATTGCACCAAGACCAGCAGATGATTTAATCGTACCTGAGAATAAAGTACCTGACTCTGTAATACCTAAGTGAAGTGGATAATCAAAAGCTTTTGCTGCTTTTTCATATGCTTCAATCGCTAAGTTTACATCAGAAGCTTTCATTGACACGATAATATCATGGAAATCTAAGTCTTCTAAAATTTTAATATGGTGTAATGCAGACTCAACCATACCATCTGCAGTTGGATAGCCATATTTTTCAAGAATTTTACGTTCTAATGAACCAGCATTTACACCAATTCGAATTGGAACGCCTTTTGCTTTAGCTGCATTAACAACAGCTTCTACTTTTTCTTTGCGTCCAATATTACCAGGGTTAATACGAATTTTATCAACGCCTGCTTCAATTGCTTTTAAAGCTAATTTATAGTCGAAGTGAATATCTGCTACTAACGGAATATTAATTTGCTTTTTAATATCCGCTAATGCATCAGCTGCACGTTCATCTGGACATGCAACACGCACAATTTGACAACCTGCTTCTTCTAAACGATGGATTTCTGCCACTGTTGCTTCTACATCATGTGTCTTAGTTGTTGTCATACTTTGAATAATTACTTCATTACTGCCACCAATTGTTAAGTCTCCAACACGTACTTTACGTGTTTTGGAGCGGTGTGTTATTTCGCTCATCAAACTCTCTCCTTCATTGGCTGATCTAGTAGCCTCACTATCCCTATTCTATCAGTCTTTGAAACTAATTTACAAGGGAGAAACATTGTATAAGATAGGTTCTACCTATTTTCGTGTTGAAAAATACGTAAAAAGGAACGAAATAAGAAAAAACAAGTTGCACAGAAAGGGAGAAACTATCAAAAAAACCATTTTAAGCCAATATAGGGTGTTTACAATTCTCTTTTTTCATGTTCATAATAGAGGTATTAACTCAAGAAGGGTATGTTAATGTGAACATGAATTGGCAAGAGATGATGGTACAATTTGCAGGCGGCTTAGGTCTGTTTTTATTTTCAATTAAATATATGGGAGATGGTTTACAAAAGTGGGCGGGAGATCGTTTGCGGGACGTCTTAGATCGCTACACGACCAATCCACTTTCAGGTGTACTTGTAGGAATTATCGTAACCATTCTCCTTCATTCAAGTGCCGCAACTGCGATTATTACAGTTGGTTTAGTTTCAGCAGGCTTTCTTACGTTAAGACAATCAATTGGTGTCATTATGGGCGCAAATGTAGGAACGACGTTAACTGCATTTTTAATTGGATTTAATTTAGGGAACTACGCATACATATTAGTAGCAGTTGGTGCATTATCTATTTATTTTGTAAGAACGCCCCTATTTCAAAATATAGGACAATTATTATTTGGTTTAGGTGGCATGTTTATCGGACTGGATCTCATGTCAAATGGTATGGCGCCACTTGCCAACTTGAATTCTTTTGTCGAGTGGTCGATGAAAATTAGCGAGTTCCCTCTATTTGGTGTGCTGATTGGTATCATGTCGACATTCATTGTTCAAAGTTCGAGTGTGACAGTCGGTATTTTACAAGGGATGTTCGATGAAGGAATGCTACCAATTCATACAGCTCTACCTATCTTATTCGGTGAAAATATCGGGACAACTCTAACTGTTATTTTGGCATCGATTGGAACAACCGTTATGGCAAGAAGAACAGCAGTCACACACCTACTTTTCAATTTAATTGGAACAGTCGTATTTTTAACGTTCGTTAATTTCTTTACGCTCTATTTGGAATGGTTGATGAATATCTTCAATTTACAGCCACGTATGGTGATTGCATTTGCACATGGTTCATTTAATATTGGCAATGTCATGTTACAATTACCATTTATCGGTGTAATGGTATGGCTTGTCACAAAGGTTGTACCAGGCGAAGATAGTACTGTACAAATTCGCGCTAGTCAATTGGACGAGCAATTTATTAGTGCCTCACCCTCGATTGCGATTGGACAGGCAAAAGAAGAGGTTGTTCGCATGGGTGATTATAGTATCGAAGGATTGAAAAAGACTTGGGCTTATTTTGAAACATTCGATCGTCAAGTAGGGAATGAAGCTTTAAAGATAGAAGAAGTTATTAATAGTATGGATCGTAAAATTACAGACTACTTAATTCGAGTATCCAGTCAATCGTTGTCAGATACAGACTCCGCACGTCATCATGTCCTACTTGAAAATATTCGAGATATTGAACGAATTGGTGATCATTTTGAAAACATCGTTGAATTAATTGATGATATTGTCGCCAATCGTGTACAATTTAGTGCAATCGCAAAACAAGAATTAGCTGAAATGTATGAACTCGTCTTACAAAATGTTGAAGCTGCGCTCTATGTATTGAATACGAATGATTACAAGGATATAGAGCAAATTGAAAAGCGAGAAGAACAAATTGACCAATTAGAGCGCGTATTACGTAAAAAGCATATTCATCGTTTGAATAAAGGATTATGCACAGCTTACTCAGGTATTATTTTTACAGATATAATGAGTAATTTGGAACGAATTGGTGATCACGCCGTCAATCTAACAGAGAGTACATTACAAAAATAAGGAGTGATTTGGATGAGTATACTTGCATGGATTTTAATTATTCTCAGTTTCGTTATCGCATTTATTGGTTTAGTCTATCCGATTATTCCTTCCGTTCTATTTATATTTTTAGGCTTCATATTCTATGGGATTTTTTATGAATTTGGTGACCTTGCTTGGTGGTTCTGGGTTATTGAAATACTTTTAACCGTTTTATTATTTAGTGCAGATACGCTATCGAATATTGTCGGTGTGAAAAAATTTGGTGGCTCCAAAGCAGGAATGTGGGGGAGTACAATCGGTTTATTGATTGGACCGTTCGTTATACCTTTTGCTGGCATCATTTTAGGACCATTCTTAGGTGCGGTCATTGCAGAGTTGATTGTGACGCGTAGTTCGATTAAGAATGCTGTACTATCAGGAGTGGGTTCATTAGTTGGCTTCTTAACGTCCATTGTGACAAAGGGAATTATTCAAGTTATTATGATTCTCCTATTTATTTTTGCAATATAAAAATTCCGTCTAAAGACTGAAAAACGTATGGAATAGGCATTTTCATTTGAATAACGAATCATTTTTTGTTAATCTAAACGTGTAGTAAATAATAGTTATTCCAAGGAGGAATTTGAATTATGGCTTTTGAATTACCAAAATTACCTTATGCTAACGACGCACTAGAACCACATATCGATGCAAGAACAATGGAAATCCACCATGATCGTCATCACCAAACATATGTAACAGGTTTAAACACTGCTTTAGAAGGCAAAGAAGAATTTGCAGGTAAAACTGTAGAAGAAATCATCGCAAACTTAGATGCTGTTCCTGCTGATGTACGTACAGCTGTACGTAACAACGGTGGTGGCCACGCAAACCACTCTCTATTCTGGCTTTTATTAACTCCAAACGGTAAAGGCGCTCCAGAAGGCGAATTAGCGGCTGCAATCGATGCAAAATTCGGTTCATTCGACGCGTTCAAAGAAGAGTTTGCTAACGCTGCAAAAACTCGTTTCGGTTCAGGCTGGGCTTGGTTATCAGTAGTAAACGGTGAATTAGAAATTTCTTCTACACCAAACCAAGATTCACCAATCATGGAAGGTAAAACACCAATCCTTGGACTAGATGTTTGGGAGCACGCTTATTACCTAAACTATCAAAACGTACGTCCTGACTACATTGCAGCATTCTGGAACGTAGTAAACTGGGACAAAGTTGCAGAATTATACGCAGCAGCAAAATAATTTTGTAATTTCGGAACAAAACACGCCAACTTCACGTCATGAAGTTGACGTGTTTTTTCTATGTAAAAAAAGAAGAATGGGTTCTCTAGAAAACAGGACTTTTTATGTAAGATATTGGGTACATGAAAGAGAGGAAACGAACCCATAAAGAGTAGCATGAGACTGTTTTTTACATAAAAAAATGTTATACTACTATTTATGAAAAGGACAGAGGGAGGCCCACTGATGAAGCGAAAGAATAAAGGTAAAACTAAGCGCTCCTCCAACGGCAATGCAAAGCAGAGAGCCAATCTTTCCCTACGAATGAATATTTTGTTTTTTACAATTTTTATCTTATTTACAGTGTTAGTTATGCGGTTAGGATATGTTCAAATTGTAAAGGGAGAAGAATATGCTCAGCAACTTCAAAAAACAGAAGAAGCAACAGTGAATACAAGTGTGCCGCGTGGGCGCATTTTTGACCGTAATGGGAAGGTTTTAGTAGATAATAAGCCGAAAAATGCCATTACGTACACAAAGTATTCAACGACTACTTCGGAAGAAATGTTAAAGATGGCGAAAAAGTTATCAAAACTGATTACGATGGAAACAGATCGTATTGCAGAGCGTGATAAATTGGATTATTGGATGATTAAGCATCCGAAAGAAGCGAAAGCAAAAATCACGAAAGAAGAAGAGAAAAAAATCTTAGAGAATGGTAAAAAAGCAGGCGACCAACAAAATGAGATTGATCAAATCATTCGTGAACGTATTACAAAAGAAGAATTAAATTCTTTAACAAAAAAAGATTTACAGATTGTAGCGATTTATTCGAAAATGGTCGCAGGGTACAATTTATCGCCTCAAATTATTAAGAGTGATAATGTATCGGATGAAGAGTTTGCGGTTGTATCTGAACATCTAAGTGAATTACCAGGTGTGAATACAACAACAGATTGGCAACGTGAAAAGAAATCGGATTTAAGTATTCTTGGTGCCACAACAACGCCAAAAGAAGGGATTCCGAAAGATAAATTAAGTTACTTCTTAGCGCGTGACTATTCACGAAATGATCGTGTCGGTAAGTCGTATTTAGAACAAGAATACGAACCTATCTTACAAGGGGAAAAGTCTGTTGTTAAATCAGATACGGATAGTAGTGGTAAAGTAGTTGATACGAAAGTTGTAAAAGAAGGGAAAGCAGGTAAAGACCTTGTTTTAACAATTGATAGTAAGCTACAAAAGGAAACAGATAAAATTGTAACCGAACAATTAATGATGGCGAAGCGTACAGGTGCTTCGAGTTTATTAGATCGCGCTTTCCTTGTGATGATGGATCCGAATACAGGTGAGATTTTATCAATGGTAGGTAAGAAGATTGAAACAGACGATAAAGGAAAACAACAAATTACGGACTACTCAATTGGTAACTTTACAAGTTCATATGAAGTAGGTTCGGTTATTAAACCAGCTACGTTATTAACAGGTTATCATTATAATGCGATTAATATAGGAGAATACATTGTCGATTCACCTGTTAAATTAGCCGGTACAAGACCGAAATCTTCTATCTTCAACCGTGGTGGTTCAATTTCTCTAAACGATACAACTGCAATTGAACGTTCATCTAACGTTTATATGTTTAAAACAGCGATGAAAATTGCTAAATTACCATATATTTATAATGGACCACTTCCAACAACAACTGAAGACTTTAACCGTATACGTCGTTACTACGCACAGTTCGGTTTAGGGGTAGAAACAGGTATTGATTTACCTGGAGAATTTACAGGGGTTAAAGGGTCTGAAACAATCGGTGGTAAGTATCTCGACTTAGTAATCGGACAGTACGATACATTTACACCGTTACAATTAGCACAGTATGTCTCAACAATTGCGAATGGCGGTAAGCGTATTGCACCTCGTCTTTTAAAAGAAATTCATGAACCGTCACAAGATGGTGAAAAAATCGGTGCTTTAGAACAAGAAATTCAACCAAAAGTATTGAATACGATTGATAACTCTGAGCAAGAGATTAACCATGTGAAAGATGCAATGAGCAAAGTGTACTACGGTTCACAAGGCTCAGGTGCAAGTCAATTTAAAGATTCGAAATTTAATGGTGCTGGTAAAACAGGTACTGCACAGGTAGTATACTTTGGACCACAAAAAAGTCGATATGGTACAGAAACATTAACGGTTACACACGTTGGTTTTGCACCGAAAGACAATCCTCAAATAGCTTATGCGGTCGTTGTACCTTGGATTACAACATCAGAACAATATACGCCGATTAATAATATTATCGCGCGTAAGTCAGTTGATAAGTACTTTGAGCTGAAAAAGAAAGAAACGAAAAAAGATAAACAAACAATCGGTACAAAAATTCAATAGTTCTTATAAGCTGTATCTCTTTATAACAAGAGGTACAGCTTTTTTTGTTTTCATATACAGTCTTTACATACGTTTACAAATCATTAACAAAATGAACATACCTTCTTACAATTCATTTATATGTCCTCAATAATCATTCTTTATAGTAAGTGTTGTAAGAAATAATAAACAGAACGCTTAGGGGGAAAAACAATGAAAAACTGGAAGTACTTTATGATGACATCAATCGTAGGCTCGGCATTAATCTTAGGAGCGTGCGGCAATAGCAATAACGAATCATCAAAAGGATCTTCAACAACTTCTCAAACAGATGCACAAGCAGGTGAGAATGAGAAGCTAGAAGGTAAAATTTCAGGAGATGGGTCTTCAACTGTTGCACCAATCATGGAAGCAATCGTAGAAGAATATTCAGCAGTACAACCGAAAGTGCAAGTATCAGTGGGTGTGTCAGGTACTGGCGGTGGATTTGAAAAATTCATTAACGGCGAAACAGACTTCTCAGATGCTTCTCGTCCAATCAAAGAAGAAGAAGCAGCGAAGTTAAAAGAGAAGAACATCGACTACACAGAATTAAAAATCGCATTTGACGGCTTATCAATCGTTGTAAACAAAGAAAACACATGGTTGAAAGATGCGACTGTTGACGAAATCAAAAAGATCTGGCTAGAAGATGGTAAAGAGAAAAAATGGTCAGATATCAACCCAAAATGGCCAAACGAGAAAATTGTTTATTATTCACCAGGAACGGAATCAGGCACGTATGACTACTTTGTAAATGATATTTTAGAAGGTAAAGACATCGTGAAATCAGCTACTTTATCAGAAGATGATAATGTTCTTGTAAAAGGTGTTGAATCAGATAAAAATGCAATTGGCTACTTCGGATTTGCTTACTATGTAGCGAATAAAGATAAGTTACAAGTGGTAAAAGTTGATGGTGTAGAGCCAACGCATGACACAATTGAATCAGGCGAATACACACCGCTTTCACGTCCACTATTTGTTTACGTGAAAAATGAAGCAGTGAAAAATAATCCTGTAATGTACAACTTCACAGAATACATGGTGAAAAATGCAGGACCGATGGCTGAAGCAGTTGGTTATGTAAAAGCACCAGAAGATGTTTATAAAGAAGATCTAGAAAAAGTAGAAAAATTAAAAAAATAAGGTGTCACAATTGAAGGACTGACCTACCAGTCACCTGCCATTAGCAGTTGCATAGGGCAGTCCTCTTTTCTTAAAGGAGTGAAAGACGTTGTCTACAAACAAGGCAGGAGACAAATTGAATGTTCAAAGTATGATTGAACAACATAAAAATAAAGGTATGAAAAAGTTCGTTGAAAAATTAATGCCTAAATTATTGTTTATTACAGCGCTTGTGTCTGTATTAGCAACGATTGGTATTGTTTTTACGCTCATTTTTGAGACATTTGAATTCTTTAGAAGAGTCCCATTCTTCGATTACATACTCGGAACAGAGTGGCTTCCATTCTCAGGGACATCTCCGAGTTATGGCGTATTACCACTTATTATCGGTACATTAAAAGTAACAGGCATCGCGATAGTTGTAGCAGTACCACTTGGTTTAGCGGCTGCCATTTATTTAAGTGAATATGCATCAGATAATGTACGTCGTGTTGTCAAACCGATTTTAGAGGTTTTAGCAGGCGTTCCAACGATTGTTTACGGCTTCTTCGCATTAACATTTGTAACACCTCTTTTACAAGAAGTGATTCCAGGTTTGAAAATCTTCAATGCGATTAGCCCAGGGATTGTTGTCGGGATCATGATTCTTCCAACCATTGCTTCTTTATCAGAAGATGCGATGTCAAGTGTGCCAAGATCGATGCGTGAAGGTGCATTAGCACTTGGTTCGACGAAATTAGAAGTAGCTTTAAAAGTTGTTTTACCAGCAGCACTATCAGGAATTTTAGCATCTGTTGTTCTTGGAATCTCTCGTGCGATTGGTGAGACGATGATTGTATCTCTTGCAGGTGGTTCAACACCAAAGTTTGACGGGGAAATTACAGACTCCATTCAGACAATGACAGCATATATCGTACAAGTATCAACAGGTGATGCAGGTTACGGTACAACGATTTACTACTCAATTTATGCAGTTGGTTTCACATTATTCATCTTTACATTACTCATGAACCTTCTAGCTGGCTATATCTCTAAAAAGTTTAGGGAGGAATATTAATGAATTACATCCATCACGATACGGTAGTCAAACGTATGTCAAAACGTCTACTTAAAAATAAAATTTATAAAACGTTGTTTTTAAGTGCGACATTATTAGCTTTGCTCGTTCTAGCTGTTCTTGGCTACCGCATGATTACACAAGGTGCAGGTTATCTCAACTGGGATTTTTTAAATAACTTCTCATCTCGATTCCCACAAAACGCAGGGATTAAAGCAGCGCTTGTCGGTTCGCTTTGGTTACTAGCTGTTGTCGCACCTGTATCACTGATTTTAGGTGTTGGTGCAGCCGTTTATTTAGAAGAATATGCAAAAAAGAATCGTATTACAACGTTCATTCAAATGAATATTTCAAACTTAGCAGGCGTTCCATCAATCGTATTCGGTTTACTTGGATTAACCATTTTCGTTCGTATGCTTGGCATGGGTAAAAGTGTACTTGCTGCTGGATTAACGATGAGTCTTCTGATCTTACCCGTTATTATCGTTGCAGCACAGGAAGCCATTCGAGCTGTTCCGAATGAATTACGTGAAGCTTCTTATGGAATTGGTGCAACAAAATGGCAAACGATTTTAAAAGTTGTCTTACCATCAGCCATTCCAGGAATTTTAACAGGTGGGATATTAGCGCTCTCTCGTGCAATCGGTGAAACAGCACCACTTGTTGTCATCGGTATTCCAGTAATCATTCACTTTTTACCTGAAAGTATCTTTAGTGAATTCACAGCACTTCCAATGCAAATCTTTGACTGGGCAAAACGTCCACAAGAGGAGTTCCAGTATGTTGCAGCAGCAGGAATTCTCGTATTGATGGCAGTTCTCGTATTTATGAACTCAATCGCAGTAATTATTCGAAATAAATTCTCAAAACGTTATTAAAATGGAGGCAATGAACATGGTTAAAAAACCAATCGTTGAACAAGCAATGCAAGAAAAGAAACAAGATTTAAAAGTGATTACACCATCTGAGAAGGCGAGTATTTATAAGACTGAAAATTTAAACCTTTGGTATGGCGATAAACATGCATTGAAAGACATTCAATTAGACATTAAACAGAATGAAGTAACAGCGATTATTGGTCCTTCTGGTTGTGGGAAGTCAACGTATTTGAAAACATTAAATCGTATGGTTGAGTTAGTACCTTCTGTTCGTACAACAGGAGAAATTCATTATCGCGATCGTAATATTTTAGATAAATCGTATCAAGTGGAAGAACTACGTACAAAAGTAGGCATGGTATTCCAAAAGCCAAATCCATTCCCAAAATCAATCTACGATAATATTGCATACGGTCCACGTATTCATGGGATTAAAAATCGTAAACTCTTAGATGAAATTGTTGAGAGAAGTTTACGTGGTGCAGCGATTTGGGATGAGGTAAAAGACAGACTACATGAAAATGCGTATGGTCTATCAGGTGGTCAGCAACAACGTATTTGTATCGCACGCTGTTTAGCGATTGAACCAGACGTTATTTTAATGGATGAACCAACATCTGCACTCGATCCAATTTCTACTTTGAAAGTAGAAGAATTAGTACAGGAATTGAAAAAAGATTATTCGATTATTATCGTGACACATAACATGCAACAAGCAGCGCGTATTTCTGATAAAACTGCATTCTTCTTAAACGGGGAAGTAATCGAGTACGACGAAACAGATAAAATCTTCTCGAATCCAGTAGATCAGCGTACAGAGGATTATGTATCGGGCCGTTTTGGATAAGGAGGAGAAGAAGATGGTAGTACGTGAAAAGTATGAGCAACATCTAGTAGATTTAAATCAACTATTAATTGATTTATGTGAAATGGCGATTCGTGCATTTGATAAATCAGTCGATACTTTTTTAGAAAAAGATATTAATCAAGCAATGATGATTTTAGAACAAGATCAATTTATGAATCGTCTAGAGCAACATATCCAAGATGAAGCGATTCTCTTAATTACAAAGCAACAACCTGTAGCAACTGATTTACGCCGTATTATGATGATTGTTAGCGCAGCTTCTGATATGGAACGAATAGGTGATCATGCGGTGAATATTGCAAAAGAAACCATTCGTTTAGGAGATGCGAATCTGCATTATTCAGTAGAGAAAGTGGAGAAGTTACGTTTATTAACAAAAACGATGTTGGAAGATATGTTAGCGGCTCTTGCAACAGAAGATTTACCACTAGCGAAAGCTATCTCTAAAAGAGATGACGAAATCGATCAACTCTACGGTGAAGCGATTGTAGAACTAGTGGAATCAGCGAAAGAAAGTGGTGCAAAACTAGAACAAATTATTCAACTGAGCTTTATTTGTAAGTCGATTGAACGAATTGGTGACTACACAACGAATCTAGCTGAAGGACTTTTCTTCTTATTAAAAGGGACACATCGCGAACTGAATAGCTAAGAAAGTAAGGGCATGAAAATATACGACAAAAAAACGGAGACAAAAGTATTTTCAACATAGCAAATCCCGTATGATTTTGAAAAATCATACGGGATTTGTTCGTTCAGATCAATTTTCGCTTCGAAAAATGAATAGAGGTAGGCAAGAAAAGAACGCAACGTCCTGTTGCAAATCTTGCCCCACTACATCACGTAGCGTTCGGGCATGGCTTCAAACTCCTCGTCACTGCGTTCCTGTGGGGTTTTCAGCACATGCTATTCCCACAGGAGTCGTTTTCTACGCGTTCAATTGATTTGATTATTCGCATTTGAAACATATTATTTTGTTCTGTCCAAGACGCTTTTATTTTTTATTGCCTCTATACGTATAATTGGCACATAATCTAACTTCATTGCTTTTTGCCATAAGCTTGTCCAAACAGCTTATGTAAAATAATGTTCATTTAATTTAAAATAAGCTATTTCAACATGGAGCAATCAAAGTACTGTAGTTAATTTAGTGTTGAATAAATTGGAAAATTTAACTACAGTTAAAAGAAGTGTTAAATCTAAAACTAAGAAGCCAAAAGTGAAATTGAAAAATATTACAAAGGCTCCTTATAAAAAAGGTGGAGGTAGTATGAAAAAAAGATTTTATTAATGCTTATACATACTAATTTAAAAGTAATTTGAGTATAAATGCTTCAAAAATAGTTCATCATAGATTTATTGTAAATAATGGAGAAAGTAGTAAAAGGAATTAATTTCCTTTGGATTTTAAAAAGAGATAATAAAGTAAGAGGAGAGAGTTTATGATAGAAAAAATTAAAACTGAAGTGGTTCTTGATTTTAATTTAGGTAATGAAGAAGATTTAAAAGATACGATTGATGAAATGAGAGCTTATACTAAAGAATATGAAAATGATAAAGTGAGTTTGTTATCACTAAAAGAAATTTGTCATGACTTAAGTAACAAAAAACGATATGAAATTATTCTTGAAATAGAAAGAGATACTGAAAATCTTGGGCGAATCTATGAGAGTGAAGAAGAAAAATTATTTGGTTTTTATGAGGATGATGAATAGAAAAGTGAGTTTGAGATAAAAGTATTTTTAACAGAGTAAATCCCATATGGATTTTTAGTGAACACTTCAATCATAGTAAAAGTAATACACATTTTTTCCTTAAAAAATATACCAACGGATTATAAAGTCGATAAAGGTAATACAATAGCAAAATAAAAAGATGGGCTACTTGAAAAGCCCATCTTTTTATTTTCTTAATTCATGAACTTTTTTCCGTTCTCAGGATGTTTATATTCATTTCTAACTTCCAAGTCTTTTACAACTTCTAAATCATTTTCTAAATGACCAGTCAGATAGTCAGAATCTTTCACCGAATATTTGTCAGTTTCTTTCATCGTTTTTTATTTTGGTGTTGTAATTGCAGTTAAAATCTCTTTTTGTGACATCTCTGAATTTAGTTTGTTCTTTCCAAGTTGAATAGAAGAAGCTTTGCCTTCATTAATGATATAGCTTTCGAAGTCACTTGCACTCTTAATCATACCTGCTTTTTCAAGTGCCTCACTTACTTCAGAAGTACCCATGCCTGAACGAACATCTAGCGTATAGGTTTTCACTTCTTTTTTTGCTTTAGAAGGAGTAGCATCTTTCTTTTTAGCCAGTACAGCGTTTTCTTCTTGGAGTTTCGTAATTTGTTGTTGATACTGTTTAATATCACTTTTTTTAACGACGACTTCATCTTTAGCGGGTGTTGTTTTTCCGTCTGCTTCTTGCTTCATCTGTGTTAAACTCATCGTTGCGCCTGCTACAAAAATACTGATTCCAATTGTACGAATAACAGACTTTACACTCATCGCTTCGTCACCTCGTTTTGTAAGATGGTAGCGATTTGATCATAATCAAGCGAAGAGCGTTTTGCAATTTCTTGAAGATTAAAGCCTTGGTTATGTAATGCAAGAACTTGGCTCACTAAAATTTGATTCACATGAGAAGCAGAAGGAGCCATTTTTTTAGCTATTGGTGGCATATTTTTTTGAGATAACATTAATTCTTCTTCAATTATTTTTAAACGACGTTTTAATTGATTGTTTTCTTGATAAAAAGACATCGATAATTCTTCTAATTCTTTTTCAGTTCGTTTTTTTGAATTACCTGTAAAAAATGAAATGATGACAATGAGAATACCTACTCCCATTAAAATAACGGATAAATCCATCAATCTTCCTCCATAAAATGTAGTTATTTTTAACTTATTGTAACATATGCATTTCTATATAGAAATGATAGTAGATTTTTTAGACATTTGTGTTATAATGGTTTAGTCGTATAAATCATGCTCACTAAGACATTTTATTCTGTATATAGAGTGGGAGGGGTAACCATGCGCGTTAATATTACATTAGCTTGCACTGAATGTGGCGATCGTAACTACATTTCAAAGAAAAACAAACGTAACAATCCAGAACGTCTTGAATTGAACAAATATTGCTCTCGTGAACAAAAGATGACACTTCATCGCGAAACGAAGTAATGCTCATTGCCAAAACCTATTGTAGGTTTTGGCTTTTCCATTTTAATAAGGTAGGGTGATTTCATTGGATAAAAAGAAGTTTAGAACTGATGTCAGAACAAAGCTTGTAGCACTATCTCAAGAGGAACATAAAAGAAAATCGTGGATGATACATAATAAAGTGATTAATTTAGACGAAATAAAAAATGCACAAACAATTGCCGTCACGATTTCAAACTTTCCAGAAGTGGATACCATGCATTTAATTGAAGCTTTATGGAAGATGGATAAAAAGGTTGCAGTGCCTCGCTGTGACCCGAAAACACGCACCATGACATTTTACATCTTTGACAATGAAGAACAGCTAGAAACCGTTTATATGGATTTAAAAGAACCAATTCCTTCTAAGACAAAACAAGTACATGCTGAGGAAATTGATGTCATTATCGCCCCAGGTATTGTATTTGATCGAAGTGGATATCGCATTGGTTATGGTGGGGGTTATTATGATCGCTACTTAGCGCAATTTAATCGCACTGTTATTGCGATGGCATTTGACATGCAGATAGTTGAAAAAGTGCCGACAGATGCGTATGATTTACCTGTAGGGAAAATAATTACGGAAGAACACATCATCTCCTGTAAAGAGGCTCGAAGGGAAGAACAATAGAACATTATGGAAAATGTATATGATATTCGACAATATTTAAAAAAGTTTGGCACCATTATTTATACAAAGGATCCAATCGGTGATTTGCATTTAATGGCAGATGACTTACAAGAATTATATAAGGCGGGAATTCTACCAATTCGAGATTACCAAGTAGCACGTCATATACTTCGAATGGAAGAAACACGTATTAAACGACAACGCGGTGATTTTTAAGTAATGTATGCAATCCTACAAATCAATCGTGCATTTGTAGGATTGTTTTATTTTTTTAAAAAAAGGTAAAGAATATAAAGTGAAAGAAGGTGGGAACATGATTCAGAAAAGTGGAAAATACACAGCGTTACTTGTTGTAGTTTGCACCATGTGGATTCAAACATATCTTACATATAAAACGAGTTTTGATTTAAAAGTCGAAAATCTGCTTCAAGAAATTATTTTATTCATTAATCCATTACCGTTTTTACTATTAATTTTTGGTGTGGCATTATTTTTTAAAACAGCTAAAAAGCGAAATCGCTATTACCTTATTGTAAGTGGGATTTTAACATTTGTTCTCTATGGAAATGTTGTATTTTATCGATTTTATAGCGACTTTATTACATTACCTGTTCTCTTTCAAACGAGTAATTTTGGTGATTTAGGTAATTCAATCACGACATTGATTAGTCTGAAAGATATTTGGTACGCAACTGGTTTTCTCATCATCTATATTACATTGAAAAAAATACATAGCGTAAAAGAGTTCCAATTGATTAAAAAAGAAGAACGCCGTACGTATTTTATTTTCAGTGTGGCGGTTTTATGTTTCAACTTAGGATTAGCTGAAATTGAACGACCGCAATTATTAACGCGCAGTTTTGATCGCGAAATTCTCGTGAAAAGTATTGGTACATTTGACTATCATTTATATGATGCCTTCGTCCAATCAAAATCACATGCGCAGCGTGTCTTAGCAGATGGTAGTGAGTTAACAGAAGTATCGAACTATGTAAAATCGAATCAAGCAGAACCGAATCCCTCATACTTTGGATTAGCGAAAGATCGAAATGTCATTATTATTTCACTTGAATCCATGCAAAACTTTGTCATTAACAATCAAGTGAAAGGACAGACCATTACACCTTTTTTAAATGAGTTAACAAAAGACCCTGATACATTTTATTTTGATGAATTTTATCATCAAACTGGTTTAGGTAAAACATCTGATGCAGAATTTATTGTAGAAAATTCAATGTACGGGACAGGGCGAGGTGCAGTATTCTTTACGAATGCAGGTAATACATTTGAATCAATGGCGAGTCGTTTGAATGACACAGGTTATTATACATCTGTTATGCATGCAAATAATAAAAGCTTTTGGAATCGTGATTTAATGTATGAGTCGCTGCATATTAAAAAGTTTTTTGATGTAGCGTCATATAATGTGACAGAGAAGAACTCAGCAAACTGGGGCTTAAAAGATATTCCCTTTATGGAGCAGTCTGTTAAGTTGATGGAAGATTTACCACAACCATTCTATACAAGAATGTTGACGTTATCGAATCATTTCCCGTTCACATCAGATGAGGAAGATCAGTATATTAAACCATATGATTCTGGTGATGAAACGGTAGATCGCTATTTCCAGACAGCACGTTACACAGATGAAGCAGTAAAAGTGTTGTTCCAGCGCCTCAAACAGAGTGGCTTATACGATAATTCTATTATTGTGATGTATGGCGATCATTATGGTATTTCAGATAATCATAATAAAGCGATGGCGAAGTATTTAGGTAAAGATGCGATTACACCGTATGATGCAGCAAAATTACAGCGCGTTCCGTTTTTCATCCATATTCCAGGTTCAAATAAAGGAAAAGTAATGCATGAAGTAGCTGGAGAATTAGATATTCGCCCAACGATTCTGCATTTACTTGGATTGAATACCACACAAGATGTACAATTTGGACAAGATTTATTATCGAAAGAACATCAAAACTTTACTGTCTTTCGAGATGGACGTTTTGTGACAGACCGCGTTGTCTATGCAGCAGAAACATTTTATGATGCACAGACAGGTAAACCAATTCAAAATACGCAACCATATGAAAAATATATTAAACAAGCAAATCGTAAATTAGAAGTATCCGACCAAGTTATTAATGGAGACTTACTTCGATTTTATGATAAACAGACAGGGCAAATTACAGAGTAGATTTGCTCTGTTTTGCTTTTTTCATGCGAGAACTTCTAAAACTACGTTATAATAGCAGAGAGGTGAAGATGATGTTAAATATTAGAAAATATGCATTAGGACCTGTTCAAACAAATTGTTATATAATCGCGAATGCAGCGCGTGAATGCCTGATTATCGATCCAGGTGAAGAAGGAGAATTTTTGATTCGTGAAATTCGTAAAGCGAATTTAAAACCGCAAGCAATCGTATTAACACATGCACATTTCGATCATATCGGTGCAGTAGATGATTTACGTGATGCTTTTCATATTCCGGTTTATATGCACAAGAAAGAAAAAGAATGGCTAGGTAATCCTGAATTAAATGGTTCAGGAAAATATGCGCAATTACCAGATTATTCTATTCGTCCAGCAGATGCCTTTTTAGAAGCAGAAAAAGCAACGACAATTGGGAGCTTCCAATTTGACGTGGTACATACGCCAGGACATTCACCAGGTAGTATAAGTTTGATTTTTGAACAGAATGGTTTTGCTGTAGTAGGAGACACACTATTTAAGCGTAGCGTAGGACGTACTGATTTAATTGGGGGCGATTCTAAATTATTATTAAAGAGTATTCATGATCATCTATTATCATTAGATGAAGAAACAGTAATTTATCCGGGGCATGATGAGCCAACAACTGTCGGTGAGGAAATTGATCAAAACCCATTTTTAAATGGATTTTAAATATTAAAAATCATTCAACATTTTTCTATAAAAAGAGGAAGAAGCATTTTAGCTTCTTCCTCTTTTTGTTAACCATTCGTTTGAATACGATATGAACAGTATTTGCAACCATCTGTCATATTTTCAAGTTTAACAAATTCATCTACTTCAAATAGATAATCAAATTGTCCTTTTAAGAATGACTCATGCAGCGCACAAACTGTTTCTGAATGTTGATCAATCTCGTTATGATAAGGGCAATTATAAACAGCGAAACGAATTGAACGCTCTTCTTGACCTTCTTCTTGTTTAACAAGAGGGATATAACCGATTAAAGAAGCTGCTTTTGTAATACAATCTACTTTTTCGTCAAATGTTAAAAGTGATGCCTCTGTTTTTTGTTCTTGTAGCATATGACGAATTTCAGTTTGACCTTTTTGATAACAAATACGCGTCCCAACTTCTAAAGCTTCTGGACCTAATTCGTCTAGAATTTCAAGTACCCAATCGAGTAATTCTTCATAATTACGTTTTGGGAAAGATAGTGAAATACCATTTTCAACTGCGCGGTAAATACGTCCTGGACGACCGCCTTTACCTGTTTTTTCATATTCAGCAGAAATTACGTTAATTTCGCTTAGTTTAGTTAAATGCAAACGAGCTACATTCGGATGAATATTAAATTTGTCAGCAATATTTTGTACAGTGAAGTTTTCTTTCTCTTGTAACATATATTGATAAATTGAAAAACGTGTTTCATCCGCAAGTGTACTCGTGATTTTTAAAGAGTTTTGCATAGTTGTCACGCACCTCCGATACATAATACTTCCATTATAAAGGAAAAACGGTGAACAATCAGTAAAATAAGCAACCTTTTATATTTATTTGTATAATATCAAGTTTTTTGGAAACACAATCAAGCAAAAAGCTATTTTATTAAAATATTCAAAAAGAACAGTTATTTTGTTAAAACATCGTTTTTTTTACCTATCTTTTTAAAAAATCGACTTTTGAAATCTATGAGAACAAAAGAGCATACTAAGAAAAAATGAAGGGAGTGGAATGGATGGAACTAGAGAGTTTGATTGAAAAAAAGTGTATGCAGTTATTGAATCAGGCGCTAGAACTAGAAGCCTCTGATTTACACATGTTACCGACAAGAGAACATTATCAGCTGTTTTTTAGAAAATATAATCGTTTGATGGCAGCAGGTGAAATCCCACTAACGCTCGGTGAGAAAATGATTTCGCATTTTAAATATCAATCTGTATTAGATATCTCAGAGAAAAGACGCCCGCAAAGTGGATCATTTGAATACATTACAGAACAAAAGCAAATTGCTTGTCGTGTATCAACATTACCTTCTTCCACGATGAAAGAAAGCATGGTTGTACGTTTAATGATTCAAAATGTAGCAAAGCCATTACAAGAGATCGTACTTCAGATAGAAGCAGCGAAACATTTAGAACAGATTGTACAAGCGAAACAGGGAATTGTCTTATTTTGTGGTCCAACAGGTTGTGGTAAATCGACAACGATGTATGCACTTTTACAATACTGCTCAAAACAACTTTCGAAGCATGTTATTTCGTTAGAGGACCCAGTAGAGAGTCAACAACAGAATATGTTACAAATTCAAGTAAATGAACGTTCAGGTGTAACGTACTCTGCGGGTTTAAAAGCGATTTTAAGGCATTCTCCTGATGTTATTATGATTGGCGAGATTCGTGATCAAGAAACAGCGAAAATTGCCATTGAAGCAGCTCTTACAGGTCACCTCGTTATCTCTACAATTCATGCGAAAAATAGTTTTGGTTGCCTGCACCGTTTACTCGATCTAGGTATTTCAAAAGATGAATTAGAGCAAACGATTTTATCTATTACGACACAACAATTAGTTGTGGAAAATACAGAACAGCAACCGCTAAAAGCTTTGTATGAATTTTTAGATGCAGCACATTTACAAGACGCGTTTGACGCACTAAAACAACAACAAAATTATCAATTGCCTCTTCAAGAGACCATTCGATATAAAATGATGCGCGGTATAGAGGATGGGGGAATCCTACCCAATGTTCTTACAACGTAAAAAAGCAATCTTATTACGAAGAGATCAGCCGAAATTTTTAGCTAAATTAAGTACGCTCTTACAAGAAGGTTATTCATTGAATGATTCATTACGCATGTTAATTCCACATCATTTAGCGCATATAAATCAAATTGAAGAACGCATTCATATGAGTTTACTTGAAGGGAAGGGTCTTTGCGATATTTTACGCATGATAGGGATTTCAGAACAATATATTATCTCATTATATGTGGCAGAACAAAGTGGTACGACAGTGAATGCCTTACAAATGATTGCGCAAATGATGAATAAAGAAGCAGGGAATAAAGAACAAGTTTTAAAACTAGTATCCTATCCACTATTCTTATTTGTTTTTCTAGTCGTTCTATTCATCTGCTTTCGTACTTTTTTCTTGCCAAATATGGAAGCGATGATGTTACAAAAGCAGCAAACGAATCAAATTCAGTTAACCATCTCTAAAATTCTATTGCATTTACCAGACTATTTAATTGGTTTTGTCATTGTCATTGTGATAACAGTTCTTTTGTTTTTACGTTATACCAAGCAAAAGAAAACAGGCGAAAAGTTACTTTTATATTTTAAAATTCCAATTGTGAATCAAGTGTTGCGTTTGCAATTAACAAAGCAGATTGCTTTTGAATTAGGTTCTCTACTAGAGGCTGGTTTTACATTACAAGCTTCTTTACATCTATTAGCCAATCAATCACATCAAAAAATGATTGCATATATTGCACAGGATTTACTAAATGAGATTGCACAAGGGGAATCTTTATCCGTGGCGATCTCATTGAATCCATATGTACATAAAGAGTTTTATGCTTTTGTCGTACATGGAGAACAAGGTGGGAACCTTGGTAAAGAGCTTCAAATATTGAATGAGTTCATGAATGAGCGAATGGGCGAGCGAATAGAACAAGTCTTAAAGTTTATGCAACCCATTCTTTTTGGGATTATCGCGATTTGTATTTTGGGTGCATACATTTCGATTATGCTCCCTATGTATAAAATGATTGATTATGTATAGGAGGAACAACAGTGAAAATAGAAGAAAAGAAAAATGGTTTTACTCTTATTGAGATGTTGATTGTACTATTTATCATCACAGTACTCATTTTGATTGCGATCCCTAATATTACCAAACATTTCCAAACTGTCGATGACAAAGGGTGCAATGCTTACGTGAAGATGGTTCAAGGGCAAGTAGAAGCATATAAAATTGATAAAGGCATATATCCAACAACGATTGAAGTGCTTGAAGCAGAACATTATTTAAAGGAAGGCTCAAAAGAAAAAAGCTGTAAGGCATATGAAGTGACGATTGAACAAGGTGAAGTTAAGTCGAATGCACCGCAGTGAGCAAGGTTTTACATTTGTTGAGATGTTGCTCGTTCTTATGATGACACTAATCGTAGCTAGCATTGCACTTATTTATGGTACGAAAGGCATTCAAGAAAAAGAAACACGTTTTTTCTTTGAGCAACTTGTCAGTGACGCAGTTTATATTCAGCAATATGCTAAAAATCATCGTGTAAAAATGGATTTAATTTTTGATGAAAAGACACATTTGTATTCAGCTAAAAAAAGAGAAACCAATAAAAAGATTTTTGTTCGAACGATGCCGAGTAGTATGAAAATTAAGAGAGGATCAACACTCTATAAAATCGGCTTTAACGAAAATGGCAATGCATCGTATGTAGGGAGGCTTACTTTTCTGTATTTTGGAGGCGAACAAGATGTCTATGTTTATCTGGGGTCGGGCCGCATCACGGTCAAATAATCAAAACGGATTTTCGATGATGGAAACGATGTTAGCTTTATTCTTTTTTAGTTGTATTTTTTTAACGATCATTCCGATGACGAATGATTTATATGATCAAATGCAAAAGCGGCGAATGAGCTTGCATGCTATGCATGTAAACTATGAAGCAACAAAAATATATTTGAAAAACCCTCATCAAGTACAAGGGGAAATACAAGTAGACCGTAGTTTTTATCAATGGACAATTACTGCGCAACAAGTATGTACAACCTACTTATACAAAGAGGAGCGAAAATCTTCATGTGTAAAGTACAAGTAGATCAATCTGGCTACACATTGTTAGAAGCACTACTACAACTACTGTGCCTCTGTATGATTGCTGCAACCATACCACTCATCATTCCATGGTATGAGAAGACTAAAGAATTTATGATTGGAACAAATACAGCAGAGTTTGAAGTATTTTTGAGTGAGTTTAGAGCGGATTTACAAAAATCCGAAGCAATTTATGTAGTGAATGATCAAGAGATTCAATTAGAGCAAGCAAACGAAACGAATCCAGAGAAAAAGTATTTATCCACATATCGTTTTTCTAAAAATCGTATTATCAAAACATATGGATTAGGGGATGGAACAGATATTAAATTAGTCGCTGTTACAAAAGTTCATTTTTCTTTAGAAAAAGAGCTTTTCACAATTCAATGTAAAATGGGAAACGACACGATAAGGAGGAGAACTTTTGTTTTATCGCTTAAATAATGAGCAAGGCTTTATGTTACCTATACTCTTTATTTTACTTTTATTTATTTCGAGTTATGTATTAACGTTATTTCAATCATACGAGACGAATATGCTTTTGTATGAAGAGTTAGAGCAGCAAACCATCAGTGAAATTCAACAAATGTACACAAAAAAGCAAGATTAACTTATTTTTCTATAAAAATCTAAGCGGATTAGTCGACAGTTATTGGAATCACGCCACGTTCATGCTACTATATAAAAAATGAGTTAACGGTTAAAAGGTTGTGTGAGTCGTAACTGGAGAAGGTGAAAAGATGCGAAAGATTTACTTAGTGGGTTATATGGGTAGCGGTAAAAGCGCAATCGGTCGTCGCCTAAGCTTTTATTTGAAATTACCTTACTATGATATGGACCATGAAATTGTTCGACGAGAAAAGATGACGATTCCAGAAATTTTCGAAACACATGGTGAAGATTATTTTCGACAAATCGAAACCGATTTCTTACGTACATTTCGCGATGAATATTGTATTATTTCAACAGGTGGCGGTGTAGCGGTTAATCCAGAAAATCGTAAAATTATGCGTGAAACAGGACTCGTCCTATTTTTAGATGCTACATTTCCGGATATTTGGAAACGAATACATCGTGACAAAAATCGCCCTATTGTACAGCGCTCGACAAAAGAAGAATTAGAGCAGTTATACCATGAAAGAAGAAAAGCATATAAGCAAGCAGCTCACATTACAATCAAAACAGAAAACAGAACACTGAGACAGATTGTGGAGTACGCGGGATTCCAAGTGAATCGTTTAAAAGGCGAATGATTTGGTGTTTATCTTAAAATAACGTTCGTTTTTTAAAGTTTTTCAATAAAAATATTGCGGAGTATGAGGTTTTAATGTTAGGATATATGCAAGAAAGCCTGTTATAATACATTGACAATACTTACAAACGAATCGATCGAGATAAAACTCGCGCGGGTGAATGTACGGGGAGAGAACGTAAAGTTACGTCGCCGAAGGAGCAAGTAGTGAAAAATCACTATGAATCTCTCAGGCAAAAAGACTCGTACAGGACGCAACTCTGGAGAGCGCTGCTTCGTGCAGCCACCAAAGGGGAAAGCCATTATTGGTCAAACTTTCAGGTGCAAGGACAGAGAAATCCTAAATAAACAGGATTTCTCTGTCTTTTTTTATGAAATAAAGGGGGTTACACAATGGCAAACGCATTAAAAAGAACACCATTATTTGATACATATACTCAATATGGTGGCAAAACAATTGATTTCGGTGGATGGGATCTACCGGTACAATTTTCATCAATCAAAGAAGAACATGAAGCTGTAAGAACAAAGGCGGGTCTTTTCGATGTATCACACATGGGTGAGATTTTCGTAAAAGGTTCAGAAAGTTTAGCTTATTTACAACAACTTGTAACAAATGATGTATCGAAGCTAAAAGTAAACCAAACACAATACACAACAATGTGCTATGAAAACGGTGGTGTTGTGGATGATTTACTAATCTATCGTTTGGATGAAGAAGAATACCTATTAGTTGTCAATGCCGCAAATATTGAAAAAGACTTCGCATGGATGTTAGAACATAAAATCGATGGTGTTGAAATTACAAACGCTTCAGATGATTTTGCATTAATTGCTCTGCAAGGGCCACTTGCAGAAGAAGTGCTTCAAACACTAACAACAGCTGATTTAAGTGCAATCAAGCCTTTCCATTTACAATCAGATGTAGAAGTAGCAGGACATAAGTCAATTATCTCAAGAACAGGTTATACAGGTGAAGATGGTTTTGAAATCTACGCTTCAAATGATGCCGTTGTAGAACAATGGAATGCCATTTTAGAAGCTGGAAAAGACAAAGGTGTCATCCCATGTGGTCTAGGTAGTCGTGATACATTACGTTTCGAGGCTTGTCTACCACTTTATGGTCAAGAATTATCTGATTCAATTTCACCGCTTGAAGCAGGAATTAACTTCGTTGTGAAATTAAACAAAGAAGAAGATTTTGTTGGGAAAGCAGCATTAGCAGCTCAAAAAGAGCAAGGCGTATCACGTAAAAGTGTTGGGATTGAAATGATTGATAAAGGGATTCCACGCCATGGGTACAAAGTATTCGCAGGTGATCAAGAAATCGGTGAGGTAACAACTGGTACACAATTACCAATGACAAAACGTAATGTTGGTTTAGCTTTAATTGACGCAAAATTTGCTGAATTAGGGACAGAACTAGAAATTGAAGTGCGTAATCGTCGTAGTAAAGTATCTGTTGTCGCAACACCATTCTATAAGCGTTCAAAATAAAACAATAAAGAGAGGTTTTTACCTATGAAGCATCGTTATTTACCAATGACGGAACAAGATCAAAAAGAAATGTTAGACGTTATTGGCGTTTCATCTGTAGATGAATTATTTGCCGATATTCCGGAAAAAGTTCGTTTTAAAGGTGAGTATAATATTAAACCAGCTAAATCTGAAACAGCTTTATTAAAAGAATTATCAGCGTTAGCAAAGAAAAATGCGAGCCATGACGAATATACGTCATTCTTAGGTGCAGGTGTTTATGACCACTACAAACCAGTTATTGTGGACCATGTGATTTCACGTTCAGAATTCTATACAGCTTATACACCTTACCAACCAGAAATTTCACAAGGTGAATTACAAGCTATTTTTGAATTCCAAACAATGATTGCTGAATTAACAGGTATGGATTTAGCAAACTCGTCAATGTATGACGGCGGAACAGCATTAGCAGAAGCTGGTATGTTAGCTGCTGCACATACACGCCGTAAAAAAATCTTAGTTTCTGATACAGTAAACCCAATTTCAAAAGACGTTGTTACAACATATGCATACGGTCAATCGATTGAGGTAGTAACTGTTCCTGCTAAAGATGGTGTAACAGATATGGAAGCTCTTGAATCATTAATCGATGATCAAACAGCTGCTGTATTAGTTCAATATCCAAACTTCTATGGTCAAGTAGAAGATTTAGGTAAAGTATCAGAACTAATTCATGCAGTAAAAGGTTTATCAGTTGTATCATCTAATCCATTATCACTTGCAATCCTAACACCTCCAGGTAAATTAGGTGCAGATATTACAGTTGGTGATGCACAGCCATTCGGTATCTCTGAAGCATTTGGTGGCCCACACTGTGGTTTCTTTGCAACAACAACAAAGTTAATGCGTAAAGTACCAGGTCGTTTAGTAGGGGAAACAGTTGATTTAGAAGGTCGTCGTGGTTATGTATTAACATTACAAGCACGTGAGCAGCACATTCGTCGTGAAAAAGCGACTTCAAATATTTGTTCGAACCAAGCCTTAAATGCATTAGCTGCTTCTGTAGCGATGACAGCTCTTGGCAAAAAAGGTATGCAAGAAATGGCGAAACAAAATATTTTGAAAACACACTATGCAAAAGAAGCGTTTGAAAAAGCAGGCTTCGATGTAACATTTAAAGGTGCTCATTTCAACGAAATCGTTGTAAATACAAAAGTAGATGTAACAGAATTGAATAAAGCATTATTTGAAAAACACATCATCGGTGGTTTTGATTTGAAACGCGTAAATGAAAACTTAGCAAAACATTCATTAATTTGTGTAACAGAACAACGCTCGAAAGAAGAAATCGACGAATTAGTCGCTGAAACGAGCGCAGTTGTTGCAGAAATGGAGGCTCAACATGCATAAGGATAATCAACCATTAGTATTCGAACTTTCAAAAGAAGGTCGTACAGGATATAGCTTAACAGAACTAGATGTACCAGAAGTAGATTTATCAGAGATCCTTCCTTCTTCATTAATTCGTGAAGAAGCAGCTGAATTACCAGAGCTATCAGAATTAGATATTATGCGTCACTATACAGCATTATCAAATCGTAACCATGGTGTAGACTCAGGGTTCTACCCACTTGGTTCTTGTACGATGAAGTACAATCCGAAAATTAATGAAGCTGTTGCGCGTTTCTCAGGGTTTGCAAACATCCATCCATTACAAGATGAGTCAACTGTTCAAGGTGCAATGGAGTTAATGTATGATTTACAAGAACATCTTGTAGAGATTACAGGTATGGATGAAGTAACGCTTCAACCAGCAGCTGGAGCACATGGTGAGTGGACAGCATTAATGATGATCCGTGCATTCCACGAAGCAAATGGTGATGTACAACGTACAAAAGTACTTGTTCCAGACTCAGCGCATGGTACAAACCCAGCTTCTGCTGCAGTTGCAGGTTTTGATACAGTTACAGTTAAAACAGCTGAAAATGGTCTTGTCGATTTAGAAGATTTAAAAACAAAAGTGGGCGACGATACAGCAGCACTTATGTTAACAAATCCTAACACACTTGGTCTATTTGAAGAAGATATCCTTGAAATTGCAGATATCATTCACTCAGTAGGTGGTAAAGTTTACTATGATGGTGCTAACTTAAATGCTGTAATGTCTAAAGCGCGTCCGGGAGATATGGGCTTTGACTGTGTACACTTAAACTTACACAAAACATTCACTGGTCCACATGGTGGCGGTGGTCCTGGTTCAGGTCCTGTAGGCGTAAAAGCAGACTTAATTCCATTCTTACCAACACCTGTATTAGTTAAAACAGAAGAAGGATTTGCGTTTGATTACAATCGTCCACAAACAATTGGTCGCGTAAAACCTTACTATGGTAACTTCGGTATTAATGTACGAGCTTACACTTACATTCGTACAATGGGTCCAGACGGCTTAAAAGCTGTAACTGAACAAGCAGTTGTAAACGCAAACTATATGATGCGTCGTTTAGAACCATACTTCGAACTTCCGTACAAACAACACTGTAAACATGAGTTTGTATTAAGTGCGAGTCGTCAAAAGAAATTAGGTGTACGTACACTTGATATCGCAAAACGTCTGTTAGACTTTGGCTACCACCCACCAACAACTTACTTCCCATTAAATGTGGAAGAAGCATTGATGATTGAGCCAACTGAAACAGAATCAAAAGAAACATTAGATGAATTCTGTGATGCAATGATTCAAATTGCAAAAGAAACAGAAGAAAATCCAGAAATCGTACAGGAAGCACCACATACAACGGTCATTAACCGTCTAGATGAAACACGTGCTGCACGTAATCCTGTATTACGCTATCAAAAAGCATAAGTACAAAAGAAGCTAGGGAGACATCCTTAGCTTCTTTTATTTTGTATAAAAGTGTTCAAATTTTGATAATATTGTTAAATTTAGAACGGAGAGGGTATAGATTGAACAGAGAATTGAAATAAAGGAGCGATGTGCTGATGATGGAAAAAGTAAAAGCAGAATGGCAATTGGATCAAAATAATCCATCACAATTGCTAGAAGATGGACGAACAGTCGACATGTTATTGAAAGATTTTGAAGGCGAAGCAAAAGTTATACGCTACCCACAAGTAACACAAGATGCTCATTTTTTAGGTGTATTTATACAACATCACGCATCACAACATCCGATACAATTACTTGTAAAAGCGAGTATATCAGTTTTTGAAATTATAGATGCAACAATCCAGTGTGAACTGCCTATAGATGATGCCTATCTATTAATCGACCTTCATTTGAATGAACCAAAAAGTACGCTATCTTCAGAGTTTTGGACAGCTTTTTATACATTACCTTCTAGTGAAAGCGAGCAACGTATTTTAAAGAAGTTAAATAGCTGGTCAACATATATTGATTATTTAATGGAACAAGCTCATTATCCGTATAGTGTCGCTTCAATTGAAAAAGCACAAGAAGTTTTAACAATTACGTTATATGAAACACCTCTCACTTCGAAGCAACAAAAAGGTCAAGAAGTGTGGAAGCGTATTGGAGATCAATTCGAAAAAATTGCTCGATGTGATGAGATGAATGTAGAAGAAAATCGTCTATTTTTACAAGATGCAACAGTTGTTTTTGGTGATTCAATTGATACAGTTTATTTATACAAAGAAAAAGAATATAATGAATTACTCATTCTACGAGGACGTTTGCGAGCTATACACGATGCACATATGCATTGCCCCCAAATTCACCATCCACTATTAAATCCATACCATACCCAAACCAACTTTTCAGGTCTTACGATGATGAAAGATGATATAGAACAAGGTATTCAACATATGGTGAATCAACTTGTTGATAGTCATGAACAATTGACTTTATCGATTCATCAATATGATTTGGCACAAAAATTATCTGAAAAATATGTTCATTTACTACCGATTCATGCAGATGGTCGAGCAGATAAGGCAATTCAATATGTAAAAACACCATTGATTGAAAAAAATACAGTAGAAATCACGACAGTATCGAATGCATTAAGTGAACGTGAAGAAAAAATACAGCAAAAAGCGTTGATTCACTATAATGAAAAGTTACAACAAAATATGCAATATGTAAGTAGAGTTGAACAAACACAGCAGTATTTAAAAGAAGAAGAAGAAAAAAATCTTCAAAAAATCACCCAAATGCAAGAAGCCATCACACAATATGAACAGGAACAAGAGCGATTAGCTTTTAAAAATGATCAATTAATGCAAGAACGTTTTGAATTAGAAGATGCATGGCATGAGCAACAGCAGCGTGTAAAAGATTTACAACGCGAAAAAGAAGAAAAAATTCAGTATTATCAAGATTTAGAGCAAGAATGGTTAATTTTTAATCAAGAAATTCCTTCTTATACAGATAATATTGAAGCAGTGAAAAAAATTGAAAGTTCACAAATAATTATCCGAGATTGTGAACTTAAAATTGAACGTATTCAAACAGATCAGCATACTGGAAAAAAATATGTGGAAGACATGATAACAGAACACCAATTATTTTTGACAAATCAACAAGTAGAGCATGTTCAAGCATTAATTCAAAAAGTTAAAAAAACTGCTGAATTTTTAGATATCCCAATGGATTTACAATTTGCAAGTTCTTATGCAGAACTAACCCAAATTTATTTAGAAAAATTTAATGGTATTGAAGCAGTTGAAGAGCGTTTAAATGACCAGTCCCCATATGTAGAAGATGAATTGAAAAAGGTTGGAATTTCATTCGTGATTCCAGATGAGCCGAACGCACATTATGATCGTCATTATGCAGAAGATCAATTAACACAATTATTGGGTTTACTCGATAATAAACCACTATCATTAGGGATTAACTACAAAGCAAAAAATCGTTGGAAAGAACATGTTGTGGAAAGTGTCCGTAAATTAACATATGCTTTAGCAGGTATGAAACAAGAAAAAGAAAAACTAGAACAGAAATTAATGATACAACTAGATTATGCGGAACGTATTGAATTTCGTTTTGACCAAGATGTGCGCATGCTGCAAACAAAAATGGATGATTTTATTAATCGTTTAGAACAAGCAAAAAAAGAATATGAAGGCGTCATCGAAACAGCGAATCAAGATATTTCAGCCATGCGTAAAACCGTGAAGCTAAGTAAACAAACAACTTCTGGTCGTAGTCAGCAATATGATACGTTAGAGGATTTAGAAAATGCTCGGAAACAATATAAAACGGAATTGTTATCAAAGTATGATGTACTTGAAGAACATGAGCGCATGGTAGAAGAAGCGGAAACGTATGTTTTATCTTTAGCGTCTCAATATGAAGAAAAAACAGCAGTTGTGATTAAAAACAAAGAAGAGATGAACATACAGATGGATTTGTTACAGCATGATATTGTAAATTCGAAAGCGGTAATTGAACAATTCAATCAAGCAAATCACGTTATTCATATGCAACAAGAAGAATTACAACAACAATTGAAAATTTTCAAAGCACATCACCAAGTATTATTTAAAGAAGCACAAAAAATCCAAGTAGATATTGAAAGAAAAGCAATGAATAAAACACGTCATCTAGAACAGCAACATGCAATGCAAGTATGGCGAAATCAATTGACTTTAGAAGAATATGAAGGACGTTGGTATCAATTGATTACACAAAAAAGTCGTTTGCGTTTTACAGCAGAACTTCATTCGAAACAATCAAGCGATCTCTTCTTGTTTGAAGATGTTCAATATACTTGGTTGGATATGTTATTACTATGTCAACAACATAGACATATAGCTTTTGTTACGACAGATTTAAGTGAGCGCTCTTTAGTAGATTTAGAGATGTTTGAACAAAATCTACGTTTACAAGGTTTTAGTTATATAGAAAGACAAGAGATTTATGAACATTTACAGATGAACCCTCTTAAAGATTATGTAGCGATTTATGAACAAGTAGAAAAACCTTATGTAATCGACTGTGAACAAGACCAATTATCTGTGTAAGGAGGTAACTAGATGAAATATACACTAGACGTGATGTATGAATTATTAACTGAAAAACAAATGGCAGATTTATATAGTATTCAAAAAATTACACCATACGAACTGCCGATTAATGCATATCAAGTGACAATTCATTTTCAAGCGAAAAAAAAGTATTCGATTTTCGCCGAACAAATTCTTCGTTTTTTAGCGCTATCATCATTAAATGAAGATTTGTTACAAGATATGCTTGGTTTTCAAGAGGAGGATTTACGAGAAAATATTGCGTTGTTACTAGCAGACGGGGCAATCATCGTAAATCAAGAACAGTATGAATTAACAGATTTAGGTAAAGAAAGTGCAATTGATGGCTGTGCTTCCTTACAACACCATATCAAAACCTTTACTTGTTATTGGGAACCTGTGACAGATCAATGGATTGAAGAAGTCAATCAATTCTTACCTCGTGAGCACTTGATTCATCCAGCTGTAAGTAAACAACAAAAAATGGATTTCTCTCATTCGTTTTTGGAAAAAGGATGTATTCAATCATTTTATACAAAAGTAACAGGAGAATCATTAAGCAGTCAGTATGAAGCGATTCAAATTGAAGATGTTGTTTACGAAATGAATACAACGAATAAAGTATTATCTGTTCAAGAAGTCTGTTTATTAAGTCGTGATCAAGGGACTGAAACGTATTCTATTTGGAATCCACTAGCGAGTCAGTTTGTTCGTTTAACTTAAAAGGAGAGAAGCATAATGAAAAAGAATGTATTTATTATTTTTTATATTGTAAATTTAATCGTTCTACTGCTCATTATGCTTCCAATTCTTTCTAAAAGAGACTGGTGGATGTTATTATTAATGTTATTATATGCAGCCATCATCGCAACACTTTACTTTAGTACATTATTTGGTGTTAAAAAGGGACTGTTATATGCTTTATTTGTATGGATTTCAGTATATAGTATTATGTCTTACGGAAGCCTTCTTCCTTTCATCAAAAGTGGTGGTGCATATGAACACTTATTATACATGGCAATTGCTAGTTTATGGCTTGTGAGTATTGCAATCATACAAGCTTTTACATATCAAATGCCTCTCGCTATGCGCACGGTTTTTAGCTTTTTTATCATTATTGTTATACATTTTTTTATCATTCCAATTTTTGCATTGTTTAATCGCTATTATATAGGTGATTTTTCATACTATCATTTTGAAATTCAATTAAGTGGGTACTTTATTATTATTGGGTTTTCAATTATTTATTATATCATCTTATTATTTTTAGAAATGATTTGGCTTGTTAAGTATTCGATCACATTGCAGAATTATATGATTGGAGTTTTTGTTTCGATTATGAGTATACCAATCATCATCGCTTTACGCGTAGGTCTTTGGGAAACCGGTGTTGTTGCTTTTTTTATCATGATGAGCATTATCGTCGTTTCAAAAACAAAAGTAGAGGAGGGCAGCTGATATGAAAAAAGTATCGATTATTGGTGCGGGGTTAAGTGGACTAACAGCGTCCATTCTACTTGCGAAAGAAGGTTTCGAGGTTACCATCTATGAAAAAAGTAAAAAAGTAGGTGGGAATTTTACAGCATTACAGTTTGAAGATCATCTTTTTGAGTTTGGCCCAACTTTTTTTACGATTCCAGAATTACTTGAAAGTATCTTTCTAATGGCAGGAAAAAATATAGAAAATTATCTTGATTTGGAAATTTTAACACATCATACACATGTCTATTTTGAAAATGGCGATAATTTTTGCCTTTCTACAAATGTGGAAGAAATGATTGAACAATTAAAAAAAGTAGATGCTACAGGTGCTGAAAATTATCACGATTTTTTAGCAGAAATAAAACGACTATATTTTGAAGTGAATGAATTATCAATGAATTTACAAATTACAAATTGGTCAAAATTAGTAAAGATTCCTATTCGTAATTTGATTTTAAAATTACGTCCTTTTCAAAGTTTGGACCACTTTTTACGTAAATATTTTGAGAATGAACAAATTATTCAATTACTTGCGAAATACGCAAATCGTGGTGAAATGTTAGCGAGGTCTACACCTGCATTTTTTGCTGCTTTTCTATACCCCATACTAACGGCAGATGTCTTTTATGTGAAGGGTGGAACAAGGGAGATACCTTGTGCATTAAAAAAGCTAGCTATCGAATTAGGAGTTAAAATTTATACCGAAAAAGAAATTACAAAAATACATTTGAAAAATAACCAAGTAGAAGGTATCCAAATTAACGAAAATCTGAGTATTGAATCAGACTATGTATTAATTAGTAGTGCGCAACTATTAAATAGCGATACGCTCTTATCCGATTTTACAGTTATGAATGAAAGAGAAAAATTCATTGTAACAGGGGAAAATAATTTATCTCAATTTGTTTTACTACTTGGATTAGATCGCTATACGAACTTAAAAACCCATACTGTTTTATTTTCAAGTGATGTGGAAAGAGAAGTAGAACAAATTTTAAATGGAGAATTTGCTGAAAATCCGACCATTTATATTTATAATCCTGCTTTTCAAGAACCTGAGCGTTTTAAATCGGGTGATTGTTTAGTGCTGATGGTGTCAATTCCAACAAATGATTTATACTCGACTTCTTATCGAGCGAGCATTGCTTCTTACCGGCATCATTTAGTGAGCGAATTGAAAAAATATGGTTTTGACTTAGAAGAATCGATTGTAGAAGAAAAAGTCTGGACATCCAAAGATTTAAAAAATCGATTCAATTCAACGAAAGGTGGCATACATGGAGCTATTTCGAAAACGTTCGCGGCTGCCTACATTCGTCCACCTGTTAAAAGTGATGAAATTAAAGGGTTATACTTTACATTAGTGGACACAAGTCATCCCGCAGGTTCAACAGAAGCATTAAAAAATGGCATTCATCTTGCTACGAGTATTATTGAAGAAGCACGTGAAAATCCACTAATTTAAAAAAACTGCTGAATGACTTAATGCATCATTCAGCAGTTTTTGTATAGATTAAAACCCGATTGTATGTTCGTCTTCTTCCCATTCATTTCGTTCCGTATTTTTACGTTGTTTTTGAAGGTCTGTAATGACTTCTTCGTAGTTCAACTCTTGGTCATAGTGCCAGTTAAGTGCTACAGAAATATAGAATTCATTCAATTGAGACATCGATAATTTTTTCGATAATTTTGCAGCATGTTCAAGTTGCTCCTCTGTGAAGATGTGCTGTTGATCAAGTTTTTGTAAATAATGCAGGCGCATCTCTTTATTTGGGTTTTTAATTTCGTAAGCTCGGTCAAAACGTCCAGCACGATTGATGAGAGCTGGATCAATGCGTTCAGGATAATTTGTTGTCCCAATGACGAATACACCATGACGCGACTGTGCTCCATCTAGTGCATTTAAAAAGACAGAGCGTGCATATTCAGGCATTGATTCAATATCTTCAATGACAAGAATTGCAGGAGACAGTGAGCTAACTAAACGGAAAACTTCTTGAATCGATTCACTGTCTGTATGCTCCGTAATCTGCCAATAAACAACAGGTGCATCGACAGAACCAGTAATTGACTTTACAAGTGTTGTTTTCCCATTACCTGGTGAACCATATAATAAAATACCACGCTTATATGGAATGTTGTAGTGCTTATAAAACTGTCCGTCATCTTTAAAGAATTCATCAATTGAACGGAAAATATTACGCTTTAATTGCTCATCTAAAAATACATCTTCGCGTGAAATATCACCATATTCGCCTAAATTACTACGGCGTAAACCATCGTCTGTATCGACTAAATATGATACTTGAGACATAAGCACATTACGCAATTGTTTATTCACGCCATCAATGAACTTCTTCATATGTTCAGAAGACGGAGCGAAGTAACAGATTTCTTCTTCTCGCCATGAGTCCTCACAAAATAGTGTTGCTGGTGCAATGGCTACTTCATAATTAGGATAATAAATGAGTTTATTATCAAATGTAATAAATTCATGCAGTGCATCATCTTGTTGTAACCACGATAATGGTTCTAAATTATAGGTTGGTTCTGCTTCATATAAATAGGTAAGAACTTCGAATTTTAGTAAGTCTTTATGCATTAATTCGATAATATGTTGATCGAACTGAGAATTATTTAAAACTAATTTTAATGGTCGCCATGTTGTTTCAATGCGCTCATTTAAAATATGTGTAATACGTTTAAAGAACGAAGCATATTCTGCATAGTTCGGTAACTCTTTTGAAACATCTTCAGTAAATGGATATAAATAAGAATAAATCACAAACTCCTCCTAATAAAAGAAATACATCAATATTTTAACATAAAAGTTAAAAGTAAATCAAAAAAGAGACTTTGACAATTTTGCCAAAATCTCTTTATACATTATTTACGTGAATATTTTACTTTACCAGACCATTTTTTGAAGCCGCCTTCAAGTTGATAAAGGTTTTTGTATCCTTTACCTTTTAAGAAAAGTGCTGCACGTGCACTACGACCTGCATTGTCACAGTACAAGTAAATTGGAATGTCTTGACGCAATTCTTTGTAGCGTGTACGAAGTTGTGTAGATGGTAGATTACGCGCACCTAAAATATGACCATCTTCAAATTCTTTTTTCTCACGCACATCAATTAGTTGCGCTTTGCGGTATCCCGCCTTGAAATCTTCTTCAGATAGTGTTGTTACAGCTCTTTTTGAACGGAAACCATTAATCAAAATGAACGCAACAAGCACGACTAAAATAATGATAATACTGTATAACCAGCTCACGAGTAAATTCCCCTTTCTTTCTACAATACTATTATAAGAGAATGAATCAAATTCGTCTATGATGTTCCGTGGTAAAAGAGGAATTGTATAGTAATTACCTTAATTGTTTGATAAAATGAGTAGGCTAAGATTGGAAGGGAGAGATATAAGTGACAAAACAATGGTATTTCATCAATTCGGGACCATGTGATCCTGCGTATAATATGGCTTTAGACGAGGCGTTATTACATTGGCATGCTGAAGAAAAGTTACCACCGATGATTCGTTTTTATGAATGGAACCCAGCGACATTATCTGTTGGCTATTTCCAAAAAGCAAAGAGAGATATTGACTTCGATCAATTAGAGAAGTTGAATTTAGGATTTGTTCGTCGACCAACAGGGGGACGTGCCGTTTTACATGAACATGAGCTTACATATAGTATCATCGTATCTGAAAACTATCCAAATATGCCAAAGTCGGTAACGGAAGCATATCGTGTACTGAGTGAAGGCCTATTAAAAGGTTTCCAAAATCTCGGTTTAGATGCTTATTTCTCAATACCTGAAACCAATGAGCAAAAAGAAGCGCTCGCAAAACCGAAAAGTGCCGTATGTTTTGATGCACCGAGTTGGTATGAGTTAGTCGTAGAAGGAAAAAAAGTAGCAGGTAGCGCGCAAACACGTCAAGAAGGTGTTATTTTACAACATGGTGCCATTTTAATCGATTTAGATGCAGAAAAATTACTATCTGTTTTTAAATTTAAAAGTGATGAAGCGCGTGAACGTATGCGTCATAAATTACCTGAAAAAGCCGTAAGTATTAATAGTTTAGCCAATCGAACTGTAACAGTTCAAGAGTGTATCGAAGCATTCTATAATGGATTCCAAGAAGCGCTTGATATTGAGTTAGTACCATACGAATTAACAGCCGAACAGCAGCAATTTGTAGAACAATTAGCCGAAACAAAATACCGTTCAACTGAATGGAACGATAAATATTAATATAGAAGGAGAAAATCGTGCTGTATAGCGCGATTTTTTTCTATAAATCACACGCTTTTTTTACAGCAATTATTCTTCTCATGAAATAGATTATGGTATGATAAAAAACGTAGAAATAAAGGAGTGAATAAAGTTGAATTTGAACAAGTTGGCAGCTTATTTCTTGCCTGCCTTTGCGATGTTTTCAATTAGTGCCTTAACGATGTTTGGTGCATTCGGTACAGATAAAGAAAACCTAGCGATTTTTAGTTTATCATTGATTATTGTGTATCCGATTACATTTATTATACAAGGTGTATCTTGTGCGATTCATCACTATTCAGTGATTCCAGCAATCGGGATTTCATTGATTGCATTCATTATTATTTTCTTCGTTGTCATTGGTGGAAATAATACGATTTATGGTGTGTATTACTTTGCTTTATTCGGTGCAGGGTATGGGATTACATATATGCTACGTCGCATGAAAAAATAGAGCTAACTACAAAGGTCGTAACATGGCGTGTTTGATACACGTACGTTACGACCTTTTTTGTTGATTCGTCTAAGGTGTTTAATTGATTTAGCGTGATTGCTTTTGTTCTTCAAGTAATCTTTTATAGACTTTATATGTTTGGAGTGCGGTCACTAACATGAACAGAAGTAGAATAGGTACTAGCACGTATAAAATGATTTTTCCACTTACGACATCCATCATATAAAGCACAAGAGCAATAACGCAGAAAAAGAGCATATTAAAGCCGAGTTTCCTCATAATAAACACCTCATTTTAATTAATTCGAATCTTGATTCATTGTTTGGATGATTTCAGGATTTTGCTCTACTTCTTTTAATTTTTTAAATGAAGCAATTGCTACTTCTACTTGATCATCTTGTGGTTCTTTTGTTGTTAAAAGTTGTAACCATAAACCTGGATATCCTAAAAAGCGTAGTATAGGAATATCACGGCAAGCATTTGTCGCTTGTAATACTTCAAAAGAGATACCAAGTACGACAGGTATTAATAAAATGCGGTCTACTAATCGTAACCAAAGTGGATCCGTTGGTACAAAGAAATAAAGAACCATCGCGACAAATACAGTAAACAGCATAAAACTTGAGCCACAGCGATAATGTAAGCGAGATTGCTTTTGTACATTTTCAACGGTTAGTTCTAGGCCGTTTTCATAACAATTAATGACCTTATGTTCAGAGCCATGATATTGGAAAACCCGCTTAATAATCGGTGTTAGTGATACGAGATAAATATAGGATACAAGTAGAATGAGTTTAAAGCCACTCTCTACTAGAATTTGTGCTGTGTCACTAGGAAAAATACTTTTTAAACTATTTGCTAGAAAAATTGGAATAAGTGTGAAAATAAATTTTCCGAATAAGAAAGAAAGAATACCAATCGCTGCTACACCGAGCCAAAGCTGTAACTTCGACATGTTCTTTTCTTTTTCTTCTTTTGACAATTCTTCCCCTGGTGTCACATCATATCGATCGCTCGCAAACTGTAAATGTTTCGATCCGTTTGCAGCTGATTCAATCAGTGCAACAATGCCTCTAACAAAAGGGATTTTCTTCATTTTTTGATACGTTGGATTTTTTACGCGCTTAGCGTAATAGTAATCAATCGAACCATCGTTACGACGAATTGCAGAAACCGTATGTTGTCCACCACCCATCATGACACCTTCAACGAGCGCTTGACCACCATATACAGTTGTATTTTTTTCTTGATTCAATTTCACACCGCTCTCTATGTATAAGATTAAAACTTCTTCAATTGTACTAGAAAATGATGATAAACTCTAGAAAAATCCTTTACATCGTTGAAAAACCTACGACTTACGAAATATATGATAGAATGAATACAATCAATTAGGAAAAAAGGGGAGATTTTTCATGCATTACCTATGTTTAAATGGTCCAAATCTAAATCGTCTTGGTAAACGTGAACCAGCAATTTACGGATATGAGACACTTGCGGATCTTGAGTTAAGTTTATCAGAAGTAGCAGTAGCTAAAGGAGCGACAATTGAATTAAAGCAATCGAATCATGAAGGTGAGTTAATTGATTGGATTTATGAAGCAGAGGACGGCGAAGTAGACGGTATTATTTTTAATCCAGGTGCTTATACACATACAAGTGTTGCGCTTCGTGACGCCATTGCAGGTGTAGAAGTACCTGTGATTGAAGTGCATATTTCAAATATTCATCAGAGAGAATCGTTTCGTCATCACTCCTATTTAGCGCCTGTTTGTGTAGGGCAAATTAGTGGTCTAGGCTTATACGGATATGAAGCGGCACTACGCATGTTCTTATCGAAACAAAAGGGGCAAAAATAAATGAATCGTTTAGAAAAGTTGCGCGCATTAATCGCTTCACAAAAAGTAGATGGCTTTTTAATTACGAATCCATATAATGTACGCTATATGACAGGCTTTACAGGTTCGACAGGTATTGCGCTCGTAACAAAGAGTGAGGCGCTGTTTATTACGGATTTTCGGTACATTGAGCAAGCAGAAAGAGAAGTCACCGATTTTCATGCTGTCCAACACAAAGCAACTTTAGTAGAAGAAATAGCATCATATGTACGTAATTTAAACATTCAAACACTTGGTTTTGAAAAAGAACATATTACGTATGCACAGTTTTTATTATACGAGAAATTTATTACGAAGAATTTAGTAGGTCTTGCAGATGTAATCGAAAAAATCCGCTTGATTAAGACGCCTGAAGAAATTAGAATAATAAAAGTCGCTTGTGACATTGTAGATGCAGCATTTGAGCATATTCTACCGCAAATTCGTCCGGGCGTAACTGAGCTTGAAATCGCGAATGAATTGGAGTTCTTTATGCGTAAATCAGGAGCAACCTCTTCTTCATTCGATACGATTGTTGCATCAGGTGTTCGCTCGGCATTGCCACATGGCGTAGCAACTGATAAAATAATTGAGAAGGGCGACTTTGTCACTTTAGACTATGGTGCGTTATATAATGGGTATGTGTCGGATACAACACGTACAGTAGCAGTCGGCCAGCCATCGCAACAATTAAAAGAGATTTACGAAATTGTTTTAGAAGCCCAGTTGGTGGGTGTCAAAACCTTTAAGCCGGGAATGACGGGTGTGGAAGCAGATGCGGTTGTACGCGATGTGATTCGTTCGCATGGCTATGGAGAAGCATTTGGTCACTCTACAGGTCATGGAATAGGTTTAGAGGTACATGAAGGACCAGGTTTATCTCATCGCTCCAATCATCGATTAGAGGCTGGGATGACTGTAACTTGTGAACCAGGAATCTATTTACCAGGTATTGGCGGCGTACGCATTGAAGATGATTTGCTGATTACAGCAGATGGGAATGACGTATTGACGCATGCGCCTAAAGAGTTAATTATTTTATAAATTAGTATTTGGAGGAAAAGAAACATGATTTCAGTAAACGATTTTAAAACAGGATTAACAATCCAAGTAGACGGTAACCTTTACCGCGTAATCGAGTTCCAACACGTAAAACCAGGTAAGGGTGCTGCATTCGTGCGTTCAAAATTACGTAACTTACGTAATGGTAACGTAACTGAAAAAACATTCCGTGCAGGTGAAAAAGTAGAAAAAGCACAAATCGATAACCGTAAAATGCAATATTTATATGCATCTGGTGATCAACACGCATTCATGGATATGGAAACATATGAACAAATCGAACTACCAGAATCTCAATTAGAGTATGAATTAAAGTACATCCTTGAAAACATGGAAGTACAAATTGTATCATTCGAAGGCGAAGTATTAGGTGTATCTTTACCGAACACTGTTGTACTTGAAGTAACTGCTACTGAACCAGGAATCAAAGGTGATACAGCAACAGGCGGTTCAAAACCAGCAACAATGCAAACAGGTCTTGTTGTAAACGTACCATTCTTTGTAAACGAAGGCGATAAATTAATTATCAATACAGAAGATGGTTCATACGTTTCACGTGCATAATCATAAGGATTAACCTCTCTTTTCGAGAGAGGTTTTTCTTTTAAAATAATTTAGTACCTACTAATAACATGAGTCGTAATTACTAAGTGCTTGAACTGTGCTAGTACAGAAGATGTTCGGTCTAAATGTCTAAATAGTGTAATCGTTTACAGCATTTCATTTATGGTTAACGCTTCAAACTTTTACTTAATTCGTAAAAAAAAGATTGTATTTCAAACGGAATTTATCTACTATAAATATAGAAATTGCTATTTTTCAATAAAATGTTTCAAAAGTTTGAAAAAAGCGATAAAATAATATGTGTATTATAATACACACAAGTAAGGGGAGTTAAAGTATGTTAAAAATTCAAGAAATTCGTGAGATTATTAAATTGGTGGATTCATCTTCAGTGGATGAATTTGTATTCGAGCAAGATGACACAAAATTAAAACTTAAAAAGCACAACGGTCAAACAGTTGTAGCGCAAGCTCCTGTAGCAGTTCAAGCTGCACCAGTAGTAGAAGCACCAAAAGCAGCAGCTCCTGCACCAGCAGTAGAAGCACCAAAAGCTCCAGAAGCACCAAAAGCTGAGAAAAAAGAAGTTGTGGCAGATGCAAATCTACATAAAATCACTTCTCCAATGGTTGGTACATTCTACTCTGCTCCAAACCCAGAATCACCTGCGTTCGTAAAAGTAGGCGATCAAGTGGGCGAAGAGTCAATCGTTTGTATCGTTGAAGCAATGAAATTATTCAACGAAATCGAAGCAGAAGTAACTGGTGAAATCGTTGAGATTCTTGTTGAGAATGGTGAATTAGTGGAATACGGCCAACCTCTATTCCTAGTTAAAGAAGCGTAAGGGGGGTCCTACTAATGAAAAAAGTACTAATTGCAAACCGTGGTGAGATTGCAGTACGTATCATTCGTGCTTGTAAAGAATTAGATATTCAATCTGTGGCTGTTTACTCAGAAGCAGATGCTGAAGCATTACATGTTCAATTAGCAGACGAAGCATATTGTATCGGACCGAAGTTTTCTGCAGATAGTTACTTAAAAATTGACCGTATTTTAGCGGTAGCAGAAAAAACAGGTTGTGATGGAATTCACCCTGGATATGGTTTCTTAGCTGAAAATGCTGCCTTCGCAGAAGCTTGTGAAGATGCAGGTATTACATTTATTGGGCCAACTTCAGATGCGATTAAAGTAATGGGTATTAAAGACGTAGCGCGTGATACAATGGAAGCAGCAGGGGTGCCACTTGTTCCAGGTACAGGAATTGTTCCTGATATCGAAACAGGTAAAAAATGGGCTGCAGAAATTGGATACCCTGTTATTATTAAAGCTACTGCCGGTGGTGGCGGTAAAGGGATTCGTGTTGCACGTACGGAAGAAGATCTTGTAAAAGGAATCGAGATTACACAAAATGAAGCAGCAGCTGCATTTGGTAATCCAGGTGTATACCTTGAGAAGTTCATTGAATACTTCCGTCACTGTGAAATTCAAGTATTAGCTGATAACTACGGTAACGTAATCCATTTAGGTGAGCGTGATTGTACAGTACAACGTCGTATGCAAAAACTAGTTGAAGAAGCGCCATCTCCAGCACTTTCGGAAGAACGTCGTGCGGAAATGGGTGCAGCAGCAGTTAAAGCAGCGCAAGCATGTTCATATCGTGGTGCGGGTACTTGTGAATTTATTTATGACTACCGTGAAGATAAATTCTACTTCATGGAGATGAATACACGTATCCAAGTAGAACATCCTGTAACAGAAGCAATTACAGGAATCGACCTAGTTGCGCAACAGTTAAAAGTTGCATCTGGTGAAGAATTAGCTTATAAACAAGAAGACGTGAAATTAAATGGATGGGCAATTGAATGTCGTATTAACGCAGAGAACCCTTACAAAAACTTCATGCCTTCAGCAGGTAAAGTAGACACGTATGTAGCGCCAGGTGGTATTGGTGTTCGTATTGATTCTGCTATGTACCCAGGCTATTCAATTCCACCATATTACGATTCAATGGTTGCAAAATTGATTGTTCATGCAGATACGCGTGAAGAAGCGATTGCAAAAATGAAGCGTGCATTAGGTGAGTTTGTTGTTGAGGGTCCTGGTATCCATACGACAATTCCTTTCCATGAAAAATTAATGAGTAATGAAGTTTTCAAATCAGGTAAATTCAATACGAAATTCCTAGAAGAAAACGACGTTATTAATTCTTAATAAATGAGAGGGGCAAATTCAATGACAGAACAAAACATTCAATCTTTACAACAACCGACACCGCAAGGAAAAGAGGCGCTTGGAAAGATTGAAGTAGCACCTGAAGTAATTGAAGTGATTGCAGGAATTGCGACGAATGAAGTGGAAGGCGTTTCGGGAACGAGAGGTTCTTTTGCATCGGGCGTTGTAGAAAAATTCGGCAAAAAAGTTCATGGCAAAGGGATCAAAACAGAATGGACAGAAGACGGTTTAATCGTCGATGTATATTGTTTTGTGCAATATGGTGCATCCGTTGCGCATGTTGCCAGAGAAGTACAGCGTCAAATTCGTGAATCGATTGAAAACATGACGGAGCTTCAAACGAAAGAAGTGAATGTTCATGTTACGGGGATTCAGTTTGATCAGGCTACAAATTCAAAAGTTGAATAAAGCCCTGTAAATAAGCGTTTTGAGGTTTTTTCCTCAAAACGCTTTATTTTTTCGTTTGACATAAAAGCGAACGTTTTATATACTGTGTATTGTAAACGTTCGCTTATATTTTTGTTCGCACGAAAAAGACAGATTTTTTAAAACTTGTCGTAAAGCGTATGATGACAAGGGAAAGTGTGATAAAATAAACTTCATATGAAAATAATTGTTATAGCTAACAAGTGAAATAAGACAGCTATTTAAAAGGAGTTATTAAGAATGAAGCGACGTGAAGCGCGTGAAAAAGCGTTACAAACACTTTTTCAACTAGAGAATACTGAATTAACTGTAGAGGATGCAATTGAGCATACACTTGCAGAAGAAAAATCATCGGCATTCTTTGAAGAATTAGTATACGGTACACAGAATCACTTAGAAGAAATTGATGCATCATTAGAAAGTAAATTAGAAAATTGGTCATTAAGCCGCTTAGCGAAAATTGAACGAACAATTTTACGTCTAGCAGCTTTTGAATTAATGTATATGCCAGAAACACCGAACAATGTTGTCATCAATGAAGCAGTTGAGATTTCAAAAGTCTTTGGTGATGAGAAGTCAGGTAAATTCGTAAACGGCGTATTATCAAAATACTAGATCGTTAATAGGACAGACGGAAGGGATTTTCTCTTCCTAACACCCTGTTGACGCATCAAAGCTGAATTCGGGAGTGTAGAAAATGTCAAGTCAACTAATTAACGGAAAAGAAATCAGTAACATAATTCGTACAGGTATTCAAAAAGAAGTACAAGATTTAATTGCAAAAGGAATTACACCAGGATTAGCAGTGATTCTAGTAGGTGAGGATCCTGCGTCACATACATATGTAGCAAACAAAGAAAAGGCTTGTAAAGAATTAGGAATTTATTCCAAGCTTATTAAATTACCAGAAGATACAACAGAAGAAGATTTACTAGCGCAAATCAAACAATTAAATGAAGCATCTGAGATTGATGGTATTCTAGTCCAGCTACCATTACCAAAACAAATCAATGAACAAAAAGTAATTGAAACCATTTCTCCATTAAAAGATGTAGATGGTTTCCACCCAAATAGTGTTGGGAAAATGCTTCTAGGACAAGAAACATTTTTACCATGTACACCACATGGTATTATGAAGTTACTCGAACATTCAAATATTGAAGTTGCTGGTAAACATGCAGTAGTTATTGGGCGTAGTCATATTGTTGGCGTACCAATGGGGCAACTACTATTACAACATGATGCAACAGTGACATATTGTCACTCGAAAACAAAAAATCTTCAAGAAATGACAAATCAAGCAGATATTTTAGTTGTAGCAATCGGACGTGCGAAAATGATTACAGCCGATTACATTAAAGAAGGTGCAGTGGTTATTGATGTCGGTATGAATCGCGATGAAAATAATCACCTATGCGGAGATGTTGATTTTGATTCAGTTGTTGAAAAAACATCTGCAATTACCCCTGTTCCAGGCGGCGTTGGTCCAATGACAATCACAATGTTGATGTATAACACAGTTCAATCAGCAAAAACAAAGCTAGCATAAGACAAATGACGCTGATTAAGGTAAAATAGAATAGACAGAAAGCTGTTTTTCTGCGGAAAAACAGTTTTTTTTATGGGCGAATCATAACGTCAAAAAATGTGTAGAGGAAACACATCCTTAGAGGAGATGAATTAATGGTCATTCATTATTTATCTGTGCAAGCATTGACCAAATATATTAAGCGGAAATTTGAAGCAGATCCTCATTTACGTGAAGTATATGTAAAAGGTGAACTGTCCAATGTGAAACTACATAATTCAGGGCATATTTATTTCACGTTAAAAGATGAACACGCACAAATTCAAAGTGTCATGTATAAGATGCAGGCGAAACAACTTGCTTTCAAACCTGAAAACGGTATGAATGTGCTGATTCGTGGAGATGTGAATGTCTATGAAGTAGCAGGGCGCTATCAAATGTACGCGAAAGAGATGCAACCAGACGGTGTTGGGAGTCTACATGTAGCATATGAACAATTAAAAAAAGAGTTGGCAGCACGTGGTTATTTTAAACCAGAATTTAAACAGCCGATTCCTAAATTCCCTAAAAGAATAGGGGTTATTACAGCGAAGACGGGTGCGGCGATTCGAGATATTTTGTCCACACTAAAAAGACACTATCCAATTGCTGAGGTAGTGGTTATTCCAACTGCTGTTCAGGGAAAAGTAGCTGCGAATGATATTGCACAAGCTATCGCTTTAGCGAATCAGCAAGGGAATATCGACACACTCATTGTTGGACGAGGTGGCGGTTCGATTGAAGATTTATGGGCATTTAATGAGGAAGTGGTCGCACAAGCTATTTTTGAAAGTCGTATTCCCGTCATTAGTGCAGTTGGGCATGAAACGGATACAACGATTGCGGATTATGTAGCGGATTTACGTGCACCGACACCAACAGGCGCAGCGAAGATGGCTGTACCAGACCGTTTCGAATTACTACAGCATGTTGAATCACTCCGTACACGTCTTATTCAACAGACACAAGCACAATTAAAGCATGAACGTGCTCGTTTGACACGTGTGCAGTCCGCATACCCCATGTTATACCCCGAACGCTTATATCGTCCTTTTGTTGAACAATTAGTGCAATTAGATGATCGTATGCAGCGTGCAGCCGTGCAAGCAATGGAGCAGCAACGTTATAAGTGGCAACATCTTGAACAAAAACTTCAAATTTATAATCCTTTAAAAGAGATTGTATATGAAAAGAAGCGTATTGAGTCGATGCAACAAGCCTTAACGAGAGCAATCGCTCAAAAATTACAGCAAGAACGACAACGTTTTACGGCAGCTGTTCATACACTTGAGATGTTAAATCCTTTATCCATTATGACACGCGGATATGCAATTGCTTATGATGATCAAAAAGTTGTAAAATCGGTAGATTCATTAGAGGAAGGACAAAAAATAGACCTTCAATTTACAGACGGTCGTGTTCAAACGATTGTGCAGTCCATTCAAAAAGAGGAGGAGTCCACATGACAAAAAAACAACAATCATTCGCTGAATCGATTGAACAATTAGAAGAAATTGTTCGCTCACTTGAAAAAGGCGATGTTCCATTAGAAGATGCCATCTCTTTATACCAAGAAGGGATGAAATTGTCACAAAGCTGTCATACACAACTTGAAAAAGCAGAACAGCAATTGGTGAAAATGATGGATCAAAACGGAAATGAAACGGAGTTAAATTTACAGAAAGAGGCGGAATAAATAATGACAAGTACACTAAAAACATTTATGGAAGAACAATTACCAATCATTGAATCGCATATGTACGAATTTGTAGAAGATTTAACAGCACCCACTTCATTAAAAGAAGCGATGTTATATTCTTTAAAAGCTGGTGGGAAGCGTGTAAGACCACTTTTTGTGATTGCAGTAATGGAGTATTTAAATAATCCAACAAAAGCAGGGTATACAGTAGGGGCAGCGGTAGAAATGATTCATACATACTCGCTAATCCATGATGATTTACCAAGTATGGATAATGATGACTTCAGACGTGGTAAACCGACGAATCACAAAGTATTTGGTGAAGCAGCAGCGATTTTAGCAGGTGATGCACTGAATACACTACCATTTGGCATTTTAGCGCGCTTAGAAAATGTGTCAGCTGAACAAAAAGTAGAATTAATTCGCCTTCTAAGTGAGACGGCTGGAGCAGAGGGGATGGTTGGCGGACAAGTACTCGATATCGAAGGTGAAAAACGCCAACTTACTTTAGATGAATTAGTACGTGTTCATGAAAATAAAACAGGCGCCATTTTACGTTTTAGTATTGAAGCAGGTGCGATTTTAGCAGGTGCAACACAAGAGCAACGCAACTTATTTGTCGAATATGCGTACCATATTGGACTCGCATTCCAAATTAAAGATGATATTTTAGATATCGAGGGCACAACAGAAGAATTAGGAAAAACAGCTGGGAAAGATGTAGCGAGTGAAAAAAGTACGTATCCGGCACTCTTAACATTAGACGGAGCTAAAGAAAAATTAGCAGAACATGCGACAAAAGCACATGCATGTTTAGAGAAAATACCATCGAATAGTAAATATTTAGCAGATTTAACGGACTATATTATAAATCGTAACAAGTAATCAGTTTAAATACTTTCTGTTCGACTTAATGACTGTTATAATAGTGAAAAAAGTCGTGTGAGTAAAATCAATGATAAAAGTAAAGGTGTGTGATGGTGGTGGATTTAAACACAATATCTAGTCCATCCTTTCTGAAAAATTTGAATAAAAAACAATTGCAAGATTTAGCAGTTGATATTCGCAAATTTTTAGTTGAAAAGTGTTCTGTAACAGGTGGACATATTGGACCAAATCTAGGTGTAGTTGAATTAACAATTGCACTACATCGAGTATTTAATAGCCCGCAAGATAAGTTCTTATTTGATGTTGGGCATCAAGCATATGTGCACAAAATTTTAACAGGTCGTGCGGATCAATTCGATACGTTACGTCAATATAAAGGTTTATGTGGTTTCCCAAAACGCAATGAGAGTGAGCATGATGTATGGGAGACGGGTCATAGTTCAACTTCTCTATCAGCGGCGATGGGCATGGCAGCTGCACGTGATGTTCAAGGAAAACATAATCATGTCGTTCCGATTATTGGAGATGGTGCATTAACAGGTGGAATGGCACTTGAAGCACTGAATCATATCGGACATGAAAAAACAAATATGACCGTTATTTTAAATGATAATGAAATGTCAATTGCACCGAATGTAGGCGCTTTACACAATATGTTGTCTCGTATGCGTACAGCGACACCTTATAATCGTGCAAAAGATGATTTTGAAGGTTTATTAAAGCGTATTCCAGCAGTGGGTGGACGTTTAGCTTCGACAGCAGAGCGTGTAAAAGATGGTTTGAAATATTTAGTTGTACCAGGCATGTTCTTTGAAGAATTAGGTTTTACTTACTTAGGACCAATTGACGGTCACGATTTTGAAGCACTTGAGTCAACATTATTAAATGCGAAACGTACTGAAGGTCCTGTAATCGTTCATGTGATTACGAAAAAAGGTAAGGGCTATTCACCAGCGGAAAATGATAAAATTGGAAATTGGCATGGTACGGGTCCTTATAAAATGGAAACAGGAGATTTTGTTAAATCGTCTGTTACAGCACCAGGTTGGTCAAAACTAATTGCAGATACTGTAACACGTATTGCGCGCGAAGATGATCGTGTTGTAACAATTACACCTGCGATGCCAGTTGGTTCGAAATTAGAAGGATTTGCTAAGGAATTCCCGAAACGCTTCTTTGATGTTGGTATTGCAGAGCAACATGCAACAACGATGGCAGCAGGGATGGCAGCAGAAGGTTCAAAACCGTTCTTATCAATTTACTCGACATTTTTACAACGTGCATACGATCAAATGTTACATGATATTTGTCGTCAAAACTTAAATGTATTCGTTGGAATTGACCGTTCAGGTTTAGTTGGAGCAGATGGTGAGACACATCAAGGTGTATTTGATATTAACTTCCTTCGCTCAATGCCAAACATTGTCATTATGATGCCGAAAGATGAAAATGAAGGCCAACATATGGTGCAAACAGCTTTAGCATACGATGAGGGGCCAATTTGCTTACGCTATCCACGTGGTAATGGTTTAGGCGTTCCAATGGATGAAGAATTAAAAACATTACCAATCGGTAGCTGGGAAGTATTAAAAGCAGGAACGGATGCAACGATTCTAACATTTGGTACGACGATTCCGATGGCAGAAGCAGCAGCAGAAAAATTAGCCGAACAAGGTATTTCAGTTGAAATTGTCAATGCTCGCTTCATTAAACCAATGGACGAGGAAATGCTACATCGCATTTATCAAACAGGTCGCCCTATTTTAACAATTGAGGAATCGATGCTACAAGGTGGATTTGGTAGTGCTGTATTAGAGTTTGCGAATGATCATGGCTATGACACAAATCAAACAGAACGTATGGGTATTCCAGATGAATTCATCGAACATGGAAGCGTTGATTTATTAATGCGCGACATTCATTTAACAGCAGAAGAAGCTGAAAAACGCATTACAAAGCTCGTACATCAAAAAAGAGAACAAGAAGGTCTAAAATCATAATGGCAGACAAAGTACAAAAAGAGCGCGTAGATATTTTACTCGTTCAACGCGGTATGTGTGAAACACGTGAAAAAGCAAAACGTTTAATTATGGCGGGACAAGTTTTCTCTAAAGAAGTTCGCGTCGATAAAGCAGGAGAGAAAATACCAGCAGACCAAGATTTAACAATTAAAGGTCAACAACTGAAATATGTCAGTCGTGGTGGTCTAAAGTTAGAAAAAGCACTTGAGATTTTCGACTTTACGGTGGAAGGAAAACTGATGCTAGATATCGGTTCTTCAACAGGTGGTTTTACAGATTGTGCGTTACAGAACGGCGCGCGTCATTGTTACGCTTTAGATGTTGGTTCAAATCAACTCGCTTGGAAGATTCGTTCAGATGAACGCGTTACGGTAATGGAGAAAACCAATTTCCGTTACGTAACTGCACCTGATTTAGTCGAGGGTTTACCAGAAGTGGCAACAATCGATGTATCATTCATCTCACTCGAACTAATTTTACCCGTCTTAAAAACATTATTGATGCCTGGTGGCGATGTGATGGCTCTTGTTAAACCACAATTCGAAGCAGGTAAAGAAAATGTCGGTAAAAAAGGTGTCGTACGCGATGCGAAAATTCATTTAGAAGTACTTGAAAAAGTAGCGGATTTCGCAGAGGAACTAGGGTTTGTTTTAAAAGATGCTTCTTATTCACCAATTACAGGTGGAGAAGGAAATATCGAATTCTTATTCCATCTTTACAATCCGCATACTACTGAAGAATTAGAACGTTCGTGTGATTTACAAGCAGTTGTAAAAGAAGCACATGCACAATTAAAATAAAGTAGCTAAAAATCGAAAAACACTTTCAGAGAATCAGAAGGTTCTTTGAAGGTGTTTTTCCATGAATAAATGCCTAAATAAAAGAAGAAGAAAATAGATAAAAGATTCGTTTTTTCTTGTTATTTCATTGAATAGATGATAACTTTAGGTTGACAGGCATAAATATGCATAGAGGTGAATGATATGAATAAAAGTCAAAGACATATTCGTATTCGTGATATGATTGCGAATCGAGAAATTGAGACACAAGATGAATTAGTCGACTTATTAAAAGAAGCAGGCTATAACGTGACACAAGCAACAATCTCACGTGACATTAAAGAATTACATCTAATCAAAGTACCATTACAAGATGGACGTTATAAATATAGCTTACCAGCAGACCAACGTTTTAATCCTGTACAAAAACTACATCGTGCGCTAGCAGATGCTTTTGTATCGATTGATGGGGCAAGTCATTTCCTCGTTATGAAGACATTACCAGGCAACGCACATGCGATTGGCTCATTATTAGATCACTTAGATTGGACGGAAATTTTAGGTACAATCTGTGGAGATGATACAATCATGATTTTATGTCGTGAAGAATCAATGCGTGAAGTAGTGAAAAATCGTTTACTAGAGATGTTATAAGAACTGCTAGAGAGAAGTATTGAGGGGTGTGACACATCGTGTTAAAAGAATTATCCATAAAGAATTTTGCCATCATTGATGCATTAACCGTCGAATTTCAAGAAGGATTAACTGTATTAACGGGCGAAACAGGTGCGGGTAAGTCAATCATCATTGATGCGGTACAACTTTTAGCAGGAGGTAGAGGTTCTCAAGAGTTTATTCGCCATGGTGCTAAAAAGGCTGAACTTGAGGGCCTTTTTACGTTGCCGGAAGAACCGCATCCTGCTTATGATAAGTGTAAAGAATTAGGAATCGAAGTTGATGAAGGTGTGATTATTTTACGCCGAGATTTAAATGATACAGGAAAGAGTGTTTGTCGTGTTAACGGTAAAATGATGCCACTGAATATGTTACGTGAAGTGGGCTCGACATTGATTGATATTCATGGGCAGCATGAATCACAAGAATTAATGGACGATAAACAGCATATCTATTTACTCGATCAATTTGCGGGTGATGCGATTACAGAAGATAAAGAACAATATACATCGCTCTATGAACAATATCGTGCATTGAAAAGCGAATTAGCAGCACTATCACTTGGTGAACAGCAAATCGCTCAAAAAATTGATTTATACTCATTCCAAATTAAAGAGATTGATGCATGTAAGTTTAAAGAGAATGAAGAAAATGAATTGATGGAAGAACGTCGTCGTTTAAATAACTTCCATAAAATCTTTGAAGGTAGTTCTCACGCACATGAAGCGATTCTTGGTGAATCTAAAGGGCTTGATTGGATTGGTCAAGCGATGTCTGATTTAGAAGATGTTGCGAATGTAGATGAACAGTTCAAAGAACAATCTATGGCCGTATCAGACGCGTTCTATGTTTTGCAGGAAGCTGCTTTTTCATTAAAGAATATTTTAGATGAGATGGAGTTTGACCCAGAAAGATTAAATGAAGTAGAGCAACGCCTCGCACTCATTCAAAATATGAAGCGAAAATATGGTCATAGTTTAGCGGATATTTTAGCGTATCGCGATCAAATTGGTAAAGAATTAGAGACGCTTGAAAATAGCGACGAGAATATTCAAAAGAATGAAAAACGCTTAAAAGACTTAGAAAAGCAACTAGCTGAACAAGCAGAAAAGCTAACAGTTATCCGTAAAGAATATGGTGTTCAATTAGCTGAGAAGATTATGACGCAATTACAAGAGTTGTACATGGAACGTGCAACACTGATTGTACAAATTACACCGTCACATACATTTGATGCGATGGGTAGCGATGAAGTTGTCTTCTATATTTCAACGAATGTAGGGGAGCCACCAAAGCCACTGACGAAAATTGCGTCTGGTGGTGAGCTATCGCGTATTATGATTGCTCTTAAAACCATCTTTTCATCTACAATGGGAATTACGTCCATCATTTTTGATGAGGTTGATACAGGCGTAAGTGGCCGTGTAGCGCAAGCTATTGCGGATAAAATTTCACTAATCTCTGTAAATTCACAAGTGCTTTGTATTTCGCATTTACCACAAGTAGCGGCGATGGCTGACCATCATTATTATATTCAAAAGCAAGAAGAAGATAATCGTACGTTCACATCGTTATGTGAATTAGTAGAAGATAATCGAATTGACGAGATTAGTCGCATGATGTCAGGTGAAGTCGTGACGGAAAAAACATTCCAACATGCAAAAGAACTGGTTGAAATTGCAGAAGAACATAAACAACGCCGTATCATATAACTACTATTAAGACATTGTAAACAAGTACGAATGAATTGTTTATAATGTCTTTTTTATCTGAAAAATAAACAAAAGTTTCATTCAACACGCAAAAAAAGTGTTATAATACATATAAATTACATGAAAATAAAACAATTGTTTTATAAGAAAATGGGTAATGACATTTTGTTTTGAAATGAATTTTGATACAATAAATGCATTGTGAAATGTTGAGTGAAAACCTAAGGAGGAAAAAAGATGACGCAGATTAAGGTAGCCATTGCAGATGACAACCGCGAACTTGTAGCCACATTAGAAAAATACTTGCAAAAAAAATGAAGGAATACAAGTAATTCATACTGCTTCAAATGGTAAACAGTGCTTAAAAATGCTGGAGGAAGAAATCCCTGATGTGCTAATTTTAGATATTATTATGCCTCACTTAGATGGTTTAGCTGTTTTAGAAGAGATACATAAAAATGAGCAATGGAAAACGATTGAAGTGATTATGTTAACAGCTTTTGGACAAGAAGATGTTATGAAACAAGCGAGTGACTTTGGTGCGGCTTACTTTATGTTAAAACCTTTTGAGATGGATCGTTTAGAGTCGAAGATTATTCAATGTGCAGAACGTGCAAAAATGAAACAAACAAAAGCACGGGAAATTATTGAAATTGATTTACCTGAGACATCAGATAAGCATACATTAGATGCACGTATTACATCTATCATTAAGGAAATAGGTGTACCAGCTCATGTAAAAGGATATGGCTATATTCGTGAAGCTATTCAATTAGTCTATAATAATCCAGATTTATTAAGTTCAATTACAAAAGCGTTGTATCCAGCTATTGCAGAAATATTTGAAACGAAACCAACACGTGTAGAGCGTGCCATCCGAAATAGTATTGAGATTGCGTGGGGACGTGGAAATCATGACGCCGTATCCAAGCTATTCGGTTACACATCACACCATATGAAACAAAAACCAACAAATTCAGAGTTCATCGCCATGGTCGCAGAAAAGTTACGCGAAGAATTAGTAGAAGTATAAGTCATCTTATGAAAAAGCAGCAGAGTCGTTTCAGTATGAACTGCATGCTTTTTTTTGTGAATATAAGTAAGGAAAGAGGAGAGATATGTTTTATATTAGTTCGCTAGTAGGTTTAATGGTACTTTTGTACAGTATATGGAAGCGTCATTCTTTAGGGATTTATCTTGGTTTTGTTATCGCGCTTACAACACTTTTTTTATGGATTTGGGGTGCAAATGTTTTTTTATTAGCTATACCTGTTCTTTCAATGATTAGTAAAGAGGCTATAGAGAAAATACAAGATAAGAAAAACACAACACACTGAATATAGGTCTAAAAGCATATTTTTTTCAGGGATAGTCATGAAAAATGTATTAGTTTTTTGCGAGGTGGGTATGATAAAGATAGTTAGGTTTTTCTATGTTATTATATACGGAAAATACTTACAGACTACATTTGGATAATAACAACCAATAAGAATAGTAAAAAAATAGGACTATTTAGTCAAATGAAACTAAATTTGAAAAAAATAAAAAAACAGATAAGCATATGGAAACATTCTAGTGTAAAGGTCTTTAGAAGTTAGATAAATGCACGATATTAAGCATACGGACTTTTACACAAGGAGAGGGTGAACAATATGGAACTTTATAAAGATCAGCATATGGAAATCATCTCAAGAGACAATAAAGTTTTTGTGAAAAAACATCGAGAAGATTATACAATGAAGGATTTCGAGACTTTATTAAAAGAATTTCCAAGAATTAAACTGACAAACTTTATGGAATTAAAAAACCTCTTCAATCAACAGAATGGTGATTTTGTAGAAATAGGTGTTTTATTACCTGAAATGGATATTCAAATCTCAAAAGATGCAATGACTGCTAATATTTTATTTTACGAGGATCCGAAAAAAATTAGTAACTCTGAAGATGAATTGAATCTTAAAATTAAAGAAATTGCTGCATCTATTGGGATTGAGTACGGTCTGAAACGAATCTTATGGGAAGAACTTGAGAAGAAAAAACATGTGATTGCGGAAGGGAAAGAGCCTGAAGATGGTGTGGATGCAAAAATCACGTATTTTCAAAACCCAACGCGCAGACCAAAAATTGGTTTAGATGGTCGAGCAGATTTTTCCGATATGAACTTTATTTTTGAAATTGAAAAAGACGCTTGGCTAGGTGAGAAAATACCGGCATCTGAAGGAATACCGGGTATGAATGTATTGGGAAAAGAGATTCCCGCAAAAGCAGGGAAAGACCTTATTTTAAAATATAATCCAGAATCTGTTTATGAAAGTGAAGAAAACGGAAAGATTATTATCCGTTCTAAAACAGCAGGTGTATTAGATGATTCAAATGGTTTAATTAGCATTTTGCAACATCTCGAAATTAAAACAGATATTGGGGTAGAAACAGGTAATATTGAGTTTGATGGTTCTATCGCAATTAAGGGAACCGTTTTACCAGGCTATTCGGTAAAAGCAACAGGTGATATTTCGATTGAAGCAAAAGAGGGCGTATCTGGTGCTGACTCGATTGAATCAACAGGTGGCGATATTTATATTCGTGGTGGTGTATTTGGTCATTCAAAAACGATCATTCGAGCAGGTGGAAGTGTCTTTTTAAAACATGCGAATGAAGCAACGATTTATGCTGAAAATGAAATTTGTATCGAAATGTATGCAATCGGTTCGAATTTATCAGGGAGAATTGTACGTTTAGACGGTGTGAATGGGAAAATTATCGGCGGTGTGACAGAAGCAACATCGTATATCCATACAGCAATCGCTGGAAATCAACACGAAAGACGTACAGAGTTAATTATTCATACCATTGACCAGAAAGAAAAAATGGGTGAAGTACGCTATAAAGCAGGGAAAATAAAAGAAATTGAACAAGAGATGGGTGTGCTTGAAAGTCGTGTCATTCAATTACAACCATTAACGAAACAGATGAACGCACAACAACTAGAAGTATTTGAAGATACAAAATATAAATATGAATTAAAAAAATCAGTTGTAATCCAGTTGAATTATGAAATTCAAACCATTTTAAAACAATTAAGTGAGATTGAAAAAGAATGTGTGGAAGTAACAAAAATGGCATTTGAAGGAACGATTATTAAGATTGGTAAACGGTCATCTATGTTAAAAACACGTACAAATGGTGTATTTAAAATGGAGAATGGAGAGTTGAATGTATAGATTGCCTATTTATGCACATCGTGGCTGGACAAAACATGAACCAGAAAACACATTAGAAGCGATGAAGGAGGCCATGATACAAACCGCAGCAGATGGAATTGAGTTTGATTTGCAGCTGACGAAAGATCGCATTGCAATTGTTACACATGATCTTAATTTAAAACGAATGTTAGGTATCTCTAAATGCGTAAATGATTGTACACTCAACGAAATAAGAAGTCAGAAGATTAAGGGAAGTCGTCATTGTATTAATACATTTTCAGAATTATTAGCATGGGCTATCCCGAATAAAGTACCAATGAATATTGAACTCAAAGAATCGTTTATTGGACGAACTGCTGATCTTGAGATTGTTGTAAAAAAGACGCAACATTTACCAAATGTACATTACTCCTCTTTTCATTTAGAAGTGTTACAACAAGTAAAGGTAATGAAACCAGCAGCAGAAGTAGCGTTTATTCCGAAGCGCAAATTTGATTGGACGCGCTTAAATGATTTACCTTGGATTGATGCATTACATGTGAATAAGCATTTTTTCTATAAAGAAAAATATTGGAATATGGCACAGGATTTAAATAAAGTTTTACGTTTTTATAGTATTACAGGAAAAGAAAAGTGGCTTCAAAAACCACAGCATCCAAGTATTGTTGGATGGATTACAGATGAACCGAGTCGAGTCGCAGATGCACAAAGATATGTTGATTCATATGTAGAAGAATGAATCAACTATTTTTGTGTAGAGATAACTAAATCGAATATACATAGAATAAATGAGAAACGGTATGTTTACAGAGTTTCTCATTTTTTGTTTATATAAAGCATTAGGATGAATAAAGAATTTTCCTTATAATGTAAAGTGACAGAAAAACTTCTTTTTCAACAAAATATGTCACAAAATAAAGTTAATAATTGTCAAGAACACAGTTTTTAGTTAGAATTAGAACAAGGAAGAAAATATGTGTGTAAAATAGAAAAAATAAGTATTTAAACACAATTTTCTGACAATTTAAGAGCGGATAATGATAAAAAATTAAACGCAAATACAAGTAAGAATGTTTTTTTATCAGGTATATTATAAATGTCATATCATGTCATATGACATTTATGATAGGAAGAATAAGTATTATTATGATATAACAGATAGTGAAGGTATTTGACCTAAAATGATAAAAAAGCAGTTGTGACAAGAAGTGAAAATAATGATTTTATGGAGGTATGACATATGGCAAATGAATACGATTTAGTCATTTTGGGCGGCGGACCTGCGGGATATGTGGCAGCCATTCGTGCAGCGCAATTAAAGTTAAAAGTGGCGATTGTCGAAAAAGAAAAACTAGGTGGAACCTGTTTACATAAAGGTTGTATCCCGACAAAAGCGCTATTAAAGAGTGCCGAACAATTACGTTCTCTTAAAAAAGCGCACGATTTCGGAATCGAATTAACATCGTATGGATTCAATTATCATATCGCACATGAAAGAAAAAATGCTGTAGTCGCACAATTAGAAGCAGGTATTCAAGCGTTAATGAAAAAAGGGAAGATTGATGTATATACAGGTACAGGTCGTATATTAGGTCCTTCTATTTTTTCACCACTTCCTGGAACTGTATCGGTGGAATATGGTGAAGATCTTGAAAATGATATGCTCGTACCGAAAAATTTATTGATTTGTACAGGCTCGAAACCACGCACACTACCGTCTATGCCATTTAATCATACGACGATTTTAAGTTCAGATGATTTAGTTCTACTTGATACATTGCCAAAGAATATGGCGATTGTTGGTGGCGGTGTAATCGGAATTGAATGGGCATCTATGTTACATGATTTAGGTGTAGAGATTACAATCTATGAAGCATTTGAACGTATTCTACCTTCAGAAGATGAAGAAGTAGCGAAAGAACTTGTGAAAAATTTTGAAAAACGTAGTATTCAAGTTGTGACGAATGCGAAAATTTCAAATGTGGAAGCAACAGATGAACAAGTGACATTCCATGTGAATGAAGAAGTAAAAACATTCGAAAAAGTGCTAGTCGCAATTGGAAGACAAGCGATTACAGAACAAATTGGATTAGAAAATACAGATATCCAGTTAGAACAGCAGTTTATTAAGGTAAATAAACATATGCAAACAAAAGAAGCACACATCTATGCAGCAGGCGACGTAATTGGTGGTATTCAATTAGCACATGTAGCATCTCATGAAGCCATTCATGCAGTTGAACATATGGTAGGTTTAAAACCAGATACACGTGTCGTGCATATGCCAAGTTGTGTCTATAGCTATCCAGAGATTGCACATATTGGATTAAATGAAAAACAAGCAAAAGAACAATTTAATAAAGTTGTCGTCAAAAAATTCCCATTAAAAGCAAATGCAAAAGCACTGGTTAATGGTGATGATTTCGGTTTTGCGAAGATGATTGTAGATGAAGAAACAGATGATGTACTAGGCGTCCATCTAATTGGTGACCATGTGACAGAATTAATCGCTGAGTCAAGTTTAGCCTTTAATCTAGATGCTTCATCATTTGAAATCGGACATACTGTACACCCGCATCCAAGCGTGAGTGAAGTGATGCAAGAAGTCGCACTGGCAATTAAAAACGAAGCAATTCATTATTAGGAGGTTTTGATTATGACAGTTTCACATAAAGAAGCAAATTTAACAGATCAACAAGCATTAGATATTTATTTCAGTATGTTACGTGCAAGACGTGTCGATGAACGTTTATGGTTATTAAACCGTTCAGGTAAAATCCCATTTGTTATTTCGTGTCAAGGACAAGAAGCTGCACAAATCGGTGCTGCATATGCACTTGATTTAACGAAGGATTATTTAGCGCCGTATTACCGTGATCTAGGTGTGGTATTAGAAGCGGGAATGACAATTCAAGATGTCATGTTAAATGCTTTTGCGAAAGCAGAGGATCCAAACTCAGGTGGTCGTCAAATGCAGGCACACTGGGGACAACGCAAAAATCGTATTTTATCAGGTTCTTCGCCTGTTACAACACAAGTTGTACATGCAGCAGGTGTCGCACTAGCAGGACGCATGAAGAAAGATGACTTTTACACATTTGTTTCACTGGGTGAAGGTTCATCCAATCAAGGTGATTTCCATGAAGGTCTAAACTTCATTGGTGTGCATCAATTGCCTGTTATTACATTTGTAGAAAATAATCAGTATGCGATTTCAACACCATACGATCGTCAAGTAGCGAGTGCAACAGTCGCACAACGAGCAACAAGTTATAATATGCCAGGTGAGGTAGTAGACGGTACAGATCCAATCGCTACGTATATTGCTGTGAAAAAAGCACGTGAATCAGGTAAGCCAGCATTGATTGAAGCGCTTTGCCAACGATTGACGCCTCATTCATCAGATGATGATCACCGTATTTATCGTACGACAGAAGAATTAGAAGATGATAAACAAAAAGATGGTTTACATCATTATGAGCAGTATCTAGTGGAACAAGGCCTGTTAACAGAAGAATTAAAAGCAGAAATGGAAGCGACATTAAAACGTGAGATTAATGAAGCGACTACGTATGCAGAACAAGCACCATACGGTTCAGTAGAAGATAATCTACGTTATGTCTATGCGGAAGGGGAGAAGCTATAATGAGAACGATTTCCTATATTGAAGCAATTAATGAAGCGATGCGCGAAGAAATGCAGCGAGATGAAAATGTATTTGTACTAGGTGAAGATGTTGGGAAAAAGGGCGGTGTGTTCCGTGCAACAGATGGTCTTTACGATGAATTCGGTGAAGACCGCGTTTTAGATACACCATTAGCCGAGTCAGCTATTGCAGGTGTAGCAGTGGGTGCGGCAATGTATGGTATGAAGCCAATTGCAGAAATGCAGTTTGCGGATTTCATCTTACCAGCAGTTAACCAAATTATTTCAGAAGCAGCAAAAATGCGTTATCGTTCAAATAATGATTGGAGTTGTCCATTAGTTGTTCGTGCACCATTTGGCGGCGGGGTACATGGTGGTTTATATCACTCGCAATCAGTAGAGGCGATTTTTGCTAATCAACCAGGTTTAAAAATTGTTGTTCCTTCAAACCCAGCAGATGCAAAAGGACTTTTAAAAGCCGCGATTCGCGACCCAGACCCAGTTCTTTATTTCGAACATAAAAAAGCATATCGCCTACTTAAAGGTGAAGTGCCAAATGAAGATTATGTTGTGCCAATCGGTAAAGCTGACGTAAAACGTAGTGGTGATGATTTAACAGTTATCACATATGGTTTAATGGTCGACCAAACATTAAAGGTGGCAGAACAGTTACAAGAGGAACAAGACATTTCTGTACATGTTCTCGATTTACGTACAATTTATCCGCTTGATCAAGAAGCGATTATTGAAGCAGCACGTAAAACAGGTAAGGTCTTATTAATTACAGAAGATAACAAAGAAGGAAGTATTATTGGAGAAGTCGCAGCGATTGTTGCAGAACATTGTCTATTTGATTTAGACGCTCCAATTAAGCGACTGGCAGCACCTGATGCCCCATCGATGCCGTATGCACAGTCTTTAGAAAAAGATTTCATGGTAACACCAGACCAAATCGAAGCAGCAATTGTCGAATTAGCTGCATTCTAAGGAGGAAGAATACATGTTAGAGTATATTAAAATGCCCCAACTCGGTGAAAGTGTTACAGAAGGAACAATCGACCGTTGGTTAGTAAAACCAGGCGATACAGTTGAACAGTATGATTCCATTGCAGAATTAACGACAGATAAAGTAACAGCAGACCTTCCATCTCAATTATCAGGAACGATTCAAGAGATTATCGTTCCTGAAGGTGAGACAGTAGCAGTTGGTGAAGTCGTATGTTCCATTGTTGTTGCACATGGAGAAGCAGCAACACCTGCTGAGTCACCGTCATCTTCATCAGAAACAACTAAACCTGTAGCAGCAGCGCCACAATCAGCTCCAAAACGCTCAGCTGATCAGAAGAAGCGTGTGTCACCTGTTGTAGGTCGTTTGATTGACGAATACCATTTAAATATTGATTTAATTGAAGGAACAGGTGCAGGTGGACGTGTGACACGTAAAGACGTGTTGCGTGAGATTGAATCGGGCATTATTTCGTCACAATTAACGCATGAAGAAAAACCAACAACACGTGATACACAAGTGAAAGAGGCAATCCCAGAAGAAAATGGTGACGTGATTATTCCGGTATCTTCGATTCGTAAGACAATTGCAAAACGTATGGTAGATAGCGTGACACAAATTCCACATGCTTGGATGACCATTGAAGTTGATGTAACAGAATTAGTTAAATTACGTAATGCACATAAGAAGCAATTCAAAGAGCAAGAAGGATACAATTTAACGTATTTTGCTTTTTTCGTAAAAGCAGTTGCACAAGCGTTGAAAGAATATCCAATGCTTAATTCTGTTTGGAAAGGCGATACAATCGTTCAGAAGAAAGCAATTAATATGTCAATTGCAGTTGCTTCAGATGATGAGTTATTCGTTCCTGTTATTCAAAACTGTGATCAACTGTCCATTGCAGGCATTGCAAGTCAAATTGCAATTCTAGCTGAAAAAGGACGTAAAAAACAGTTGAATGTAAAGGATATGTCAGGTGGAACATTTACGGTAAATAATACAGGTTCATTTGGCTCTGTCCATTCAGCAGGGATTATTAATGCACCACAAGCAGCTATTTTACAAGTGGAATCGATTGTGAAACGACCGGTCATTATAGGCGATGGTATGTTCGCTGCACGCGATATGGTGAATTTATGTCTATCTTTAGACCATCGAATTTTAGACGGAATGATTTGTGGGAAGTTTCTAGCTCGTGTTAAAGAATTGCTAGAAAATATGACAATTTCAAGCACTTCTGTTTATTAGGAAAAGTCAGAAAACCGAATTGTTGCGGTTTTCTGATTTTTTTTTACTTTTCCGTTCACCTTTTCTTGTGTAAAATGGAAGATAGAATCATTGAAGGGGGGAAGCGTCAACGCGTCCATATGACAAACATGAGAGAAGTAACATTTGAACAAGCAACTTATGCTGACTGGAAAACGGCAGCAGAAGGAGCATTAAAAGGTAAACCATTTGAATCTTTGTTGACTAAAACAATCGAGGGGATTACACTCGAGCCACTCTACACAAAAGAGAGTTTGTTTGAAAAGATTGATGGTAAACTGGAGGAACAAATTTCGACGATTCGCACAATGAAAGCTGAAGGTGCTTTTGGGGTAGCACAGGCAGCCTATGGTGAGAATATTGAGGCATTCATCGCACAAGCAAAAGATGCGCTTCAACGTGGAAATCAATATGTAACAGTTGGAAAGGTAGCATTTGAGTGGACAGAAGATGCATTAAAGCAATTAGGTGCATTACTATCAGCTCACCCATTCCGTTTAAATATAGAAGATGAAGCCGTACTTGGTGTGTTCGAATTCATCACAAATAAAGAACAAGTAGGTTATGTACAATCAACACAACCAATTGACTTACCTGATTTTCCGAATGTTCGTACATTCAATGCAAATGTATTATCAGCACATTATGAAGGTGCAACATCTATACAAGAATTAGCGATTGCACTTGCACAAGCAGCAGAATTTATGAAAGGTGCATCTTTTGAAGAAGTAGAGAAAAAGTTCTTCGTTTCATTTGCTTTAGATACACACTTCTTTATGGCAATTGCTAAAATCCGTGCTTTCAGAGTATTATGGAAAGCGTTTGCAAAAGCGTACGGTGTTGAGACACCACAACCAGTTCATATCGCTACGGAAACATCACTTCGTTCATTTTCGAAGTTAGACGTTTACGTGAATTTACTGCGCGCTGGAAATGAAGCGTTTTCAGCAGTAATCGGTGGAGCAGATTTACTAACTGTTCATCCACATAACATTTTGACTGGACCTACAAATCAATCGGTTCGTATTGCACGAAATGTTGCACTCGTAATTAAAGAAGAATCACAAGTAACGAAAGTAATCGATCCTTCAGGTGGTTCATACTTTATCGAAACATTAACGCATGACCTTGTAAAAGAAGCATGGGCTTACTTCTTGAAAATTGAAGAAGCAGGTGGCTACGAGGCAGCAAGCGAGATGATTAAAGCGGATCTTCAAGCTTCATGGTCTGAACGCATTGAAAAAGTGAAAAAGCGTAAAACGGTATTAGTTGGTACAAATAATTATGCAGATGCAACAGAAGAAGTACCTGCTGAAACGTTTGTAGAAGTAAATCGTTTAGCACAACCATTTGAAGAGTTACGTGTGACATTCAAAGAACATCCGATGAAGGCACAAATCTTAACATACGGTGAGCTAAAAACGACAAAACCACGTACAGACTTTGTAAAAGGTGTGTTAGCAACGGCTGGTATCGTACCAGAAGTAACAGAACCAACAGTCGATTTAACAGAAATCGTGCATATGTTAACGACAACAACAGCAGACTATGTTGTCCTTTCAGCAACAGATGAAGATACAAAAGCAGTTATGGAAGCATTACTTGCTGCAAAACCTGAACATGTCATCTTTGATGTGGCGGGTAAGTTTGATGCGAACTGGACGGAAAAAGGCTTAAATGGCTATATCTTTGCAGGGTTGAATATTTATGAAAAACTAACAACTGTTCACGCAAGCATGAAGGAGGTTCAACGATGAGCAATCCAACATTCCACAAAATTGACATCGATGAAGTATTAACGAAAGAACCATTTGAAACGACGCAAGAAACATTTATGACGAATGAAGAAATTCCTGTAAAACCTGTTTATACAGCTGTAGATAATGAAGGTTTACAACATCTAAATGATGTAGCAGGGATTGCACCCAATACACGTGGACCATATCCAACGATGTATGTAGGTCGTCCATGGACGATTCGTCAATATGCAGGTTTCTCAACAGCGGAAGAATCAAATGCTTTCTACCGCCGAAATCTTGCGATGGGACAAAAAGGTCTTTCAGTTGCCTTTGACTTAGCGACACACCGTGGTTATGACTCAGATCATCCGCGTGTAACAGGTGATGTTGGTAAAGCGGGTGTTGCAATTGACTCGGTTGAAGATACAAAAATCTTATTTGATGGCATTCCACTCGATCAAATGTCTGTATCGATGACAATGAATGGTGCTGTACTTCCAATTCTTGCGTTTTACATTGTAACAGCAGAAGAACAGGGCGTTACACCAGACAAATTAGCAGGTACGATTCAAAACGATATTTTAAAAGAGTACATGGTGCGTAATACGTACATCTACCCACCTGAAATGTCGATGAAAATCATTGCAGATATTTTTGAATATACGTCAAAATTCATGCCGAAGTTCAACTCGATTTCAATTTCGGGCTACCATATTCAAGAAGCTGGTGCGACGAATGATATTGAGTTAGCTTATACATTAGCTGACGGTTTAGAATACGTGCGTACAGGTTTAAAAGCAGGAATCGATATTGATAAGTTTGCTCCGCGTCTATCATTCTTCTGGGCGATTGGTATGAACTATTATATGGAAATCGCTAAAATGCGTGCAGCACGTCGTATTTGGGCACAAATGATGTCAACATTTAACCCGAAAAATCCAAAAACATTGGCGCTTCGTACACACTCACAAACATCTGGATGGTCATTAACAGAACAAGATCCATTCAATAACGTGACACGTACGTTAATTGAAGCGAATGCGGCAACAATGGGACATACACAATCACTTCATACGAATGCATTAGATGAAGCGATTGCATTACCAACGGACTTCTCAGCGCGTATTGCACGTAATACACAGCTATTCTTACAAGAAGAAACAACGATGACAAAAGTGATTGATCCATGGGGTGGTTCATACTATGTTGAGAAGTTAACAGATGAACTAACACAATCAGCATGGAAACTAATCAATGAAGTTGAAGAACTTGGTGGTATGGCGAAAGCGATTGAAACAGGCTTACCGAAGATGAAGGTTGAAGAAGCTGCAGCGAAACGCCAAGCAAAAATCGATTCAAAAGCAGAAACGATTATCGGCGTAAATCGTTACCGTTTAGATGAAGAAGAACCAATTGAAATTTTAGATATTGATAACACATTAGTACGTCAATCACAAATTGACCGTATTAATAAAATGAAAGCAGAGCGTGACGAAGCAGAAGTGAAACGTCATTTAGCACGTTTAACAAAAGCAGCAGCAGATGGTAGCGAAAACTTATTAGCTGTAGCAGTAGATGCAGCGCGTGCGCGTGCGACATTAGGTGAAATATCAGATGCGATCGAAGAAGTATCAGACCGTCACAAAGCAGTTATTCGCTCAATTAGCGGTGTATATGCTTCAAACTATTCAGATGCAGATGCCATCAAAGAAATTAAAGAAATGACAGATGAATTCTTAGAAAATGAAGGTCGTCGTCCACGTATTCTTGTAGCAAAAATGGGACAAGATGGACATGACCGCGGTGCAAAAGTTGTTGCAACAGCGTATGCTGACTTTGGTTTCGACGTGGATATTTCACCACTGTTTATGACACCAGAAGAAGCAGCAATTATGGCTGTAGAAAATGATGTTCACTGTGTTGGCGTATCGTCATTAGCAGCGGGACATAAAACGCTTGTACCTGAATTAATTGCAGAGCTTAAAAAATTAGGTCGTGAAGATATCGTTGTCATCGTGGGCGGTGTTATTCCAGCACAAGACTATGATTTCTTATATGAAGCAGGAGCAGCAGCAATTTTCGGACCTGGTACGGTATTGCCTATTGCTTCTCAAAAAATGATTGAAATCATCTATGAACGTTTAGGTTACGAAGAAGCATAATGTCTGAAAAAGAATCAGCGCTTTTTGTACAACCAGGTGTAAAAGCGAGTCATGACGGGATGCAAAAATCCAAACGACGTAAATTTGTTAAAAAACGTAAACCGATTGCGATTGACGAATTAGCTACAGACGTACGAAGTGGTTCGAAATTACATCTTGCTAAGGCCATTACACTACTTGAGAGTGCAAATATCGATGATAAAGCAGAAGGACAGGCGCTATTAAAAGAACTGCTTCCACATACAGGGAAGTCGATTCGTATCGGCATCACGGGTGTGCCGGGAGCAGGAAAAAGTACGTTCATCGAAACTTTCGGCAAGATGTTAATTGAACAAGGCCATCGCGTAGCGGTACTTGCGATTGATCCGAGTTCTTCGATTACAGGCGGGAGTATTTTAGGCGATAAAACACGGATGGAAGAATTGTCGCGTGACTCACGTGCTTATATTCGACCATCTCCTTCTGCTGGAACGCTTGGCGGTGTGCATAAAAAAACACGTGAAACAATGTTACTTTGTGAAGCAGCAGGGTATGATGTGATTTTAATTGAGACTGTCGGTGTTGGGCAGAGTGAGACTATTGTACGTGGTATGGTAGATTTCTTCTTGCTTCTTGTATTAACAGGGGCAGGAGACGAACTACAAGGTATGAAAAAAGGGATCATGGAATTAGCAGATACGATTGTTGTGCATAAAGCGGATGGTGATAATGTACGAAATGCGCGTAAGACCGTTGCAGAGTATAAGCAAATCTTACATTTACTACAACCTGCAACGCCGCATTGGACGACAAAAGCGATGTCAGCTTCCTCTTATGAAAATAAAGGGCTCGACAAAGTATGGGAGACGATTGAAGCATTCAAAGAGCAAGCACTTGAAAATGGTGTTTGGTTGAATCGCAGAAATCATCAAACAACCGATTGGTTCCGCTCCATGATTTTAGACCGTCTTGTAGATGATTTTTACGGTACGCAAGGCAAAAAAGAAATCGTACAAGCCTTAGAAAAAGAGATTTTAAAAGGTGAATTAACCGTTTCACAAGGAATTGAAACACTTTTTAAACCATAGTAAAAAGCAGTGATGTCACAGTGCATCACTGCTTTTTTTGATTTAAAAAATGCCACACAACAAATGTAGTTGTATGGCATATTGTTATAAATTATTCAATTGGAACCCAAATCTCAATTTGGTCTAGCGCTTTCCCTTTATACTTTTCGAAACTAATACCTGGACGATGGATGTAGTCTTGGTGGCTGCTTAATTCTCTGAATGCTTTTTCAAGGTCATTGATTGAACTAAGCTCCCCAACGAGGTATTTACCGGATGCGATGGATACACTTTCAGTTGGTACGTCCTCAGGCATATAATCTTCTTTAATACCTGCTAAATAACGAATACCATCGTCCGTTAAATCGACAAAAACACCGTATAATACGTCATGTTGTACGTCGTAATCTTCCAGCACTTCTGCAAGTTCTTCCCATTGTTCAGAAATATCGTCCGTTTTACATTCATGAATCTTTAAACCCGAAATCACAAAATCCTTTACTTCTTGTACACGTGTTTGCATTGGCTGGAACCTCCTCATATTCAAATAGTAGGGTGTAACTAACTCTATTATATACACGTATTTCAAAATAGCCAAACATTTTATTTGAGATTTAGGAATATTCTCATAATTATTCTTGTAAATAAATTAATTTAGTTAAAACCGATTCGGACGCTTTGAATTCAAAAGAATCTAATGTATGATAGTAAGGAGCTAATTGTGAAGGGAGTTATTTGAATATGAATGACTATGATTTATTTTATCAAGATATGTTAAACCAAGCGCGCGGTGAATTATCGGGCAATGGTTATGAAGAATTAAAAACAGTGGAAGCAGTAGAAGACGCTGTAAAACGCGAAGGAACAACATTATTCATGGTGAACTCTGTATGTGGTTGTGCAGGTGGTATTGCACGTCCAGCAGCAGTTCACTCGATTAACTATCCAAAACGTCCAGATCACCTTGTAACTGTATTTGCAGGACAAGATAAAGAAGCAACAGCAATGGCACGTGCTTTCTTCGGGGAAGATCATATTCCATCATCACCATCATTTGTTTTAATGAAAGATGGTCAAGTAGTGGCAGAAGTTCCACGCCATGAAATCGAAGGTCATGAACCAATGGCTGTTATTACACATCTTCAATCGCAATTTGAAGATTTCTGTGAAGAAGTTTAATATGTTTAAAGGGGAGGGATTGCGCTAAGCAGTTCCTTCTTTTCAATTATGTAAGAATTTTGTAAAAAACGTTTTCTAAACCAAATCTGTGGTAACCTATTATGTGAGGAGGCCATGTATGAAACTTAAAAAAATCAAGCGCTTTTCAATTGGCTATCGTACATTAAAAACAGCTGTCGGGATTGCGGTAGCAATTGGTATTGCATCATTTCTCGATCTCGAATACTATACATCCGCAGGGATTTTAACCATCCTGTCCATTCAGACGACAAAAAGAAAGTCTGTTCATGCGATTTATACGCGTGTAGCCGCAGGATTATTATCCTTATTACTTTCCTATATTTTATTTTCAATTGGCGGATATAATGTCATTACGTTGGGGGTTTTAATTCTCTTATTTTTACCACTCCTCGTCATGTTCCATATTACAGCGGCCTTCGTATCAAGTGTCGTCATCGTCCTACAAATCTTTAATTCAGGGGAATTTACATTACCTCTCTTATATAATGAATTATTATTGATGCTTGTTGGATTTGGTGTAGGATTTTTAATCAACTTTTATATGCCAGATATTAGTAAAGGTTTGAATAAGCATCGTATTGCGATTGAAGAAGCATACAGTGCTATTTTTCATGAAATTGAAAAGTATTTACGAACAGGTGATACATCTTGGGATGGTAAAGAACTACTAATTGCTGAAAAAAGCGTAGCGAAAGGGAAGTCACTTGCCTACATGGACGTCGAAAATCACTTAGCACGTAAAGAAGATGTATATTATCGTTACTTTGATATTCGTGAAAAACAGCTTGAAATTATCGAGCGCGTCCTACCTAAAATCACAAGTCTACCTGCATCTGTTGCACATTCAAAGATTGTGGCTGATTTTGTAGGAGAACTATCTGAGAACGTACATTCAGGTAATACTGTAACAGAGAGTAGAAGGAAGTTACAACGTGTACGAGAACGTTTTGAAGAAATGCCAATGCCTAAAAATCACGAAGAATTTTTAGCCATGTCTGCGCTTTATGTCTTTATAGAAGAAATGGATGAATATTTAGCCATCAAACAAAACTTTGAAGGACTTAACGTGAAAAAAGGACGATTGAAAAATCATAAATAAAATAAAAAATACCTATGTGATTATGTTTTATATCATACATAGGTATTTTTATTCGACATTAAAAATGATTAAAATAGCTTTAATTAAACATAAAGTAGCGTAAAATGCTTTTTTAATTTACAATACGTCCAATATAGAAACGTTAGAATCATGTAAGATAAATATACAAATGTTGTACAAATTTGGAAAGCAGGTGTTAAAAGTGAATCAACTTTATTATAATGGTGAAATTTTAACAATGAATAACACGAATGAGATTGTAGAGGCGATTTTAATTAAAGATCAAGTAATTGAAGCGGTTGGAACATACGAAGAATTACGATTAAAGGCCGACAAAATAACCGCTGTAGAAGAAATTAACTTACAAGGTAAGACACTTATGCCAGGAATTATCGATGCACATTTACATTTTGTTATGTATGGTGTAACAAAAATAAATATCGATTGTAAAAGTCTGAAAATTAAGAATTTAACTCAATTATACGAAGCAATTCAAAAAAGAGTTCTAGAAACAGAAGAAGGGCATTGGGTTCGAGTAAATGGCTTTAATGAATTGAGTATGGATGAAAAATGTTATCCATTAAAAGAGGATCTAGATGTCATTTCAACAAAACATCCGATTATGATTACGCGCACATGTGGTCATATTGGTGTAGTGAATAGTCTAGGGCTTTTAATGGCTAATATCGATGAACAGACACCTAACCCACAAGGTGGCGAAATTGAAAAAGATCAAACTGGAAAATTAACTGGAAGGTTATTAGAAACAGCTTATATGCAATTAAATGAGCAAGCAACTTATACAATGGAAGAATTAGAAGAAGCTATGCAACTAGCGCAACAAGATTTTTTCAAAGTTGGCATCACAAGTATTCATGAAGCAGGAACATTTAATGCAGATAGTTTTCGACAACTGCAATTAGCTTCTCATGAAAGACGAGTCAAGTTACGAATTTACGCTATGATTGGTAGTTTAAATAATTGTTATGATTTTACAACAACAATGATGAAATCCGGAGTTGTGACAGGAACAGGTGATGCACATTTTAAAATTGGTCCAGCGAAGCTATTTGTAGATGGAAGTAGTACAGGACCAACAATTGCGACGCGCGAACCTTATACAAGTAATCAAAATGATTACGGTATGTTTATTTATACGGAAGATGAATTATACGAAGTATTAGGAGATGCACATGCAAAGGGTTATCAAATTACGGTACATGCACAAGGAGATGCAGCGATTGAACGTTATTTAAATGTAATTGAACGTGCTTTAAAAGAAAATCCTAGACCACATCGCCATCGAATTGAACATGCAGGTATTACGACACCTGATTTACAAGAAAAAATGAAAGCGCTTCAAATTATACCTATTCCAAACCCACCATTTCCTTATGAATTTGGCGAAAGTTATGAAAAAAATTACGGTGAACGTATCGATTATATGTATCCAGTTGCAGATTTTTTACAGCATCAATTAATAGTAGCTGCTGGATCAGATGCACCGATTACAACCGTTAATCCATGGGTTGGAATTCATACAGCTATTAATCGTCATACAACGCTTGGGCAACCGTTTGGGATAAGACAATCAATTTCTTTGATGGAAGCATTAAAAATCTATACGTATAACGGTGCATATGCGAGCTTTGAAGAACATCAAAAAGGTAGCTTAGAAAGCGGAAAATTAGCAGATTACATCATTTTAAATCAGGCAATTACAAAAACAAATAGAGATGAATTAAAAAATATAGAAGTTGTACAAACTGTGATTGGGGGAGAAGTGGTTTATAAAGTATAGAGGAAGGAGTGAACTAAATGAAAGTAGAAGTGAGTAGTTGTCAGGTCGCCATGCAAGAGTGTAAAGTATTTTCGGATTTTACGAAGCAAATGGATTTTCTATTCCGTAAAATCCCATCTACGAGTCAATTTGTTTTATTACCAGAACTTGTAGGACTGCACTTATTAACAATCAGAGAAGATTATTCATATTTAAAAGAGAGTCAAATGGATGGACTATCTATATTTATAGAAGATTATATAAGCTATTTTTCCAAAAAAGCTTTTGAAAGACAGCAATGTATTATCGCAGGTTCTATGCTGGAAGAAAGTGATGGTACTTATAATACAGCATATATTTTTACAAAAGAAGGACAATTCTTAATGCATCGAAAAACACATATCTTTCCTGCTGAGAGTCATTATGGAACTTTAGAAGGGGATGATTTGAATATTTTTGAAATAGATGGGATAAAAATCGGTATCGCGATTTGTTATGAAATTGAAATTCCTGAAATTGCTACTATGTATACAAAAGCAGGCGCAGATATCATTTTTTGTCCTTCTTATACCATTACACCACATGGGTTTTATCGTGTACGAAATTGTGCATTAGCGCGGTCTATTGAAAATCAAATATATGTTCTACATGCTCCTCTAATTGGAAAGTTAACAGGTGTGATACAGGAGGGCTTTGGTCATGCAGCAATTATTGCTCCTTCAGAGCCACCTTGGTCTATTAACGGTGTTCTTTGTGAAGTAACATCTAATGAAACAGATTGTGTCACAGCAACATTAGATCTAAATCTATTATATGAGAAAAGAAAGAATGGGGCAGCAACAACATTCTTAGATCGTAAAAGAAGAGCACATCTGTACCATATTTAAAAGGGGGAGAGAAGATGAAGTATTTAAAATTACTATTGATTATACCTTTTATTGGTATGGCAGGTTGTATTTCATTTGCCAATCGCATTGAGCCATATGTTTTAGGGTTACCTTTTTTATTATTTTGGATTGTTTTATGGATGGTTTTATCATCGCTCATTTTGTATATCATTTATAAAGTAGACCCTGAAAATAAAGTAGGTGAAAACGAATGAATATAGCATTAATCATTATTTTTGCATTTGCAATTATCGCGTTGTATTTAGGAATTCGAGCAACCCATGGTAAGAAGATGAGCATGGATGAATTCGCAACAGGTAATAAAGGTTTTGGAACGCTCTTCGTTTTTTTACTAACTGCTGGTGAAGTATATACAACTTTTAGTTTTTTAGGAGGAAGTGGTTGGGCTTATAGTAATGGTGCAGCAGCATTCTATGTTCCAGCTTATATTACACTTGCCTATGTATTATCGTATTGGATTGCACCAAAAATTTGGCGCTTTTCAAAAGAAAATCATGTCATTTCACAGCCAGCATACTTTGCAGCAAGATATAAAAGTCCTGTGCTAGGCTTAGTCGTTTCTTTTTTAGGTGCGATTGCGATGATTCCTTATATTGTTATTCAATTAAAGGGTTTAGGGATTATTGTTTCGGAGGCATCATACGGTGCAATTAATTCTGTTGTAGCCAGTACAATTGGCGCCATTATTATCACAATCTATGTAATTATTTCAGGGATTCATGGTTCTGCGTGGACAGCTATTTTAAAAGATATCATGATTTTAATCGTCATTGTTTTTTTAGGTGTATATATTCCATATCATTACTTTGGTGGAATTCAACCCCTGTTTGAAGCGGTGCAACAAGTACGACCTGAGAGTCTTGTGTTATCATCAACAGGTTTGAGTATACCTTGGTTTATATCTACTATCTTACTCAATGCTTTTGGTTTTTATTTATTACCAAATACATTCAGTGTGACAATTTCAGCATCGGGTACAAAAGCGCTAAAACGTAATGCCATTACATTACCACTTTATACATTGTTATTATTATTCGTATTCTTTATTGGTTTTGCAGCTATGATTCAAATTCCAGGATTACAAGGTGCTGAAGGAGATTTATCTCTTTTACGTTTAACAATCGATACATTTAATCCGTGGGTTGTTGGAATTGTAGGAGCAGCCGGTTTACTGACAGCACTAGTTCCAGCATCTGTTATGCTCATGTCTGCTTCGATTGGTTTAATGTCTGGCTTTTATAAATTAGTAAGACCTACAGCTACAGATCGCCAGCAGTTAGCAGCTTCTAAAGGCTTTGTTTTAATTATTATTGCAATCGCTTTTATTTTCACCATTACAGGTGGAGATGCGTTAGCAATTTTAAATATTATGTCATATGCGTTAATCTCACAATTAGTACCAGCACTTATTTTTAGTTTTTATGGTACAAATATATTGAATAAATATGGCGTAATGAGTGGTATTGCAGTAGCAGTTTTCTATATTGCCTATATGACGATTACATCATCTAAATTAAATACATTCTTTGAAAATATCCCTTCACAAATTAATGATTTGAATTTAGGGGCAGTTGCCTTAGTGCTTAATTTAATTGTTGGTTTAATTGTAAGTGTATGCACAAAATCAATCGTTAAAAAAGAACAACAAAAGGTATTAATAAAGGAGGAGATTATAAATGAAGTGTAACTCAACTAGTTTAGAAGAAAAAATCACATCGTTTCGTCAATTTGGTAAGACTGCTAAAAATGGTGTTTCACGTCTATCTTTATCTGAAGAAGATTTGCAAGCAAGAGCTTATTTTAAAAAGCGCTGTGAGGAACTTCAAATGACAGTAACAATTGATGACTTAGGTAATATGTATGCTTTAAAGATGGGGAAAAATCCTGATTTACAACCAATTGTAATCGGTTCGCATTTAGACAGTGTTTTAAATGGTGGAGCTTATGATGGCGTATTAGGTGTTATTGCAGGATTACAAGTAGTTGAAACACTACGAGATGAAAATATCAAGTTAGAACATTCATTATTAATTGTGAATTTTACAAACGAAGAAGGTGCACGTTTTGATCCAGCCATGATGTGTTCAGGTATATTGGCTGGGAAATTCTCTGAAGAAAAAATGTTGAAAGTACGAGATGAGGAAGGGACGACATTCGAACAAGCTTTAAATAATGGCGGGATGAGAGGTGAAAAAGAACATCGTTTACGAGAAGGCGTAGGTTATTTTGAACTGCATATTGAACAAGGTCCTGTTTTAGATAAAGAGCAGATTGAAATTGGTGTAGTAGAAGGTGTAGTCGGTATGGTGTGCTATGAAATTAATATATTTGGACAAGCAAATCATGCAGGAACAACACCGATGATTTATCGACAAGATGCATTACTAGAGGCAGCACGTTTGATGATTGATTTAGAAGATCAGTTGCTGTTTTTACCAGAAGATTTAGTCTTTACATTTGGCCGAATTTATAATGCACCGAATATTCATACAGTCGTTCCAGGACATGTGCGCTTTACATTAGAAGCAAGACATAAAGATGAAGAAGTTTTACAAGAGGTTCGAAAAATTATTCAGCAAACAGTTGAAAAGCCTTGCAAATGTAAACGAACTTACGAAGAATTGTGGTCGAGAGAAACCGTTTATTTTAACTCGGAATTAATCTGCACTGTAGAAGATTCCGCTAAGGCACTTAAAAAATCATATAAAAAAATGTATAGTGGTGCAGGGCATGATGCACAATTTATTGCAAGTTTGATTCCTTCTGTTATGATCTTTATCCCAAGTTTAGATGGCATTAGTCATAATGAAGCAGAATATTCTAGTTTACAACAATGTTTAGATGGAGTGAATGTTTTATTAAATGCTGTATATCAATTTGATTGTAAAAAGAAATCAGCTAAATTCTACAGTTAATAAAGAAAAATATGCGGTATTTTATACAATAAAAAAACCAAAACCACGCTTCAACGTGATTTTGGTTTTTGTTATGTTATACCTTACTTTAACACAACTGCGTATAGCGCGATTGTTTTGCACGCGGTGGTTCACGCAAAGGCATTAAAGCTTTTTGTATAGGAATCCATCCATATACAGATAATTGATGTAAGTATTGTGAAATTTGCGGCTTATTTACACGCCATAATTCGTTCCAATACATTGGACGTTTTTTTCGAATAGGCTTGCTACCGCGCATATTCAATTGCAAAACTTGAGGTTTGTGCAAGCTGTAATTGTGGCGGTGTTTTATGCTCAGTGAAAAAACTTGCATAATATGCGTCCGCAATCGTTACAACATAACTCATCATCAATAATAGTTTCATTCAATTCATTAAGAAATCATTTCTCCTTCAAATTACGATATGAATATAGTACGTTCGAGTGGGGGAAAAGTTTCAATATTACGATAATATAATAGATAAACCAAACATAACTGTTGAAATTAGCATAATTCCAATCATAGTCATAACAACAGCTTTTTGAAATTTCTTATTGCTCACGTTGATTCTCTCCTTGTTTGCATCGTTACTTCATTTTAACAAATCCCTTGTATTCGAGCAAAGGGAAAATCATAAAAGAGCGAATTTTCTTTTCGAAACTACTATATAACACAGATTATTTAATGAAAAAATAAAACACAACCATTTGAATGTTTTGAAAACTCACTGAACAATGAATCCTTGTTTTTATTCCGTAAAAATCGAAATTTTGAACGTTTTTACGTTTATTTTCTCGTAAAAACGTATTTCCTTGATTTTTTGTTTCCTTCATTTACTATTAGAATAGGCTGATTGTTCAGAAAAGTAATCGCTATCATTGGAAAAAATTATTATATAGGTAGAGTTTTACGAAAAAATCAGTTACAATTGTGTTATACAACAAAAAGGAGTTGGGGACTCGTGGAAAATGTTGATCACATTGGCATCGCTGTCAATAATCTCGATGAACGTATTACATATTATACAGATGTACTCGGTATGAAACTTCTAAATGTCGAAGAAGTTGCTTCTGAACAAGTACGTGTAGCATTCATTGATGCAGGTAATACACATATCGAATTATTAGAACCACTTAGTGAAGAAAGTGCCATTCACAAGCACTTAGAAAAGCGCGGTGAAGGAATTCACCATATCGCATTACAAGTCGTTGGAATTGAAACGGAGATGGAACGTATGAAAAATGAGGGAGCCCGTCTATTGTCTGAGCAACCAAAAATTGGTGCTGGCGGTGCAAAAGTTGCCTTCATTCATCCGAAATCATCTTTTGGTGTACTTTACGAGCTAGTTGATCGAAGCTAATACAAAGGGGAATCGTAAACAATGGATATGTATGATAAAATAAACGAATTATTTGACAAAAAGCGTGAAATCGAATTGGGCGGTGGTGACGCTCGTATCGAAAAACAACATGAAAAAGGTAAATTAACAGCGCGTGAACGTATTGATTTATTATTAGACGAAGGTACATTCGTTGAAGTAAATCCATTCGTAAAACACCGTACTGTTGACTTTGGTATGGCTGGTAAAGAAGGTCCTGGAGATGGTGTTGTAACAGGTTACGGTAAAGTAAATGGTCGTCCTGTGTACTTATTCTCACAAGACTTCACAGTATTCGGCGGTGCATTAGGTGAAATGCATGCGATGAAGATTGCGAATGTAATGGATTTAGCAGCAAAAACAGGTGCACCATTCATCGGTATTAATGATTCAGGTGGCGCGCGTATTCAAGAAGGTGTACTTTCATTAGATGGTTATGGTGAAATCTTCTACCGTAACTCAATCTATTCGGGTGTCATTCCACAAATCTCTGTAATTATGGGACCTTGTGCGGGTGGTGCAGTTTACTCACCAGCTATTACAGACTTTATCTTAATGGTTGAAAAAACATCACAAATGTTCATTACAGGACCAAAAGTAATTGAGACTGTAACAGGTGAAAAGATTTCTTCAGAAGGTCTTGGCGGTGCAAAAGTACATAACGCAATCGCAGGGAACGCACATTTCCGTGCACCAAGTGAAGAAGAAGCAATTGAGCAAATCAAACAATTATTAAGCTACTTACCACAAAATAATACAGAAAAAGCACCGATGGTTGAATTTAACGAAGAAGACGAGTACCGTTCAGAATTACTAGATATCGTGCCAATCGACCAAACAAAATCATATGATGTACGTAAAGTAGTCGAACAAGTTGCGGACCCTGGTACATTCATGGAAGTTCAAAAAGACTTCGCTAAAAATATTGTTGTTGGTTTTGCGCGTATTAAAGGCGAATCAGTTGGTTTCGTATGTAACCAACCAAAAGTACTTGCAGGTGGCTTAGATATCGATTCATCAGATAAATTAGCACGTTTTGTACGTACTTGTGATGCATTTAATGTTCCAGTTATTACATTTGAAGATGTAACAGGCTTCTTCCCAGGTGTTAAACAAGAGCATGGTGGAATCATTCGTCATGGTGCAAAAATCTTATTTGCTTATTCAGAAGCAACTGTACCGAAAATTACAGTTATTCTACGTAAAGCATACGGCGGTGCATATGTAGCGCTAAACTCAAAATCAATTGGAGCAGATATGGTATACGCTTGGCCAAATGCTGAAATCGCAGTAATGGGTGCAGCTGGTGCAGCGAATATTATTCATGCAGGCGAGATTGCAAAATCAGATGACCCTGAAGCAACACGCGCACAAAAAATCGAAGAGTACAAAGAAAAATTCGCAAATCCATATGTAGCAGCTTCTCATGGCTTAGTTGATGACATCATCGATCCACGTGAAACACGTCTAAAGCTAATCCAATCATTAGAAATGTTACGTAATAAACAAGAAGATCGTCCGAAGAAAAAACATGGTAACATTCCATTATAATTTTCCTTTAACAATGTAGAAGTGTGTCACGTCTTATAAAGAGACGTGACGCGCTTTTTTTATTGCTTTGAACGAGTTTTACACGAAAAATTGAATCATTTGTAGTAATATGAAATAAAATAAAGATTTTAGGAGGTTCGATGTATGCCGATTATTGAACAGCTTCAGAAAAAACAACCGTATTATTGGGAAAACCCGCATCGCTTACGATGGGAAGAAGCAGAAAAGCAGTTATCGATTCAGCCGACATTAATTGATGATGCGGAAGCACGTCTACAGCGTTTTGCACCATACTTCATGGCGATCGAACCAACAATGAAGGAAGCGAATGGATTAATAGAATCGCCTATTCAACAGGCGACTCTATTACAAAAAAGATACGTGCATGAAAATGAGCAGTTATGGTTAAAGCGAGACGATATTTTACCAATAGCAGGTTCAATTAAAGCACGAGGTGGTATTCATGAAGTATTAACCATTGCAGAACAGTTGGCAACTTCAAATGGACTCATTGAGTCAACAAAAGACTATGCTCAGTTTACAGAACCAGCATTTCATGCGCTATTTTCAAAATATACGATTGTTGTTGGTTCAACAGGGAATCTAGGATTAAGTATCGGGATTATGAGTGCTAAATTAGGATTTCGTGTTGTCGTGCATATGTCGCACGATGCGAAACAATGGAAAAAAGATTTATTACGTGAAAAAGGTGTCACAGTTGTAGAGCATACGGGTGACTACAGTAAAGCAGTAGAACAAGGACGAAAAGAGGCAGAAGCAGATTCATTCGCCTTCTTTATCGATGATGAAAATTCGCAAGCTTTATTTAGTGGTTATGCAGTTGCCGCACGTCGTTTAAAAAAGCAGCTAGAAGAAGCAAATATTCATATATCAATTGAAAATCCACTGGCTGTTTACTTGCCTTGTGGTGTTGGTGGCGGTCCTGGCGGTGTTGCATATGGTCTAAAAACAATTTTTGGTGATGCTGTACATTGTTATTTTGTAGAACCTGTCGAATCACCTTGTATGTTACTTGGTATGGCGACTGAACAGCATCATGATATTTCGGTACAAGATATCGGTTTATCGAATCAAACAGCAGCCGATGGTTTAGCAGTAGGTCGTGCTTCTAAGTTTGTAGGGCAGTTGATGATGCCGATTTTACATGGCATTGTCACAGTGACAGACAATCAACTATATCGTATGGTATATGAGTTAAAAGAGACAGAAGGATTACAAATTGAACCGTCAGCAGCAGCAGGACTTGTTGCAATTGGTTTAATTCAAGCACCAGCAGCCTATCATGTAGCATGGTTAACGGGCGGTGGTATGGTGCCACAATCCGAATGGCAGAAGTTTTACGAGAACGGAGAGAATGTGGATGTTCAAACGCAGAAAGAGAAGTAATACAGAAGTAATGGAACCAGTAGAAGAAGTAGAAGTCGAGGAACACCCTTTAGAAATAGAAGTAGAAGCACCACTTGAAGATATGCAACGTGCCATTCATGTGGACCGCGAGTACATCGACATTCAAAAAGAAAGTCTAGCAGTTGATGTCATTGAGATGCTTCATTTCTTTAATGAGTTACCTTCTACATTACCTAAAACATTACTACAAAAAAATGAAGAAGCGATTGATTATTTTAGAACATTAACGGGTGTTTATGTAGGAACACCTTATGATTTTTACCAGACAATTGTTCTATTCTATTATAAAAATTGGCATCATACAGCCTATCCTTTTAAAGGGAGCCAGTTAGAGTTTGTTTTTTCAAAAGTAGCACATGTCATTTTGGAAAATTTACAACAAGATGTGCACCAATCATATGGGCAAGTGTTTGATATAATCGAAGGAAATCCGAAAGCGTTCTATTTACATGAAGATCAAATTGAACGAACAGCCAATCGCTTTATTCGTCGTATGGTGACCCAAGTCCCTGAATTAGAAGTAACAGCTTTTTATACACCGATTGAAGGAGAGTTTGTTACATTAGCGAATGAGATTTATCGTGATCTTCGCGAAGTAATTTATACGATGGAGCATCAAGACTTTTATGACTATGATACGATGTATCGCTGGTTCTCTTATAATGATGCTTTATTTGAAACACCCGATTTATTAGAGGTGCGTGCATTTTATTATTATCCTATCAAGCATGTAGAAATTATGCGTGTGCTTCAATTAATTCGTTTTGATTATTTACAACAACTTTGGTTACAAGTGCTTCATTATGAATTATCAACGCAAATTCAATCCATTAAGACAGTTCGCATGTTGGAATACTATTTAGGTGCAGCCAATGATGCGATGTATTCGCAAAATGAATCACTTTATTTTACAAATCAGCGTTTTTTAAATTTATTTTTTGATCATTATTATTTTGAAAAAGGAATGTTAGAAGATGAAGACAGTCCGAAAGTAAGACACTGTTTAAAGCAGCTATTAGAACACGTAAATCAAGCAAAAGCCAATGAAGAATTCACAGGTGAGTTAGATATTCTCATCAAAAAAGCTTATTACGATCATCAATTACTAGCTGGTGATTAGAAACGCTTTGTTGGTTATGTTAAAATAATAATAGATTTATATAAAAGGAGTTTTTTACCATGACAAGTCGTGTAGTAGAAGAATTTTTAGAATTAGTTCAAATTGATTCAGAAACATATCATGAAGAAAAGATTTCACCTGTTCTACAAGAGAAATTAAAATCACTAGGTTTTGATGTATATGTAGATGATGCACATACACGTAACGGGCATGCATCAGGTAACATTATTGCGACATTAAAAGGAAATGTAGAAGCGGACACAATTTACTTTACAACACATATGGATACCGTTGTACCAGGTGTAGGTATTAAACCAACAATTAAAGAAGATGGTTATATTTATTCAGACGGTACGACCATTCTAGGTGCAGATGACAAAGCTGGAATCGCTGCATTACTTGAAATGGCGAAACGTATTCAAGAAGAAAAAGTTGACCATGGTGATATCGAATTCGTTATTACAGCAGGTGAAGAATCAGGTTTAGCAGGTGCAAAAGAATTAGATCCAGCGAAAATTACAGCGAAATATGGTTTTGCTGTTGATTCAGATGGTAAAGTAGGTGGCATTGTTACAGCAGCGCCATTCCAAACAAAAGTTGTCGCGACATTAACAGGTAAAACAGCACATGCAGGGGTAGAACCTGAAAAAGGAATTTCAGCGATTACAATCGCTTCAAAAGCGATTGCAAATATGAAATTAGGTCGTATTGATTCAGAAACTACAGCGAATATTGGTCGTTTTGAAGGCGGTAAAGCAACGAATATTGTATGCGATGAAGTGCATATTTTAGCAGAATGTCGCTCATTAAATGAAGCAAAATTAGAAGTACAAGAGCAACATATGAAAGAAGCGTTTGAACAAGCTGCGAAAGACATGGGGGGTAGTGCAGAAGTTGAAATTACACGCATGTATCCTGGATTCAGCTTCACAGAAGAAGATTTAGTTGTACAAGTTGCGAAAAAAGCAGTTGAAAAAGTAGGTCGTGAGCCGAAAATCATGCAATCAGGTGGCGGTAGCGATGCGAATGTCATCGCAGGATTTGGTATTCCAACAGCTAATTTAGCAGTTGGTTACGAAAATATCCATACGACAAAAGAGCGTATGCCCGTTGAAGAATTAGAAAAATTAGCAGATTTACTTGTAGAAGTTGTGAAAGTATCTGCAACTATTTCATCAAAATAATCATTTTATATAAAGAGAATGTGATGTATTCTAAAAAATTCTCAATCCAAGTATAGGAAAGGTCGAAATGTCGCTGCTTGGCGATATTTCGGCTTTTTATATGTAAAAAATGTTAAAAAAAGAAGTGTTTATAAGAAAAATACGAAAGTACGATATAAATAGGTATTTTTGTTTTGTATAAAAAAGGGAATATGCCATAAGTATCATTAGTCCTTTCGGTTTAATAATCATTTTGATTTCATGCCCTTTTTACTATATAATGAATAGCACCATGTCATACATAATAAACATCAAGATAGATAATGGAGGTAAATTCAATATGACAAATTCTAAAGTAGTCGTATTTCGATGCGGTCAAGAAGAATATGCGGTATCAGTCGATCATGTGATTTCAATTGAAAAAATTGAAACGACAAATCGTATTCCACATTTACCAGACTATGTCGATGGATTAACGAAAAATCGTGGTGAATTAGTACCGATTTTAGATTTCGAACGTATTTTATATGGTCGTAGCGGTGGTGGCGATTTAAGTCGTTTACTCGTACTGCATGTCGATGATTTCACATTTGCATTAAAAGTATTAGAAGCAAAAGAAATTTTAGATATTCCAACAGAACAATTGAATCAAGTAGGGCTTGTGAATTATGCACGTACACGTTATTTCACAGCTGTCGCTAACCTAGATGAACGAATGATTACACTCGTATCACCATCTGTATTAGTAGATTCATTAGAAGGCATTAAAGAAATTAAACAATATATGGTTGATTTGAAAAATAAAGAAGCAGAAGCTGAATAAATAAAAGTGGGTTTGAACATGCGTAGGAAATTGCGCTATGTTCAAACCTTATTTTTTTAGATTGTTTAAGTAACATAGATGGTATGCAAGTTCTAAACATATTATAATAAGAACATATGATTGGGAAGAGGTGAGGAAATGACACAAGCGCGTATTATTTTTCATTTAGATATGAATTGTTTTTATGCTTCAGTGGAACAAGCATTGAATCCGACGCTAAAAGGAAAAGCGATTGCGGTAGCTGGTAACCCGAAGGAACGTCGTGGAATCTTAGTTACCTGTTCCTATGAAGCGAGGGCAAAAGGTGTATATACGACGATGCCTGTATGGGAAGCAAAACAAAAGTGTCCTGAAATCATTCTCCTCCCGCCTAATTTTGATGCTTATAGACGGGCTTCAAAATCGATGTTCGATCTATTAAGAAGCTATACACATCTTGTTGAACCTGTATCCATTGATGAGGGATATATGGATGTGACAGAGATTGTGCATGGAAGTGAAGCGATTCAATTAGCTGAAAAAATTCAAATGCAGTTAAAAGAAGAACTCGATTTACCTTGTTCCATCGGGATTGCACCGAATAAGTTTTTAGCGAAAACGGCTTCCGATATGAAAAAACCGATGGGCATCACTGTGCTACGAAAAAGACAAGTGCCACAGATATTATGGCCTTTAAAAACGATTGAAATGCATGGAGTAGGCGCGAGTACGGCGAAAAAGTTAGCCACGTATAGCATTGAAACGATTGGTGATTTAGCACAGAAAACGGAAAAAGAAATGCATCAATGGATGGGGAAAAATGGGGTTCGTCTATGGGAAAAGGCACATGGTATAGATCGTAGACAAGTAGACCCAGAAGCTATTTACGATATAAAATCGGTTGGTAATTCGATGACTTCCGCTGTAGACTTAGTAGAGATGCGTGACGTAGTAGAGATGGTTCAAAAATTAAGTGAAAAAGTAGCAAAACGATTACGTGCGAAAAATTTAGCTGGTACGACTTTGCAAATTCAAATGCGAACATCAGATTGGCAAAATAAAACGCGTTCTATAACATTTAAAAATGGCATCTATGAGCAGCAAGATATTGAACGCGAGGCACTTAAATTAGTGCGCAAACATTGGAACTTTGAACCGTTACGCTTAATGGGCGTTACGGTTAGTCATGTATATAATCGTAGAGAAGCGGCTGAACAACTTTCGATTTTTAATTATGCAGAACATGCAAAAGAAGAACCGGTTTTAAAGTTGGTAGAACAGTTACAACGAAAATACGGGAAAAATAGTCTTCAAAAAGGTGTCTCTATAGCTAAAAATCCTGATTACACAGCGCAGACGAGTTTTAGTAAAGATTTTTTAGAAGATCATTAGGAGGAAATGAAATGCAGATTCAGTTTTTAGGGACAGGGGCAGGCATGCCATCTAAATTACGCAATACATCTTCAATTGCGCTAAAGTTATTAGAAGAATGCGGTAAAATTTGGTTGTTCGATTGTGGTGAAGCAACGCAACATCAAATTTTACATACGACGATTAAACCAGGTAAGATTAATAAACTCTTTATTACACATTTACATGGGGATCATATTTTTGGCTTACCAGGTTTTTTAAGTTCACGCTCTTTTTTAGGTGGGAATGATCCACTAACAATTTATGGACCCAAAGGATTAGAAGAATGGGTTCGCATGACACTGAATGTCACGAAGACGCATCTAACATATGAGCTGCATTTTGTAGAAGTAACAGAAGGTTTGTTATTTGAAGATGATCAATTTCAAGTATATGTACGTCAATTAGAGCATGTGATTCCTTGTTATGGTTATCGAATCGTCCAAAAAGATTTGCCAGGTAAGTTAGATGTAGAAAAAGCGCGCCAACTTGGTGTACCAAATGGACCGCTACTAGGACGCTTAAAGAATGGTTTTGATGTACAATTAGAGAACGGGGAAGTTATTTCAAGTGAACAAGTTGTATCTGAACCAATCAAAGGCTTTACTGTGACGATTTTAGGTGACACACGTTACTGCGAGGCAGCTATCGATTTAGCAAAAGATGCAGATGTAGTCATTCATGAAGCGACTTTTGATGAAGGAACGTCGGAGCTTGCTGCTATTTATGGTCATGCGACGAATGAAGAAGCGGCGCGTGTGGCAAGAGAAGCGGGCGCAAAGCAGTTGTTCATGAATCATATTAGTGCTCGTTTTTTATCACATGACTTACAACGCCTTGTACAACATGCAAGAGAGACGTTTGCAGAAAGTTATATTGTGAATGATTTTGAACAGTATGCGTGGCGAAATCAGACATGTCAACTTGTAGAAAAGGAGGAATAGCATGACGTTTAAAGTGATATTATTTATCATTATTGCGCTTCTCATTTATTCCGCACTTGTTTTTTATGTTGGCTGGAATATACGTGTACTGATGAAAAGTTTCGGTTTGAAGCGAGGGAAAGTAGCGTTTTGGATTATTTATGCCTTCATTGCGTATTCAATTATGTTGACGCGATTCATCCCGCTCGATTTTTTGAAAATACTAAGTGATTATTGGTTATTTGCTTTTTCATATGGACTTATTTTATGTATCGTTTGTAATATTTTATCGCTTATTTTAAGACGACGTTATACACGAATTATTGGAAGTAGCGCCATTGTAATACTATTAATAGTAGCTGGTGTAGGTACATATTATGCTTATACACCAATCGTTCATTATCAAACCATTGACCGACCTGAAAAGGCGAATGGTCAACAATTAAAGGTAGTTGTCGCAAGCGATACACATTTAGGATTACTCTCGAATAAAAAGCACCTTTCACGTTTTGTAGAGCTTGCAAATAAAGAGAAGCCAGATGTTGTTATTTTAGCAGGAGACCTTGTAGATGACTCACCAAAGTGGTTTAATGAACAGCAGATGGAAGATGAATTGAAGAAACTACAAGCAACATATGGTGTTTATGCAGTTCTCGGTAACCATGAGTACATTGGAGATGAGCTTCCAGCTGTAAAACAAGCCATGAAAAACGCGAATGTGACGTTATTACAAGATCAAACCGTCACAATTGCAGGGGATATCGCGTTAACAGGGCGTGATGATGCGACAAATAAAAAACGTGCCTCTTTAAAAACGTTACAAAAAGACATAAAATCAGGGCAACCATGGATTGTGATTGACCATCAACCAAGTAAAACAATGAATGATTCAGGTGTGTCATTTATGATGTCTGGTCATACACATGCAGGTCAGATTTGGCCGGGAAAATGGATGACAGAATTTATTTATGAGTTAAATTATGGACATGAAAAACGAAATGGTACGGATTATCTCGTGACATCAGGATATGGTTTCTGGGGTCCACCAATGCGAATTGGTACACAAGCAGAACTTTGGTCTGTCACCCTTCAATTCAAGTAATAAGCAACTAGAGGTGGGAAAATGAACACGTTACAAGATGTAAAACATTTAAAGGATTATGACAATACGCTCATTGTCGACCAACATGGTCAAACTCTATTTTTTGATATGGCGGATTTACAAATTTTGACGAACTTAGGTTATACAATGGATCAATTTGTCGGTCGAAATATTACAGCGGTATATGATAATTTAACGTTAGAAGATAGCACATTAATTACCGTTTTAAAAACAGGGAAGCCAATGGAGCACGTAACCCAACAGTTACGTGCGAAAAATGGCTTTACGTATATTTCGAAAAATTCAACGTACCCAATTTTAGATACACAAGGGGTTGTGAAAGGTGCGATTGAATTCTCAAAGCATTATTATGAAAAGCAGGATATACATGTTTTAAAAGACTATCCGCAACATAAAAATTATCGGAAAAATAATACAATTCACACAATCGAAGATGTTGTAGCTGTAAGTGATCAATCCATTCGCGTACAAGAAAAAATGAAAAAATTCGCTAAAACCGATTCCACATTGATGATTTTTGGACGCACAGGAACGGGAAAAGAATTGGTGGCTCAAGCGATTCATAATATGAGTAATCGTTCATTATCTCCATATTTATCTATCAATTGTAGTGAACTAACAGAAGAAAAAATCCAAAAACAACTCATTGAAGAAGGATTATTAGAAAAAATAAATGGTGGCACATTGTTTCTAGATAACTTACAAGCATTGCCTCTAGAAGCACAATATCCACTTTTACGCATTATTGAACAACAAAAAATTTACAATCAACAAACGGATAGTTTCGTACATATTGATTTACGAATAATGGCCGCAACGAATATACCGCCTATGGAATTATTGACGAATGGAGTCATTCGAGAAGAATTATTTTATCGTCTACATATTTTAGAACTAACAATTCCATCTTTAAAAGAGCGAAAAGAAGATATCGAACCACTCATGTATCATTTTATTCATTTTTTTAATGCGCATATGGATGTAAGCATTACACAGATTCAAGAAGATGCGATTAAAGCATGCCAACAATACGATTGGCCTGGGAATGTACGTGAGCTGAAAAATGCGATGGAATCTGCTTTTCACCAAGCAGAAGGGCATGAAATCACGATAGATGATTTGCCAGATCGTTTACAAGCGCATCATTCAGTAGATATGCATGAGACCTACCATTTAAAAGATGAGGTCGATCAATTTGAGCGGATGTTAGTGAAAAAGACCTTTGAACAAACAGGGGGTAAATTAGCAGAATCTGCACGTAGACTGGGTATCTCAAAACAATTGTTAAAGTACAAATTAGCAAAATATGAATTAAGGTAAAAAATTTTTTACGGTAGGAGGGAAACTTTTCCCTTCTTTTTATTTACGCAAAATTCCTATAATATGTTGATTACTAGCTAATCAATACCATTTTCTCAAAGGGGAGAAAAGGCTAGTGAAACAAAGGGGGACAATCTATTGAAAACAATTCAACACACAGTCGTTGTGGGACTCGCATTATTTGCGATTTACTTCGGTGCGGGCAACTTAATTTTTCCGCCTACAATCGGAAATCTATCAGGAGATAATTGGATTCTCGGTTTAACAGGCTTTACGATTACAGGAATTGTTTTACCGTTATTAGCGGTGGTAGCGATTTTAAATGTAGGTGGGCGCTTTGAAGATTTAACAGCACCCATTAGCCCATGGTTCCATAAACTATTCAACTTACTATTAATGGTTGGAATTGGTATGCTTGTGACGATTCCACGTATGTCAGCAACAACACATGAACTTGGCGTATCAAAGTTAATTCCAGGAACACCAGCCATTGTCACAATTATTATTTTCTTTGCGGTTAGTTATTTCTTTGCGATGGATCAATCAAATGTAATTGATAAATTAGGGAAATATTTAACACCTGTATTAGTCATTGTACTTTTATTCATTGTGATAAAGGGTTTAATTACACCTGTTGGTAATCCAATTGCAGCGCGTATAGATGGTGTTTTCTCAAATGCCTTTCTAAGTGCTTATCAAACAGGAGATGTGGTAACAGGAATCTTCTGTGCACCGATTTTCTTAGCAGCAATTACAGCATATGGTTACAAAGGACGTGCAGCGAAAAAAGTAGCGTTTAGTGGTGTTGCCATTGCAGGTATTGGTTTGTTTGTAATTTACGGTGGTTTACTGTATTTAGGTGCTTCAGGTAGCGGTTCTTTTGCACAGGATATTGGTGATACAGCACTTGTATCTGAACTCATTGAACGTATTTTAGGAAATGCAGGTAGCGCTTTATTAGCAGTAGCGATTGCACTGGCATGTTTAACATCTGCGATTGGCGTTATTGTTGTCATTGCACAATTTTTAACAGACCTAACTCATAACAAAATCGGCTATAAAGTATGGGCAGCGGTGGTATGTATTGTCGGTATTTTAATTGGTTCTCTAGGTGTAACGAGTATTGTAACGTATGCAATGCCAATCTTTACAGCACTTTATCCAGTAGCCATCGTTCTTGTATTACTTGGAACATTTGCTAAATGGATTCCAAATGGTGGTTCGTATCGCGGAGCTATTTTATTTACAGCAGTTGTAAGCGTTTTCGAAACGATTGGTAATTTAGGGCTGAAAGTACCATTCTTATTTGATGGTATTCAACAGCTACCATTAGCAGCAGATGGTTTTTCGTGGGTGATTCCAGCGATTGTAGGCTTTATTGTCGGAACATTCTTATTTAAATCCAAAACATCAAAAGCGACATCGGACAAAACGATTCAAATTTAAGGTAGGAGGAAGACACGTGAAAATATTTAAAAATGGTTTGATTTATACAGCAAATCCTGAACAACGTCATGCGACAGCAATGGCTGTAGAGCATGGCAAGATTATCTATGTAGGTGATGAAGCAGGCTTACCAGAACAAGCTTCAGAAGTGATTGATTTACAAGGAAAACGTGTCATTCCGGGAATCATTGAATCACATATGCATCCCATTATGTTTGCAGATTCTGTTAAACAAGTGCAATGCTCACCGCCAAAAGCGTATTCGATTGCGGATATTACAGCAGGTATTACAGAACAAGTGGAACAAGCAGAAGACGCGCATAGCTGGATTGAAGGCTGGGGCTATGATGAAGGGAAGTTAGCAGAAGGACGTGCGCCGAATCGACACGATTTAGATGCGGTATCAAAAGAACATCCAGTCGTTCTACATCGTTCTTGCGGACATATCGTGACAGCGAATAGTCGTGCTTTAGCGCTCGCAGGTATTACAAAAGATACGGAAGACCCAGCAGGCGGTAAGATTGACCGTGATGAGAATGGCGAGCCAACAGGAACATTACGTGAAAGTGCACGTGTACTAGTTGAAAAAGTCATGCCAGAATTAACATTAGAACGTGGTTCAGATTTATTAGTGGAATTAGATCATACACTTCATCAATATGGTATTACAGGGATTACGGAAATGATGGCATTACGTGAACCAATTGATTATTACAGTATTTTTAAAGAAGCAGTTCGTAAAGGATTTTCACAACGTACAGCGATTTATTATTTATGGAGTGAGATCGAAAACGAAGAATTTATTACAAAAGAAAATTCAAATCCAGAAGATCAAGTATTCGTGGCAGGTATTAAAGCGTTCACAGACGGTAGTGTGTCAGGACAAACTGCTTGGGTAGATACACCATTCTTAGGTGATGATTCAAACTACGGTATCTCAACAATTTCAATTGATACACTGCAACAAGCTGCGAAAAAAGCAAAAGAATATGGTGTACAGATGGCGGTTCATGCAATGGGTGAACAGGCAATCCATCAAGTGATTGAAGCATATGAGCAGGAAGAAAATTGGATGCAAGATGCACTGACTTTCCGTATTGAGCATGTAGCGATGCCAAGAGAAGAAGATATTCAAAAAGCAGCAGAGAAGCAAATTGCTTTTAATACGCAACCCATCTTCTTATATGCTGAGATTGAAACATATTTGAATAACTTAGGTGAAGAACGCACGAAAAAAACATATCCTGTAGAGAAGTTTTTAGAGGCGGGTGTTTTAACAGCTTTATCTTCTGATGCACCAGCAACTGCATGGGCCGATCCTGTTAATCCATTCGTGGGTATTCAAGCAGCTGTTACACGCACTTCTTATGACGGGACAGACCATGGTCAACAATCTCGAATTAGTGTCGAAACAGCGATTGATGGTTATACACGTGCAGCACAGAAGTGTGCCAATATTCCATTAGTTGGTCAATTAAAAGAAGGATATCACGCAGACTTTGTCGTACTAGAACAAGATCTTTTCACCGTTTCACCTGAAAAAATCAGCGAAACAACAGTGAAAGAAACATATGTCGCAGGTCAATGCGTTTATCAAAAATAAAATCATACATCTCTCCCCAAAATGAGATGAAGCGTCATTGCAACCCCCAATTGCAATGACGCTTTTTTGTCTTATTCTAAACTTGTTGATTCAACAGCTTGTGTTGTGGGACTCTTTTGAAAAAGTAAGCCGACACGCAAGAGAATGAGTGCGAACAAAATGATGATGGATGCAAATACAAGCGCGGCATTGTAACTTCCATATTGCTTCACTAGAATTCCAGCTGCAATCGGTCCGATGATTTGTCCAATTGCATAGGAAGTCGTTAAAATCGATACGACACTGGCACTCTTTTTCGGGAAAAGTTGTCTCCCATAGCTTGTTGACATCGCAACAAGTCCGACAAACGTAGAGCCAAATAGTAGCGCTGATAGAAGTACCGTCCAAATATTCGTCGTAAGAACAGGTAGAATGACCGCTACAATTTGAATGATATATGCAATGGATAAAATCGTCGTTGGTTTATAGGTTGTCATGAGCCAAATCCAGAGCGGTGCAGACGGAATGGCACCTAAACCAACAATGACCCAACTAAAGCCAGCATATTGTTGAATGCTTGGAATACTATGTACCAAGTCAACTAAAAATGTACCTGTAATGATATAGCCAAGACCTTCTAAACCATAGGCAATCGTCAGCCAAACCATAAAACCACGTAGTACTTTATCTGATTTTGGACTTTTGATATGTGGCTCTGCACGTAGATTACGCCATAAAATGAATGTAATGACCATACAGAAAGCTGCGATGGCTGTTAAACCGAAATAAGCAATCCGCCAATTCCCGTATGAAACGAAAAGCGGTACAACTAATCCAGAGATCGCAATACCAAGTCCGATTCCGCTAAATGTATAGCCAGACCATTTGCCAAGTTGGTATTTGGCTAAGTAATCCATTAGCATACTCGACGTAAGTACGAAGATAATACCTCCTGTAATGCCACTAACAATACGCAGTGAGAACCATATGCTCACATGATCGGTTACCCCCATGAAAAAGACCGATAAAATGCATAAGAAGACATTTAATCCTAAAATACTCTTTTGATATTTCACAATCCAACCAGCCGCAAAAGCACCGACTAAGTAGCCAATATAGTTCCCAGCAGCAATTACACTACCTGTTTGAACGGATAAATTCTCCGATTCCCGTAAAAAAGGAAGAACAGATGTGAAAGAGAAGCGACCAATCCCCATTGCGATTGTTAAAAATAAAATAGCGCCAATCATAATACTAAAATGTTTCCTATTCAACGGAAAACACCCCCTTTTGTAGAAAAAAGCATGAAAAAAGAAACCTAATTCAACTATACAGAAAAGTGGAAGTGATTACCAATACTATTTATTTTCAATCGTGTTATACTGTAAAGATAAAGGAAGTGAAGTCAATGCGTTACCATCAAAATCAAATGCAAAAATTAGTCAATACGACTCCTCAATTGAAAAAAGAATTGAATGAGATTAAACAATCCATGTCTTTAGAAAATGATTACGCGCTAAAAGCGTTATATCATGCAGCTATAAAAGACGGCGGAAAATTCCAACAAGCGTACCAAGCGCTAGATGTAGAATTTAAAAAGCAATCATAACAACAAGAGCCTCGGCATTTTTTATGCTGAGGCTCTTTTCGATGATTACCGATATTCCGTTTAAAAAAAATCAATCTTGTATGATAGAGTGGAAGAAGTTGGATAGGTGAATCGTTGCTTCTTCTGTTTCTTGTTCGAAATAGTCCATCTTACTGAAAAAACTATGAATTAAGCCATCGAGAATCACACGTTCTGCTTGAACGCCTGCTTGTTGTAGTTCCTCAATAAACTTTTCGCCTTCATGATTTAATACGTCGTAAGCAGCACTCACAATAATCGTAGGCGGAAGTAATGCCTTCTTCTCATAAAGAGCAGGTGAGACATAAGGATGCGTGAGATGTTCATTCCCTTGTACATAATAGCGGTAATAAAGGTCTAATTCATCGTCATCTAAACCATATTGTTTGGCGAATTGAAGATCCTCGTTTGCTACAGTAGCAGTGGCATCCAGTGCAGGATACGTAAGTAGCAAAGCTTGAATGGGCGGTCCTTGTTCTTCAATCGCTCGTACGGCAATCGAAGCAGCGAGGTTACCACCCGCGCTGTCACCAGCTACAGCGAGACGTTTTAAATCAATCGGTAGTTGTAATGGATTTTGGTAAATCCAGTTTAGTGCATCATACGCATCTTGTTGCGGGATAGGGTAGGGATGTTCAGGCGCTAAACGATAATCCACATTCACAATGATCGCCTGACTATGTTTAGCCAGATACTGACACCCACCATCCATATAATCTAAATCACCGATTGCCCAACCACCACCATGAAAGTATAAAATGACAGGTAGAATCGCCTCATCTGTATGAGGTGTATAAATACGAATCGGAATTTTAGTGCCGTCTTTAGCTATAAAATATGTGTTTTCTATGGATTTTATGTCAGCTAATTGAATATGTCGTTGTAAGAAGGGTGTTCGTTCAATTTGAATTCCTTGTTCATTTTCTGTAAATGGATTGTAGCTTCCATGATTTTGAATGTAACGTTTTGCTTCAGGCTTTAATTGAATGGATGTCATATAAAAACCCCTTTCCTGTCGTCTATTATTCGAAGTATAACACAGAAATTACTATTCCGATAGTATTAGTTGGTTTTAAGGGGCATATAAATGAAAAAAATAATAGTATACATCTGTGCAATTGGAGCGATTTATTCCATATTAGTAGAGCAATCTCAAAATTCTTGGTTACTCTATGTAGTAATCCAAGTGTGTCGCTTTGTTTTTAGCTTGTCCATACTTCTGTGGACTTTCCGAAAAATAGATGCTTATTTTCATCAAAAAAGGGAGCAGTAATCATTCAACTACTCCCTTTTTTCTATTTAATAATTTTACTTACTTGTTTGAACGCGTCGCCTTTAGCTACCTCTAGCAGTTCAAATAAAGCCATCTCGACTGTTGTTAAAGGAATGTTTTCTTGTTCAAAACGACGCAATGCGATTTCGCGATCAAGTTCGAAGCGAGAATCAACAGCATCTGCAACCACTTCTACATGGAACCCAGCTGCTTTTAAATCTTTTGCAGTTTGATAGACGCAAATATGCGTTTCAATACCACATAATAAGATTTGTTTTTTACCCGAAGCAATTAGTGCCTCTTTAAATTCATCCGTTCCCCATGCACTAAATGTTATTTTTTCAATTGGCTTTGTAATTGGTGATAAAATCTCTGCAAGTGAATCGACTGTAGGACCTAAACCTCTTGGGTATTGCTCTAACCATAAAATCGGTAGTTCAAGTGTTTTTGCGCCTTTTAAGAGTTGTTCTAATTTACGAAGTGTTTCTTCATGACGGTTCATCAATGTAGCAAGGCGACCCTGTACATCGATTAATACAACTGCAGTTTGTTCTAAATTCATCGAATAAGACCTCTTTTCTTTTCATTAAGTATCAATTTTCTTCCATTTCATCGTATCGTATTTTATGTCTTTCTGCAAAAATCTACAACAATCTAAAAAGAAAATGGAAAATACTGTTGACTTCTCTGCGTTACAATACTAAAATAAGTCCAATAAAACAATTCCTATAGAGTTACTTAGGATTGAGAGGGATGATATTGTATGACGAATTTAATTGAAGAACAGCACTTATCGGTTATTGAAAAAGCGATTCAAGAAATTCAATTTGGTGAAGTACAAATAACGATTCAAGACGGTAAGATTATTCAAATCAATCGCTTGGAAAAACATCGTTTTACACAAACAAAAACAAATAAACCATCGAAACTAACAATTAAGTAAATATAAAAGAAGCTGACTAGACAACTAGAGGCTCTTATTTTTACGGTTCTTCCGTATGAATAGGAGTCTCTTTTTCTATTCAGAAGGAGGAATGACATATGTCAAAAGTATATATTGTCGGTGCGGGACCAGGAGATGTGGAATTGTTAACGGTAAAGGCGCTACGTGTCATACGAGAAGCAGATGTAATCTTGTATGATCGTTTAATTAATGAAGATATTTTAAACGAAGCGAGAGCAGATGCAGAGCTTGTCTTTTGCGGAAAGCTTCCCGGAAAGCATGCCATGATTCAAGAGCATATCCATGCACAACTTGTAGAATATGCGCTAAGAGGAAAGGTGGTCGTTCGTTTAAAAGGTGGTGATCCATTCGTATTCGGACGCGGCGCAGAAGAAGCTGAAGTCGTTGCGGCTGCTAATATTCCATTTGAAATTATCCCAGGTATTACATCAGGTATCGCGGCAGCAGCTTATGCGGGCATTCCTGTAACACATCGTGATTATGGTTCTAGTTTTGCGATTGTAACAGGACATATGAAGGAAGGCAAAGATGATTCGATTAAATGGGAGAGTCTTGCGACAGGGATTGATACAGTCGCGATTTATATGGGGGTTCAAAATTTGCCGTATATTGTCAAACAATTGACGACGCATGGACGTGCAGTTGATACACCGGTTGCACTCATTCATTGGGGAACATATGACAAACAACGCACTGTAACGGGAACACTTGAAAATATTGAACGCATTGTCGAGGAAGAACGAATTGCCAATCCAAGCATTATTTTAGTCGGTGAAGTGGTTAAATTACGTGAAAAAATTGCTTGGGTACAAGAGGCAGCACTAGCTTATTAGGAGGGATTCGAATGCGAGCGATTTTATATGTAGGACATGGAACGCGAGTGAGAGAAGGCGAGAGACAGGCGATTGAGTTTATTGAACGCGTTAAAAGTCAGATGGACGAACCAATTCAAGAGATTGCCTTTTTAGAGATTTCTTCACCTTCTATTGAAGAAGGTGTTGCCACATGTGTAGCAAAAGGTGCAACAGAGATTATCGTCATGCCATTACTGTTATTGACAGCGCAGCATGCGACGACGGATTTACCAGAGATTTTAGCAGAGGTAGGACCGAAATATCCAACTGTGACGTTTACACTCGGTCAGCCAATTGGTGTAACGCGTACGATGATTGACGCAGTCATTGAGCAACTAAGTACACAACCCGTTCCAAAGAATGCACAACTGATCATCGTAGGACGCGGTAGTTCAGAACCTGCCATTCAGCAAGAATTTGCGGAAATCGCTAGTCGACTAAAATTGCGCACTGCGATTCGTTCGATTGATATCGCCTTTTTATATGGTTCAGGACCAAAAATTGAAGATGTTTTAGCGCTGCATCAAGAGAGAAAAGAACCAGTCGTTCTCATACCCTATCTATTATTCTCGGGTTTACTCATGAAACGACTGGAAAGACTTCAACAAACAGAAAAAAGAGAGGTGATTTTGACAAAGCGATTAGGAGAAGTTCCGAGTACGGCTCGTGCTTTTAAAGAAGCTGTAGAGAAAAAAATGCAAAGTATCGAATTAAATGGGGTGAGTATATGAAGAAACAAGACCATTTACAGCAATTGCGTGAGAAGTTACATGAATATCTACCAGCAATTCAAAATGGTTCGATTCGCATCATTGTACAAGACGCTCGCGTGATTCAAATTGAAAAAGTAGAAGCTTTATATCATACAAAATAGTCGAGGTGGCATACATGGTATTACAAGTTGTGAATAGTCCTTTCACAGAACAACAAATCCAATTATTAAATGAATTAGTACCCAACTTATCAGCAGAACAAAAAACATGGTTAGCAGGATATTTAGCTGCGACTACACAACATGGACAAACGAACCAACCAGCTGTAATTGTCGAAGAAGTACAGGCACCAATCAAAACCATTACAGTAAGTATTCTTTACGGCTCACAAACAGGGAATGCGAAAAATTTAGCGACGCAATTTGCTGAAGAATTAAAGCAAAATGATGTGCAAGTAGAAGTCTATTCGATGGCTGACTTCCCTGTGAAAAAATTAAAAAAAGTCGATAATTTACTGATTGTAACGAGTACACAAGGGGAAGGCGAAGCGCCAGATAACGCCAAAACATTCTATGAATTTTTACACGGTGCGCGTGCGCCAAAACTAGAGAATCTAAAGTATAGCGTTCTTGGTCTTGGTGATACATCATACGATTTATTCTGTCAAACAGCGATTGACTTTGATGCACAATTACATAAGCTTGGCGGGGTAGCACTAGTACCACGAGTGGACTGTGATTTAGATTTCCAAGAAGATGCAAGCAATTGGTTTACAGCTGTACAACAAGCATTATTACAACAGTCGGGTGTCGGTGCCACAATTGCACAGGAGAAAGTAAGCTCTACACAGGAAGTAACCACTTATTCAAGACAAAATCCTTACTATGCGAAAGTGTTAGAAAAAATCAACTTGAATATGACAGGTTCAAATAAAGAAACATATCACGTGGAATTATCACTTGAAGGCTCGGGAATCTCATTTACACCGGGAGATAGCATCGGTATTTATCCGAAAAATAATATAGCGCGCGTCCAATCATTATTAGAAGCGTTAGCGATTGATGCAAATGACCATGTCACAATTCAACAAGAAGAATTAACAATTCAAGAGGCGTTAACACATCGTTTAGAAATCAGTGTTTTAACAAAGCCGCTACTTGAAAAATTAGGCGTATCACCACTTCCAGAAGCAGCATGGCGTGAAGGTCGTGATTTAATCGATCTTGTAAAAAGCTATGATGTAAAGTTAGATGCACAAACATTAGCTGATACATTACGTAAATTACCGCCACGTCTTTATTCGATTGCGAGTAGTTATGATGCAAACCCAGATGAGGTGCATATTACAGTCGGACTTGTACGATATGACATCGAAGAACGCCATTATGAAGGTGTAACGAGTGGATGGATTGCTAGTGAACTGGAGATTGGCGATCAAATCCCTATTTTCATTCAAGAAAACGATCACTTCCGTTTACCAAAAGACGACGAGCCAATTATTATGATTGGTGCTGGTACAGGAATTGCACCATTTAGAGCCTTTATTGAACAACGTGATGAAACAGGTGCAACAGGCGAAAGTTGGTTATTCTTCGGTGAACAGCACTTTGTGACAGACTTCCTCTATCAAGTGGAATGGCAACGTTATTTAAAAGAAGGCACATTAACAAAGATGTCTGTGGCGTTCTCACGCGATCAAGCTGAAAAAATCTATGTACAACATCGTATTTTAGAAGAAGCAAAGACATTCTATGAATGGCTAGAAAAAGGTGCAACTATCTTCATTTGTGGTGATGAAAAGCAAATGGCAAAAGATGTAGAAGCAGCGATTTTACAAGTCATTCAAGAACAGCAAAATACAACAGAACATGAGGCGCGCGCCTATTTAGAGCGTTTAACACAAGAAAAACGCTATTTACGTGATGTCTATTAAGGGGGAAACAACATGACAAAGAAAATTGTGCTACCACCACAAGAAGGTACACCAGCAGTTAACGAAGGCATTAAAAAAGAGAGTAACTATTTAAGAGGTACACTAAAAGAATCAATGAAAGACCCACTAACAGGTTCAATTGGTGCAGCCGATCAAAATTTAATTAAATTCCATGGTAGTTACATGCAGGATAATCGTGATGAGCGTGACGAGCGTCAACGTAAAAAACTAGAACCATCTTACCAATTCATGATTCGTGTACGTACACCAGGCGGAGCAGCGACAAGTGAACAGTGGCTCATGATGGATGAAATGGCACGTACGTACGGGAACGGTACTTTGAAAATTACAACACGCCAAGCCTTTCAGTTACATGGCATTTTAAAATGGAATGTAAAAGCCTATATGCAAGAGATGAATCGTGTCTTACTTGATTCGCTCGCTGCATGTGGTGATGTAAACCGAAACGTGATGTGTAATGTCATTCCTACGACATCAAAAATTCATGAAGAAGTGTATCAATGGTCTGTGAAAGTCAGTGAACATTTACTGCCGAAAACACAAGCTTACCATGAGATTTGGTTAGATGGTGAAAAAGTACATGATACACCACAAGTGGAAGAAGTGGAGCCGATTTATGGTGAGTTATATTTACCGCGTAAATTCAAAATTGGGATTGCGATTCCGCCAAGTAATGATACAGATGTTTATTCACAAGATATCGGTATTATTGCGATTGTAGAAGACAATGAATTAAAAGGATTTAATATTACAGTTGGTGGCGGTATGGGAATGACACATGGTGATGATGAGACATACCCACAACTTGGTCATTTAATTGGCTTTGTGACACCAGAACAATTACTCGTAACAACTGAAAAAATTGTGACAATTCAACGTGATTTCGGTAATCGAATTGAGCGTAAAAACGCACGATTCAAATATACAATTGATCGCTATGGAATCGAGTGGTTTAAAGAGGAGTTACACAAACGTCTCGGTTTTGAATTAGAAGAAACACGTCAATTCCATTTTGAACGTACAGGTGACGAATATGGCTGGGTAAAAGGTGAAAATGGTAATTGGCACTTTACATTATTTGTTCAAGGTGGGCGTGTGAAAGACTTTGAAGATTATCCACTTATGACAGGTCTACGTGAAATTGCGAAAGTGCATGAAGGTCGATTTTTCATGACACCGAATCAAAACTTAGTCATTTCAGATATTACGCCGACTAAAAAGCGAAAAATTCAATCGCTGATTACAAAGTATAAGTTAACTGATGGCAAGCATTATTCAGCGCTTCGTCGTAATTCAATCGCCTGTGTATCACTTCCGACATGTGGTTTAGCGATGGCAGAAGCGGAGCGTTATTTACCAAGTTTAATTACAAAAATTGAAGAAATTTTAGATGAATCTGGCTTACATGAACAAGAGATTAACATTCGTATGTCGGGTTGTCCAAACGGTTGTTCACGTGCGGCAATTGGTGAGATTGGTTTTATTGGAAAAGGACCTGGTAAATACAATATGTATTTAGGTGCAGCATTTAACGGTTCACGCTTAAATAAAATTTATAAAGAGAATGTCGATGAAGCGACGATTCTGCAAGAGTTACGTACGATTATTCCGCACTATGCAAAAGAACGCCTTGAAGGAGAACACTTTGGCGACTTTGTTATTCGTGCAAACTATGTAGAGGCAACAACGGACGGTACAAACTTCCATACGAAATCATCTGTGTTACGATAATTGACAAAAATAATTGGGTAAAATAGGTATCTTATAAGCGGAAACAGGGTATAGTGGAAGGGAAAGAAGTTGAGCAATGGCTCGATAGAAAAGGGGTAGATGTACGATGTTCACAAAAAAAGTCGTAGTTGCTTATAATGATACAGACTTATCCAATGATGTACTTGATTATGTTCATGAGATTTTAGAAATGCATGCAGAAATTGAGTTAAATATTGTGTATGCTTACGAACACCCACTTGAAAATCCATCACCATTTCAACGAAACTATGATGACGGTGCGCCAGAGATGCTTGCCTATGCAGAGCAGATTATTCAAAAAGCAAAAAATCGCTTCGTTGACTTACCAAATCATGTAGAGGGTTTTGTCTATGATACAGGCCCAGCAGCAGCAATTTTAAGTCATGCACATGATCATCATGCAGATTTAATTGTCATAGGTAATAGAGGAACAAGAGGGTTACGTGAACTCGTATCAAGCGTCAGTCGAACAATTCAAACGAAGTCACATATACCTGTCTTAACCTTCCCTAAATTTGTTCAAGAAGAATTTGAAGAAGAATACCATAAGTGAAAAAATCACCTCAAAAGTATAGAGCCGTATGCTTTTGAGGTGATTATTTATTTTAAAAATTCAAAATTTTTACAAATTATAAAGAGTTTGAACACGTTATACTAGTGAAAAGACATATAGGAGGTTGATGGAAAGTGGCGAATCAATCAAAAGAAAATTGGTATGGTCGAATAGACCTCCCTACGACATTCGACAATTTACGCTATCATCAAGTCGTTGCATGCCATGAAGAAGTAAGTGAATTAGCTTTTGTTCCAACGATTGGACTCATTGGATTTTCATGTGATGAAGGTGTCAAAAGATATCAAGGTCGCGTAGGTGCAGCGGAAGCACCAGCCGCCATTCGACGTGCGCTCTCCAATATTCCTTGGCGCGCACCACAACCTTCTAAATTAAAAGATTACGGTAATATTTTATGTGAAGAATCACTCGAAACTTCTCAAAAAAAATTAGGTGAGAAAGTTTATCATATTTTACAACATAAAGAACGTGCGATTATTTTAGGTGGTGGTCATGAAACATTATATGGACATTACCTCGGTGTACGTAAAATGTACGGAGCGGATGTGAAAATCGGTATTTTAAGTATTGCGTCGCGCTTTTCGCTTCATTCGTATGATCAACATACAACCTCAATGTCTGTTATGAAGCAGATTTTAGATGAAGATGATCACGTTACATGTTTTGCCTGTGGGATTGGGCGTTATACGAATACGAATGAATTATTTCAACGAGCAGAAGCCTATGGTGTTGCGTATTTATGCGAAGATGAGTTAGCACGTGGTGAACTTCAAATGATGATGGACGAATTTACGCAAACATGTGATGTCATGATGATATCTTTATGTATGGACGTTTTAGACGTTGCCTATGCACCAGGTGTAAGTATCCCAGCTGTTTGTGGATTAGAACCAAAACAAGTACGTGAAATTTTACAAGTCGCAACGCGTCAACCGAATGTCGTTAGTTTTAGCGTATGCGAAGTAAATCCTGTACATGACCAAGACCACCGAACAGAAAAATTAGCAGCGCACTTAACGAATATTGTCATGATGGGCTTATTACAAGCCTTTTAGCGGACATAAAAACACGAAATAAACAAACTTATTCTCCAGTAGTTGCCAACTGAAACCTCCGCTCGTTAAAATGAAAGAGAAGTTCGTAAAGAGAGGGCGTTTCACATGGCAAAAGAAGCACGTTCATATGTTTTAATGTTAATCGGTACATTTATTTTAGGGATTTCCTTTAATGCCTTCTTATTACCTGCAAAACTTGCAGCAGGTGGCGTTGTCGGTATTAGTACGATTTTATATGAGCTTTACCAATGGAATCCAACCATTGTTCAGCTATCCATTAACATTCCATTATTTTTTGTAGGGTATGCTTTACTTGGGAAAAATTTCAGTGTGAAGACATTAGTGGGGACAGTGATGCTACCATTATTTATCGCAGCAACTGCACATATTCCATTCAAAGTACATGATCCCATGCTTGCATCCATTTACGGTGGTATTTTAACAGGTGTTGGGTTAGGTCTTGTCTTTCGTGGAAATGGTTCAACAGGCGGTACAACGATTATCGGGCAATTATTAAAAAAATATTTTCATTTTTCCAGTGGGTTCGCTCAATTATTAATTGATGCAGCAGTCGTTATTGCAGCGATGTTTGTATTCAATTTAGAGTTAGCACTGTATGCGATGATTGCCATCTTTATTACGAGTAAAGTCATTGACTTGGTACAGCTTCGTACATCGTCATCTAAACTTGTATTAATTATTACCGATCAAGAAGAAGAAGTACGCCGTTTAATTCATCAGGAAATTAACCGAGGCTTCACAAAAATTTGGTCTGAAGGTGGCTATTCAAAACAACAAAAAGCGCTATTGTTTAGCGTTGTTGAGCAGTCAGAAGCCGTCTATTTAAAAGAATTACTCCAAACACAAGGAACCGATTCTTTCGTTATTTTCTTAAATGCCTCGGATATTATGGGACGTGGCTTCTCACTCCCAAAAGATTACATGCGTGGCGAATAGTATATCGAATAAATTCAACTCTCGTATGATGTGACGATCAAACGAGAGTTTTTAGTTTTGGATTGAAAACGAACATTCGCGCCTCAAAAAGGACCACTCGTCTCCAAACTCAATCACTTTAGTACTTTATTGGACAGTTCTATAAAAGAATATTAAGATAGTATATAAGGTTCAAGGAAAATATGCTTTCTTTATATAGTAGAAAGACTTGCCATACATAAAAAACATAAGACAGTGTGTTAATAATTGTCAAAATGGTGGTATAGATGTATTTGATGGACCAAATAAGAGGAGTGGAATTATGACAAAGCAACAGTTAGAGTTGCGTGAGATCCAAATTGAAGAAATGGATCAATTTATTAAACTTTTAAATTATGTATTTCAAATTAATGTATCGATGCACAAAGATCGTGTATTCATTAATGCGAAATCAAAGCAATTCCGTGAGGGGACTGCGATGGGCTGGTTCGACAAAGACCATTTGATTTCTCAAATATTAAATTTACCGTTCCAAGTGAACATTCACGGTAAAATTTATGAAATGGGGGGAATTACAGCAGTTGGCACGTACCCAGAGTACTCAAGCCACGGTTTAATGCATAAGCTCATTTTAAAAAGTTTAGAAAATATGCGTGACGAAGGCCGTTCAATTTCATACTTATTCCCATACTCAATTCCTTATTATCGTAATAAAGGTTTTGAAATTATGAGTGATATTGTTGAATATCAAATGAAGGATACACAGATTCCTTACTATGACCAAATCGAAGGACAGGTGCGCCGTGTGCCACTTGAACATGAACATATTAAACAGATTTATCATGAATACGCACTTGAAAAGCATGGGATGATGGTGCGTAATCCAATCGCATGGAATGAAAAATTCCAAGAAAGTTACTGGGAAGAGAAGTTTGAAGGAAGTGATACACAACTTCAAACAGCTGTTTACTATGAAGCAGAAACAGACGAACCAGTCGGCTATCTTTTCTATCGTATTATGGAAGAAAACTTCTATGTGGATGAATTAATCTACTTAACGAATGAAGCGCGTAAAGGACTATGGAACTTCATTCATGCACATAAATCCATGGTTTATCATGTATTTGGAAAAACGAGTGGAACAGAATCCATCGCCTTTTTAATGCAAGATAGCGAAATTAAGCAAAGTTTATCGCCGTACTTTATGGCACGTATTGTCGATGTGCAATCATTCATGGAACAGTTCCCGTTTGAACTACCTGACTTCACATTACGCATTGCGGTGGAAGATCGTCTTGCAAAGTGGAATGAAGGAACATTCGAAGTGACATCTGCTTCTGGTCGCGTAACGGTGACAAAGTTAAGTGATGATTTAGTAGATGATGCAGTGCACGTGACCATCCAAACATTAACCACGATGTTACTCGGCTATTTGCGCCCGCGTTATTTATATAGTATTGAACGAATTACAACACCAACTGAAGAAATGGTTGAACTACTTGAAGATTTAATTCCAAATCACATTCCAAGCTTCATCGATTATTTCTAATATTTGTTGGGAAGGCTACTTCTTCCTCTTGTTCGAACAAGAACGAAGAAGTGGCTTTTTTTATTCAATTACTTTTAAGTTTTTCAAAAAGAGGTGATAAAGTGAAAAAATTTTTAAGTTTATTTCGTTTTATTAAGCCATATTGGTTTATTACTACACTTGCGCCTTTTTTTATGTTAATCGAAGTAGGTGCTACACTTTTCCAATTATTATGCGTACAGTATGTAATTGATCATGGAATTAAGCAGAATGAACCGAAAACCGTAATATTGTATATTTTTTATATGATAATCTGTACGTTAATTGCTTTGGCTGCAGGGGTTGCATGTATTTATTTCGGTACAAAATCAAGTGTGTACGCGGCAAATGATTTACGTTCAGCACTTTATATTAAAATTAGTTATTTTACAAAAAAGCAACGAGAAGAAGTAGGCGTAGGAAGACTAATCACGAATCTAACAAATGATGTAAACGTTATTCAGCAAGCATTTACACAATTATTAATGGTCTTAATTAGAGGGCCATTTATATTTATAGGAGTAATTTTTGTTGTTTGGTTTACAGCGAATCATTTGTTTATAATTCTCATCTGCATGTTAATTTTATTAGTATGTATCGTCTTACTATTTTCAATTTATGCCTATTTTTTATATGGTCATGTTCAACGTGCATTAGATGCAGTAAATACATTATTATTTGATTCATTATTTGGCATGTATATTATTAAAGCTTACCATCGCCTAAAAGAACAAATTCAGCGCTTTAAAAAAATTAATGGAAATTATACGCAACAAAATAAAAAGACAGCACAAGTCATTGGTTCCCTTAACCCACTTGTCATGCTCATTATTAATTTAGGAATTGTTAGTACGCTATGGATTGGTCTTTTAAAAATTGATATAAATCAGATTCAAGTAGGGGCTGTTTTAGCCTTTATCAACTATTTGAATTTAATTTTCAGCACAGTAACACTTAGTATCATGGCACTTATGCAATTAGTGCGATCTCTTCCCTCCATTCAACGCCTTTCTTTTATTTTCACTCTTCCAAAAGATATTTCTCTAATTGAACCTAAAAGTCATTCTGAAATAGGGGACATTACTTTTCAAAATGTTACATTTTATTATAAACAGCAAATGAAACCTCAATTAAAAAATCTTAATTTTCACATTCCTTTTGGTCAAAGTGTAGCAATAATTGGCGATATCGGCTCAGGGAAAACGACTTTACTGCGCCTCATTGCACGACTACATGCTTTTCAAGAAGGTGATATTTTAATAAATGGACAATCTATTCAACATTTTGAAGGTGAAGAACTTCGGCAACAAATTGCATTTGTACCACAGCAAGCATTTTTATTCTCAGGTAGTGTTGAAAGCAACTTGAAATATGGAAATATAACAGCAAACAAAGAGAGTTTAAAAGATGTACTCAAACAATTTCACATTTGGTCAGGAAAGCAACATATAGAATCTTTATTAGAAAGTGATATAGATACATTATCTTATGAGCAAAAGCAACGTATAGCGATAGCACGTGCCTTGATTCGAGAAGCAAAAATGATTGTAATCGATGATTTAATACCTACACGTGACTTTTTAAAAGTAAATCATATTCAATCATATATCCAAAAACATGCACAACAACAAACACTCATTATTGCAACATCAAATTTATCGACTGTTCAAAAAGTAAATCAACTCATTTTATTAAAAGAGGGAGAAGTAATAGCGAAGGGTACACACGAAGAGTTATTACAGCAATCAGCATATTATAAACAGATGTACTATGCGCAACAGGAGGGGAAATAGATGATGAAAGAATCAATACAAACAAAACATCAAGCATCTAAAGCAGTTTTATTGCGATTAACTAGGTATATATTACGAGATCGTCTTAAAATTTGTATTGTTTCAATCTCCATTCTCCTGTCAACAATATTAACAGTTTACGCGCCGACGCTCTTAGGACACATTGTAGATCGATACATTTTAAAGAGAGATATTTCAGGTACTTTTGAGCATTTACTTTATTTAGCGCTTATTTATTTAGTTGTAAGCGCATTAGCATGGGTTGAGACGTATATGATGATTCAAGTTTCAGTAGGAGTTGTGAGAGCGTTACGGTTAGAGTTGTTTGAAAAATTTCAAGTTTTACCCCCCAGTTACCATAAAGAACATTCGCCAGGAGACTTAATGAGTAGGCTAACGAATGATTTAGATAATTTAAGCACTGCATTGAGTCAAAATGCAGTTCCACTGATTTCATCCATATTAACAATCTCAGGTACCATTATTGCTATGCTGCTTCTGTCATGGCAGTTAGCACTTATTAGTTTTATTATTTTACCGTTTTTATTATATGTTTCACGAAAAATTGTCATGCGCTCTAGTACAGATTATGTAGCAAGGCAACATGCGCTTGGAAATATGAATGCACATATTAATGAACATATATTAGGTGCGGAGGTAGTGACATTGTTTAATCAAGAGAAGGAACAGTGGCATACATTCAATACAAGAAATCGATGTTATAAAAAGGCAGATTTCCAAGCAGAAGTTGTTTCAAGTTCTTTAGCACCATTAAATCGTTTTTTTAATAATATGGCACTTACACTGATGGTGGGAGTAGGTGCAATTATGACGGTATATGGTATGGCAACAATTGGAATGATTGCTTCATTTAGTGCTTACTCACGTCAATTTTTTAAACCGACTGAACAGTTATCAAATGCATTGAATTCATTACAAGCTGCATATGCTGGTGTGAAACGTGTTTTCGAAGTGTTAGATGCACCCAATGAATTTACTAAAGATCAAGAAAAAATATCTTTAAACGAAATTAATGAAGACATCATTATTGAAAAAATGTCTATTGAAAATTCAGAAGGTGAGATGGTATTAAAAGAGATTTCGATGCAAATACCGCTAGGAAAGCGAGTGGCAATCATTGGTCCAGCTGGTTCGGGGAAAACAGCATTATTAAATTATTTAAATACATTTTATGATTTAAAAAGTGGACGCATCTTAATAAACAATGAACTAATATCTAATTATAAAAAAAGCCAACTGCGTAAATGCATTAATAGTGTTCCGGAACACATGTATCTATTTACAGGAAGTATTCTAGAGAATATTCGATTAAGTAATCCATCAGCCACAGATGAAGAAGTTATACAAGCAGCTAAAAAAGTACAAGCACATAAATTTATTAATCGTTTACCTGAAAAATATGAAACGATGCTTTATTCGAATGGTGATAATTTAAGTCAAGGAGAGCGACAATTAATTACTATTGCACGAGCTGTTTTAGCGAATCCAGATGTTCTTATTTTAGATCAAATAATAGCTGAGTTTAACATGTCAATTAACTTACACATTCTAAAACCACTTCAAGAAGCAACGAGAACAAAAACATTAATCTTCACAACGCATAATATAGATGTATTACATGCTGTGGATTGGATTTTCGTTTTAAAAGAAGGGCAACTTATTCAACAAGGAAGACATGACGATTTAATAAAAGAAAGTGGTTTTTATCGAAGTTTATATGAGCCGGTTCAAAAATAAAGTATGAAAAAAGACATAAAAGCATAGTAAATTGAAATTATTGAATTGAAATAGGTATAAAAGTAATAGGAGAAATGAAAAAACAAGTCGAAAAGCGATGATTTTTTTGAAAAAAATAATAAGTAAATAGTAATTGTTTGTAGTGTTTTTTCACATATCATGTATACTAAAGATATGTAGAAAAGGGGTTTGTGACATATATGGAAAAGAATAATCATACACAATATGAAAAACGAATCCAACAAATCGAATGTAGCGGACAACCTGTACTAATTGGTGAGAAGCAACAGTTACAGAGGATTCAATTTTTACTTAGTAAACATATGAGTACGCGTATTACAGCTCGGAAATTACGTGAGCTGATTGCCGATTCAAAAGACGATTTAAAACTGCTCGTTATTGGTGATGTATATGCAGACAAAGCAACGTTTATTAATACGCTATTGAATCGCCATGTTATGCCAAGTGAATACCATGGTGTGTCGTATGTACACACAATCATTCATTATGGTGAGGAAGAAAGTGTAACAGCTCACTTTTTAGATGGACAAGTTGCACAGTTTTCTCTGGGTCAAGTGGAGCTATTTGCCATATCGGATACATTTAGTTCTCAAATGATGCGAAGTGGTTTAGATTATGTTGATATTGTTTTAAAACATGACTTATTAAAAGCGGTGACAATTTTTGATACACCTTCGTATCAAAAGTCTGTTTTTGTTAAAGAGAGTTTTTTAAAGCGAAGCCAAGCAGTTGTATGGCTCGCAAATCATCAGTTTAAAGGATTACCTTCAGAACGTGCATTACTAGCACGAATTGGTCAAGAACAGAAAGAAATGCTGTTTTTACTAAATGAAGATCCATATAATTTATCATCTGAAATTTTAGAAAAACAAGATTTTTTCGGTGCTTTCAAACAATTATCGGTTTCTTTTCAAGCATTGCAAGAAGCAGTTGAAAAAGACGAACATGCATTATATCAGTCCTCAAATTTTGATCAATTGTTTGCGTATATTCAGATGTGTCGTTTAGATAATGAAGCTTTTTCAAATCTGATTCACCAACGGTTCTTTGAATGGGTGGATCGATTTATTTTAGAAATTCGTTCATTGGTACAGCGCGATCCATATTTAGAAGCTTATAGTATGTTGCGTGAATTTATGGATGAGAGTGATGATGCTGTTTATCAGTCGAAAGAACAAGAGCATAAAATTCATGAATTAGAAAAGACATTTGAACAACTAAAAAAAGAATATCATCAATTAGAAACGTCTTATCAATTGGTTGAATTTTTAAAAGCACATACAGCTGAATTACCTAAGAGTAAAAAGTTAATTCAGTTATATACAGAATATGCAAGTTTTGTTCAGCAATATAAAAGAGGCGTTTCAAAACAACTCTTTACAGACCCAGAACCAAAAAGAGAAGAAGTAGTTCGATATGAGCAACAATTTATAACATATTTTAAAGAACAAAAATCGGCTCTTTTACATGAAATTCAACAATTATTTATTGAAATTGAAAAACAAATTTTAGAAATTGAAAATCAATCAGAATATCGTGTCGTACGTTTAGAAAAAGCAGCCAAGCGACTTCAAGCTTTTGACCCGATTGTACAAGCAAAAACAGAAATTACATCAATATTAGAGCAAAAAACGATGTATGAAGATGTACCACATTTGTTAAAGCGAATCAAAGAGATAAATATGGATTACGCACCTGTTATTACGTACTTTGAAGAAAAGAAAAAACAACTTGCGGTAGAAGATGTCCAACAAAAACAAGCAGTTTACCAAGATATATTGGATGAATTACTGTTAGAAATGACCTATTAAAGATTTAATTCAAAAGAAGTATATTTCCTTCTTTTGAATTGATTCTTTCTATACGATTAGTGCCAATTTTTTTTGTGGAATGTGAGTGTTATCACTCATGCGGGATTATATAGTTATTACTATAATAGAACAGTACCGTAAAAGAAGTGAAAGGAAATGGACATCGTGCGTTATACTTGCGAATTTCACAAGAAAGAACAAAGTAAAGTATTACAAGAACATAAGATTGTTTTATATTGCCCAGATTGTGCAAAAGAGCATATTTTATCGATTATTCAAACGGAAGATCGTTTAAAAGAAAAGTATGCACAACATCATCATGAAAAGATTGAAAAAAATAGGCAACGTTTAATTCATCAACTGCTACTAAGTTGTCTTGTTGCGTTCTATTTACAGTTAACACCGTGGATTTTTGCACCTTTTTTCTATGATACGCAAACGATTCAACAATATGTACAAGCTGTAGGTTACACGTATCGTTGGATGTGGACGGAAGCATGGATGGTTCTCATTTCATCTATTTTACTCGGATTAGGTATTTATTATATACAAGATGCAATCCGAAAAATAAAAAAATTACCGCCATTACATTCAAAACGAACGTATCATAAGAAGAAAGATCAAGTGCATGCCGTCAAACGTTTTCAGCAATCAAGTAGGCTAAAAAAAGCACAAATCTATATTAAAAAATTACATAAGCGATTTATTGAAGAAAAAACAACGATTAAACCTGTCGAATTAATGACAGAATATGAATTAATTTTATATTATGCAAAATTAATTCAACATATGGCTTATAAAGATGTACAAATCATTGTACCTTCTGAAAGTTTTGGGGTGGCCATTATTGCACAACAACATGGTGTAAGAACTGCGATGATGGTATGTAAAGAACCTGAAAAGCTCACACCTGAAATGATGAATCATTTTGCAACAGGGCGTGCATATTACGATTGTGAACGTGCGATTTTAATGACACCCACAACACTTTGCCCAGATGGTAAACAATTCGCAGAGGAACTGCACATTACGTGTTGGAATATGAAAGAAAAAGAAGAACAATTAACATATGATGAATCGGAAGCGTGGCAAGCATACTTAGACCCTTACTTGATTAAACATGACCAAGATTTGAAGCAGTATGCAATTTACGAAACACATCGTTTATTAGAAACATATGATGCATAATAAAAAAGACAGAGGGATGGATAGTATCCAGTCCTCTGTCTTTTAATTAGTCTTTATAAAACACTTTATCAATGTTATGTTTTGCACGTAATGTGTTAATCATATATGTTTCGTAGATTTCACGTTCCATTGGATCTTCTACTACGAATACTTCAATCTTCGCAACTTCTTCACGATGATTTTTTAATGGTGATACTTGGTCTTGGAAATGTTTTTTCAAACGAGGGCGTAATTTACGCGCTTTTCCGACAAATAATAATTCATTATCTTCGTTGAAGAATAGAATTAAGCCGCCTTTATCACGAGGTACTTTATGGAAGTCGATGAAACCATAAATTGATGGAATCGGTACTTCACCATCTTTTAGTTTTTGTTCACGTTGACGAATGACTACGTCTGGTTTTGGCATTTCAATTTTAATCAAAAAAATTCACGTCCTTTATTCATATACACTACAATATACCATACTTTTCAATAATAATCGACCTTTGTTTCTGTTCACAATTGTCACAATTATTTTAGTAGTTTCATGATAGAATTTTGAAAGGATATTTAATCATCGGTATAATGTATGTAGGTGTAAAGACAATCCAGATGCAATTCATAAAATTGTCATATGATGATAATTATTTTAATGGAAAAGACCTTTTAACAAAATAGTATGATAAAATATTGAACTTGTAAGAAATAGATTTTATACAATTTAAATACATAGTTTGATTTTTTAGAATTAACTATAAAAGAACTAAGCAAAAACAAGGAGGGTATTTTGAATGAATCATTGGCCAGAGGGAGTAGCTCGACCTGCGATTCGTGCATTACACACTGCGGAATTGTATACGTTAGAGGACTTGCGTGAGATTGACGTAGAGAGTCTAAAACGTCTACATGGTATTGGCCCAAAAGCTTTCGCTGCTTTATCAAAAGCGATGGAAGAAAAGGGTTATGAATTTAAATCAGTAGAAGCAGAATAAATCATGAAAAAAGCACAGTCGTTTGGGGGACTGTGCTTTTTTATTATTCCTCCTTTGAAGAAGGAATTGCTATCTGTTGGAGTGCCGCAAATAATTTTGTTGTTTGTAAGGAGCGATAGTCGTAGGCAGCATCCTCCTGTTGATTTTTCAGAATATTAACTTCCTCATTTAATTTCTCCATTTTCTTATCGAGAAGGGCGGCTGTATGTGCAGCTTCTACGAGTTGATTAGATAAATAAGCGGGGATGTCTTTATTATATTTATAGTAAATTTTATGTTCTAAACTTGCCCAAAAATCCATCGCAATCGTACGAATTTGCATTTCAACATACACATTCTCCGTACGATCAGACAAAAAGACAGGTACTTGTAAAATCAAATGCAGGCTACGATAACCTGATTCTTTTGGCTGTTGGATATAATCTTTAATTTTAACAACCTTTAAATCTTCTTGTTTACAAATCATCTCTTGTATACGATAAATATCTGATTCAAAAGAACACGTAATGCGAATACCAGCAATATCTTGAATATTTTCTTTTATAGAAACTAAATCAAGTGGTATTTGTCGTTTTTGAATTTTAGCAATAAGACTTTCAGGTGATTTTAAACGTGTGTTAATATGTTCAATTGGATTATACTCGTGAATGAGATGAAATTCTTCTTTTAAAATTTTTACCTTTGTTTCAACTTCGTCTAAAGCAAAACGATAAGCCATCATAAAACGTGTTAATTCAACTTTTAACTGCTTTGCTTGTTGTTCAAATGATTGATCTAACGGCATATGACCACTCCCTTTCACAGTAAAATGAAGCACCCCTAAAAAGGAATGCTTAGAAAGTTTTAACGCCCAAAATCAAAAACGGTTGGTTTTGGACCGTAGTGGAAATCTTCATTTAAAGCGTCGATTTTTTTCATATCATCTTCTGAAATCGTAAAGTTGAATAAATCAAAATTCTCTTCAATGCGTTTTGGTGTCATTGATTTAGGAATCGTAACAACATCAGATTGTAAATCCCATCGTAAAATAATTTGTGCAGGTGTACGTTCGTACTTTTCAGCCAATTCGATGATTGTTTCGTTTGTGAGAAGTTCACCATTCATAAGAGGAGACCAAGCTTCTACAACAATATTATGTTCTTTACAGAATGCACGAACCTCTTCTTGTGTTAATTTTGGTGATAATTCAATTTGATTAATGACAGGAACAATATCTGTATGTGCAAGTAAGTGTTTTAAATGAGGCACTTCAAAATTACATACACCGATTGCGCGAACACGCTCTTCTTTATACAACTGTTCAAGTGCCTTCCAAACGGTTACATAGTTTTCATCTAAGCCTGGCCAGTGAATTAAGTATAAATCAATATAATCAAGCCCAAGACGCTTTAAAGAGTCCTCATACGCTTGAATCGTTTCGTCAAATGATAAGCCATCATTCCACACTTTTGTTGTAATAAATAATTCCTCGCGTGTCACAAGACCTTCTTCAATTGCCTCTTTAATGCCTTGACCGACAGATGTTTCATTTTGATAAATAAAAGCTGTATCAATACTACGATAGCCAACTTTGATAGCGTGTTTGACGTTTTTTGCTAAATCGCTACCTTCTTCCGAACGGAATGTACCATAACCAAGACCTGGCATTTTTACGCCGTTATTCAATGTAAAGTGCATCATATAATCTCCTCTTTCTTTCTTAAATTACGGAAAAAAACCGTCAATTTATTATTCAATAGCTTTTTTAAAAAGTACAGTCAAAACTATGTATGTAACCATACCCGTCCAAGACGAAGAAAAACAGATGCCACTACATGACATCTGTTTTTTGTTTAAGCTGTAATATCTTTTTTTGTAAAGACAGAGAAGCTAATCACTAAGAAAATAATCGCATATACAGCCATGACTGATAAGGCAAACCCGATTGTTAAGTCAGGTAGAATCGTGTAGCCTTTTTCGATTCCATTCAAATCTGTTACGCTAAACCAGAAATACTTGATGAACTCGTATTTTTGAAGTAGTGCAACAAGTGTAGCAGAAGTAAATGTAATGAATAGTGTTAAACCAATCGCCAGTGAACTTGAACTGAATAATGTACCAAGCATGAAGGCGAAGAAGATACTCATCGAAATATCACCATAACTTAATAAGTAACTATATAGTGTTTGTCCAATAAGGTTGACTTCTGTTACTTTTCCATCTTGTATTGTAAGTGATGTACCAGCAGAATCAAAGAATACATAGCCTAAAAGAGCACTTAATGCAAATCCAACTGTAGTTAATAAGATTGTAAATAAGAAAGTTGTAATTAGTTTTGATAGAAGAATTTTCCAACGAGCAATCGGACGTGTTAATAACATTTTAATCGTACCTGTGCCGAATTCGAATGATACAATTCCTGCTGCAACGATGACACCGAATAATGAGATAAGAGATAGGGCGCTTACACTACTTTCAAGGAAGCTCGCTGTTGAATCAGAAGCAGGTGGTTCTACATTATTCTTTAAACGATATTCAGCAATCTTTATTTCATTTTCTAGACGTTCTTTTTCTTTTGTTGTTAGATTTTCTTCAGTGAGGAAGGTTTTATTGCCTTCAATCGTCATTTGTTGTTGTTCTTTCCAAGAAGTTGGTTCCTCATCTCCATTCACTAACTTATCGAATGTTTTTAAACCTACTAGCATTGCAACAATAACTGCTAATGTTAGAATTAACATGACCCATGAAGATTTTTTTGACCATAATTTAACCCATTCATTTTTAATTAGTTTGAGCAATTTGTCCGCCTCCTGTCATTGCTAAGAATTGATCTTCAAGTGATTCGTGGAATGGTGCAACTTGATATACTTGTACATTGGCATCCATTAATTGTTGTAGTAGAGTCGGAACGTTTTGACGATCAATTTCTACTTTGAATAGCTGTTCATTTTGTGTGAATGTATAACCATGTGTTTGCAGACAACCTACTGCGTCACCTTCTAATTCAAGTTGATAGTAAGATGTTTCTGTTTCATTCATTTCACGAATATTTGTTAGTACACCATTTTGAATAATCGCGATTCTATCACACATCAATTCGATTTCTGATAGTAAGTGACTTGATACAATAATTGCCACTTGTTCTTGTTCCGCAATTTTACGTAAATGCTGACGTAAATCACGAATACCAGCTGGATCTAATCCATTCGTTGGCTCATCTAAAATTAAAAACTTAGGACGATGTAGTAATGCCTGTGCTAAGCCAAGGCGTTGACGCATACCAAGTGAATACGTTTTTACCTTTTCATGAATACGTTTTTCAAGTCCTACTTGATGAATCACTTCATTAATACGTTCTTTTGTAATATTTGGATGCATATTCGCGAAGTGTTGTAAGTTTTTATAACCTGACATAAATTTATACATTTCAGGGTTTTCAACAATTACACCAACATTTGAAATCGCTTCTTCAAATTCTTTTGTAATTGATTTCCCTTCAATTAGTACGTCACCAGATGTAGGTTTCATTAACCCTGTCATCATACGAATTGTGGTTGTTTTACCAGCACCATTCGGTCCTAAAAATCCTGTAATCTGTCCAGCGTAAAGAGATAAGTTGACATTTTTAATAATTTCTTTGCCTTTAATCGTTTTCGATAGTTGTTGCAATTCTACAACTGCTTTCAATGTCTTCATTCCTTTCGATATTGTTTTTTCATCCAAGAAACAGCATCTTGCTGCCATTCCTCTCGAATTGTTTCAAGCGAGTGATAGGAGATGACTTCACCATTCTTTAGTAGAAGAAGTGCATCTAAAATCGGTTCAACTTCATATAATTCATGTGTCGATAACACAATCGTTTGTGTTTCAGCATCTGTGAAGCGAATTAATCCTTTAATGAGTGAATCACGTACCATAGGATCTAGCCCAGAGAACGGTTCATCCATAAAATAATACGTGGTTTCACGCCCGAGAGTCGCGGCCATTTTTAAGCGTCCACGCTGTCCTTTTGAAAGTGTTTTAATTTTTTGTTCAATATTAATGTCTAAAAAATCAGCTACTTCGAGTGCTTTTAGGAAATTAAAATCTTCAAATTGCGTTTCATAAAATTGAAATAGTTGTACACCTGTTAAATAACTATAAAAATCATCCGTATCAGGTAAATAGGCGAAGCGACTACATGTTCGATGTGTCAATGGTTGATGATCTAATGTAATCGTGCCGTCATCAGGATTTTTAATACCAGCAAGTAGACGCAGAAGTGTAGATTTACCTGCACCATTTTCTCCAGCAATACCAATAACCTTACCAATCGGAATTTGAAAAGAGACATCGTTTAGAACGGGACGGTTGCGATGTTTATAACACACTTTCTTTACGTTAATCATGTGTATCAGCTCCTAACCGTTTAATTTCTGCCAGTACTTCTTCCTTTGTAAAACCAAATTCGTTCATATTGTGAAAAAATTGCTCGACAATGCGTCTACGTGTTTCTTGTCGAAGTAATTGAATACGTGCTTCATCCGTTGTAATGAATGTACCTTGTCCTCTTTTTGTTTCCGTTAGTCTCATCTGTTCTAACTCCTTATAAACACGCTGAACTGTATTGACATTAACACCCACTTCAAGTGCATATTCACGTACAGACAACATTTTCATACCAGGCGCCAAACGATTTTTAATGATGTCGCTGCAAATTCGTTCGACTAATTGTGCATAGATGGGTTTTTCACGATTAAAATCATTATTCATCTTTTTAACACCTTCTCTAACGAATATGTACTGATGAATAATAGTAAAACGAATAAAATAATCCCAAAATAAATTTCACGTACATACAAAAATTCATGTATCACATCATATAAACCATCTACGAAATTGCTAGGCATAGGAATCCAAGAAGCAAGGTTGTCACCTGTATACATCAAGTTTTTATACCATGTGAATTCATAAAGCAATACATTAAATCGCATAAATAAGATGAAGAGAATAATTGTTATAAGGTAACTAAATCGACCAATGTAGCGTTTGAAAAAGAGTAAAATGCCAAGTAATAGCGCAAAAAATGGTAGATTGAAAATAACTGACTCAAACATTTTATAACTTAAAAAGAAAATGATGGGAACAAAGGATGTAAGTGACGTGACATTCAATTGTGCAAGACAGATGAATGTGCTAATGACCATTAGTACAACTTGAACAAGAGTTACAAGTAGATAATAGATAGATTTAACAAAAAGAAGTTGCCAAAATGGTGCTTCCGTATGTAGCCATAAATCTAATTGTTGGGTCTCTTTTCGAATGCTATTGGCAAACAGAAAAGGAATGAGAAATACATAAAACATCGCCGTAAAAACGAGCAATCCAAGTACGAGTTCATAAAATGAAAAGATAAACACCTTTCGTGTTAAGAGCGGTAAAAACCAAATGATCAATATCGTACTTAATGTTAAAAGGTAAAATTCTTTTGTATCCCGACGCCATTCGCGTTGGAGTAATCCAAAAAAGCGAGCAAACATAAAAGGAAATCACCTCAATTTGTTCTAGTGTACTAGTAACATATTACACTAGAACATCCTATACGACAAGTACTTTTTAGCATATAATGGATAACGGAGGTTGTAATATGAAAACATATCATTATTTATTATTCGATTTAGATGACACATTATTTGATTTTCAATTAGCAGAGAAAGAAGCGCTAACACGTATTATGCGTGAATTAGCACCAGAAGATAATCAGCAACAATTGATTCAAACTTATAGAAAAATTAATCAGCGTCTTTGGGCACAATATGAATGCGGTGAAATTTCAAAAAATACAATTATTCATACACGTTTTGCCTTAACGTTTAAAGAATTCGGGAAAGAGATTGATGGGGAGAGAGCAGCAAAACACTACCAACAATATTTAGGTGAGGGAACACAGCTACTTGACGGTGCGCTTGAAACATTGAAACTTTGCAAATCACTCGGTTATCGAATGTATGCTCTAACAAATGGTTTAGAAAAAACGCAAAATAGCCGTTTAGATGGTTCGGGTATTCGTTCGTATTTTGATGCGATTTATATTTCAGAACAAACAGGCTCACAAAAGCCACAAACAGCATTTTTTGATTATGTTTTTGCACATTCGACAGAGATTATACCTACAGAAGCATTGATGATTGGTGATTCTTTATCTTCTGATATTCAAGGTGCGCAAAATATAGGAATTGATAGTTGTTGGTATAATGGCGCGAATAAGGAGACAGCTCATCAAGCAACATACGTGGTGCATAATCAAAAAGAATTGCACCAGCTACTTGCACAAGTCCCTGTAAAATAATAATGAGGTGATTTTTTGACGAATATCAAATTAATTGCGATTGATTTAGATGGAACATTACTTGATTCACAACATGCAATTCGTCCACATACGATTTCAGTTTTACAACAAGCTGTAGAAGAAGGAATTCACGTTGTCGTTTGTACAGGAAGAGGCATTTCACGTATTCGTCCATATGAAGCATTGATGGAATTAAAGCAACCTATTGTAGCGGCGAATGGTGCGGATGTGTATTATGAGGCAGGGCATGTAGGAGAGAAAGCTTATATCGATCTCAAAACAGCACAGCATATTTTTAAAACGATTGAGGACATTGGTATACCTTTTTGGGGTTTTACAGATGCAGGTGAATTTATTGATGGAATACCAAATGAACAGGAGATTGCGCGCTGTTTAAAAATTGGCGTACAATCTGAAGATCCGAAGCAGTTACAAGCTTTTTATGAACAAGTAAAAGGGTGGCAAGATATCGAACTAACAAGTTCTGCTTCAACGAATTATGAAATAAATCAACTAGGTATTTCAAAAGCATATGGAATTGAAAAGTTGTGTCGTCATTTACACATTTCTTTAGATGAAGTGATGTGTCTAGGTGATAGTGCAAATGATTTGGCACTTTTCCAAGTAGCAGGTTTTCCTGTCGCAATGCAAAATGCCATTTCAGATTTAAAAGAAATTGCAAAAGCAATGACCACATCGAATGACGAAGAAGGTGTTGCAAAAGCAATTGAGTGCTATGTGCTAAAAAAATAGAGAATATAGCGAATAGGATGTAGTCTTTAACAAGAAGAAGGCTGCATCTTTTTATGAGCAAAAATGCATAAAAAAACAATGTTCCACATAAAAATTTGTGTTTTCTTCTAAAAAAAACCGTTAATGTACACATTTATTTGTTTTTTCTAAAAATTTATGAATCGAAGGTTGTATTTATGTTAGAAGTGAAATATTATGTATATAAAAGAAAAAATGATACATATTATACGCAAAATAATACACAATGTAGAAAAGGGGAAGGGCATGAAAATTGAATTTATCTCCAATGCATTTGAACATTTGAAAACAGCTTATTATGAAGATTTCTTTTTTCAAGATGTAGAAGTAAGAGATTTAGAAAATGATCGAGTATTATTAACTTCTGATTTTCAAGGTAAGTTTCTGCAATTAATTTGGGATGTACTAATTGAGTTTGAATCTCAAAACACTGTAAAAAAAGTAAAACAGTATGGTAAGAAGAACTTCTACTTATTTGAGCGTGTGGACAATCATATTTGCATTGAATTAAATGATGAACGTTTTGTGGATGAAGATTATGCAATTTTCCATGAAGCATACTATGAAGCAACTAAACATTATTTACAGTTTATACGAAGAGAAAATCCGCGTGTGGCATTACAAGAAAGTTTCCAACAATTAGCCGCAAGTTGTTCCTATTTTGAACGTCGATTTTAAGTAGTAGCCATTTTTTGAAAAAATAGTTATGATGAGTTGAAAACTATTTTTTTGGAGGCTATACATATGAACTTTATTGAACAGGCAACAACACTTTTAAATGGTGGCCCTACAATTCAACGTCAGTTTTTTTTAGAACCTCAAACTGAATTTTTAAATGACATGATCCAGCATCTAGGTGATGCCGATCCTCAAGTGCGTGATGAATTAAATTATCGTTTATTAATTGATTTAGTACAGTATCATATTTTATCAGATGAGCAAAAACAACAATTAATCGACGAGATTGTATCACAAAATCTACTATTAGGTACAGTAGGAAGTAAACATGAAACTACTGTATTTCAGCGTGCGCTTTCAACTGAATGGTTACGCTTACTTCTAACAGAAGATCAAATGAAAAGTGAATTAGGAAAGAAAATTTTAGAAGATGCACTTTTATTAATGGAACGTGAACATGACTTGCGTGCGTACACAGAAGAGGGGTTTGCTTATTCTGTTGGAAATGCTACTTTACTCATCTATGTCCTCTTACAAGAACGTCAGGAATATACAGCGTATGCAGCACCTGTATTGATGGCGATTCAATCGAATTTTTGGAAAGAGCATGTTTTTACAGATGATGAAGAAGAACGTTTTTTATCATTAATTGAGCTATTACTGGCGAATGGTATAGAAGAAGATTTACTTGTAGAATGGATTGAACAAATCTTTGATCGCTTAGAGATGATTTCTCAATATGAAGGATTTAGCGCACATTTCTTAAAAGGACGTACAGAAGTATTACAATTTATGCGTGCTTTCTATTTCACATTGAAATTCAAAAATAATTACAAAAAATTGCAGTCTACAATTTCGATATTTATTCAAAAATGGTATAAAATTTAGTTAGTTTTGTATGAAAGAGACTAGACACAATAAAATCAATATGTCTCAAATATGAATAGTTAAATCAATTGTATGCGTAGAAAAACACTCTGCGGGAATAGCATGAGCTAGAACCCTACATGAACGTAGTGAAGATGCGTTTGAAACCATGCCCCTATGCACTTGGTGTAGTGGAGCAAGATTTGAAACAGGACGTTGCGTTCTTTTCTTGCCTACCTTTATTCGTTTTTCGAAGTAGAAATTGATTTGAACGAACAAATCCCGTATGATTTGAAAAATCATACGGGATTTTCTATGTTGAGCATATTTTTTCTGATGTTCTTTATTTTTATTGATTTTCTTTTTAAAATATAATTCGTTTTTACTATGTTTATAGTGAAAAAGTATTGTTTTAAAAAGAAGATGTTTATAAAAAATAATAAGTCTTTAGAAGTAAAATTTAACTATTTTGTAACAAAAAAGAGTATTAAATACCTAAAATTGGATTTTAAGGTAATTTTATGATGAAATAGTATGTTTAAAAATAGGAAATAAAGGTTATAATTTGACTAGGTATGTATAATGAACAAAATAAACATTGGAGATATTGTCCTAATTTTAAAATTTATTAACATTATCTTATTGAGGTGAAATTTGTGCAATATACATTAACTAAAGATGCATCGCTGTTTTTCATTGATGACAGTCAAGTACAAGAATTCACAAACTTATTTCATGAGCATTGTCACGACTTAGAATTTGAAAAAGGTTTGCTGAATGAAAAAGACGTCATACATAATTGCCTAAATCTTTGGTTAATGATGCGGCGTTTATCAAAAGACGTTATGGAATCAATGGAAAAAACAATGTATTATACAGGAGATTTTTTAATTTTTGATGCAATACGAAAAAATAAATTTTTTCAACAAATAAAAAATACTCTTGTAGATGATCAAATTCGCCAATGCCAAGTTGCGAGTTGTTTAGCGAATCAGTTGAATGTCTGGCTCTACGAGAAGGTGGGATCTCTAAAGTCGCTTACATTATTCAATGATCCAAATCAACCGTATTTTTTACTTCATCGAAACGCATATTTATGGGAGAATCGTGATTTTTTAGATGAAGTCGCTATGTATACAAAACGTGTCACAAACGCTTTAGCAGATCGTGAACGATTTGGGCAAATTTTTAAACATGCATTTCAACAACTTGACCAATTTGAAGTGCAAGAAGAGAAAATTTAATCAAATCACGTGCATATAGTGCGAATAATTAAATAGGAAAATTAATCAAAAAATGGGTTCATTTTGGTGAAGGCTCGGGGGAAATCCCTTGCCTTTTTTCTTATGATTTATTATAAAATATCATAAAAAAAGAGCTTCAGCATACGCTTAGGCTCTCTTTTGTCTTACTTTAAAATATAAATCGAATCGTAGCCATACATATGACACCAACAATGACCGTAGTTGATAAACTTTTCGTCCAAATGGCAATGAGTACGGTTGGTATAAAAGCAACTAAAATCGGCCAATTGAATGTCACGTAAGAGCCACTTGCATCAAAGAGGTTCGTCATAACGAGTGCACTCAAAATACAAACAGGGATATAAGCTAACCATCTCAAAATAATAGGTGGTAATATCATATTTTTTACGAATACAAAAGGTAGTATACGCGGCAACCACGTAACAATCGCACACCCAAGTAATAACCACATCATAGAAGACGTTATCATTTTTTCTCCGTCACCACCCCAATTGTTGCGACAACCACTGTACCGACAAGTACTGCAATATGTGTGGATGTGAAATATAAAAGGAAATAAATAATTACCGCCATATAGCCAATCAATTGTAAATAATGCATGATTTTTGTACGGTTTGCAGCGGTGATAGATAGTACAAGTAAAGCAACAAACATAGCAGTGAGTGCAAAATCTAAGCCAAGTCTTTCAGGATTTGGAATCCATTTTCCAATTAAGGCACCGATAATGGAAGCTGCAATCCATGCAAGATAGGCCGTTATGTTTTGTCCATCCATCCATCTTGGTCCAAGTGTTCCTGTTTGCGCTCTTTTTGTAACAGCTACACCAAATGTTTCATCAGTTAAAAGAGAACCAAAGCCTATATTGCGTAGTAGGCTTTGGCTCGTAAAGCTAGGAGCGATTGTTAGCGACATTAGTAGATGGCGTAAATTTACAATAAATGTCGTTAAAATAATAATTGAAGCAGGCGTTCCGGCAAGATATAGTCCACAAAAAATAAACTGGGCTGCACCTGCATAAACAAGAATCGACAGCAATGTAATTTCAAGTATACTTAAATTTGAAGCGATTCCTACAACACCGAATGCGATCCCAATACTTATATAACCGAATAAAGTAGGTAGACTATCTTTTACACCTTTTATAAAGTGGTCTTCTTCTTGTTCACCAATCCTATCTGTTTTAAGCATATCCTAACTCCTTTCGCATGAATTATAATAATTCGGCACGCAATTGTTCAGGTGTTTTAGGTGAGATAGCACTGAACGGTACATCAAATACAGAAAGCGCACCAACATGACCTTTTTGAGATAGGCGATAGCCTGCACGAGCATATGCAACTAATACGCTTGATGTAAAGTAAGGGTTACTCTCCAACTTAAGTGAAAACTCAAGAATTTGTTTATGACCAGCATCCGATTGACCAGAGCGAATAACAAAACCACCATGTGGCATGCCCGTATGATTCGTATTAAATTCATCTTCTGAGATAATATGAACTGTTGTATCGTAGTCTGCAAAATAGTTTGGCATCGTTACAATTTCTTCGGTAATCTTCGCCGCATCAGCACCTTCTTCTAAGACGATATAACATACGCGTGTATGCTTTTCACGTGTTGATAGTGCAGGTGCATCACCGTTACGTACTTTTTCTACTGCTTCTGGAACAGGTAGTGTGTATTGAACAGCATTTTTTACTCCAACAATACGACGTACCGCATCTGAGTGACCTTGACTTAAGCCATCACCCCAAAATGTATATGTATCCCCCTTCGGTAAAACAGCTTCTCCGAGTACACGATTTAGCGAGAATAAACCTGGGTCCCAACCTACTGAGATAATAGAAGTCGTATTTGATTTTTGATTTATAGCATCTACTGTTTCAAAGAATTCAGGAATTTTTGCATGTGTGTCAAAACTATCAATCGTATTAAACCACTGCGCAAAGTGAGGAACTTGCTCGGGAAGATCTGTAGCAGAACCGCCACAAATAATCATCGTATCAATTTTGCCGATGAATTTTTCTGCGTCATCTACGTGATGAATCGCTGCGTTCGATTGGATTTTTACCGTTTCAGGATCGCGACGTGTGAATACAGCCACTAATTCCATGTCTTCATTTTGTGCAATGGCACCTTCTACACCCCGTCCTAAATTTCCATATCCAACAATACCAATTTTAATTGTCATACAAAACAGCTCCTTCTAAAAAATACAGTTTCTATACAGTCTAATCTTAATTTGTAAAATTCACAATATTTTATTTAGAAATATAATTTATTTTTTCAGAATAATCAAAAGGCAAAATATCAAAAAAATTTATGAAAAAGCATATTTTTATTATGTAATATTTGTTAAAATAATAAACAAATGATTAAAGAGGTGTATAAATGAAATTAAATTATCAAAAAATAAGTATTGCGTTCATCGCTTTCTTATTGATAGTTAGCGGAGCCTTAAGTGTGAATAATTATTCAGCACAAGCAGCACAAGGAGACTCTGTTAAACTAGGAACGGTTGTTAAAAGAACGCTAGATGCAGATGGAATGGATTATTTCCAATTCACATCTACAAAAAAGCAAACAATGAAATTGTCTTTTAAAGATGCAGGTAAAAAAGCAATTGGTTTAGCTGTAGTGAAAGGATTAACAGCAAAACAAATTGAACAGTTAGAGCAAGAAACGATTTCAGATGCAGAATTTGAAAAATTATTAGATGAAGTAAAAGTGGTCGCTTTAATTGACAATATGAAGGGCGAAGACTCAATCGGTCAACACACAGCATATGTAGGTTTACAAAAAGGTACATATTTCGTTATGGCAATTGGTGAAGCTGCGGAAGTGAAAAAATATGGTAATGCATATAGCGTATCTTTAGCAAAATCAACAAAAAAATACGTTGAATATGAATCAAATGATACACGTGCAAAAGCAACAGCAATGCAGCGTAGCAAAGTGTACGAAGGGTCACTTGCATTCTTATTTGACGATGTCGATTATTATAAAGTGCAAGTGCCAACAACAGGTAAATTGGTATTGAAAGCATCAACAAAAAAACGTGCAGACTTTTCAATGAATATTTACGATGCGAAGAAAAAGAAATTAAAAAAGACAACAACGAAGTCAGGTAATCATTATGTGACAACAGCATCTGTTAAAAAAGGTACGTATTATGTACGTGTTAGCGGAGATGCTTATGATGAATTTTTATTACATTATCAATTAAAAGCATATGTGACAACAGCAACACCAAAAGCAAGTGTCGCGAATAAAAAGGGTACAAAAAACGACCGCATAAAAGTGACAGGTGTGAAAAAGGGTGATACAGTCATCGTTTATGCAGATGCTAAAAAGAAAAAAGTAATCGCGAAGAAGAAAGCAACTTCTTCAACGGTAACTTTTAAAACAACAAAGTTGTCAGATCGCGGTGGTAAAGTATATGTGACAGCTAAGAATAATGTACTTTATACAAGTTCGACAAAATCTGTAACATACAAAAAAGTAAAATAATAAACAAAAAGGACTTCAACCGATTTTATGGCTTGAAGTCCTTTTTATATAGGATGACCGAATTATTCTGATTTTTCTTCTTGGAACCAAAGAGCGTCTTGATCATCAATATCACCATTATAATTAATAAATACTTCTTCACCTTGTTTAATATCTTTATAAGCAAAGAAATCGAATGTATGATTATCAAAATTAATTTCGTAGTCTGCATTCGGAGTATAACTATGATTGAATAACATGCCATATCCAAGTAGGATTGCTGAACGTCCAATGCCATATTCGAATGCATAGTCTGCTAACAATGTTTTTTCAATGTGTTCATGTTCTTCATTCGGATAAGCAATTACAGGTGCTTGATGAAAAAGTGTTCCTTTTTTTATGTCGACACTTGCGAAAACACCACGGTTAAATTCTCCATCACTGATGGGAGATACTTTTACTTCAATCATTTTTTTCCCCTATTCACGTCAAAATTTTTCTCTTTAACTATAACACTCTTTTAACTTTATGTTAATGGGCAGAATTTACAAACAATTCATATCATCTTAATTGAATGTCATATAAAAGACCTATATAATAGAAGTAAGTAACAAGCACAAGTCTCAGTTATGGACAGAGATTTAGAAGGAGGATACGCGATGATTTTATTTATCATGATATTACTCATCTCTTTAATTACGATGAAATGTATTCGTCTTTATCACGAACATCCTATGACGTATGAACAATTACTGAGAAAAGGACTTGTGATGGAACTACTATTCATGGAGAATCGAGCAGTTGATGTTTATGAGAGGGGATTACGCGAGCTGGATTTAACAGTAGACGAAGAAAATAATGTGCATTATTTAGTTGGCATGATCCAACAAAAATATCATAAGCAGTCAAAGCAAGCTGTAGCGCATTTTGAAGAAGTTTTTAAAAAGGAACCAGAATATTTAGCATACCGTAAAGAATATCAGCATATTTTAGACGCATATGAATCATCTAATCGAGAAGAATTACCGCATATTGCAAAGATGCTCAAAAAACAAAGTCAGCACGATCACCGATTTTTAAAATTAAAATACCCAGAATAGAGGTACAGACATGTTTGAACAATCAAACAAATAAGGTAGTGATTTATGCAATCCAAACATAAATCACTACCTTTATTTGTGTTTAACCTAAACGAACAAAACGATACCGATCTTTAATGAAGCGCTTAAAATAAATGCCCAATGACTCTGCATCTAAAAATTCCTTCACAATTCGTTCAGGGACACCATAGTATTCGAAAACACCGTCTTTTAAAAACTCAACACGTAAAATCATAGCGCTCGCGTTATAGCCAATCGCCTGAATTTTTGAAGAACGAACTTGTTGCATAATCATGAGTCATCACTCCAATCGTAGTAGTTGAAAACGGTTTCATTTAGTGGATTTAATATACTATTAAACGAAAAGAATGTCAACGAAATGAAGCGAAAAAAAGAAAATACGAGTGAATCAATACCAATGAATTAATATGTTAATGTAATAAATAAATGTATAAAAAGAGTGCTCTACATGCAACGTAGCAGAACACGCCTTTCTTATAAATCGCTTATTTTAATACACGATCTCGTGCAATGACCGCTTGTACCGCTTCGTAGATTGTACTAGCGAAATGATTGTTTTGAAGTGATGTCACACCTTGAATCGTTGTACCACCTGGTGAGCAAACTTGATCGACAAGCGCCCATGGGTGTTCATTCGACTGAAGAACCATTTCAGCACTACCGAGTACAGCACTTGCAGCAATTTGGAGAGCAGTTCCTTTATCTATACCTTCCATCACAGCAGCACGTGCTAATGAATCGATATATAAATACGTGAACGCTGGAGAAGCGCCAGCAATTGCAGAGAACACATCGAACTGTTCTTCTGGAATTTCGATAACAGAGCCAACTGCTTCAAACATCGCTCGAACAGCTTGTTTCATGTCGTTTGTTAATTCGGGTGCACTCGCAAATCCTGTTGTAGAAGCGCCGACAATCGCATTAATGTTCGGCATGATACGACAGACAAGTTGGTGATTTAATCCTTGTTGTAATTGTGCGATGGTTTTACCAGCAGCCATCGATACAACAATTTGATGTGGCTTTAATTGTCCAGCAATCTGTGCATAAACAGCTTCTAACTGCTGCGGTTGTACACCTAAAACAATCACATCTGCATCAAGCAATTCCTCTACAGAATGACATCCTACAATGCCATACTCTTTTTCAAAACGTGTTACTTTTTCCTGTGAGCGATTATATGCTAAAATTGTTTTTGCATCATAATTTTCAGCGGCAAGCATCCCTTTAATAATCGCTTGCGCCATATTTCCTAATCCAATCCATCCATACATCATGTATAAAACTCCTTTCAAACTAGAAGTTAATTATAGGGTGTATCGTACGGAAAGAAAAGGATTGTGCTACATAAATATGAATGTTGTATATTATGTGAATTTCAATAGAAATGGTATGTAAATAGTTAGAAGTTTGGTATGATAGAATTATTGCAATTTGTATAACATTATACGATTCGTACTTATTTTCTAGCTTATTGCTATGTAAAGGAATGAAAAATCAACCAATGCAAAGTGAAAAAAATCTAGAGCAAGAAACAACTGTCGAAATCTTTCAGGGAAGCAAGTCACAGTTATTAGCTCAAACCGTTAAAACAGGTATTATTAAGTCGAACTTAATTCCGATGTTCGCTGGTTTGACATTAGCGCTATACAAGTATGAATTAAATCCAGTTGATTTAATTATGAATATTGTTGCGGCAACAGTTGGTTCAGCAGCCGTTATCGCGTCAGCAGGTGCATTTAATAATGCATATGATCGTGATATTGACCGCTTAATGGAACGTACGAAGAAGCGTCCGACTGTTACAGGTGAAATTTCTGTGAAAACGACGCTTATTTTAGCAACTGTATTAGCTATTTTTGGTGTAGGTATGTTGTATGTTGCTACGCCAATGGCAGCATTACTTGGATTCGCAGGTCTATTCCTATACACAGTTCCTTACACAATGTGGACGAAGCGCCATACAGTTTATAATACGGAAGTTGGAAGTTTATCAGGTGCGATGCCACCGTTGATTGGATGGGCAGCCATCAATCCAAATATTTTAAACCCAGCTATTTTAAGTTTATTTGTCATTACACTGATTTGGCAGATGCCACACTTCTATGCAATCGCAATTCGTAAAATGGACGACTACAAGGCAGCGAATGTTCCGATGTTACCAGCAGCGAAAGGTATGCGTCGTACATACATTACAACAAATGTTTACCTCGTTCTACTAATCATTAGCTGTATTCCACTTGGTACATTAAGCTATGGATTAATGTCAGTTGCCATTTTACTAAGTATTGCTTGGCTCATTATGAATGTTTATGGCTACCACAAAAAAGATCCAAAGAAATGGGCGACATTATTATTTGTCTACTCATTAATCCATATGACTGTATTATTCTCGACAGTTATTATTTATTCGTTAGTCGGTTTATACTTCAATTTACATTAAAATTTTTAAACACAATCAAAAAGACTTTGGAAAGTTTAGGCTTTCTAAAGTCTTTTTATATGATTTTAAATTTATGAGAGATCGGGTCGACTAATAAAGATTGGAATAATATCAAAATGAATATGCTCAATTTGATAATGATTTAAGACGAAATTCGTAATGTCATCAATAATTTGATTCAGATGATGTTCATTCCCTTGAATTACTAATTCGCATTTTACACCGAAAAGTTGTGGTGTAATTGCCCAAGCTTGTAACTTTTCCACCTGTTTGACAGATTCAAAAGAGTATAAATCTTGACTTAACTGAACGAGGTCTAGACTGTTTGACGCACCATAAGAGAGATAGGTGCTGCCTGTTTTAATTAATGACCAGCCATTTTTGAAAAGGTAAATAGCGATGATACAAGTAGCTAACTGGTCAATTAATAAAGTAGTGGTCACATCATAGACGATATTGGCTGTAAATACAGCTAGAATTGGTAAAAAGAATAGTAACGCGCGTTTGATAAATTGTTTTCTCGTTTGTATGTGCGTTGCACGTTTTTGCAGTTGAATAAAAGCATATAAAACAAAGAGAGCGCTCATAGTAGTTAATGTATATACTGCATTAGGATTAAGTGGTAATGTAGGTTCTTGTAGCATGAACCACAGCATGTAGACACCACCAATCAACCATAAAAAACCAGTGAATAGAGGGAATAGAATGTGTAAATTGGGTGATGTTTGTTGTTTTTTACTATGCTGTCGTTTTATAGGGCGTTGAGCTGAACGCTCTAAGTAGCATATACAAGCACATGAGGCAAAGAGAAGGGATAGTGCTAATTGTGATGAACTATGCGAACGACTAAAACTAAAAAGTTCGATAAAAGCAGCTGTTATAAAAATAAGCATAGCCGTCTTGAGATAGGGATTCATACGTGGGTTTTTCGTTTGAATAATTGAGCCGAGCATATCGTTCACTCCTGACTTTCTTCGGTAGGTGATTGTTTACGACAAACGATATATACTAATAATGTCAGTAAAACAATCGGAATGACATAAATTTGTGCAATGATTAATTTTGAGGAGAAGTTATGGTACATACTAGAAGTTGGTAGAAAGAGGGCAATACACAATCCGCCCATGTACATAAAAAAGGCTAATTTGAATGCATTCATTTTCGTAACACCTCATTTCAGACTATTAACATACTACCCAAGTTTTATAGAAAATAATCGACCGATTAGCGGAAAAGGAGCAAATAGATAATGTATGATTTACATATTATAGGTGATCAAATTGTACGAGAACTTGGACAACTCATTCAAGAGCAGATTATCGTAACGAATCAACAAGGGATGATTAAAGCGAGCACAGAGCCAGAGAGAGTTGGTTCCTTTCACGAAGGTTCACTTCTTGCGATGCGTAAAAAACAAATTTTGCATATGAAGCAATCTGAAGTAGAGAAACTACAAGGGGTTCGCCCAGGCATGGTGTTTCCAATTATTATTCAAAATGAGCCAATTGGCGTTATTGGGGTAACGGGCGATCCAAAGCATATCTCGCAATATGGAATGCTCGTAAAACGTTTAGCTGAAATGCTGATTTCTGATTTTATTCATCAACGCGATCATGTTCAAAAAGAACAGTTTTTAGCTCAATTATTACAAGGGATGAGCGAGAAAGAGGTGCGACGTGGTGCAAAAGAGTTGAAAATGGAAGCAGCGCAACTGTATCGCATTGTCATAGTAGAGGATGTATTACGTGAGTGGATGCATGAACACGTTAAAAAAGAATTATTTACAGCTATTCATCAAGGGCAGTATGCAATATTATTGCCAGCTGACCAAGAACTAACATTTTTATATGATTGGCAGCAAAAAGTAGGGATTGGTGGTTCGTATTTATTAGAACAAATCAAAACATCTTACGAAGAAGCAAAAACAGCGTTACTCTATTGCTCAAAAGAACGACCTGTTGTGCAAGAAAAAGAATTAACGATGGAATTGATTGTTGCAGACATTACGAGAGAGCGTGCGATGAAGTTTGTATCGCGTGTATGTGGTTCGCTTGTAAAAGATTCAATTTTATTTGAACATATGTATTTGAGAATTATGACGGATTGGACATTGAATGAACTAGCAAGTTACCTTCATATTCATCGCAATACATTAAATTACCGCTTAATGAAAATTGAAGAAAAATTAGGGTATAAATTAACAGATGTAAAAGGAAGAGCAAATTTATATATGAGTTGCTTACTCATTGAAAAGTTCCAATTATATGATTTTGTGCAAATGCACAAATAAATATAAAAAGATTTGGATAACAGAACGATACACGAAAACTGCGCAAAACTCTATAATAAGAAGAAGGGGGGATTCGGAATGAATGCACAGTTTTTAAATGAATTGACAGAATTATTAGGCAAAGAGAATGTGAAAACAACACAGGCACAATTACTTGCGTATTCGTATGATGCGACAGCGAACTTTCAGGCTTTACCAGACGTGGTAGTTAGCCCGCGACATACAGAGGATGTTGTGGCAATCGTGAAGTTATGTGACCGTTATGAAATGCCGATTGTACCAAGAGGGTCAGGGACGAATTTAGCAGCGGGTACTTGCCCGACACAGGGTGGTCTTGTGATGTTATTTAATCATATGAATCAAATTTTAGAGCTAGATGCGGATAATTTAACACTAACCGTTCAACCAGGTGTGATTACACAAACCATTCATGAATATGTGGAATCAAAGGGATTATTCTATCCACCAGATCCAAGCTCGATGAAGATTTCTACAATCGGTGGGAATGTGAATGAAAACTCAGGTGGTTTACGTGGTTTAAAATATGGTGTGACAAAAGATTATGTGCTTGGCTTGACCGTTGTTTTACCAAGTGGCGAAGTTTTAACATGTGGTGGAAAGTTAGCGAAAGATGTGGCAGGTTATGATTTAAAAGCGATGCTTGTTGGTTCAGAAGGTACGCTCGGGATTATTACAGAAATTGTTTTAAAATTGATTCCAAAACCAGTCGCACAAAAAACAGCGATTGCGCATTTTGATTCATTAGATGCAGCAGCCGAAACGGTATCACAGATTATTGCTGCGAAAATTATTCCAGCAACACTCGAATTTTTAGATAATGGTACGATTCAAGCGGTAGAGGAGTTTATGCATTTAGGTCTACCACTTGATTTACAAGCCTTTTTACTAATGGAACAAGACGGTGAAGAAGCACAAGTGGAACGTGATGTAGCACAGATGATTGAGATTGCAAAAGAGAATGGTGCAATCTTTACAGCAGTTGCGGAAAGTGAAGCAGAGGCGATGAAGTTAAAAACAGGACGACGCGTGGCATTATCAGCACTTGCAAGAAAACGTCCGACAACGATTTTAGAAGATGCGACAGTTCCGCGTTCAGAGCTTGCGACAATGGTTCGTGCAATTGAACAAATCGCACGTGATTATCGCGTTCAAATTTCAACATTTGGTCATGCGGGTGATGGTAATTTACACCCAACTTGTTTAACAGATGTACGTGACGCGGAAGAAATGGAACGCGTGGAACAAGCTTTTGAAGCGATTTTCGATGCATCTCTTAAATTAGGCGGTACACTAACAGGTGAGCATGGTGTAGGCGAGATGAAATCACCTTACTTAGCTTGGCGACTAGGAGAGGAAGGCATGTTTGTTATGCGTGCCATCAAACAGTCTATTGATCCAAAGAATATTATGAACCCGAATAAAATCTTTGCGAAATCACAAAAATTAAGAGTGGTGATTCATCATGGTGAATAATGCTGAGTTAATGCAAAAAGCATTTGAAAAAACAGTTGATGAAGACTTACTACTCGATTGTATGCGCTGTGGATTCTGTTTACCTGCTTGCCCGACTTATATACACACGAATGCAGAAGAAGCACATTCACCGAGAGGACGAATTGCCTTAATGAAAGCAGTGCGTGATGGAAAAGTGGTATGGGATGCAAGTATTGAAGAATCATTCAACATGTGTTTAGGATGTCGAGCATGTGAACCAGCTTGTCCAGCAGGCGTACAATATGGTCCGTTAATTGAACAAACACGCCATGCGATTCAGCTTGGTAAAACACGTAAGCCACTTGAAAAAGCTGTACGTGGTGCAACATTCGACGGGTTATTTGCGAATCAAAAAGCGATGACAGGAGCGGTTAATTTAGTCCGCTTTTATCAAAAGTCAGGTTTGCAAAAAGTAACGCGAAAAATCGGCTTCCTAAATTTATTTCCACCGTTTATGAAAGAGATGGAAGGTGTGTTACCAGAACCAGCGAAGAAGTCGTTGCCAGCACTTCCACAGTTACCGAAGAAGCAAATCCATGTATCTTTCTTCTCAGGTTGTTTGATGGGTACTTTATTTTTAGAGACGAATCGTAAAACGATTGCCTTACTTGAGATGCTTGGTGCGAAGGTAACGATTCCAAAACAGCAACAGTGCTGTGGTGCGCTACATGGACATAGTGGTGAGATGGATAAAGCAAAGCGTAATGCACGTGCCAATTTAGATGTTTTTACAGATGATTCCGTTGATTATATCGTGAATAATGCAGGTGGCTGTGGTGCATTCTTAGCAGAATATGACCATCATTTAGCACATGATCCCGTATATGAAGAACGTGCGAAAATCTTTACAGAGAAGCAAATTGATGTATCCAGTTTACTTGTAAAATTAGGACTACCTGAATTCTTACAAACACTTCAGCCAGCAGCACGTAAAAAGATTACGTATCAAGATTCATGTCACTTACGCAATGTAAATGGTGTAAGTGAAGAACCACGTCAGATTTTAAAGAGTATGACTGGATTTGAATATGAAGAACTAGTTGGTGCAAATACATGTTGTGGCTCAGCAGGTATTTATAACATCTTACAACCAGAGATGGCTGATGCGATTTTAGAAACGAAGATGCAACATGTACAAGACATCAATCCAGATATTGTTGTTACAGCGAACCCAGGTTGCTTAATGCAAATGCAAAAAGGAATTCAGTCGACTTGCTCACATCACGGTGATCAAACAGCGACACATATTGCCGATCTAGTATTTGATTATATTGTAGAAAATACATCTGTCTAACATGAAAAGGAGTATCACAATCGTGATGCTTCTTTTTTATACATCTGACGGAAAGAGGGAATTACGTTATAATATAGAAAAAGGAGGGAATCTGATGTATGATGTGAAAAAGATGAAGCAATTTGATGTTCCTTTTACACCGATGGAACGATTATATACACGTTTAACCTTGCTTATTTGGGGTGTTTTAGTCATCTATATTGTGATGGTTTGGCAAAAGATTCCAATCGAGATTCCACTACATTATAATGCGCTAGGTGAACTCGATTCGACAGGTTCTAAATGGACGATGTTGACGATACCGATTATTACATACTGCTTCTGGTCGTTAATGAATTTTATGATGAAACATCCAGAGTGGGGGAATTATCCTGCACGATTAAATGAACAGAATGCAGAAGCTTTTTATACACATAATCGTAAACTAATCGTTGTGTTACGAAATGGAGGCAGTCTATTTTTTGCTTTCGTATTAGCTGAGATGGTGTTTGTATCACTTGGTATAATGGCATCACAAGGTATTACAACATATGCCACTCTACTCAGTATTTTTGTTATTTTACCGCTCGCAATTGGCGTCGTACAAAGTCGTAAGATTCAATAGGAGGATGAAGGATGGGACTAGTGACATATTTGGGAAGTAATGTACCGTTAGAGGAACTACAAAAAATGACGCAAGGAGCAATTCATTTTACAGAACAGACATCTGACCGTTTAGCGCAAACAACTGTCCAACATCATCATTTGCAAACGCACTACGTATATGAGATTGAATTAAATGGTCAATTGGATGATTTAAATCCACAATCAAAAATCGAAACGCCTGTTCATTACGAACAAGCAAGAATCGCCTTACAGCAACTTCATACAGCTTTGAAAAAAGTCATCACAACAGGTGATATAGCTGAAGTCTATATTTGTTGGTTTGGTGATGAGGAAGAAGATGCGCTAGGAGAAGTAACACTCTCTTTACAAGAAGATGATTTACCAGAAGTGCATACAGAGGAACGCTATTTGATTCGTTTTACAGCGTAAAATAAAAAAACTCATCCGATTTTACAAAAGTCGGATGAGCTTTTTTCATTACTCATTATTTTTTATCATCTGTTCCATCAACCAATTATACGTATCACAAATCCACTGTTTTTCAGCAAGGGGTAGCATGATTTTTTGTTCTTCATATGCACGCTGCATCCATTTTTTTGCTGCTTCCATTTGACCAAGTTCAAATAGTGTACATGCATAATAGGCGAGCCCTTCTTGAAAACGAGCCGTATTAAATGGATGAACACCATTCCAATTGCGTTCCGTCTCAAAAAAATGAAAAGCTTCACAGGCTTCTTGAAAACGCCCTAATTTATAAAGTGCTTTCCCTGTTTCCACTTCAATATATGGTAAAGTTTCAAAAGCTTCATCGAATTCTTTCATTATACGTGCATGTTCCAATACTTTTAAAGGCTTACTGTCATATGTGTTGTAATAAAATAAGTAAAATACATGTAAATAGTACTGTGTATTTGGATGTGTATCAAATGCCGTATATTTTTCTAATCGTTCACGATACATTTCCACTTTCTCGGGTTGCTGTAAAATCATGGCTGCATAAGCTGCCATCCGAATAATATGCGCATAAAAGTGAAATATTTTCTCTTCGTGACATGTTTTAAGCAAGTGTTGTAAAACTTGATCGGCTTCATCCAAACGATTCGTTGCATAACAAAATGATGCCATATGGTACGATACGTCAATTCGTGTAATCGGATCAATCGTATAGTAAGGTGATTGAACTAATTTATAAGCAACTTGAATCGTTTCATACGCCTGTTCAAATTGTAACTGATTAAAATAGAAAATCGCTTGTAATGTATAGGTCGTAGCGAGTTCTTTATATAAAGCAAGTTCCTTAAAAAAGAGAATTGCCTTGTTTGATTCTTCAATACCTTGCTCAAATTCTTCTAGTGGTAAAAACACTTTTAAATAATATAAGTAAATTTGAGCTGCTTCATAATTTGCTGGTAGCTCAGGAATAATCGGTTCAACTAAATTTTTTACTTGAATGGCTTGAGATACATCGAGCCATTTTTTATTTTGAACAATTTGATGAAGGTCATCAATGATTTTTTTTAGTTCAGTAAGTGGGAATGGGTCAGTCAGTACACTCACTTCTACGTGTAACTGATTTGCAATGTATTGTAAGTTTTCAATAGATGGCTTCGCTTTATCGTTTTCAATTAAACTAAGCATCCCTTTGGTCATTTGTTCACCTGCAATATCAACGAGTGTCATCTTTTTTGATTTACGCAAAGAGCGTATTCGCTGTCCTAAAGTTTTCATTTCAACACCTCTTGTTTAATTATATTAAACTTTTAACTTGTGGGCAAGCAAACCATCCGTTATAATAAGTTTAATTAAATTAAACTTATTGGGAGGGCTAGAGATGACTTCTGAACAGTCTTTACGAAAAGCAAGTTATCACATAGGTATTTTTGCGGTTAGTAAATTTGTTTCGGTTATGGGAGCAAATATCGTCGCGTTCGGGATTTCGTTATATATTTTAAAATTAACCGGTTCAGCAACTAGTTTTTCAATTAATATTCTATGTTCGATTGTGCCACGTGTTCTCTTTTCGCCACTTATCGGCTATATGGCAGACCGTTATAATAAAAAGGTATTAGTTATTAGTTCGCAACTTTTAACTGTTATAACGGTTGCGATACTGTTGCTTTACGCGAATTCGCAAGGAATGTCCATCATGGCGATATATATCATGATGGTGTTCTATACTATTTTCACATCGTGTAGTGGAATTACATTAACCGCTTCAATTGGACAATTAGTCGACCAAGACCGCATCCAAAAGGTCATGAGCTTGAATCAATTATCTATGTCACTTGCTGCAATTAGCGCACCGATGATTGGTGGTATTTTGTATGGTTTTGTATCGATTGAAGTATTTTTAATCATTCAAATCATCGCGTTTAGTATAAGTACATTGTTAGATGCAACGATGAATTTTAATCTTTATAAAACAGAAAAAAACCATGCACAAAAGTCAGAGCCTTTTCTAAAGAGTATGAAATCTGCCTATCACTATATTAAAAATCGAAAGACACTTAAAACAATTATTACACTCGCACTTTGTTTGAATCTTTTTTTCTCCGCATTTGCAGTTGGTATTTCGTATGTTTTAGTGGAAGTCGTGCAGTTTAAGTCACTTCATGTCGGATGGATTGAATCGATTGGCGCAGTGGGGATGTTACTTGCTTCCATCTATTTAACAGCACGTAAAAATTTAAAAAATCCGATTTTATTCTCAAAAAGAGCGCTTTTAATACTCAGCACGATATTTTTCTTATTTGCATTACCACTTATTCTTTTTGAATTAACATATATACAACTATTTATTTATTACGGAATTACATCATTTTTAATGACGATGACAGAAGTATGTACGAATGTCCCAATTGGTGTGATTTTACAAAAAAGTATAGAAGAATCTTATAGGGGGCGTGTGTTTGCTTTATTTGAAACACTTGCTATGGGGATGATGCCTTTTGGCATTTTAATATATGGGTTTTTATATGATTATTTCGGTGCGCCATCTGTTTTAATTGGAACTGGTATTATTGTGATTTCTCTCACGCTATATTTGTTGCGTAATTCTGTTTTAAAGCAGATGAAAGAGGAGCAATTAAATGAAAATTCACAAGAAGATAAGTTTGCAGAAGCATAAATAAGGAATAGAAAAAGGATAAACCCATGTGAGCGGGTTTATCCTTTTTATTATGTGAGTGGAGCAATAATCTTTTTCATCGAAACAACTTCGATTGGTACACCTTCATCTGTCATAACGGTTTCTTGATCGTAGATTGAATAACCTTTTGATTGATAAAGCTGAAGATTACGTAACACGCTGACACGTACACGACAATAAATCGTATTTAGATTAGCAGTACGTGCAATTTGTTCTAACTCATTAATCAATTGTTTAGCAATCCCTAAACCTTGCATTGTAGGTAATACAGACATACGGAAGAACTGAAGTCCGTTATCGTGAATTTTATAACGAACACATGCAATTGGTTGTCCAGCAATCGTTCCTACAAGTGCTTCTTGCCCGTTTAAAAGTGCTTCTTTTATAGACGAAACCGTCTCAGATAAAGCGCTAGAAGGTGCAGCATCATGTGCATATTCCTCGTACGCTTTCATCATAATTTTATGGATGACTTTTGCATTTGTTGATTTTTCAATTTGAATATTCATATAAGTGCCTCCTGACATCCTTCTCATTATAATGTATAGTCATGCGAAAATGGAAGAGTATGTGAATGAGAAATAAAAATACTCATTTGTCTATACTAACTTTTTGTGTTATTTCTGGTTAAAAAGTGTATTATTTAATAAAGAAAATAAGAGAATATGAATTTGAAGAAGGTGAAAAGTAGAATGAGACATCGAAAAATAGTAATTTTAATGATTATGTCTCTTTGTTTATTGGGATGTCAATCAATAAAAAATACGCCAAAAACAGAAACTATTCGTTACACAGAAAACCAAAAATCACGTTTAGCGACTGTGATTTTTCAAGAATTCGCTTCTAAAAATGGTCTTCTTTCTACCAATTTAACGAATCGAAAAAATGAGTATTTAGCAGAATCGATGGGGCTTCTTATGCTCTATTTCATTCAAACGAATGACAAAACAAACTATATGAAAAGTTTTCAAGCAGTGAAACAATCGTTAATTCTTCCAAATCACCTCATCTCATGGGAAATCAAAGAAGGTAAACGCTCTGATACAAATGCATTAATCGATGATCTACGTTTGATTAAGGCATTAGATTTAGGGGCTAGAAAATGGGGAAACAAAGAAGTAAAGCAATTACTTTCTAAAACGATTGATGCCAATAAAGCATACACCATGTATGAAGATTATTTTGTTGATTTTGGTAGTGAGCAATCTGAAAACCGTGCAAAAGAAATCACGTTAAGTTACGCTGCACCAAGTTATTATAAGCGTATGAAATTAACACCTGAAATTTTAGAAAAAAATGTTGAGGTCATTCAAAATGCACCACAAGATGCCAATGGACTTTACGCTAAAAAATTTGATATCCAAACGAAAACCTATCAATTTGATGACACAGTGCATATGATTGATCAATTATTAACAGCGCGAAATGTGCAAGAAATTAAATCTACATCTAAATTTCATCAGCTATTAAAAGAAAAGATGAAAAAAGATGGTAAATTATATGGTCAATATAATCGAAAAACATTACAACCTGTTGTGCGTTATGAATCACCAGCTGTTTATAGCTATGCTATCTTTTATAGTCAAGCTGTTAAAGACAAAACACTTGAAAAAGCAATCAATAAGCGCATGAATCAGTTGAAAAATCACCATAAAAATACGCAATACTATGGCTCTTATATTGCAAAAAATGGTGAAACACATATTTTTGATAATTTACTACCTTTACTAACTAAAGGAGGGTGGGTACGATGACAAGACATCAAAAAACAGCAAGTTTTTTAACAATTGTTCTGCTTTTATTAGTCCAGCTACCACTGTATATGGTTTATTTAAAAGGCAGTCAAGGTATTTTACTTGCTTTATTTTTAATCTTATTGGTAGCAGTATCTCTTTACTATGGTGCTGTACTTGGATTATTGCTTAGTTTGATTTATCTTTTTTTAATCGGAACAATCATTTTCTATTTACAATTAACAGAGAAAACAATGGTCTTCATGCCATTCGATTTACAACTAACTGAATTTTTCATCTATGGTATTGCGATTCTAATTTTAGTTTTAATCTCTGGAAGGATTCATGAGTTGACAGTTGAAAGTGCTAAACAAATCCATATGTTACAAGGGAGCGTTGAAAAATACGTGGCGACAGATACGGATAGTGGATTTGATAATCGTATTCGTCTTGAAAAAGCCATTGTTGAGGAAGCAAGACGTTCTGACAGAAATGAGGACCCTTTTGTTTTTTTATTAATTGAAATACAACATTTTAAGAACTTTAGAAATTTATATGGTGAAAAAGAAACACAGTATCTCATTTCACAATTAGCTGAAAAAATTAATGGCATTATGCGCTTGACAGATCGAAAGTATCGTTACGACGAAAATCATTTTGCGCTTATTTTGCCCGAGACACCGAGTACCTACATTCAAGTTATTTATGAAAAATTATCAGAACATTTAAAAGAACATCAGTTACTATCGGGAAATTTAGTGACCCTTCAATTTAAAGCAGGGCATTATACGTATACACCTAAAACAGAAGTGAGCTTTAACGATATGGTTGAAGTCGCTCAAAGTGAGTCATTAATTAATGAAATTTAAGGGTGTTCTTACTTTCTTTGCTTTTTTGCTTGTTGTTAGTTGGATTCCCGAGACAACGCAGGCGCAAAGTCAAAAGAAACCTACTATTTTAATCGTATATAATGCTACGACACCTATGGAAGAAAAGACAGTTCATCGTGTAGATGCCCTTTTTTCATCGTATGGCGACACAGTCGTTGAACCGATTAGTAAGATTACAAAACAGCAAGTGAATGAAGCAACCACTATTATTTATATTGGTATGAATGAAGCTGACATTTCAAGACAACCACGTGAATGGATTCAAAAATTCCCACGTCAAAAGCTATTCATCGGTTATAATGCTAATCAGTTCGAAGCTTTTCGAGATTTAAGAATAGAAGGAATGGGTGATTTTGTACAAATCGACTCAAAAACTTTAACAACTAAAATTCCCTTTTTAAAAACAACTTCAAATTATAAAGAAGTAATTAAGGGAAAGACACTCCATCGTACGTATCCCATTCTTCTTAAACACAACAAAGATTATTATTTATCATTGAATAAATGGACAGACGAATTTCAATTATACCTACAGCCGTTTATTGCAAATAAGACAACATGGTATCAACCACCCAAACACCGCGTTTGGATGATTATTGATGGGATTCGACCATCGACATCGCCTAAACAATTAAAAACATTAACAGACCAATTAAAAAGAGAAAATGTGCCATATGCATTAGCTGTTTCGGCAGTTGAATATACAGCAAATCGTAAAAGTATTAATCAACTAAGTGAGGCAAAAGAACTTCGTGATTTACTTCAAGAAGAACAGGCAAAAGGAGTTGCTATTATTGTCAATGGTTATGGATTATCTTATCGCCAAGAAGATCAAAAACAGCATGAGTTTTGGGATGACAAGTTGAATCAACCGATTACAGCGCTAAATAGTGCGCAAGCTAAGCCATTTTATAGTATAGAAGAATTTTCATCAAAAGAAGCTTTTCAAGAGGCAAGGAAAAAAAATGGACAAATTGAAAAACAATATACAAAACAACGTATTCAAGAAGCAGTGAGTGCTTTATCAAGAGCAAAATTATATCCAATTGCTTTTACAATTGAAAATGGTCAAGCAAGTTCTTATGTATATGAAGAAATCGCACAACATTTCAGTACGTATTTCGGGACATTACAATATAGTGATGAGTCGAGTGAGTTTAATGGCGTACAGCCACTTGTTACAAAACCTTCTTACATGTATCACTTACAAGTCTATTCAACAAATCTCACACCTATCACGAGTAACTTAGAAAGTGAACCTATTTTAATACAGCAACTAAAGAATTTAACGACGATTCAAGGTTCTATGGCTGGTATAAAAATCAATGTACAACAAAAACCTGAAGAAATTGCTCGAACTTTATCTATTTTAAATACTTTTCCACAATTTGAATGGCTTGATTTGCGTAAAATTAAGGCAAAAGTACAAGTGACAGATTTGACGATTATACAATCGGATACGGGAAAGTTGGCAGTAAAACAAGAAAATCGTTATATCGATTTAATCAAGTATAAATGGGAGACGAGTCCATTCGAATTCTCACTTTGGGTCTTATTTGGAATTGTCTTATTATTCGTAGCACTCTTTTTCTTAAATGTTCTACGACTACGATTTACATTAAAAAAACGTTTATTTGAGGAGAGAAAACCAAATGGCTAACACACTCTTTTTTACCGCGTTGATTTTAATTTGGGTTATGCTCCTCTACCATATGTTTTTAATGCAGGGGGGATATCGTCACTATCGTACTTATGAGCGCGTTATTCCTAAGTGGGAAAAAAATATGACAGATTTACCAACTGTCAGTGTATTTATTCCTTCACATAATGAGGAAGTAGTCATGGCACAAACTCTTACTGCTATGTCGCGACTATATTATCCAAAAGATAAGCTTGATATTATCGTCATTAATGATAATTCATCAGATCGTACAGGTGAAATCGCACAAGAATTTGCGGATCGCTATCCATTCATTCGCGTATTAGAAACAAAACCACCGAATAAAGGGAAGGGAAAGTCTTCTGCATTGAATGAAGCCTTAGCGAATTCCAAAGGTGAAATTATTTGCGTATATGATGCAGATAATACACCAGAAAAAAAGGCTGTTTGGTATTTAGTAATGGGTCTCATAAATGACCCAAAAGCCGCTGCAATGGTAGGAAAGTTTCGTGTAATCAATGCCGCAAAAACATGGTTAACCCGATTTATTAACATTGAAACGATTTGTTTTCAATGGATGGCACAAGGTGGACGTTGGAAATGGTTTGGTGTCGCAACTATTCCAGGCACTAACTTTGCGATTCGTCGCTCAGTTATTGAAGAACTTGGCGGTTGGGATGTAAAAGCGTTAGCAGAAGATACGGAATTAACGATTCGTGTTTACAATCTTGGCTATCATATTCGATTTTTCCCTAAAGCTATTACATGGGAACAAGAACCCGAAACACTCGGTGTATGGTGGAAACAGCGAACACGCTGGGCACGGGGAAATCAATATGTTGTCTTAAAGTTTTTACGGCAATTCGCAACATTAAAGAGAAAACGAATTATTTTTGATTTATTTTATTTCTTTTTCACGTATTTTCTTTTCTTCTTCGGAGTTATTCTTTCGAATGGTTTATTTATTGTAAACCTATTCTATGATTTACAATTATCCATTGGAAATGTTGCGATTGCTTTGTGGATTTTAGCTTTCTTACTATTCTTAGGGGAAGTAATGATTACATTAAGTATTGAAAAAAATGAAATGAATCGAAAAAATTTTTTCTACGTAATTCTTATGTATTTTACGTATTCACAAATGTGGATTGCACTCGTTGTATATTCACTCTATCAAGAAATAAAACGTGCCATATTTAAAGAAGAAGTCAAATGGTACAAAACAGAACGTTTTAGCCAGAAAGATCAAGGAGGTAAAAAAGATGATTAAACAGTTCTTCGGATTTGTAGTACTCACCTTCCTATCGTTTATGTTGTTTAATATAACCGTTTCAGCAAAGGATATTAAAAAAGAACCAATTACAACTACCGCGATTAATTTACAAGGTGTATCTGATTCATTTACGTATAATTATTATTTATCGGAAGATGCACAAAAAGGAAAGAATCAAATTGTTTTAGATGTACACCACAGTTCGCTGCTCATCTCACCATCATCTTTAACGATTCGAGTAGATGGCGAAAATCAAAAAACAGTGAAATTAGAAGGAAATAAAGATAAAACCACTGTTCAACTAGATTTAAAAGGAAAAGCGCTAAAAAAAGGTGCACACGAAGTAACAATTATTTTTTACGGAGTTATTAAACAAGGTGTCTGTGTTGAAAATAATACATCAGGAAACTGGTTACGTATTAATCCAGCTTCATACCTTCAAATTCAAGGAGATGTCACAGCAGGAGAGTTAATGCTACAAGACTATCCATCTAAATTTACATCATTCCAATCAAAAACAGATGTCGTTATTCCAGATGATGCAAATGTCGAAACAATGGATGCAGCTTTAAAAATAGTTAGTTATTTAAAAAAACAAGTAGCAAATCAAAATCAAATTGTATTAGTGAAAGAGAAAGATTTTGAAAATCGTCAAACCAATAAAATTCTTGTAGGTGTTATAGGAGATTTTAAAACAGCGCCAGTTAAAAATCTTTTAAAACGTATGAATGTCAAAACGACAGAGAATACAATTCAACTTCAAACAGCACAAGAAAAAATTAAAAATACAAAACGAAATGTTTTAGTCGTAACAGCTAAAAAATCAACAGATTTGGATGGGAAAATTGCAGTTGTATCGAATCAAGAGTTCGTTTCACAATTAAGTGGAAAAGCAATAACGATTGGGGAAGAGCCAAAACAACCTTTACGTGAAGCAGGTATTGTAACTTTTGAACAGATGGGAATTCAAAATCTCGAAATTTCAAATGCAGTATATGAATCAGGACATTACTTTTATTACTTACCGCAAGATTTTGATGTAGATAAGGCTATTACAGCAACATTGAAACTAAAAAAATCGTCTATTTTAGATGCTAAACAAGCGGAGTTAGTAATGGAAGTAAACGGAATTCCACACGCTATCACTTTAAAAGAAGTAAAACAAGATAAAGGCTTTTTTGAAATCAATGTTCCAATAGAAAAGAATGCATTGAAAAATAATCATCTACTAGATATCCAATTTAAATTAAATGGCTCTAATACGAATAATCCATGTACAACGAATGATCAGCAGAAGTGGTTATTCATTTCAAAAGAAAGTACATTAAACTTTTCAACTACAGAGAATAACCAACAAGCTGTCGCGAGTTTAACGAGTTATCCAGGAATCTTCACAAATACACGTCAAGGAACATATGTTGTTATTGACAGTATAGAAAATGTAGCATTAGAAGACTTAAATGCACTGTACACGTCTTCGGCATTAAGTGCTTCTGCACCAAATTATGAATTAAAAACGGTTGACGCAATTCAAAAAGAGAAGTTAAAAGGACGTCATCTTATTTTTGTTGGTGAAGCGGGTACGTTACAAAAAGATTTGAACAAGAAAAGTCCATTAGTAATGAAAGATGATAAACCGGATTTCGCAGAAGATGGTTTTATAAAAGAGACAATTATGCGCTATGCGACGATTCAAAAGAATCCATGGGATGATGCTTATATCGCATTACAGTTTAATCGAGAGGGAAGCAGTCAAAATCAAATTACGCCAAAATTCTTACGCCAAATTCAAAATTTATCAGCTGATGCATCAGTTGCTGTGCAAAATAAAGAACAACAAACATTCACAAATCGCGCACAATTCAGCATAGAAAAACAAAAAGAAGCAGCACCTAAGCAATCTCAAAGTGCATTAAAATGGTCTTCTGTTTTAATGTTTATTGGTTTACTTGCAGTGATTGGTGTCATTTTATATCTCGTGTTCAAACGTAGCAAAAAGAAATAGATTTTTAAGTAAGTGAATAAATATAAACAAAGTAGAAATTACAATAAAATGTAGTTTCTACTTTTTATAGTTTAAAGAGATTTTTATGGAATGTGTTGGGAGTTTCAATTTGTCTTGTCAGTGGAATGTGTAAGTAGTTGATGAAAAGGGAGGAAACATCTGTGAACTTAACACAAGGCAATAAAATTGTTTTAATTGGTGCTGGAGCAGTTGGCTCAAGTTATGCTTATGCAGTAGTCAATCAAGGAATTAGTGATGAACTAGTTATTGTGGATGCAAATGAAAAAAAAGCGACAGGTGATGTATTAGATTTACAAGACGGTATCGTTTATGCACCATCCTCTATGAAAATTCGTTTTGGAGATTTTGATGAATGTGCAGAAGCGGCGATTGTTGTTATTTGTGCAGGAGTAGCCCAAAAGTCAGGTGAGACACGTATTGATTTGGTACACAGAAATATAGCAGTATTTGAAGAAATTGTCTCAAAAATTATGGATACAGGATTTAATGGCATTATTATTGTCGCAACTAACCCAGTAGATATCTTGGCATATGCGACATGGAAATTTTCTAAATTACCAAAAGAACGTATTTTAAGTTCAGGTACTATCTTAGATTCCGCTCGACTTCGCAATATATTAGGTAGAGAATTTCAAACAGCACCGACTAGTATTCATGCATATATTATCGGTGAACATGGTGATACACAATTACCTTATTGGAGTGCAGCTACGTTATACGGTCAAAAAATCGCATTAAAGTTATCAGATGAACGAAAAGAAGCGATAGGTATTGAAGTACGTGATGCGGCTTATAAAATTATTGACTCAAAAGGTGCAACCTTCTACGGTATTGCGATGGGGCTTGCGCGTATTACAAAAGCCATTTTACGCAATGAACAAGTTGTTCTACCTGTAGGCGCGTTACAAAGTGGGGAAAATGGACATGAAGATGTATTTACAGGTGTACCATGCCTCATTAATCGTCAAGGTGTTGAGAAAGTATTTACATTAGACTTAGATGCAGATGAACGTGAAAAATTTGATGCATCCGTTAAAGCACTAAAAGATATTCAAGCATCTATTTGGTCTTCATAAAAATAGGGTAGGTGAACGCATCGTATGTTAGTCGAACAATATAACCCTTTTGGTCAAATTGGCATAACCGTTCTCGTATCGGTTATTCCTATCCTTTTATTTTTAATCTGTCTAACCGTTTTAAAAATGAAAGGCATTACAACAGCTTTAATTAATCTAGTTGTGACCTTTGTGTTAGTATATGGTTTCTTTCATTTATCTTTTGGAAATGGCGTCGGAAGTATTATTCAAGGTATCATTCAAGGGCTTGTACCAATCGGTTATATTATCGTTATGGCTGTTTGGCTGTATAAAATTTCTGTGAATTCAGGAAAATTTGATGTTCTCCGTAGTTCGATTGCTGGAATTTCACATGACCAACGTATTCAATTACTACTCATTGGCTTTTGTTTTAATGCCTTTTTAGAAGGTGCAGCAGGCTTTGGTGTTCCAGTTGCAATCTGTGCAGTACTTCTCATGTCACTCGGTTTTAAACCACTACAAGCAGCTATGCTTTGTTTGATTGCAAACGGTGCTTCAGGCGCTTTTGGTGCAATTGGTATTCCAGTCGGGATTATCGATACATTTGATTTACAAGAAGGAATCTCATCTTTAGATGTATCACGTATGACAGCTTTAACACTACCTCTGATCAATCTCTCCATCCCATTTTTAATGGTCTGGCTTGTTGATGGATTTAAAGGTATTAAAGAAACCATGCCAGCCATTTTAACAACAGGTATCACATATGCTGTATCACAAGCACTATTTACCATCTTTTTAGGACCAGAAATTGCGGATATCGTACCTCCAATTTTAGCAATGGGCGCACTTGCGTTACTTTGTAAAAAATGGTCACCGAAAAACACATTCTTCCTCAGTGGACATGACTTAGAATATGAAAAACATACAGCAAAAGACATCATCAAAGCATGGTCACCATTCTATCTCCTTACACTTTTCATTTTAATTTGGAGCTTACCAGCCTTTAAAGGTCTATTTGCTGAAGGTGGCGCCTTATCTTCACTTGTTGCTAATTTTACCATTCCGGGTTCTGAAATTAATATGTCACTCGACATTATTGGGGCAACGGGCAGTGCGCTCTTAGTTGCAGTCATTGTCACGATTCTCACAACCAAAAACATGACATTCCAAACAAGTGGTCATTTATTAAAAGAGACGGTTAAAGAGTTCTGGGTACCCATTATTATGATTTGCGCGATTATCGGTATTGCCAAACTCATGACATATGGTGGTATGACGATGGCGCTCGGTGAAGCTGCAGCAAAAACGGGAAGTGCTTTTCCATTCATCTCACCAATATTAGGATGGATTGGCGTATTCATGACGGGTTCAGTAGTAAATAATAATACGCTATTTGCGCCGATTCAAGCCACAGCAGGAGCAGCCTTATCAACTAATTCGACGTTACTCGTTGCAGCGAATACGGTAGGTGGTGTAATTGCCAAACTCGTATCACCACAATCAATCGCCATTGCAACAGCAGCCGTAGGACAGCAAGGAAAAGAATCGACATTAACGAAGATGACCTTAAAATATAGTTTAGGCTTCCTCGTATTCGTCTGTATTTGGACCTTTATTTTGTCGCTTATTTTATAAATGAATAACAAAAAAGAGATTAGGGCGTATGTGTTTAAAACACAATATGTCCTAATCTCTTTTTCATGTAAAAAAGAATTTTTAAATTGAAAAAATAACCATTTTTAAATTTTTATGTGCTATAATTCTCGCTGTGATAAATATCTAAAGGAGTTAATAACAATGAATAAAATTAGGATTATTTCGTTTCTTTTATTGATAGTAGGAATTATAAGTGTAATAACCATTCAACCAGAAGAAGCAAATGCAAAGACCTACACGATCACACCGAATAGTAAACCACTCGACCCTATGTTTCAACGATACGGTACGTATAATCAATATACGAAACACTACTATTTATTCCGTTCTTATATGAACGAATTTGAAAAGAAAAAAGGTGGCAAACTCATTATTAAAAAAGGAACGTATAATATTACAAATGCGATTTATGTTCCATCTAACGTAACATTAGAATTTCAAGACGGTGTTAAAATGGTCAAAACGACAAAAACAGGAACAAACATCATCACACCATCTGCTTCGATGTTCCAACTCGTATCACCTTCAAAAGCATTAATTGACGGTGCATATGGAAAATACAACGGTGAGAAAAATATTAAGTTTATCGGTAAAGGAACGGTCACGTTTGATATGAAATATGTTCCAAAAGGCATTACGATTATTATGGGACATAATCAAAACGTTCTTGTTGACAATATTCAATTCCGAAACTTCAATTATGCGCACTTCATCGAACTGGACGCATCGAAAAACGTAACGATTCGCAATTCAACGTTTAAATCAGCTAATGACCCTCTAATGTCGGTGAAAGAAGCAATTAATATCGATACACCCGACCGCGAAACAAAAGGGTGGAGTCAACGCTGGAGCAAGTTTGATGCACAACCAAATACCAATGTATTAATTGAACATAATACATTCGAAAATATTCCACGTGCTGTTGGTACGCATAAATACTCAGAAAAGAAAATTCATAAAAACATTACGATTCGAAACAATACAATGAAAAACCTACGAAACGATTTTATACGCGCGCTTAATTGGGAAAACGCCATCATTGAAAACAACACATTCACACTCGAATCAACGGATCCACGCAATGAAGTTGTAAAAGGTATTTCAGCGAGTGGTGTAAAAAATATACGTATTAAAAATAATACATTTGACCATATGGCAATTGCGATGATGTTTTTCACATTCGCTAACTCGGGTGGCGGTTCAACAAACCCTGTCTATGCTGATTTAACAGAACAAAATAAAATAGATTTATTATCAAATACATATCTGAATTTGAATACACCGTATATTCAAATTCGTGATAATTTACAAAGTGATGGTACGCGTAAAACAGAAACGATTAAACTAGACGAGCAAACACTTCGTCAGGCGAAGTAATAACTGTATATAAAAAGAGGAATCGCTTGTAAAGCGATTCCTTTTTTCATTATGAATTTATGATTTTTGAACGATTTCAGCATCTTTTAAAATAGTAGCGAGACGTTTAATACCGTCGCGAATTACTTCGGGTGCTGAGTTTGTGTAGTTTAGACGCAGTGTATTCACATCTTTTTTCGATGTATAGAATGGATCGCCTGGTACGAATGCTACGCCGACATCCATCGCTCTTTCGAAGAATTCCATCGCTGTCATACCATTATTTAATGTAGCCCAGACGAACATGCCACCTTCAGGACGTGTGAATGATACATTCTCAGGGAAGTGTTCTTCTAAAGCTTCCAACATCACTTTTGACTGTGCATCGTATAGTTCGATGATTTTTTGAACATGTGTATCGTATTCATTATGCGTTAAATATTCATAAATTGCATATTGTGAGAAGATGTTGGTGTGTAAGTCAGATGCTTGTTTTGCTGTTTCAATATGACGCATCAATTCTTTATTTTTTGAAATAATAAAGCCTAAACGCATACCTGGTGTAACGGTTTTTGAGAAACTACCAAGTAACACACTATTTTCTGATTTACCAGCCGCAATATAAGGTAATGAATCACCTTTGAAACGTAGCTCACCGTATGGATCATCTTCTACTAAAATAATATCGCGGTCTTTAATTAATTCATATACTTCTTTACGACGCTCTGCTGTGTACGTAAGACCTGTTGGGTTTTGGAAGTTCGGCACTGTATAGATGAATTTTACATTCGGCTGATCGAGCGCAACTTTTAATTCTTCAAGGTTTAACCCATCTTCTTCTAATGTAACAGGGTAGAATGACGGTTCACTCATTGTGAAGGCCTGAATCGCACCTAAATAACCAGGTTCTTCAATAATAATGCCATCCCCAGGATTAATTAACACTTGAGATAATAATGATAGTGCTTGTTGTGAACCTGTTGTTAATAGGATATCATCTGCTGTAATACCTAAGTCATGCTTACGATTATATTTATCTGCAATATATTGACGTAGTGGTAAGTAACCATTCGTTGAAGCATATTGGAAAATTTTGCTTCCATTCTCATCGATTGCACGATTGATTGCTTCTTGTAAATTTTCAAGTGGAAAAGAAATCGGATTTGGTAAGCCACCTGCGAAAGAAATGACGTCTGGCGCGTCCGTAACTTTTAAAATATTTCGGATGAATGATGAGGGCGTATTTAATACGCGGTTAGAATATTGCATGTGCGATTCTCTCCCTTTTTCTGACTTTTTTTAAAAGTATAGCACTCTAATGATTGAATCACAAGATATAAGTCTGTTTTGTAAACAAATAAATTTAAAAAAATAGCTAAAATAATACTTAAAGTAGAAAAAAAGGACAAATAAACGATTTAATAATTCTGATAATTCTAATTATTTTAATAATTTATTCGATAAATTGATATGCATTGCATAATGTTACATCGTTCGTTATCCTTAATTTATTGTTGAAATAAAGGATGAATTCAATATGAAGAAACTAATTAAAATAATTGGTGCACTTGTTGTACTTTTTGTTTTTTATATAGCTAATAATCAATGGCTACAATTATCAAAACATACGTTACAAGTAAAAACATTACCAAAAGAAATGAATGGTTTAACAATTGTTCAAATTTCAGATTTGCACGATGCGAAATTTGGTCGTCACCAACAACGACTAATTGAACAAGTAAAAAAGCAAAAACCCGATTTAATTTTTTTAACAGGCGATTTAATTGATCGCAATAATTATAAACTGGGAAGAAGTCTAGAAGCAGTTGATGGTTTTACAAAAATTGCCCCGACTTATTTTGTCGATGGTAATCATGAAATTTCAATTAATCGAGTTAAAGAGATTCATACAGCACTCCAAAAAAGGGGCGTGCATGTTTTAAATAATGAAGCAGAAACATTCCATTATAATGGTGCGCGTATTCAACTTATCGGTATTAGTGACCCTTTATCCGGCGAAACAACAGAAGATATGCTAGCAAAAGCGCTGGTGAATGTTCCACAAGATCAGTTCAAAATCTTATTAGCACACCGTTCAGAATTTGGAGAAAAATACGCACAAGCTGGAATTGACCTTGCATACACAGGACATGCACATGGCGGACAAATTCGCTTACCATTTTTAGGTGGGTTAGTCGATCATGATGCCTCACTATTACCGAAACATACAGAAGGAATTGAACAAGTGGAACAGTTGCAACACGTAATTAGCCGTGGTCTAGGAAATAGTCTCTTCCCACTACGTGTCTTCAACCGCCCAGAAATCGTCGTTACAACTTTAGAATCGAAATAAGTGGACGAGTGACCCATTTTCGCCTTCGAGTGGCCCGTTTGAACGAGCGAATGTCCTAAATCAATCAGCGAGTGACCCGTTTCGCCAGTCGAATGTTCGAATTCACACGATCCCAGTCAATTTAAGTCCCTCTCGAATCACTCAAAAGCCACGTAATCATTCGTGGTCTTTTGAGTTTTTTTGTAAAAAATCTAGTTTTCTGAATAAATTAGTGGTATGGTATAGCTACAATTAAAAAAATCTTCGGGGTCGGGTGAAATTCCCAATCGACGGTGATGCGCGTTAGAGCGATAAGTCCGTGAGCTTTTCGGAGCAGGAGCTGGTGAGAATCCAGGACCGACAGTATAGTCTGGATGAGAGAAGATGCAAAAAATTTGTTTATGATGTGAAAAAATCATAGGCTTATTTGAACATACCTTTTTCATCGACCTCATGTAAATGAAGGTCTTTTTTATTGTGACAACAGAATCGTCTTCGGGGTCGGGTGAAATTCCCAATCGACGGTGATGCGCGTTAGAGCGATAAGTCCGTGAGCTTTTTGAAGCAGGAACTGGTGAGAATCCAGTGCCGACAGTATAGTCTGGATGGGAGAAGACATGTAAAAATTTGTTTATGATCCGAAAAATCATAGGCTTATTTGAACATACCTTTTTTCAGCGACCTCATGTAAATGAAGGTCTTTTTTGTTGTATCAAACTGAATAATCCTTCGGGGTCGGGTGAAATTCCCAATCGACGGTGATGCGTGTTAGAGCGATAAGTCCGTGAGCTTTTCGGAGCAGGAGCTGGTGAGAATCCAGAACCGACAGTACAGTCTGGATGGGAGAAGGATGTGTGAACAAAACTTGTTAAAAAGACGTATGTCAACAGGTTTATTTAGACATGAATTTTAATCATTCTTCCATAAAACTACCCTGAATTGTTTCATCAATCGAGGGTAGTTTTTTATTTTGGGAAAGGAGTGGTTCGTATATTTACAGGGATTGTAGAAGAAGTTGCGACAATTCAATCGATTCGACAAGCGAATGAAAATATGGTGTTGCAAATTCAAGCAGAAAAAATTTTACAAGATGCGAAACTGGGTGATTCGATTGCAGTAAATGGTGTTTGCTTAACAATTGAAAAATTAGAGCAGTACGCTTTTCATGCGACAGTTATGAAAGAAACCTTTCATACAACAACACTACATCGTCTACAGCTACGTGAAAAAGTGAATGTTGAAAGGGCTTTACAGTTGCAAGGACGATTAGGTGGACATATTGTGACAGGACATGTTGAAACAGTCGGGAAAATTCAGAGAATCTTAAAAACATCGAACGAAATTCGCTTAACGATTGAAACAGAACCGAAATTCATCAAACAGATGGTGCCAAGAGGTTCTGTGACATTGGACGGGATTAGCTTAACGATTTTTGCGTTAAACGCGCGGACATTTGAAGTTTCGCTTATTCCGCACACATATGAAACAACGATTTTGCATATGAAAAAAGTACGTGATGTCGTCAATATCGAAACGGATTACATCGGAAAATATGTACAAAGCCAAATGGCGACAATTTTAACAGAAGATTTTTTACGAAAAAATGGATTTTGAGGTGAAAGAACATGCAAGAAATAGAAGAAGCACTTCGTGTTTTACGAGCTGGTGGCATGATTATCGTGACTGATTCTGAAACACGTGAAAATGAAGGGGATCTCGTTGCATTAGCAGAAACGATTACACCTGAACAAGTAACATTCATGGCAATTGAGGGGCGTGGATTAATTTGTACACCTATTTCTGAAGAAATGGCGACACGCTTAGCATTAGCGCCGATGACAGAAGATAATACGGATAATCATGGAACAGCCTTTACAATTTCGATTGACCATATCGATACGACAACAGGTATCAGTGCTTATGATCGTGCATTAACCATTCAAGCTTTAACAAGTGAACAAACCGTAGCACAAGATTTTCGTCGTCCAGGACATGTGTTTCCGCTTATTGCAAAAGCTGGTGGTGTATTAGAACGTGATGGGCATACGGAAGCAGGAGTGGATTTGGCAAAGTTATGCGATAAAAAAGAAGCAGCAGTAATTTGTGAAATTATGGGTGATGATGGACATATGCTGACAGGTGAAAAGTTGACCGCATTTGCTAAAAAACACGTATTACCTATCATTTCAATCGAAGCATTAAAACAATATATTGAACAAACAAAAGGAGCGTATTCAAAATGAACATGATCGAAACAACATTAATCGGAAAAGACTTAAAAGTTGGGATTGTATTAGGAAGATTCAACGAATTCATCACAAATCGTTTATTAGAAGGAGCAGTAGATGGTTTAAAAAGACATGGTGTAGCAGAAGAAAATATTGACGTCGTAAAAGTACCAGGTGCTTTTGAAATTCCATATATGGCAAAACAATTAACAGGTTATAAAAAATATGACGCAATTATTGGGCTTGGAACGGTTATTCGTGGTGCAACAACTCATTATGATTATGTGTGTAATGAAGCGGCAAAAGGAATTGCTTCAGTATCACTTGAAACGAATGTGCCAATTATTTTTGGCGTTGTCACAACGGAGTCAATTGAACAAGCTGTAGAACGTGCAGGAACAAAAGCAGGGAACAAAGGTTATGATTCGGCTGTAGCAGCAATCGAGATGGCAAACCTTCATCGTCTATTAGAAAAATAGACTAGTGTAGATGACCTAGTATGTTTTATGCCAATAGATTGCTAGTTTCAAATCGTATAAAATGACTTGAAACCTATACTCATATAATAAACCTATATCTTTAGTTCGAAAGTCGTTGTTTTGTATAGTCAGCCTATTGAATGACAGTTATAATACTCATTTGGAAAGAGTATCCATGTTTTCAATATAGGAGGGACTATAGGGTGAGAAGAACAATAATGATTGGCGCAACGCTTATGTTAGCAATTGGAATAGGTCAAACGCCAACGATTGAAGCATCAGCAGCTACACAAATAAAGTATGTGAGTATAACAAATGGTAGCAATCTAAATGTTCGAAAAAGTGCGTCAACAAAAGCAACAACATTGGGGAAATTGCAAAACAATACGAAAGTAACCGTCATTTCAACCAAAAATGGCTGGTCAAAAATTAAGTATAAAAAAGGTTATGGTTATGTAGCAAGTAGTTACTTAACAAGTAAAAAGCCTACTTTAAAACCATCTTCAACTGTAACGTATTATGTCAGTACACCAGGTATTGATTTGAATGTTCGAAAAAGTCCATCAAGTCAATCACAAAAGCTTGGTACAATTAAAAATAAAAGTAAAATAGATGTCGTAAGCTATGGAAAAGAATGGTCGAAAATTCGTTATAAAACAGGGTATGCCTATGTGGCAACCATGTATTTAACGAAAAATAAGCCAGCACTTCAACCGTCCACAACAACGGTCTATTATGTGAAGACAAATGGTGTTGCATTAAATGTTCGAAAAAGTGCCTCTAGTACATCGACAAAATTAGGTTCTTTAAAAGACCAAACAAAAGTTGATGTCGTAAGTTACGGAAAAGAATGGTCAAAAATTCGTTATCAGTCAGGTTATGGCTACGTAGCAAGTTCGTATTTAACAAAGCAAAAGCCTGTGAGCGAATCATTTCAACAAATGACAGGAACGTACTATGCGAACCCAGGTTTAACAACAAATTTGAACGTTCGTACAGCACCATCCACAACTGCAAAAAAAATAGGTGAAATCAAGCAAAATACGAAACTACATGTTTTAGCGCAGTCAGATGCTTGGGCGAAAATTAATTATAATGGTAAGACAGCTTATGTGAGTAAAGATTATGTATCAAAAGAAGTAAAAACGAACTTTTTACGTAATCAAAATCGTTCATATGAAGTATATGATGTGGAAGAAAACGGAACGATTGAAACGATTTATCAAAAGCAGGAAAAAGGAATTGTTAAGTGGGGAAATGTGAATCGAGGTTTTACACATACCGAAACAGCGACTTCTAAAAGTTATACATTCTTTAATTATCATACAGGATACGGATTTGCAATCAACACACCAATCTTTAAAGGTGCAACATCTGGTAGCCTGACAAAAGGTTATAGTAAGATTACATCAGTTAGTTATACAATGACCGTAAAAGCAGGCACATTTAAACAAGTAGTTGTTCAAAAGTTCTATAATTCAAAAGGAACCAATACAAAAATTGTCTATTATGCACCGAATGCAGGTGTGATTAAAGCAGTTGAAAATGGTCACACAACATTTGAATTAGTCGATGTAGATTAAATTGAATGATCTCGTATGATTTCTGAAAATCATGCGAGATTTTTTGTATGCAAAGTACTTATATATTAAATTCTATTTAAAATAAATCTCTCTAGTCTATATATAAATAAAATAAAAAAAGTTGACAAGAGGCTGAAAACATGAGATGATATAAATCTTGATAAAAAGCTAGTTGAAGAAATTGGCAGTTCACAATTGTTTTTGAAGATACTTATTCACACTGGCGTGACTATGGGGTCACAAGGACGTAAAAGAAGGTAGGGTTTACGTTGCTTAGGTTAGAGAATAACAGTGTAATTTTTACCGCGGCAAGTAAATAAAGAGAGTAGTACATTCCCCGGAAGATCGGGTTGAGATAACATACAATTAGCAATATCATGAAAAAAGAGGGGTATAACCAACTATGGTTATACCCCTCGTCCAATTTAATGGGAAACATCTGAAACATTAATGCCTGTGCTTGATTTTACTTGAATTTCTTCATATATTTCTAAGTCTACTTTACGACTTGATAATTTAGAGCCGAGATAGCCTGCTAAGAAACCAAGTGGAACAGTGACAATTGCAGGGTTTGTCAATGGGAATAAAGGTGTTCCAACAAAAATAGCATTTCCTGTAGGACTCCAGATATTCGGACCAATTGCACCTAAAATGATACAAGAAATTAAGCCTGTAGCTGTCGCTGCGATTGCACCTGTTGATGTGAAGTTCTTCCAATAGATTGTATATAAAATAACTGGAAGGTTTGCGGATGCTGCGATACAGAACGCAAATGATACTAAGAATGAAACGTTTAATGATTGTGCACCTAATGCAAGAAGAATTGATAATACTGCAATTGAGATTGAACCAATACGAGCAGCTAATACTTGTTGTTTTTCAGTTAAAACGCCTTTTTTAATGATTTCACCATAGATATCGTGAGAAATAGCCGAAGCACCTGTTAATACAAGACCAGAAACAACTGCTAAAATCGTTGCGAATGCTACTGCACAAATAAATGATAGTAAAACATTACCACCTAAGAATTCAGCTAATAATGGAGCGGCTGTATTACCTGCTGCGTTTGCTGCAATAATTTCTTTGATTCCAACGAATGCTGCAGCACCGAAACCTAAGAAGATTGTTAGAGTAAAGAAGATTGCTGTAATCCATGTAGCCCATGAAATCGATGTACGTGCTGTTTGTGCGTCTTTTACAGTGAAGAAACGCATTAAGATATGTGGAAGACCACCTGTACCTAAAACAAGCGCGATTAACACAGAAATTGAATCAAAACCATTTGTATATTTTAAGCCAGGTACCAAGAAACTGTCGCCATAGCTTGTAGCTGTTGCCATCTTGTCAAACATCGTGACAATGCTGAAGTCGAATTGACGTAATACTAAAAACGACATTAAAGCTGTACCGAATAATAGTAAACAAGCTTTAATAATTTGTACCCATGAAGTCGCTGTCATACCACCGAATAATACATAAACCGTCATCATCGTACCAACGATTAAAACAGCAATCCAATAATCAATACCGAATAATAATTGAATAAGTGCACCTGCGCCAACTAACTGTGCAATCATATAAAGAATAACAATTGTAATCGTACTAATTGCAGCCATTGCGCGTACTTTCTTTTCATTAAAACGAGCTGTAATCATATCAGCTAATGTATATTTACCTAAATTTCTAAGTGGCTCTGCAATCATGTAAAGTACAACTAAGTTTGCTACTACATAACCAACTGAGAAGAAGAAACCATCAAAACCTGATAATGCGATTGCACCCGATACACCTAAAAATGCAGCGGCTGATAAGTAGTCACCTGAAATCGCCAAACCATTTTGCCAACCTGTTAAGCCACCACCAGCTGTATAGAAATCTTTTGCATTTGATGTCTTTTTAGCGGCAATATATGTAACTAATAAAGTTAGACCTACAATTCCTAAAAAGAAACTAATCGTTACAATATTCATTTAAAAACCCCCGTCTTTCAACTTTTCAACTAATGCCTTCATTTCACGATCAAATCGTGTTGCCCCTTTAATGTAAAAGCTACATAAAACAATCGTCATAACAAATAACGATAGAGCATATACCCAAACCCATGTAATCTCTCCATACATTTTCTGATGTAGTACAGTTGTGAATGAAGTTAGAATTGGTAAGGAAATATATAATGCTAGGAAAATAAAAGTTGTTGAAAATAGAAATGTTCTTCTTTTTTTAACGAGTGCTTTAAATTCTTGATTTTGCCCAATTCCTTTCAAAACTTTCTTTTGTGTCATTTCTTGTTCTGTTTTTTGCTCGATAATTTTATCGGAAACAGAACTCCCCTTTGTTGGCAGATCGATTTTTGTCGTCATGCCAAACCACCTCCGATGTTGCAAATTTCTACCTTATTCAGAAAAATTCTCGTTCGTTCACAAGGCATGAAACTATTGTATTAAGGCAGAGAGAGAAAATCAACAACATTTTTTCGGAAAATTCTAAACGGAATTTTTAAAATTTGTAAAAATAAATATATTCTGACTTACATGAAAAAAATTCCTTTTAAATTAAAAAGTAGCAAAAAACCGAATTCAAAAGAAATTGAGCGTAAATAACTAAAAAAAACACTTTAAAAACAAAATAATAATTTAAAAGAGAAAAAAATCGAACGAAAAAGAAATCTCTATTATTATTTTAAGATAATTAAATTGTATAAAAATTTTCAAAAAATTGTTGTATAACAAAACAGGGTTTTTGATGTAAAAGACAATATTTTTCTGTTTTCAACATATAATACAGAATATATTGACAAAAAAGTTCTTATCGGGAATAATGAATTTAATATATTAGCGTACGGAAGAATAGTATGTGTGTGACTGTTTGAAAGAGAGATTTCCTCACCGGCTGAAAGGGAAATTCAAATAAGGCATGCGGAACCTACTTCCTAGCTCCTATGAAAACATAGGCGCATACTCCAGCGTTAACGGAATCGAGCGGAACAAAGTATGACTTTGTTCAATTAAGGTGGTACCGCGAATGAGCCCTTTTCGTCCTTAAAATATTGGATGATAAGGGCTTTTTTATATGGAGGAATACAAATATGTACCAAAATCGAATTGTTGTAAAAATCGGAAGTAGTAGTTTGACGAATAGTAAAGGTGAAGTAGATTACGAAAAGCTACAAGAACATGTAGCAGCGATTGCCGCTTTAAAACAAAAACACTATGATGTTGTACTCGTTTCATCAGGGGCCGTCGCTTGTGGATTCCGTCAACTAGGTTACACACAACGACCAATTACTGTAAAAGGAAAGCAAGCAGCTGCTGCAGTTGGTCAAAGTTTACTGATTCAAGCCTATACAAAAGCACTTGCACAGTACGGTTATGTAGGGGCACAAATCTTATTGACACGCGCTGACTTTCAGTCGAAACATCGTTATCAAAATGCGCATGAAACAATTGAGGAACTATTAGAACGAAATGTTTTGCCAATTATCAATGAAAATGACACCGTATCATTACAAGAATTAACGTTTGGTGACAATGATTTATTATCAGCACTTGTAAGTGGTTTAGTTCATGCGGAGCAGCTCATTATTTTAACAGATATTAATGGTTTATATACAGCAAATCCTAAGAAGGATGCTACAGCAAAACGTTTTGATTATTTAACAGAAATTACAGATGAGTTACTTGGATATGCAACATCAGAAGGTTCAAATGTAGGCACAGGTGGCATGCAATCTAAATTACAAGCAGCTAAAACCGCTTACGACTTAGGTGTCAATGTGTTCATCGGTAAAGGGGAAGGTTCAGAAAAGCTCATCGAAATTATAGAAAAGCGTGGAGACGGTACGTATATTGAGCGACAAGTTCCGCAATCATTATCTTCTAAAAAGCAATGGATTTCACTTTTTTCTCAAACACAGGGAGCGATTTATATTGATGAAGGTGCAGAAAAAGCGATTTTAGAAAATGGGAAGAGTTTATTACCAGCAGGTGTATATCTGGTTACAGGCAACTTTGAAGCAGGTGATGTAGTCGATGTCTTCAGAGAACGTGATTTAATTGGTAAGGGTGAAGTTTTATATAGCGCGGAAGAGTTGATGCAAGCTATGGGAAAAAGAACAGACGAATTAGCACATGATCATGTAGTGATTCATCGTGATCGCTTTGTAGCAGTAGTAAAGGAGGAAATTTAAGATGTCAGAGGTAATTGAAAAAGGAAAACGTGCAAAAGTAGCGAGCTTTACGATGATGGAGCGTACAACAGAAGAAAAAAACGCTGCATTATGTGCGATTGCAGCACAATTATTACAAGATGAGGCACATATTTTACAAGAAAACGAGCGCGATCTAATAGAAGGAAAAGAAAAAGGGATTGATTCGGCTGTCCTAGATCGTATTATGTTAAATCACGACCGTCTCGTTGCTATTCATGATGCTTTATTACAAGTAGTAGAATTACAAGATCCGATTGGTGAAATACTTGAGGTGATTGATAAAGAAAATGGATTACATATCGAAAAACGTCGTGTACCTTTAGGGGTTATCGGTATGATTTATGAAGCGCGTCCTAATGTAACAGTGGATGCCGCAGCCTTAACATTGAAAACAGGAAATGCAGTCATCTTACGAGGAAGTTCAAGCGCAAAATATTCAAATCAAGTATTAGTAGAAAGTATTCACCGCGCTTTAGAAAAAACAACGATTCCACAAGATGCAGTCTTATTAATAGAAGATACAAGTCGTCAAACAGCGAGTGAACTTTTTACAATGAAAGAATATTTAGATGTTTTAATTCCACGTGGTAGTAAAGCGTTAATTGATACAGTTGTAGCGAATTCAACTGTTCCTGTATTAGAAACAGGCGCAGGGAACTGCCATATTTATATTGATGAAGTTGCAAATCCACAGATGGCTACACAGATTGTACTTAACGCAAAAACACAGCGTACATCGGTATGTAATGCGGCAGAAAGTTTATTAATTCACCGAAAATATGTAGAAATACATGGTGAAGAATTAATTCAGGCATTGCTGGATGCAGATGTTACATTATACGGTGATGAAGCAATTTGTAACATGGATTCACGTATTTATTCTGCCACAGATGAAGATTATGCCACTGAATATTTAGCAATGTCACTAAGTATAAAAACAGTAGACTCGGTAGATGAGGCTATTCAGCACATTCAAAAGTATGGAACAAAGCATTCAGAAGCTATTGTTACGGAATTACAAGATAATGCAAAGAGATTTCAACAGTTAGTGGATGCTGCAGCTGTTTACCATAATGCCTCGACACGTTTTACAGATGGTTTTGAGTTTGGCTACGGGGCTGAAATTGGTATTAGTACACAAAAGTTACACGCAAGAGGACCTATGGGGCTACCAGCTCTAACTTCTGAGAAATATTATATAGATGGAGCAGGGCAAATTCGTCAATAATTCAAACAAATATGCCCATCGTTTGTAATTTTAAGCAAGCTTGTTATAATAAAGTGAACACTAGCATAGCTAGATTTATTCGTAAAGATAGGAAAGTAGGGATTTAGATGGCAACAGCAACACACACAACAACTGTAAAAGCAGGACAACAACAAGTATGGGCATTTGTAAGTGATATGGAGAAGTGGGCAAAGTTAGTGCCTGGCTACCGCAATCACGAAATGATCAATGAAAAGCAGTCGAAATGGATTTTCGCTGGGAATGTAGGCGTGTTAAAAAAATCAGTTGAAGTGCAAATAGATATTACAAACTGGGAAGAACCATCTAAAATTTCATTTGATTTAACAGGTCTAACAGATAAATTTACAGGTTCAGGCTACTTTACAGCAAAAGAAATCGATGCACAAAATACAGAGATGTCAGGATTTTTAGAAATTAAAGCAGGTGGTATTGCAGCACCTGTGTTAAATCCAATTTTTTCAGCTGTATTACCAAAAGCAACATCAATGCTAACAGAACGCGTAGCTAATAAAATTCAATCTGAAGCAAAATAATTCATACACCATAAATTGAGAACTGCACCTTTTAATGACGGGTGCAGTTTTTAGTTTGATTTCTCTATTTAATTCCCGTATGGTAAAGGAATGAACAGTGAAATAAGGAGCAGATTTATGCAAGCATACTATTATGAAATTCCAGCACATTTACAACATACAGAAAAAGAAGCAATTATTTGTGACGAACAACAAGTCGGAACGATTCAACGTGTTTATTCAAATGGTTTAAAAAAAGTAATTGATCGCATGTTTGATCAAAAATATTTTGTTCAAATTGACACAAAAATTGAAGGTTTTGCACCTGTAACATGTAAAAAAATTCAACGTAAAGGTAAAATTTATTACGATGCCATCGAGGAAGGGCAACCACTTTATCGAATTGCTTATATCGGTTGGAAAGAGTTGATTCCAGATTTGATGATTTCAAATAAAAAAGAACAGATGACACTAGAGATGAATCGAGAAGACTGGTCACCATTTCTTTATAATGAAAAAACAATTGCCCGTTGGCGCGCAGATTATATAGAAGAAAAAGATACATTCCGAATTACGTTTGAGATGTTAGAAGACAGCCCATTCCAAAACCCAGCACTCTTTTTAGCGATTGCACAAGCCGCACTCTTTATCGGCGCTTAATTATGGCAAAAACATGAATTTTTCATGTTTCTAACGAAAAAAGTGGTTTTCTATCATGCAAGATTCTGTAAGCTAGTCTATAATGAAGGGGTATTCTGAAATTAAGGGTTAGGAAGTGTTGGTCATTAAAAAGTTAATCCCATTCGCTATTATTATTTTACTCGTATTAAGCGTTCTATATGTGATTTTCTCTGGGAAATCAGAAAAAACAATGGAAGTACCAAGCGGTAAAGAATTCATTTCTGTACAGGTTCAAACCATTGAAAACAATAAAGAAGTGAAGTCAAAAACAGTTACATTAACAGACAAAGAAAAAATGGATGAGATTTTACGTGCAGTAGACGGTCTAAAAACAAAACAAAGTACAATTACGAATACAGAAAAAGAAATCAAAGACGTTGATTCGTATTTCTTCTACTTTGAAAACAAAAAAGAACGTGATCCACGTAAACCATTCCCTTATAGCTTCTTTATTACAGAAAAAGGCTACATTTACTACACGCATAATGCAATCAATAGTCTAGATACACCACAACGTACAGTTGAAGCGCATCCAGATGTATTGAAAAAGCTAAAAGAAATTACAGGTGTACAATAAACTTTAACGATAAAAGAGTTTCAGCACATAAAATGCTGAGACTCTTTTTAGTATTTATAAGAAAAAGTTGGAAAGTAGCTTTCATGTTTAATAGAAGGAAAATAGAGTAAGGGTAGCATGTAAAAGCTGTTCTATGCTATGCTATGAATGGTTTTAAGGGGGGAAATGAATTGAAAATAATGAGAGAATTAATTGCCTATATTTTAGTTCTTGTATTACTATGTATGGATTTCTTTAGTAATTGGCATATTTGGACGGTTGTTCCAAAAACAGTGATGATTATTGTGTTTATTATTGGAATTATCATCTGTTTCACACCGACAAAGAAATTAAATTTAGAACAAAACTTTTGGTTACAAGTACGGGTTATTGCAGCCATTCTTATTTTAATTTTTGTCCTACCATTATTTGGAGGACATTCAGAGCTTGGTTTATCCGTAACGCAGCCGTTCTTTATTATTATTTTAGCTTTAAGTGCACTTCAACTTCGTATGCAATGGAAACGTGTACAACAAGAAAAAGCAAAGGAAGAAGAATTAAAAAAGCAACAAGAAAAGTTGAAGGGGAAGCGTAAATAATGCATGTATATGTAGTCGATTTTGCTTGGCATGGTAATCAAACACTCTTTATCGAACTAAAAGGCACAGATTATAACCGAAAATTTGAAGGAATGGTTCGTGTTGTAGATGGAATCATTTATGGGGATTTAGTCCACCCTACGAAAAGTACTTTATCAAAAGAAGCGATTACATACATAAAAAATTATGTAAGCGAGCAAATTTCAGCGAAAAAATTTTAATCTTAAAAAAAGCAGGAATTTATTTCCTGCTTTTTTATTTTTAAATCTCTAAAAATAGGTATAAATAACCATGCGAAAAGTCTCGTTGCCATGTAATATAAGTTTTATCAACAAATATTTTATATGCAGATGGGGGAAAAAAATTGTCTATACAAAAAAAATTAAGTTTAGGCTATATTACATTGTTGGTTTTAATGATTATTATGATGGTATTTACATATAATCGATTAGATGCAATTGAAAAAAGTTTTGAAGATGAAGTACAAGGAAGCTTTGATAATATTAGCTTAGTAACTGATGTAAAATATTTGATTGCGATGCAAGGAATTCAACTTCGTGATTATGTTCTGACAAAGTCAGATACAGCGAAAATTTCTTTAGAGAGTGTACGTGATGAAACGACAGCACAAGTACAAAACTTACAAAAAATCACAAAAAACGATTCAGACATTAAGAAAAGTGTAGAGTCGATTACAGCGCGTGATCAAGAATTTAATGATGTAAGTGTTAGTTTAATTAAAGCAGTAGACGATAATTCAGATGAATCAGCTATTTTTGCTGAATTAAATAAAGCAAAATCTATTAATATTAGTGTTATGGAATCAGTTAAACAAATTGAGAAAAAAGAACGTGCAACATTAGAACATGCAAAATCAGACTTACAACGTACAGCGATGATATCGAAAATATTATCAATTATTGTAGGGATTTTAAGTGCAATTGTAGCTATTTTCTTTGTTCTTTATATTAAACGCTCAGTCGTAAAACCAATTTTAAGAACTGTTCAAAATGTGAAAGTATTAGCTACTGGTAATTATGCAGAGCCAGATTTAAAAGTAAATACAAAAGATGAAATTCAAGAATTAGCAGATTCAATTAATGAAATGAAATATAATACAAAAAATTTAGTACAAGGTATTTCGGATAATGCCGCACAATTAAGTGCTTCAATTGAAGAGTTATCTGCAAGTACACATGAAGTTTCAAAAGCAGCAGAAGAAGTAAGTTCACAAGTAGAACTAACAGCATCTGCAGCAACAGATTCAGCAGCGAATGCGCAAGATAGTGCAGAAGCAATGCAGGAGACAGCGGTCGGCGTACAGCGTATTGCGCAGTCATCTCAACAATTATTTGACCATGCAAAAGAAGCAAATGCTTTAGCGATTAACGGAGCAGATATTTTAAAAGTAGCTAAAAACCAGATGGATACAATTGCAAGTTCTACAAATCAAACGAATGAATTAATTCATCGTTTAGCAGAACAGACAAGTCAAATCCAAAGCATGTCAAAAGTTATTACAGATATTACTGAACAAACGAATCTACTTGCACTCAATGCCGCGATTGAAGCAGCTCGTGCTGGTGAACATGGCAAAGGGTTTGCAGTAGTGGCAGAAGAAGTGCGTAAACTAGCAGAAGAATCGAAAAGATCGGCAAGTCAAATTGTTCAATTAACTGCGACAATCCAAGAAGATACAGAAGTAGTAGCAGAGTCTGTACAAACAGGATTAAAGAATGTAAAAGAAGGTGTTTACATTATTGAGAATGCAAGTACAGCATTTGGCAGTATTGAACAAAGCGTAGGTCAAATGACGACGCAATTAGAAGATGTGACAGCAACGTCAGAGGAATTATCTGCTGGAACAGAAGAAGTAACAGCTTCTGTATCTGAAATTGCTTCACATGCAAGTGGTGCGGTAACAGCAACAGCAAGTATTACAGCAGCAGCAGAAGAGCAAACTGCCACACTACAAGAAATTAATAGCGTTGTAGCAGAAATTTCTTCACAAGCGATTGAATTGCATGAATTAACACAATCGTTTAAAGTATAGAAATAACGATTAGTAAAGAAGGAGAAGGGGTTGCTTAGAGGGCAATTCCTTCTTTTCAATTAGAAGTTTAAATAGATATGATAAAATAGAGTATGAGGTGAATTCAATGGATATTCGCTTAATTGCCATTGACTTAGATGGAACATTATTAAATTCTGAATTGCAAATTACACATCACACAATTGACGTATTAAACCGCGTACCGTCCAATGTGGAAGTGGTTATTTGTACAGGAAGGACGATTGCAGAATTACCAGAAGAACTACAATATATACCGAATATACGTTATATCATTACATCGAATGGTGCAGCAGTTTGGAACCGTCAAACAAAAGAAAAGCTATCTGAATGTGCGCTTACATCAACAGAAGCTATCACCTTAATGAAAGGTTTTCAACAATTTGACGTACGTATGGAAGTTTTTATGCTAGGAGGAATCTTAGTAGAACCTTATTATTATGAACATTTTGAAGCATATGGTGGTAGTCAGCATACAGACTTTTTAAAAAAGACACGTACACCGAAAGAAAATGTTGTGCAATACGTAGAAGAATTATGTGAACCTGTTGAAAAATTTAATTTATTTTTTAAACATGAACATGAACGTTATACAGCAATTCAACAATGTATTGAAGCAGGATATCAAGTGACAACTTCTTTTGCGCATAATGTAGAAGTGAATGCGATGTGTGCAAGTAAGGGGCGCGCACTACAAACACTTGCGGAAATACTTGGTATTCACCAGCAGTATATTGCAGCAATTGGTGATCAAATCAATGATTTATCGATGTTTGACTATGCAAACTATCCGATTGCGATGGGGAATGCAGTAGATGAGGTGAAGCGTGTTGCCGTAGTTGAAACACTAACAAATATTGAAGATGGTGTAGCCGCTGCAATAGAGAAGTATATTATTAAAGGGGAAAAAAATGAACGTTTATTCTTTTAGTGGACCGAGTGGTACAGGAAAAAGTTCTTTTGCACTTGAATTAGCACATCAATTAGGGGTAGATGCAATTATTGATGATGGTTTATTCATTATGAATGGTTGTCGAAAAGCAGGAACCTCAGCGAAGTTTGAAAAAAGTGCATTTAAAGCAGTGAAACGTGCGATTTTTTCCGATGATGCACATGTAGAAGAAGTGCGAGTAGCTTTACAGGAAGTACAACCAGAAAAACTCATGATTATTGGCACATCGGATCGTATGACAATCAGAATTGCAGAGCGTTTAGGCGTAGGGGAGATTGAACACTTCTATCATATCGACGAATACCGTACATCGAAACAAATGAAGATGGCGAAGTTTATACGAAAAACAGAAGGAAAGCATATTATGCCTGTTCCGTTCGTTGAAGTGCAACAAAATTTCTTTAAACGGTTAGTGATGAAAGGGTTTGAAATTTTCTCAACGAAAAAAGAAAAAATCGGTGAAACAACGATTGTTCAGCCTGATTTTCATGAAGACTTACTGGTTTATAAAACAAAAGACTTTACACAAAGCATACGTCAAGTATGTGAAGATTCTCCATATATTATGGATGTAACAAAATTACAATTTACGCTATATCCACTACCAATTACGAAATTAGTACTTGTTTATTCAAGTGATGAGACAGAGCATATGGATGAAAAATTATACATGTTACAACAGCAAATTAATCAAGCTTTTGACGAACAATTTGAAATTGAGTTTGACACGATTGATCTTCAAGTCGAGCATTTAGCTTCGCAAAAAAAGCCATTAAAAATAAAAAAACAAGCTGCAGTAGTTGAACACTAGAGCAGCTTGTTTTTTATTGTTCTTCTATTTTACGTGTAAATCTAGCAGGACGTTTTTCGACAAAAGCACGTACACCCTCTGGGAAGTCATGTGAATCAACAAATGGTGTTGAGCCTGTCCATAGACTTGGAGCAGAATCCACACACTCTTGTACCGATTGTTTGACTGCAAGTAGAGAAGCTGGAGACATAGAAGCAACGAGCTTCCCAATTCGAATCGCATAACGGTCTAAATCTTTTTCCGCCACTAAATAATTAAGTAAACCAAGTCGATCGGCTTCTTCTGCTTTAAGCATACGCCCTGTATACACTAAATCTTTCGTCATAGATGGTCCAATTAATTGAACAAGTCGTTGTGCAAACTGATTATTCAATGTAATACCTAACTTCCCAACAGGAATACCTAACTTAGCTTGATCGCTACCGATACGTAAATCACATGCAAGTGCTAATTCAAGTCCAGCACCCATTGCAGGTCCATTGATAACCGCAATTGTTGGAATGGCTAATCGCTCGATTGTTGAAATCGTTTTTTCCATGTGAACAAAAGCTTGTTCAGCTTCTTCTAAAGAGATGGAATTGAACTCTTTAATATCCGATCCAGCTGTAAATTGATTCCCTGATCCACGAATTAATAATACTTTATTCTTTGGATTTTTAAGTACTTGTAGCGCAATTAAACGTAGCTCATTCCACATATTTGCGGTTAATGCATTTTTAGCTTGTGGTCGATGGATTGTAATAATCGCGAGTCCTGCCGTTTCTTGATAAACAATTTTTGCATCTTCTTTTTCTAATCTTGTTGTTGAAACTTTCATGTTGTACTCCCCCTTTGTGTATCCAATATAACTATTATAGTACAGATTTTACTTTTAGAGAACTGATCTATAAAAACGATGCATGAAAAGATCTATGATAAATCTTAATAGGGGCTATAAAAAATGTTCGTGTATCATTTAGGAAAGCAAAGGAAGCTCATACACGCTTACCTTTTTCGTGAAAATTTATTTTTTAGAATAAAAATAGGTGTTATGATAGAAAAATACTAAAAAAAGAGGTATTTATGAGTCTTATATACGCTAAATCAACATTTGAAAGTAACAACTTATCAATATGTTAGAGGTTTTAGTTCAAAAAATAATGAAAAATAAGTGAAAATAGTAGACAAAATTTAAAGTGTGTGAAAATATTCACGAACGTTGATATAACAGGATTTCTCGAGATTTCAAGACATCATACCTATTACAAAAATGCATAGAAAATAATAAGCTAATATACTGTACATTATGGAAATGTGGTGTTAGAGTATATGTAAGTTAAAAATGTGAACAAAATTTGAGCGAACAATAAAATTAATAAATTTTTTAAAAAAGTGATTTGTTCAAATTAAGAAAAAAAGGAGCCACATAAAATGAAATTACTTGCACCAAAGCCATTTACAATTGAAGGCGGAAAAAGAGCAGTCCTCCTACTTCACGGGTTTACTGGTAGTACGAAGGATGTAAAAAAATTAGGACAATTTTTAAATAAAAAGGGATATACATGTCACGCACCAATGTATCGTGGTCACGGAGTTAGCCCTGAAGAAATTCTTCGTTACGGCGCAAAATATTGGTGGGAAGACGTAACAAGCGGCTACCATCATTTAAAAAGCTTAGGCTATGAAGAAATCGCAGTAGTCGGCATTTCATTAGGTGGCGTGTTTACATTAAAAGTGGGCGCGGAATTCCCTGTTAAAGGTGTTGTATCAATGTGTGCACCAATTAAACGTCGTTCAAGTGACGGTTTATTCGAGCGTTTATACAAATACGCTGAAGTGTATAAAAAATTCGAAGGCAAAGCCGAAGAAACAATTGCTAAAGAATTAAAAGAGTTAGAAAACATGGATCGCCACGCAATTATGGAAATTCAAAAAATGATTGAACATACAAGCGATGAAATCGGTGAAATCGACACTCCAACACTTGTATTACAAGGTAAACTAGATGATGCACTATACCAAGAATCAGCACCATTCATTTTTGATACAGTAGATACAACAGAAAAAGAAATCATTTGGTATCCAAACTCAGGTCACATTATCACTCTTGGTCAAGAACGCGAACAAGTATATCAAGATACATTAGAATTCCTAGATCAATTAGATTGGCAAGCATCAGCAGAAGCAACAAACTCATCTGTACAAGCACTATAGTACATAGTCAGTCATCAGAAGATTTGTTGAGAGAATAAGCTGAATTATATTTGTAATATAAAAGTGAGACATATTGTATGTCTCGCTTTTTTTATGTAAAATAGGGCGAATTTCTGACGAAAATAGCATAATTGACCTAATTAACTAAAAAATCCTTTATAATAAAAGAGAAGAAAAAAGAAAGGGTGAGGAATTTGGCAAATATCCCAAATTGTCCACAATGTCAGTCAGAGTATGCATATGAAGATGGAAATCTTTTCGTCTGCCCAGAGTGTGCGCATGAATGGACAGCTGAATCACAAAAAGAAGCAGAAGAGTCTGCGAAAACACGCGATGTCAACGGAAATGAACTACAAGACGGTGACATGGTAACAATTATAAAAGATTTAAAAGTTAAAGGTGGTTCAGGACCTTTAAAAGTTGGCACAAAAGCGAAAATTCGTTTAGTTGATGGTCCAAATGGTCATAACTTAGAAAGTAAATTTGATGGTATTGGTACACTTTATATTAAGTCTGAATATGTGAAAAAAATATGATTGTACTTTTCCTTGTTATTCTTTTATTTCTAGGATTAACGATTGTTTTTGCTCTTGGAAAAGGTGAGATGCTCATTGCAGGCTATAATACAGCTTCAAAAGAAGAAAAGGAAAAAGTGAATACTGTACGCATGTGCAAAGACTTTTCGAAAATGACAGGTGCGATTACACTATCCCTTGTCCTCTTTCTTCCGGGCGCATTATGGAATCAAGAGATCTACTTTATTTTAGGAACAGCTGGCATTATTTTAGCGACAATCATTGGATTAATTTATATGAATACAGGTAATCGCTACGAGCGAACATAATAAGGAATTGTAGAGAGGTTAGGGAATGAACTAGCCTCTTTTTTCTTTGTGTTGAAACGGTAATGAATTTATTTTTTTAACATGATAAAATAATAAGGAGAAGTTTTAAACTCGCAATCCTTTGTATTGCTGAGCTGAGTAGAGTAATGGAGGCATTTGAATGAATGAGAGAAAAGGACAGTGGTCAACAAAGTTAGGCTTTATACTGTCATCAGCAGGAGCTGCGATTGGTTTAGGCGCAATTTGGAAACTACCTTATGTAACAGGGACGAGTGGAGGAGGAGCATTCTTCTTACTGTTTGTCTTGTTTACACTGGCGATTGGTTTACCGATGTTAATTGCGGAATTTATTATTGGACGTGGTACACAGAAAGAAGCAGTATCAGCATATAAAAAGCTGGCACCGCGAACAGCATGGACATGGATTGGGCGATTAGGCGTCGTTGGTTGTTTCTTGCTTTTATCCTTCTATAGCGTCATTGGTGGTTGGATTGCCGTTTATACAGGAAAAGCATTAGTCGGTCAAATCATCACGCCATCTTTAGATGCAAGTGCTTTATTTGGAGAAGTAACGGGTTCACCGATGATGACAATTATCGGATTAATTATTTTTACATTGTTTAATGTACTTGTAGTAGGATTAGGGATTCAAAATGGTATTGAAAAAGCAAATAAAGTAATGATGCCATTACTATTTATTTTCTTTGTTATTTTAGTCGTACGTGCACTGACATTACCAGGTGCGGTGGAAGGGGTATCCTTCTTCTTAAAGCCTGATTTTTCAGCGATTACATTCCAGTCAGTTTTATATGCATTAGGACAAGCTTTCTTTGCATTAGCAGTTGGATTTTCATGTATGGTGACATATAGTTCGTATTTAAAAAAGAATGAAAGTCTACCTTATGCAGCAGGTTCAGTTGTATTAATGAATATTTTCGTATCTTTATTAGCAGGTCTTGCAATTTTCCCAGTTGTGTTTTCTTTTGGATTAAAAGCATCTGAAGGCCCAGGGCTATTATTTGTTGTATTACCAACTGTTTTTCAACAGTTACCATTTGGTGAGCTATTCTTTGCACTATTTTTATTATTATTCTTGTTTGCGACATTAACATCATCGTTTAGTTTATATGAAATTATTGTTGCAGCTCTGCAAGAAAAGTATCCGAATGCACGCAAGAAAATTACATGGTTTTTAGGTGTTATTGTAATTGTAGCGGCAATTCCAGCTGCTTTATCATCAAGCAAATTAGCTGATTTTCATGTTTTCGGTAAAACAGTCTTTGATGCCACTGACTTTTTAGTGAGTAATGTATTATTACCATTAGGAAATCTCTGTATCGCACTATTTATCATGTATAAAGTAGACAAGAACTTTACAAAACGTGAATTTTTAGCAAGTAGTCAACTATCGACAGGTTGGTATACATTATGGCGCACACTGATGTATACAGTTGTACCAATTGTGATTATCATCGTCATGTTTTTCTTAATCAAATCATAATGAAACAGGTTGGACAAAACATTTTAATTCCCTTTTTAACATTTGCAACGAAAAACTGGAATCGTGCCACAGCGCGATTCCAGTTTTTTTATGCTCATTAAGGAATTAGATTATTTGAAAGGGACAAAATTGCGCGTGAAAGGGAATCGTCGCCGATGAAAGGGACAAAACCGCGCGTGAAAGGGAATCGCCGCCGATGAAAGGGACAAAATCGCGCGCGAAAGGGAATCGCCGCCGATGAAAGGGACAAAATCGCGCGCGAAAGGGAATCGTCGCCGATGAAAGGGACAAAACCGCGCACGAAAGGGAAATGTCGCATTTGAAAGGGACAAAACTGCGCACGAAAGGGAATCGCCGCCGTTTAAAGGGAAACAGGGCATTATTAGCTTTCCGTTTAGAGAAGCGTGCGTGCTGTTAATTCGTACAATAAGATCAACCTTTTTTCTTAGAAAAAAGGTTGGATAACATTTACAACAAAAAACTGAAGCCGCACTACAGTGCGATTCCAGTTTTTATGCTCATACGAAAGGTTGTTCTTACGCGTATATCCCATTCTATTTGTATTAATTCATCTCTAATTGATTTAATAGATTCGTTAATTTATTTAAACTTTGCTTTAATTCTTCGCGTTGTTTTGGTCGCTTATTCGTTGCAACATCGACAACTGCTTCAATTTTTTCGTTATTTTTTAAATAGATTTGGTACGTCACATAGCCTACGTGATTTTTGAATAATTTTTCGATTTTTTCTGCATCGAGTTGTACATGATCGCGTGTTTTTTCAAATACGATGGTTTCATCTGCTGTTGCTTCAATGCGTTCTACGTCTTGTAAGTTGAACTGATGATTGTGAATGCGACTAATAAATTCATTATCTGTTGTAACGTAAAAATCAAGGTTTCCATTTTGATGATAGAAAGCCAACTTAATATTTGATACAGGTTTTGCTGTTTGGTCTGCACGTTTAATAATGAAGAACACAAGCAAAATAAGCAAAATTAAAGCCGAAAGAGCAAAAATGAATATGTACATAGAAAAAACCTCCATTATTCGTAATCTTTTACTTAGTATATAATAAAAAGAGAAAGAGATGTACAAAAAAATGCACAAACTACATGATAAACTAAATAAAAATAAAAAAAGGAGTGTTTTCTTTGAAAATTTTACACACAGCTGATTGGCATTTAGGTAAAACTGTGCAAGGAACATCCATGTTAGAAGATCAAAAATATATATTACAACAATTCCTTCGAGTAGTTGATGAACAACAACCCGATGCGATTATAATCGCAGGAGATTTATATGACCGTTCCGTACCGCCTGTAATAGCAGTTCAACTATTAGATGATGTCTTTGAGGAGATTGTAAAGAATCGTGAAATTCCTCTTTTAGCAATCGCAGGGAACCACGATAGTACGAGTCGTGTTGATTTTGGCTCGACTTTATTTAAAGAAAGTGGCTTATATGTAAAAGGAAAACTAGCAAAAGAAATGACACCCATTCGTTTAGAAGATGAACATGGAGCTGTTGATTTTTATCTGATTCCATTTGCTGACCCACAAGAAGTTCGCTATGTATTTGAAAAAGAGGATGTACATACGAATCAGCAAGCAATGGAAACAATTATGGAAGCAATTCAGCCTACAACAAATCGTTCAGTTTGCATCGCCCATGCTTTCGTTACAAAGAATGGTGAACAACAGGAGAATCCAGATGAAGGAGAGCGCCCATTATCAATTGGTGGTTCAGAATGTATTGATGCGAGTTTATTTGAAAAATTCAACTATACGGCACTGGGTCACTTACATCAAGCGCATTTTGTTGCCCATGAAAAAATACGCTATAGTGGTTCACCGCTTAAATATAGTGTATCTGAAGCAACCCATCAAAAAGGTGTTCTCATGCTGGAGTTAGACGCTAAAGGGAATGTAGCGATTGAAAAGATTCCTTTAGAACCGATTCGTGACTTACGACGAATCGAAGGATTTATGGAAGATTTATTAAAGTTAGCTGCAAGTGAAGATTATGTGTATGTGACATTACTAGATGAAGCACCAATTCTTTCACCAATGGAGAAAATTCGTACGGTCTTTCCGAATGCGATGCATATTGAACGCCCTATTATAAAAGGGGCATTAGAAGTAGCACCTGTTGAAAATAAGCGAGCGATGGATACGGAAACCTTATTCCATTCCTTCTACACTGAAATTACAGGTTCAGAGCCGAATGAAGCGATGACTCAGTTATTTCAAGAATTAGTAGAAGAAGAACTGCGTAAAGAAAGAGAGGCAGAATAATGAAGCCAATTCGTTTAAGTATGACTGCATTTGGTCCATATAAAGAGAAAGAAACTATTGATTTTACGAAACTACAAGGTAATCAAATTTTCGTCATTTCAGGTGCGACAGGCGCAGGGAAAACAACGATTTTTGATGGGATTTGTTTTGCACTCTATGGAAGTGTAAGTGGTGAAGAGCGTGAAAATGCGAAAACACATCGTAGTAATTTTGCGGCAGATGATACGCATACAGCGATTGAATTAGTGTTTGAAATGAAGGGGAAGACTTATCGTATTTTACGCCAATTAGCCCATGTAAAAGCAGGAAATAAGACAGCTACAGGTGAGAAAACGGAATTTGTTGAGATAACAGATGAGGGTGAGATTCCTGTACTTGATTCGCATCGTGTACGTGATTTGAACGATCGTTTAGAGGAGATTATTGGCTTAACAAAAGAACAATTTAAACAGATTGTTATGTTACCGCAAGGGGAATTTCGTAAACTATTAACGTCCGATTCACGCAATAAGGAGCAAATCCTGCGTAAAATCTTTAAAACAGAACATTTTGAAGAAATGACAAAACGCTTAAAAGATAAAAAAACAGAAGCTGAAAAGCAATTACTTGCGTTAGAAACAGAGCGTGCAACATTTATTCGTCAAATAAAAGAAACATTACCAGAAGCGGATCGCCCACTATTTCATGTATTTGCAAAAGAGTATCAATCATCTGTACAAATCATTGAAGGGTTACAACATGAACAAGTGTACTATGAGGCAGAAGAAAAGAAAGTACAAACCGTTCATGCAGAGAAACAACAGCTATTTACAGAGAAACAACAGATGGTACATGCGGCAGAGCAGTTTAACCTAACATTAGAGGAATATCAAAAAGTAGCAGCGAAGTATAAAGAGCTTTTACAACGCGAAGCGGAAATAGAGTCGATTCAACAGCAGTTGAAACAAGCGGAGCGAGCAGAGCATATTATTCCGTATGAGCAAGCTTTTCGTGAACAACGAAAACGAACGGAACAATTAACAGAGCGTGTTGCGTTTGCAAAACAACAATTACAACAAGCGATTGAAAAAAGAAATGTAGCAAAAGAAGCACAGGCGAATATAGAACAGCAATTGCCTCTTTATGAAAAACAAAAAGAACAATTACGTGAATGGCAACGTATTTTACCATTTTACGAAGCGGTTAATCAATTAGAACAGCAGTATAAAGAACAGCAACATCAATTAGCGAAAGCAACAACAAACAAAGAACAATATGATATCCAATTACAACAAGCAATCACGCGAGTAAAGCAAGCAGAGGAACAGTATGATGTATTGATGAAGCAGTTGATTGACGAAACAGCTTACTACGAACAGTTAACACAGCTAAAGCAAGTAGAACAACTATTATCTGCACAGCGAGAGCAGCGCCATAAACTAAAAGAGTTAACAACACAACATGACATGGCCAGTACGCAGTTACAAGAGCAAAATACAAAACTACATCAAGTAGAAGAACAATGGCTTGCTAATCAAGCGTATGTCTTAGCAGAACAACTAGTTGTAGGCGAAATTTGTCCCGTATGTGGAAATACAGTGAAAGAAAAGATACAACAAACACAAACAGGGAAAATCACGAAAGAAATCGTTGAGCAAGCTAAAATAACACAACAACAAGCAGAGCAAAAAGCACGTCAGATTCAAACACAAGTAGATATTTTAAATAGCGATATGCAAAAAACGGCGGAGGCATTACAACAAGTAACGGTTGCATATGATGAAGCAACAAATGTTGAAACAATTCAAAAACTTGAACAAACTCTTAATAAGAATAACCAACAAAAAATACAGGCGCAGGAATTACAACAACAGTTAACGCAATTCCGCAAACAAGTGGAGCAATTACGTGAACAACAGCAAGTATGTTTACAACAAGTAAATCAATTCCAAATGACCGTTCATACAACAGAGCTACAATTACAGGACAAAAAGCAACAATTACCCGTGGCATTTGCGACGAAACAACAAGTTGATGAAGCGATTCATGAAATTACACAGCAAGTAGCGCTATATGAGCAACAAACAAAACAAGTTAATGAAGCATATGAAGTAGCGATGCAACAACATACAACGCAAGAAGCAAATGTGCAAAATATGAAGCAACAGCATGTAGAAGCACAGGAGCAGCTATCACAATTGCAACAACAACTACAAGAAAAAGTATTAGCAGCAGGCTTCCAAGACGGAAAAGAATATACAGCCGCACGTTTAGAAACAGCTCAAATGAATGCACTTCAAGAACGAATTACACAGTATGAAAAAGAACGCTATGCGACGGAAGAATATTTAGAAAAACAACAACATTTAGCACAGGCAGAGAAGAAGAATGTTGAGGTGCTAAAAGAAGAACTACTTACTATAAAAGAACAAGTCGATTTATACGTGAAGCAACTTCATCAAATTGAAAGCTATCGCCAATCTATTACTCGCTTTATTCGTTATTTAGAACAGGCGCAAGAGAAGTCAGCGCAATTAGAAGAACGAGCAAGTCAAATTATTCAACTATATGACTTAATGGCGGGGAAAAATGCACAAAAAATTTCGTTTGAGCGTTATTTGCAAATTGAATATTTAGAGCAAATTATACAAGCGGCGAATGAACGATTAGTGCCATTAACCAATGGACAGTATCGCCTGCTTCGTAGTGAGCGCGTCGATTCGAATGGTAAGCAATCTGGTTTGAGTTTAGATGTATATGATGCTTATACAGGTCAAGAACGTGATGTTAAAACATTATCAGGTGGCGAACAATTTAATGCATCTCTTTGTTTAGCACTAGGTATGAGTGATATCATTCAAAGTTTCCGAGGGAATGTCCAAATGGATACGATGTTTGTAGATGAAGGCTTTGGTACATTAGATGAAGAAGCACTTTCAAAAGCAATTGATACATTAGTCGATTTACAAAAAACGGGGCGTATGATTGGGATTATTTCGCACGTTGCAGAATTAAAAGAAACGGTTCCAGCCACACTTGAAGTTCGTAAGACAAAAGAAGGATACAGTCATACAACGTGGAATATAAAATAGCCATTTAATATACTGTATACAAAAAGAATCGCTCAATGAGTGGGCGATTCTTTTATATTAAGCATCAAATATATTGTTTGGTTGTACTACTTCACGTGCAATGGCAATCGCGCCATTTTTACGTAAATGAAGAATCGCTTCATCACTTGCATTTAAAATCTTATCGATGTAGTAATCTTGTTTCGCAGGATCGATGCCCATTCCTTTAAACTCATCTCGAAATGCATACGTATAGACACTTTTTTCTTGTTCTGTTAATTGAATATCGTTCTTTGAACCTTCCATAATCTAACATCCTTTTGTATAATAGAGTTAGTTTTATTATAACGTGTTCTGAATCATAGTGAAACTTAATTGCGAGTCATTCGTATAAAATAGAAAAAGGGTGTGATTCAATATGATGTGGGTAATGATTATTATCGTGGCTTGTGTAGCAATCGGTAGTGATGTCTATGTCAAGCGTTTAAAATTTAAAGAACGCACAATGAAAATAGAGCAGCAAATGCTTGATAAACAGTTAAAGCTGGAGCATGTAAAGAATGAAAACTTTAAACTTGAAACAGAGCGTTTACGTTTAGAGTTACAACAAGATTTACAAAAATCACCATCAAAAACAGAACTACTTGGTTTAAAAGAAGATTGAATTTTCATGAGAAAGAGACTGTAAGTGTAAAAATATAGCATAAGAAAAACTGGAATCGCGCTGTGGCGTGGTTCCAGTTTTTTCGTTGCGAACGCTAAAAAAGTTTTGTTTATTTAAATTGTTGCATTGCTTCACTCATAAATTGTGTTAACCCTTCACCATACACATCAATCTGTGACTTAAAACGAGGGTCTTGTACATATAGCTGACCTAAACCGCGAAACGCCTCTTTTGAATAGTTCCCAAAATATTGATTTAAAAAGTAATAGAACTCTTTCATCGCTTGTTGAACAGTCGGAGAGTCAATAGCTTCATGGCGAATCGCTGCTAGGCGCGTCCATTGTTGTTGCCACTTTTCTTGTAAGGCTTCATCATTGAATTGTGCAATCTGTTCTTTGGATTGATTGACTGCTTCGTCTCCCCATTTTTCACGTGCTTCTTGTTCATATGGATTCTTTTTAAAATCTAATCCATTAAATTTTTCTTCATTTGTCATATGAATACCTCCTTCTTTTGCTTCAATCGTTTGCTGAATCGTTTGCGCCATACGTTCAAACTGTTTTATTTTTTCTTCGACTAATTGTTTTTGAAAATATAAAGCTTCGAGTTGATTGTACGCGTCTTGTGTCATCATCTGTTGAATTTGCTTGAGTGAAAATCCAAGTGTTCGAAAAAATAAAATTTGTTGTAATCGATCAACAGCATCATCGTTATAAAGTCGATAACCTGCATCATTTTCAGTTGTAGGTGGCAATAAACCAATAGCGTCGTAGTGATGAAGAGTACGAACAGATACACCGACTAAATCAGCTAATTGTTTGATTTTATAAATTATCATCATCTCCTTTCTAAAACCACTATAAAGTCTAACGTAACGTAAAAGTCAATATATATATCGAAAGTGACGTGTATTTTTGGTATGAAAGGGTATAAAAGGAGAGAGTTGTAAGAACGCTCGGTTAATATAAAAAGTGAGGAGAGATTAGAGTGGAAAATATTGTTGTTAGTTATAATAAGGTAGAGAGTGAAGCATATCAAACATTTACACAATTAAAGCAACGTGAAGGTGTTATTGGGAGTACAACGATTTCCAATGCAATTTTAATTAAGCGCAATGGTGTACAGCTTCAAACATTAGATGATTATATGACATCGAATGAAAATGCATTAAAAGGTAGCTTAATTGGTACTTTGATTGGTATTTTAGGAGGTCCAATTGGCATGTTGCTCGGTTTAGGAGTAGGTGCAATTGTTGGCTCGATTTCAGAAATGGATGAGATGGAAACGGACTCATCATTAATTGGGGCGATGACATCACGTTTAGAAGATGGAGATGTAGCCATTATCGCGCTCGTACAAGAAACAGATGAAAAGTTCTTAGATGAACTACTAAATGAGCATGAAACACGTATTGTTCGATATGATGCAGCTTTAATAACGGAAGAAGTTGAACATGCACAACAATTACAAAAAGATATGGAAAAGCAAACACGTCAAAAACTATCAGCAGAGCGTTCTGAAGAGCGTAAAGCAAAGGTAGCTGCGTATAAAGAAAAAATTAAGAGTCAATTTGAACATTTAAAGAAAAATAAAAAGCATAAAGATGATTCACAGTCAGAAGCATAAAAGAAAAGCAAGTGTCGTTAATTTTCATGACACTTGCTTTTTATTATGAAAATTTTGGTGTTTTGACTTCAAATACTTGTTGAATTTGTCCATGTTCATCGAGTAACACACCATTCAACTGTCCACCGAATACAGCGCCACCGTCAATCCCTATGTAGCTTTTTTGTTCATTCGTCCAAATAGAATGCTTTTCAGCCTCATGTATGTAATGCGTTGGTGTATGGCCAAATACATTCACATAGGGCGTTTGATTTTGCTTTTTAAAATGTTCTCGAATCCAGATGAATTCATCTTCTGTTGTATGTTGGAAATCTGCAAAGTCACTATTAAAGCCTGCATGCGTGAATAACACTTTTCCAAATATAAGAAAGTAGCGACTATTTCGTAAAAATGTAATCTCTTTTGCATAATGTTCTTTTAAGTAATCGGCAACCTGCGCACGCGACCAATTCGTAAAATCGACTGAAATAAGTGATTGTAATGTCACGTCGCCGCCATTACGTAAAAAGCGTTCGGGCTTTTCTTTTAAATCAATATAATCTAAAAACATCTGATCATGATTTCCTCGAATAAGACGTACATTATATTGTGTTGAAAGTTCATATGCTCTTTCTAATACGTGACGTGAACCCATACCACGGTCCATTAAATCCCCTAAAAGAATGAGTGGTATTTCGTGATCCCATTTTTTTAGTAGTGTTTCAAAAGCATCATCCATCCCATGAATATCACTCATTACAAAACATGTCTTCAATTCTGTCATCCCCTTTGTGAAAATAGAAGAAAATGAGGCTACAAGAACCTCATTTTCAAAATTGCTTATTTTTTCTTTGGAATCGATTGTGTTTGCCAATCTTCCTGTAATTGCATTTTTGCAACATACATCATTTGCGCGATATGCCCAGCATAATGCACAAGTTGTGTCATTAAAGCAGCCATCGCGGGTGTTTCTTTCCCTTTTACCGAAACCATTTGGAGTAAGTCTTCTTGTGAAAGTGCATGAACAGTTTCGTAAAAAATCGCCCATGCGTCATCCCATTCTTGCATAAGTTCTTCTTTTGAAAGTCTGTGATGAGTGAATTCTGCATCCCGATCACGCGACGGTTTTTCACCGTCTGTTGTGAGGAAATCAGTACTACGTGAACGCATATTACCAGCGATATGTTGAACGAGTACAGCGATACTGTTTGACTCTGAATCAGGTGCGAAATACAATTGTTCTTCCGTTAATTGCACAAGTGTACCGTCACCTTGTTTTTTAATTTTATCCATTTCTTGTAATATTGCTTTTAAAAAAATACTCATGTTGACCAGCTCCTTATGATGTCAGTATAACAAAACTTCCGTTTATTTGAAAAAGTAATCATATGTATTTTTAGCTAATAATACGACGGTTACAATAATGAAAAGAACACGAACATAGCCAGAGCCTTGACGAATAGCAAATCGAGAACCAACAATCGCACCGAATACTTGAGCAATCGCCATTGGAATACCGTAAGCATAATTAATTTGACCGAGAAAAGCGAACATGAACAGTGCAGCAAGGTTACTCCCGAAGTTCATCAGTTTTGCATTGCCAGCAGCTTTTAAGAAGTCATGCCCCATCGTTAAAAAGGCGAAGATTAAGAAAGAACCAGTCCCAGGACCTAAAAACCCATCATAATAACCAATTAAAAATAAGATGATGACGAATGTAAACATTTTTTGTTTGGAATGTTGCGCAATTTTTTCCATCGTGCCCCAATCTTTTTTGAAAATGGTGTAAACAAGAACGAGCGCCAACATAATGAGCATTAAAGGTTTTAAAAGTTCAGGATTCATTAAGTGGACGGAGAAAGCACCGAGTAGTCCACCAAAGAATGTAAGTGGGAAGTATTGTAATCCGGCTTTAATGTCGAGCTTCCCAGAACGATAGAATGTAATAGTAGAAGTAAGAGAACCGACCATGCCAGCGAGTTTATTCGTCGCGACAGAAGTGGCAGGACTTAATCCTAAATACATGAGAGCAGGTAAACCGATTAATCCGCCTCCGCCAACAACTGAGTCGATAAAGGCAGCGGCGAAACCTGCGATGAGCAGCATAAGTAGTAGTTGTGAATCTAAATCAAATGGCATAAGAATAAGTCCTTTCGTTAGTTACTATCACAATAGTAACTAATTATGGTATACTTGTAAATAAAGAATTCAGAAAAAAGAGAGGAGTGGCAATATGCAGAGAATTATTGAGATTTTAAAGCAAAGAGGTTATACAGAATACGAATCGAAAGCGTATTTAGCGCTCATTCAAAATGGCGATGTGACGGCGTATCAAATTAGTAAAGATTCAGGAATTCCACGCGCGCGTATCTATGATGTGTTGAATAGTCTTGTTGAAAAAGGAATCGTATCAAAACAAGAAGCAACGGATAAAGTCCGTTATCAAGCATTGCCTGTCGAAGTGTTTTTACAAAAGACAGCAACAAGTTGGCAACATGAATTTACACAACTATCGGATACACTAAAAGAATTGGAAGAAAAAAAGCAACAAGAAAAACCGACCGTTCTTCATTTACAAGAAGAAGAAGCGATTCTCAGTTACTGTCGTACGTTAATTGGACAAGCAAAGGAGAAAATTTTAATTTCGATGTGGGATGATGTTTACGAGTTATTACGTCCTGTATTAGAAGAAGCAGCGAAAAAAGTAACGGTGCATGGCATTACACTACATGTAGAGAATGGTTTACCGACAGTTGACCGTCACCGCGCGACCTATTTTACAGAGAAGCCAACAGCGAGTCGCTGGTTTATCGTATCGGTTGATAGTATACATATGATTTATGGCCCTTCACTAAAAGAGCGACCACTTGCCTTTTATACAGATGACCCTATACACATTCGTTTATTAGAAGATTACATATGGCATGATGTCCTCGTAAACCGTTTAGTACACCGTAGTCAAGATACACTAGAAGAGTGGGTGAAAGAACAGCGCGCAGCATTTTTCCTACAAGGATACTGAACACGTAGAAAATTTGCCTCTATACAAAAATGGTATTATAAATACATAAATACCTATTAATGGTATTTTAGTTATAGAGATATTAAAATACGCGTTCTTTTTGAAAGGGGATTGCCATCCATGAAGGGTACATATGGTAAAAAATCGTGTTCAAAGATTCTTTTGTTATTTTCTATTTTGAGTGTTTTCATGATATTAAGTGCTTGTAGTAATAAGCTAGGTGAAGTAAAACAAGTCGATGTGTATAAAATGGAGAGTTTTGATCAAGTTCAAAAAAATTCTGTCGTTACGTTTAAATCAGATGAAGAAATAAAAGCTTTTGAACAGGCTTTTACGCATTTACAAAAGCAAAAGGGAAAAGTCGATATAATGGACCCTGAATATAAAGTGGAGCTAGGAGATAAAAGCTACTTTATGTGGTTAAATCAAGAGAAAGTAGCTGTTATGGATACAGAAGATACAGAGACTTTATATCTTTTAACAGAGGATTATTCAAAGTGTATAAAGAAGATTATGGATTCAACTAAATAATGTGCTTAGAGCCTGGTACAGAACAAAATAATATGTCTCAAATGCGAATAATCAAATCAATTGAATGCGTAGAAAACGACTCCTGCGGGAACAGCATGAGCTGAAAACCCCACAGGAACGTAGTGACGAGGAGTTTGAAGCCATGCCCGCGGAAAGCGTTTTTCGAAGCGGAAATTGATTTGCTATGTTGAAAATACTTTTGTCCTAGCCTTTTTTTGTGGAAATAGAAAAAAGAGCCTGAAAAGACTCTTTTTATAGGCTAGATGTCCATATTAAACTTACGTAACATCTCCATTAATTTTTCTTTTTCTTTTAAATATTGTTCTTCTGTAACAGTTTTGTCTTCTAGCATTTTTGCTAATTCTGCTAATTTACGCATAAGCATCATGCGATCTAATTCATTCATTTGTGCCATCTATGCCGACTCCTTTAAACATAATCCTCTACAGTGTACTATTTAAAGTGCTTGTCGCACAACATTTTTATAATACTGTGTCGTTAAAAGGGCGAAAATGGAATAGAGTAAAATATAAATTCCCATCGTCATAAAGAGTGGTGTATAAAGTTCTGTACCAAAGAACATCCATCCGGATTTGACCGCAAAGTAACTGTGCAATAGACCAATTACGAGTGGAATACCAAAATTAAATAGTTGCTTCATATAGATGCCACGCATAATCTCTTGTTCAGAGAAGCCGATTTTTCGCATCGTTGTAAACGAAGTTCGTTCTTCATCTGCTTCTGACATTTGTTTAAAGTATAAAATACTACCAGATGTAAATAAGAAAGCAAGACCGATAAAACCAGCAATGAAGATAACAAGCCCCATCTGTTCTTGTAATGCTTTAATTAAGATGGCTTTTGGTTTTGGATGCAGTTCTTGTTTTTTCGATTTGAATGTGCCATCATTTGTAGTTTTAAAGTAAAGCTCTGTAGCCTGTTTGATGTCCTGTTCTGGAACTGTATAGCCTGTGAATGAATGCCAAGCTGTCATTTTTTGAACTTTTTTATTTTCTTGTAGCTGCTTAAATAATGAATCTGAAACAACGACTGCTGGAACGCCCGATGTTAAATACGAAGGGACAATTGCCTGCTTTTCAATAGTTTTGACGCGCAAATTTTTTGTAAGACCAGGTAGTAACACTTGAATGGAACGCCCACTTTCAAGTGGAATAATACTCGCCATCATTTGACTATAGCCTGTTAAATAAGCTTCATCATCTGTTATGTTAATGGAAGGGAATACTCTTTTGGCGTCAGAGAATGCGACAACTTGTGTTTTGTTTGAAATGTTTTCAAGTGCATCATCTGTAGGTTTTTCTTTTAATAAATTTTGTGTGTCGATATCGGCACTTACAATCTGAAACGTTTGCTTTTTAAAATAAATCTGTTCCTTTTTTAATTGCTGTTCAAAAGAACCTTGATTGTTGAATGTAACAAAGTCATACGATGAATTTTGATTCGCTGTAGCATGTACGCCATAATAAGCAATTGAGCCGAGTGACAAAATGCCAAGTGCAAGTGCGGTTAAAATCGTAATAAGTGATAGCGAAAGTGAGCTTGAGCGAATCCGGTGAATAATCGGTGTTACTGCTACAACATCTGTAATATTAAGATGTCCTTTTTTACTCGAGCGGATGACGTTGAATAAAAAAGAAACAGAGTAACGGAAAAATAAAAATGTTCCAATGATAACAGAGAATAAAATAATTGCCATCGCAATAAATAAGTCGTTCAATGTAATCGTATTTTTTACTTCGAATAAAATGCTCGAACGGTAATAGCCGAAACCAATCAATACAATGCCAAGTAGTCCAAGAACGAGCTGATAAGGCGCGATTTTTTTGACTTGCTGTTCGGACTTACTTTCAGCTTGGAAAAGATCTAATAGCTTTGAACGGGCGATCAGCCACATTGTTTGTAATAAGATAAAACCAAAAATAATCGCAAAAACAACAAGTGTTTGTACTAGTGCATCTGTCGAAAAGTACATCTCCACAAAATCATCGCTACCGATGACTTTTAAAAAGGCCATTGTGAAAAAACGTGAGAAGAAATAGCCAATTAACACGCCAAGACTAACTGCGGATGTGAAAAGAATAAAGTTTTCAATACAAATCATGCTATTAATTTTTGATTTTGGCATACCAATGAGTTGATATAAGCCAATTTCACGACTGCGACGCTTCATAAATAGGTGGTTGGCATAAAAAACAAAGACAGCCACAATGATGATTAAAATAATCGAACCTACTTGGAAAGCAGCTCCCGCTTTTAAATCGGCGTTTCGCATATGTGTGACATCATCATTTGACGAAATCGTTGTGAATGAAAAGTAGAGTGTAGCACTAAAAATTAAAGCGAAGAAATAAAGATAATAGTGACGAATATTTTTTCGCATACTTCGAAAGACAAGCGTATTAAAGCTCACGTAAATCACCGCCTAATACAGCTTGTGTATTCATAATCTGTGCAAAAAACTGTTTATGTGTTTGATCCCCTTTATATAATTCCGTATAGATTGAACCATCTTTTAAAAAGAGTACGCGATTACAATAGCTTGCGGCTACAGGGTCATGTGTGACCATCATAATTGTTACACGATAAGCTTTGTTTAATGCTTCTAAACTTTCAAGTAGAGAGGTTGCAGATTTTGAATCAAGTGCGCCTGTTGGTTCATCTCCAAAAATAATCGATGGTTTCATAATTAATGCACGTGCAGCAGCTGTTCTTTGTTTTTGACCACCTGAAATTTCATTTGGGTATTTATTTTTTAACTCTTCAATCCCAAGTTGTTTCATCAGTGTCACACAGCGAGACTCTGCTTCGTCTTTTTTAATTTTATTCACAGCGAGCGGTAGTAGAATATTTTCTTTAACCGTCAATGTGTCTAAGAGGTTGTAATCTTGAAAGATAAACCCCATCTCTGTTCGACGCAATTGTGCTAATTTTTTCGACGATTGCTCATGTAACGCATGTCCATTAATTTCGACAATGCCGCTAGTCGGTGTATCAATCGAGCATAAAACATTCAATAATGTCGTTTTGCCAGAACCCGACGCGCCCATAATCCCCACAAACTCACCAGCTTGTACATCTAAATCAATCCCTTTTAATACTTGTTGTACGTTTTGTTTTTTACCATAACTTTTTGTTAGTTTACGTGCTTTTACAAGATCCATTGTATATTGCCTCCTTCAAGTCTTATATTCATCTTAAAGCGAATCGATGTGACAATCGTTCGTTTTACGTGACATTTTTGTCATATTGCTTGAAGGTCGACAAATGTATTCGGGTGAGGGAAATATAAGCGAACGGTTGTCCCTTGTTTGACAGTTGAATCTACTTGTAGTTGGATTTTTAGTTTACGCGCGATATTCTGTGCTAAATAAAGACCCATCCCTGTAGCCGCCTGCTGTTTACGTCCGTAACCTCCTGTGAAGCCACGTTGAAAAACACGTGGTAGATCATGTTGTTCAATCCCGACACCTGTATCTTGAACGGCTAAAAATGTATGCCCATCTTGTGATGTCCCGCTGTAAATATGGATAGATTGACCAACGTGACTATATTTAATCGCATTCGATAAAATTTGACGCAAAATAAAACGTAACCATTTTGCATCACTGTAGATGGAAGTAGAGAAGTCGTCTAAATTAATTTCAAGCTCTTTTTCTAAAAACCAGCTTCGTAGCTGTTTGATTTCTTCTATTACAAGTGGACGGAGAGAGACCTCTTGTAAAATTAAATCTTGTTCTAGGCTTTCCATGCGTAATGTATGTAATGTTTGATCTAATAAAAAATGCAAGCGATGCCATTCTAAATCAATTTGCTGTTTTGCAGGGGAGGGTGGAAGTGCATCAATCATGAGTTTTTGCGCAGTTAACGGTGTTTTCATCTCATGAATCCAACGTATTTGTTCATCAGCTTGTTCTTGAAACTTCGTGAATAATTGATTTTCAGCTTGTTTTAATTCTACACGTAACCGCTCATATTCTTTTTCATAAAGCCCCATAACAGAAGAAGCATGATAAGAAGAAAAGGCCTGTTTTTTTAATTGTTTTCGCCACCATAGGGCATAAATACTTACAACCACTACTACAATAAATAATGATGTCCCATTCAAATAAATAACAGAAACAGTCTGTAAGCCTGTATCCAATACAAATAAAAGATTCATCCAAAGAAATAAAACAAATAATAATAAAAACCAGATGAGATGATCTTTAAAAAATAGTTTCATCATGTTGTCAGGTTTCCTTTCGTCACTGCTACATAACCTAACCCCTTTTTCGTTTCAATGACATCATCTAAACCGATGTCACTTAATTTATGGCGTAAACGGTTCACGTTTACGGTTAATGTATTGTCATTGACGAAGCGCTCATCATCCCACAATCGACGCATTAAATCGTCTCTTGAAACAATTTCATCCGGTTTTTCTAGTAATACTTTTAAAATAAATTGCTCATTTTTCGTCAGTTCGACTTGTCGGTGATTGCGTAGGAGAACGCTTCTTGCATAATCAATTTGAATGCCATTCCATTGATGTACGGTTTCTTTTTCAACTTGTGTATACTCATAAGTTCTTCTTAAAAGTGCTTGGATTTTAGAGAGTAATACATCCATGTGAAAAGGTTTTTGTACATAATCATCTGCTCCTAATTGCATCGCCATAATGGAATCCATTGGTTGGTCGCGCGAAGATAAAAAGATAATTGGAATTTTCGACTCTGCGCGTATTTCTCGACACCAATGAAAGCCATCGTATGCGGGTAATTGAATATCAATAATAACGAGAGCTGGATCTACACTACGCACCTCCTTCATAATTTGTTGAAAATCGTTTGCGATAGTGGTCTGTAAACCCCAATGCTGAAAATGCTGTTGAATTTGTCTGGCGATGGCTTCATCGTCTTCAATTAAAAAAATGCGTTGCATCTCTTTACTCGCTCCTTTCATCTACATGAATCATACGATAACCTACACGAATATGCGTTTGAATTAACTTAACATGTGGGTTCTCCAATTTTTTTCGAAGAGTTGTCATAAATACACGAAGATTTGGTAAATCTGTTTCTAAAGCATCTTGCCAAATGGACTTTAACAGAAAATTGTGTGTGAGAACTTTTCCAACATGCTTACTAAAGGTCTCTAATAAAATATATTCATTAGGCGTTAAATGAATTTCTTCCTCATATAAAAAGACGCGATTAGCATCATAATGAATGGTTAATGGGCCATTTTGAAAAGTCGGCTGTTCTTGTACATGTAGCGGATGTTGTACTCGGCGAAGTGCTACACGAATACGCGCTAATAATTCATCCATACTAAATGGTTTTGTCACATAATCATCTGCTCCAGCATCCAATGCTTGGATTTTATCGTGTTCTTCACCTCTAGCACTAACAACGATGATTGGAATAGAAGACCATTGACGCGTTTTAGTGATAATTTCCTGTCCGTCCATGTCAGGAAGCCCTAAATCTAAAATCATCAATATAGGCTTTGATGTAAGTAGTTTTTCATAAGCTTCTTTACCAGAGCGCGCATGTTCAAAAGGGTAGTGCTGTAATTCAAGTGCCATTTGTATAAAATGCGTAATAGCAGGATCATCTTCTACGATTAAAATAGGTTGTGTCATCATATATCGCTTCCTTTCTCTAAAGAAAATGTGAAAATAGCGCCATGTGGGATCGCATCTTTTACGTGCAATTCACTTTGATGAATCTGTAAAATGTTTTGACAAAGTGATAAACCGATCCCTAAACCACGTTTTGCATCATGTTGTTTTAAGTGATAAAAAGTAGTGGGGTGGAAAAGAGCCTCTTTTATATTGGGAGAAATCCCTTGTCCATTATCACGTACTTCAATCAAAATCAATCCGTCCTCTTCATAAGCTTTTAAGTAAATATGACAATATGGCTCGGTATGTTGAATGGCATTATCAAGTAAATTATAAATCACCTGTCTAATCAGGCGGACGTCCATTTTCGCGCTTAAGTTTGGCTCTTGTATGTCAACCTGAATAGGTCGCTCTGAATGTTTCGCAATTTGCTCTAAACAATCTTGAAAGATATCTTCAATTAATTCTTCATGTATATGCAATGATAACTGTCCATTTGAAATTTTAGAAGCCGCTAATAAATTTTCAACTAATTGAATGAGTCGATTCGCATTATAATCTAAATCTTCGTATAGAGTATATTTTTGTTCGTTTGTTAATTGTGTCCCAGCTGTTTTTAATAAAGAAGCATGCCCAGAAATACTAGTTAGTGGTGTTCTTAAATCATGTGAAATAGAACGTAATAAGTTCGACTGAATTTGTTCTAGTTCTTTTTCTTTTGCTACTACCATATTTTCTTCTAGTAAATAGAACTGTTCGTATGAAAGCGTAAGTTCATTTAAAATAGCATACATAATTTGTTTTTCAAACTTTGAAAAAGGTTGTTGTTGTTTAAATGTAATCGCTAGTACTACTTGTACTTCATCATGAAAAGAGAAGGGAATATAATATGCAAAAGCGTCTTTAAAAATATTCGTTGTCTGACCAGCAGCTTTTTGATTATAGATACACCACTGTACAATTGCTTGTTCATTTGAATTCGCTAACTTTTTTTTTGCATGCTCATTTTGTTGTGTCGTTAAATGTGCGCAAGGGAAGTAAGCTGCACTTTGTATCTTTTTTTGTTCAATTGTATAAAGCATAATGGGTGCTTGCGTATTTTTAATCATTTCTTGACATCCAATGTTCATCAGTTCGTCAACATTTTTGGCACTTTGTAATGTACGGTTGGCATCTAATAATGTTTCGATTCGGTAACTATTATAAATCGCTGTTTGCTCTTGTTTGCGAATCTTTTTAGCTAGGCTACTTGTTAGAAGCCCTGCTAAAAACATAATAAAAAATGTCATAGGATAGTCTTTATGATAAGCTTCAAATGAAAAAATAGGTTGTGTAAAAAGAAAGTTGAATTCTAAAACAGCAATAGCAGAACTAATAATGTTCATAAGCCAACTAGTAGTCCAAATTGCTACGATTAATACACCTAAAATAAAGATGGTAATAATGTTAGATTCACTTAATCCAAGGTACTGAAAAAACATGCCGAGTAAAGCGACGCATGTAAAGATACAAATCATTTTAAGAAAGTCCAGCCATTGTAATGAAAGATCAATTTCTTTTCTTTTTGACTTTTTTTGCGCATTTTCATAATCAGGTACAATGTATAAATCAATTGATGGTATGAAAGCATTGACAGCATCTGTTAATTTTCGTCTTGTAAACCATGTTGTTTTACCCATTGTTTTACCTAGAACGACTTTGGTTACACCACTTATTTTTGCATAATTCGCGATTGCAGCAGATGGATTATTTTCTCGTAATATAACGACTGTGCCTCCTAATTGTTCAGCTAATTCGATATTTTTCTGTAGTCGTTCTTGATCCTCTGCTTCAAGTTCATTCGAGTCATCCATTACATACACACAAGAAAATTCAGCATGCAGTGATTGAACAAGACGAGCTGCTGTGCGAATAACCTTTGCATTCGTAGGTGAGCTACTAATACCGACAAGAATATGTTCTTTTGCATGTTCGAGTGGAATCCTTTTATGCACACTATCAGCGATTCTGCGCAGTGCGATTTCACGTAATGCAATTAAGTGTGGTAAGGTGAAGAAATTTTGTAATGCTTGTTTAGCTCGCTCAGGCGCATATATTTTCCCGTCCTTTAGTCGTTGAATAAGTACACTTGGTTCTAAATCAACTAGTTGAATTTCATCGGCGCGGTCAATCATCCAATCGGGTACACGCTCATTTACAGGAATTCCTGTAATACTTTCGACTAGGTCATGCAAACTTTCAATATGTTGAATATTGATGGTTGTATATACATCAACCCCACGATTTAATAATTCCTCTATATCTCCAAAACGCTTTTCATGGCGTAATCCAGGTGTATTAGAATGAGCTAATTCATCAATGACGACACATTCTGGCATCCTTTCAATAATTGCATTCAAATGAAGTTCTTGAAATACGCGACCTTTATAATGAACATCGATTGTTTTGATACATTCCAAACCATCTATCAATCTCTTTGTTTCAGGTCGGTCATGCGGTTCTATATAACCAACAACAATGTCTTTTCCAAGTGCAAGTTGTTCATGTGTTTCTTTGAGCATGGCATATGTTTTTCCTACACCTGCTGCGTATCCTAAAAAAATTTTTAATTTCCCTCTTTTTTTATTCATTCGAATAACACCACCTTTTCCTCATTATAACCATTTTTTATGAAAAAAAAGCGAGCTCTTTACATCTTAATGCCATCTTAATATTTCTTGGCGAATCTAAATGTCACCTTAATTTTTTTTATTTTATAGTAGTTTTACACAAGAAAGAAGGTGACGGATATGTTAGAACTTTTCATGATTGCTCTAGTTTTCAGTAGTTTCGGCGTGTTATTTGCTTTTACACAATGGTGTAATCATAAGTCGAAAAATCAATAGGAGGAATAACATGCTAGAGTTGTTTATTGTATGTCTGTGTATATTTGTCTATTTATTTTATGCACTATTGTATCCAGAAAGATAGGGAGGATTTATGATGTTACAGATTGTGTTCGTTTTAATCATCTACATACCGCTCGTATTACTTGTCGGGCGGTATGTATATCAAGTAACAATGAATCAAAAAACAGTTTTTAATTCTTTTTTTCAGAAAATTGAAAATATACTTTATAAAATAACAGGTGTGAAGCAGCAGGAGATGACAGGGAAGCAATATATTATTGCTTTACTATTGAGTAATGCTTGCATGATTATAGTGAGTTATCTCATACTTCGTCTTCAAAAATATGTATTTTTAAATCCGAACCAAATTGAGAATATGGAACCGACGCTTGCATTCAACACAGTCATTTCGTTTATGACGAATACGAATTTACAGCATTATAGTGGTGAATCAGCGATGAGTTATTTTGCACAAATGATTGTTATTACCTTCATGATGTTCACCTCTGCAGCTTCAGGCTACGCAGTATGTATGGCATTTTGTCGTCGCTTTATTGCAAAAACAGATCGAATCGGTAATTTTTACAAAGATTTCACACGAATCATCGTCCGTATTTTATTACCTTTTTCATTCGTTGTTGCACTTGCACTCGTATGGCAGGGCGTTCCGCAAACATTAGCACAAAACCAGACGATTACAACATTGGAAGGCAAGTCACAGGATCTCGCGTTAGGACCGATTGCTTCGATGGAATCTATTAAACATTTAGGTACGAATGGCGGTGGTTTTAATGGAGCTAATTCCTCTACACCATTTGAAAATCCAACAGCTCTAACGAATGTAATCGAAATATTATCGATGATGTTATTACCAGGTGCATGCGTTGTAGCATTTGGTTTGATGATTGCCTATCGAAAGCAACCACATAAGCATGTTGTCATTGGAAAGCAGGGCGCGGTGTTATTCACTGTAATGGGTGCTCTATTCTTAATTGGACTTACTGCAATTTATATAAGCGAAAAGGCTGGTAATCCACTCATTACAGCACTTGGCATTGATCAATCAAATGGCAGTATGGAAGGAAAAGAGATTCGTTTTGGAATTGAGCAATCTGCATTGTTTACAGAAGTCACAACAGCATTTACAACAGGGACGATTAATAATATGCATGATACATTAACGCCAATAGGAGGCATGGTTCCGCTATTTAATATGATGTTAAATGTCGTATTTGGTGGAAAAGGCGTGGGTCTTATGAATATGATGATGTACGTCCTATTAGCCATCTTCCTTGCTTGTTTAATGATTGGGCGTACACCGCAATTTTTAGGAAGAAAAATTGAAGCAAAGGAAATGAAGTTTATTGCCTTATGTATTTTAATTCATCCATTTATTATTTTAGGATTTTCTGCACTTGCTGTTTCAGCAGCAGGAGGTGTTGAAGGGATTACCAATCCAGGTGCGCATGGTTTATCACAAATTTTATATGAATATGCTTCATCAGCAGCAAATAATGGATCAGGATTTGAAGGGTTAGCAGATAATACGACATTTTGGAATGTCACGACTGGCTTAGCAATGTTCTTCGGACGGTATACGTCGATTATTTTACAATTAGCCATTGCGACACTAATCGCCAGAAAGCCTGAACAACCAGATTCAGTTGGTACTTTACAAACAGATACACCACTTTTCGGAACATTCTTATTCACAATTGTTCTTGTAGTAGGTGCATTAACATTCTTACCTGCACTAACATTAGGGCCCATTCAAGAGTTTTTAACGATACGTTAAGGAGTGAAGAAAATGACAACTATGCAAAAAGAACAGATTTTTTCTAAAAAATTTGTTTTGTCGGCTTGTTGGCAAGCATGCTTAAAGTTTAATCCCATGTACATGGTGAAGAATCCAGTGATGTTTGTAGTAGAGATTGGCTTTTTCGCAACAATTCTATTTACGCTGTTTCCACAAATGTTACATGATGATTCGCCGCGTCGATATAATGCAATCATCGCTATTATTTTAGGAATCACCATCTGGTTTGCGAATTTTGCAGAAGCGATGACACAAGGACGCGGAAAAGCGCAAGTCGAAACGTTAAAGAAAACCAAAACGTCGATGCGAGCGCGAATTATAAAGGAAGGAAAAGAACAATGGGTTGAAGCTTCTACATTGATGAAGGGAGACCGAGTGATTGTTCGAGCAGGAGAAGTCATTCCAAACGACGGAGAAGTGATTGAAGGTGTAGCAACAGTCGATGAATCAGCTATTACAGGTGAATCAGCACCTGTAGTAAAAGAAAGAGGAGGAGACTTTTCTTCGGTAACAGGTGGAACGATTGTCACAAGTGATGAAATTATAATTGAAATTACTTCACTTCCAGGTGCTTCTTTTTTAGATCAAATGATTGCGTTAATTGAAGGGGCAAAAAGACAAAAGACACCAAATGAGATTGCTTTAAGTACATTATTAGTTAGTTTAACAATCATCTTTTTGCTTGTCGTCGTAACATTAAAGCCAATGGCAGATTACTTCGACTTAATGATTCCACTAGCGACTTTGATTGCATTAATGGTTTGTTTGATTCCAACGACAATAGGTGGCTTATTATCTGCGATTGGCATTGCAGGAATGGACCGTGTCACACAATTTAATGTGATTGCGAAAGACGGGCGAGCTGTAGAAGCCTGTGGTGATGTCGATGTCTTAATTTTAGATAAGACTGGAACGATTACATACGGCAATCGTATGGCTACATCTTTTCATACAGCGCAGACAGTAGAGTTACAAGATTTAATGGAAGCAGCTTATTATAGTTCACTAGCTGATGATACCCCAGAAGGTAAATCTATTTTAACGTTAATTGAACAAAAAGGTGTAGATATATCTCGAACAACTCAAACTTTTGAGGAAGTACCATTTACTGCACAAACACGTATGAGTGGAATCAATTTAGAGGACGGGACAACCTATCGAAAAGGCGCATTTGACACTGTGAAAAAATATGTAGGATCTTGTCCGAATGAGGTAGAAGCAGCTGTTCAAATGATTTCAAATAAGGGTGGAACACCACTTGTTGTTACAAAGAATAAAGAAATTTTAGGTGCTATCTATTTAAAAGATGTTGTAAAAGAGGGGCTAAAGGAGCGTTTTCAACTCTTACGAAAGATGGGCATTCAAACGATTATGTGTACAGGTGATAATCCATTGACGGCTGCTGCTATTGCAGAAGAAGCAGGTGTAGATTCATTCATTGCGGAAAGTAAGCCTGAAGATAAACTCGAAGTGATTCGAAAAGCACAGCGCGAAGGTAAAGTAGTCGCGATGACAGGCGATGGAACAAATGATGCACCTGCACTTGCACAAGCCAATGTAGGTGTGGCGATGAATTCAGGAACAAATGCTGCAAAAGAAGCAGCGAACATGGTGGATTTAGATTCAAATCCTACGAAAATCATTGAAATTGTACAAATTGGGAAACAGTTATTAATGACAAGAGGTGCTTTGACAACATTTAGTATTGCAAATGACGTAGCTAAGTACTTTGCGATTATTCCAGCTATCTTTTTAATAGGAATTCCAGGAATGCAAATGTTCAATTTAATGCATCTGTCTTCACCGATAAGTGCAGTTCTATCAGCCTTATTATTCAATGCGCTTATTATTCCATTACTGATTCCAATCGCAATGAAAGGTGTTCCGTATCGTCCGATGAGTGCAAACCGATTATTACGCAAGAATTTACTTATTTATGGAGTAGGTGGATTAGTTATCCCATTCATTGGTATTAAACTAATTGACGTAATCATTACACCTATTTTAAAAAGTTTAGGGTTATCATAGGAGGGCATGTCGATGTGGCAACAATTGAAAGTTGCATTACTTATTACAATCGTATGGATGGGGATTTGTGGCTTGGCATATCCACTTATAACGACAGGAGTCGCACAGATCGTCTTTAAAAATCAAGCGAACGGCAGTTTAATAGAAGAAAAGGGACAAGTAATTGGCTCAGCTTTAATCGGTCAAACATTTGAACAAGATCAATATTTTCAATCAAGACCGTCAGCTATTGCATATAATATTTATGAAAAAAATACAGAAAATAAAGAGGGCGTTCGCTCAGGTAGTGCAAACTATGCACCTTCCAACCCTGAATTGATGAAACGTATCGAACAAGATGTAGCGCAGTTTTTACAACAGCACCCAACCGTCGAAAAACAACAGATCCCTGCAGATTTACTGACTGCATCAGGATCTGGATTAGATCCACATATTTCGCTTAAAGCGGCGAAAATTCAATTAGATCGCTTGCATGAAACAACAGGCTTATCAATAGATGATTTGAAAAAAATTATCGAACAAGCTACAGATTCACGTTCATTAGGTATCTTTGGAGAAGAAAAAATGAATGTTTTAAAAGCTAATCAACAAATCTACCGTCAACTTAATTCTTAAATAGACATCATGAAAAATTGAGAGAATTCAAATTCGAAATAAAAAGACAGCAATCGCGTCACGATGCGATTGCTGCTTTTTTTATATTTGAATCTTATTTTATAACTTAAATTGACGTACTACTTGATTTAATTGTTGTGCCATTGTTGCCAGTTCATCAGCATTTGAAGAGATTTGTTCCATTGAACTTGTTGTTTGTTGAATCGTAGCTGTTGTTTCTTCTACCCCTGCAGCAGATTCTTCTGAGACAGATGAAATTTCATCGACTGCTACTTGAATTGTACGTGAAGATTGTTCAATGTCTTGTAAATCGTTCGAGATGCTTTTAACTCCTGTAGCCATTGAAGTCACAGCTTTATGGATTGTTTCGAATGTTTCACTCGTTGTTTGAATCTGTTCAGTGCCACGTACAACTTCGCCATAACCATGTTCTAAAGAAGTGGACACTAATGTTGTATTCGCTTGAATTTTTTCAACGATATTTGAAATATCCGTTACTGAACTTGATACTTGCTCTGCTAATTTTCTCACTTCATCTGCCACAACGGCAAATCCTTTACCAGCTTCACCTGCACGTGCCGCTTCAATTGCAGCATTGAGTGCAAGTAAGTTTGTTTGATCTGCAACCCCATTAATCACTTTCACAAGCATGGAGATTTGTTCTGATTCACGATTTAATTCTTGCATATTTTCAACTGCATGATTCATAATTTGATCAATTGTTTTCATTTGGTCTGTTGATTTTTCCATTAGTTCAGCACCATTTGATGTGAAATCAAGTACTTGTGTAGAGTGATTATAAATTTCGTTTCCTTTGTCACTTGCAGTACGAATCACTTGTACGAAAGCATCTGTAGAAGAAGAGAGTTCTCCTGCGTGCGATGCTTGTTCTTCTGTACCTTCAGCTAATTCTTGCATCGTTATAGAGATTTGATTTGAACCTTGTTTAATTTCATCTGCTGACTGTGCTAATGAATCACTATGACCTGCCACATTTTGTGCCACATCTTGCATAGAAGCAATGGTATGTTGTAATTTTTCTGTTAAGTCGTTTGAAGCATAACCTAATTGACCAATTTCATCACGGCGTGTAACAGATACTGTCTTTTCCGTTAAATCTCCAGAAGCAATCTTTTTCAGACGAGCAGTAATCGTAATGATTGGTTGTGAAATAACACGAGCAGAAAGCATAGAGATAACAATGGTTAAGAGAATAATAATAACTGCTAGAATAAATGTATATACTTCACCTTTTTTAGCGATTTTATAAAGTTCCTCACCATTTTTTGCCATAGCATCTGAACGTAAATCAGCTAATTCTTCAAAACCTTTTCGGATTTCTGTACCAGCTTCATCAACAGAAGTTAAATTTTTTGCAGCAGTTTTGACATCACCTTTTTCATATACAGCAAATACTTCATCTTGAATATATGTATACCAACTGTCTGTTTTGTCTACTAAGTCCTTTGCAATTTCTTTATCGCTAATTTGATTGATTGTGTGTTCATTCTCCATTCGCGACTTATTGTATTCTTCGAAAATATCTTTATATTTCGGATCATCAGACAAAATATAGCCGCGTGCAGCTGCAATTTGCACAGAGAAATTTGATGCAACGCGTTGATTTGCAATTTGTAGTTTTAAATCTTTTGATACCATAACATTCATACCATCTTGGACATTCTTAATTACAGTTAGGCTATAATACCCATAGCCTAAAAATAGAACTAAAACAATCGCAAAACTAAATAAAATGCGCATTTTGATTGTTTTAAAATTTAATAGCTTTTTCATTGTGGTTCCTCCTGACTGTTTATAAAAATAGTATAAAGGAATCATAAAAGTAATTCTATTGTTTTTTTGATAATATGAATAAAGTTTCAACATAGCTTTATTGAAAGTGTGACTATTTTCTTTTGAATTAAATTGTTGACAATACCTATTGGGGTATACTATAGTGTAACTAGGAAATCGGTTATGCGTTATCGCAAACCTATTTTTTTAGAAAGAAAAATACCCATAGTGGTATAGGGAGGCAGAGAAATGAGAACAGATCATCAACTCGATGTACAAGGTTTAGCTTGTCCAATGCCCATCGTTAAAACAAAAAAAACGATGAATACAATGGAGGTTGGCGAAACAGTAGAAGTAATTGCTACGGATGCGGGCTCCAAAGCGGACTTACAAGCTTGGGCAGCTTCAACAGGACATCAGTACATTGGTTTAGTTGAAGAAGGTTCTGTGTTAAAACATTACCTACGTAAATGTAATGAAGCAGAAGAACGTGAAAAAACATTTGAACAAACTGCTTCACTTGAAGAAGTGCAGAATATTTCGAATGATTCAATCGTATTAGATGTTCGTGAAGAAGTTGAATATGCCTTTGGACATATAAAAGGTGCAACATCAATTCCTTTTGGAGAATTATTTGATAATATGGAGAAATTAGACAAAACAAAAACATACTATGTAATCTGCAGAACAGGTACAAGAAGTGATTTAGCGTGCCAACAATTAGCAGAACATGGATTTAAACATGTATATAATGTTTTACCTGGTATGACAGCATACACAGGCGAATTAGAAAAAACTATTTAATTATTGGAGGAAAATAATCATGTCAAACAAAGTAGCAATTATCGCAAGTAACGGTGGTCTTTTCGACGCTTATAAAGTATTCAATATCGCAACTGCAGCAGCAGCAACAGAAAAAGAAGTAGCTATTTTCTTCACATTCGAAGGTTTAAATTTAATCCACAAACAAGGTATGCACCACTTATCAGCTCCAGCAGGTAGTGAGCAAGTAGCAGCAGGTTTTGCGAATGCAAACGTACCATCCATTCCTGAATTAGTAGAAATGGCACAAGATCTAGGTGTAACATTCATCGCTTGTCAAATGACAATGGACGTTATGAATATTCAAAAAGAAGATTTAATTGACGGAATCGATGTAGGTGGCGCTGTAACATTCTTAGAATTTGCAAAAGATGCCGCACCATCATTAAGCTTCTAATTACAAGACAAACAGGGTTTTGTCTATCCTAGATAGACATCCCTTTTATTTACGAAAAAATAATACCTATGGGGGTAATTTAAAATGGAAAAATGGACAGCTCAAAAAGTAGCAAACTATGTCATTCATAAAAAACAATTATTTATTTTAGATGTACGTAATCAAGATGCATTTGAAGATTGGAAAATTGACGGTGAAAACTTCGAATATATGAATATTCCTTACTTCGATTTACTAGACGGTGTAGAAGAATTAGTACCTCAATTACCAAAAGACAAAGAAATTTTAGTTGTATGTGCTAAAGAAGGTTCATCTGTCATGGTAGCTGAAATGTTAGATGAAGCTGGTGTAAAAGTAGGTTATTTAGAAGGCGGTATGAAAGCTTGGAGTAGCTATTTAGAGCCTTTAAAAGTAGCTGATTTAGAAAATGGTGGCGAATTATATCAATTTGTTCGTCTAGGTAAAGGCTGTCTGTCTTATATGGTAATTTCAGAAGGGGAAGCAGCAGTAATCGATGCTGTACGTTTTGCAGATGTATTTGAAAACTTTGCAAAAGAAAAAAATGCCGTTATTCGTCACGTATTCGATACACATTTACATGCAGACCATATTTCAGGAGGTCGTTTACTAGCAGAAAAAACGGGTGCAACATACTATTTACCGCCAAAAGATGCAGAAGAAGTCGTGTTCGATTATGCACCACTTGAAGATGCAACAACTGTACAAATCGGTCAAACTAAAATTGATATTCAAGCGATCTATTCACCAGGACATACAATTGGTTCTACATCATTCATTATTGACGAAAAATATTTCTTAACAGGTGATATTTTATTCATCGATTCAATTGGTCGCCCAGACTTAGCTGGTTTAGCAGAAGATTGGGTGGGTGATTTACGTGAAACACTTTACAATCGTTATCGCCAATTAAGTGAGGATTTATACGTGTTACCAGCGCACTTTATGATTATTGAAGAATTAAATGAAGATGGTACAGTAGGTAAACGTTTTGGTGACTTATTAGCAGAAAACCATGGCTTAAATATTGAAAATGAAGAAGAATTCCGTAAAACAGTAACAGACAACTTACCACCACAACCAAATGCTTATACGCAAATTCGCCATGTGAATATGGGACGTTTAACGCCATCAGCTGATGAACAAACAGAGATGGAAATCGGACCGAACCGCTGTGCAGTAAGATAAGTATTTGAGGATTAATAACTATTTCTATATAATTAAAATGAAAAGAGGATATAAAAATGAAAATTGATTTACAACTAGATGCAAAAGGTTTATCTTGTCCAATGCCAATCGTACGTACGAAGAAAGCAATGGACCAATTAGAATCAGGTCAAGTGTTAGAAGTAACTGTAACAGATAAAGGTGCATTAGCAGATATTCCAGCATGGGCAAATGCAAGTGGCAACAAGATTGTAGAACAACAAGAAAATGGAGATGAATACGTATTTATCTTACAAAAAGCATAAATACCTTCATCTAGAAAGAAGGGACTCCCGTGGATATTACATGGATCTTAACCATATTTGGGATTGGATTAATTGGGAGCTTCATTTCAGGTATGCTCGGTATTGGCGGGGCGATTATTAAGTTCCCATTATTACTGTATGTACCGCCACTATTTGGTTTTGCAGCATTTACATCACATCAAGTATCAGGTATTAGCGCAGTGGAAGTCATGTTTGCTTCCATTGCGGGCGTACTTGCTTATCGTGGTAGTAATTTACTGCATAAACCACTCATTTTAACGATGGGTACAGGAATTGTACTCGGTAGTTTTGTCGGTAGCTTCGGTTCAAGTTACTTTAATGAAGAAAGTGTCAACATGGTATATGGTATACTCGCGATATTAGCTGCTGTTATGATGTTTATACCAAAGAAAAAAGTTGAACAACAAGGTGACATTGTTTTTAATAAGGGATTAGCTTTCTTTTTAGCTATTCTAGTTGGTGTCGCATCAGGAATCGTTGGAGCAGGTGGAGGATTCATCCTCGTACCGATTATGTTAGTCATACTAGGAATTCCAACACGTATTACGATTGCATCTAGTCTTGCCATTACGTTTATCGCGTCTATTGGTGGCTCAATCGGCAAGATTACAACAGGGCAAGTGGACTGGATTCCCGCGATTATTATGATTGTAGCAAGTCTAATTGCAGCACCTATTGGAACAAAAGTAAGTAAAAAAATGAATATTAAAGCATTACAAATTTTCCTAGCTATTCTGATTTTAGCAACAGCCGCAAAAATTTGGTTTGATATTTTAATGTAAGGAGGGGAACAATATGGTTTGGATCATTATAGCTGCTGTCGTTGTATTATTTTTTGTCCTACGTATGAAAGGGGCAAAGGGCGTAAATCAAATGACAACAGCCGATTTAAAAGAACAACTAAAAAAGAAACCTGCAAATACAATCTATTTAGATGTTCGAACACCAGCAGAATATAAGAGTCGTCATATTAAAGAATTTAAAAATATGCCACTGGGATCAAATTACAGTACACTCGATTCATCGAAAAAAGTCGTTGTAATTTGTCAGAGCGGTATGCGCAGTATGCAGGCATGTAAACAATTAAAAAAACTAGGCTTTTCAGACATCACAAATGTACGAGGTGGTATGAGTGCCTGGAGATAGGGGTACATCATGAAAATTGAAGTTTTTACAGATTATACGTGTCCTTTTTGTTATATAGGCAAGCAAAAACTCATGCAAGCAATTGAAAAAGCGAATCTACAAGAGCCAATCGAAATTCAATATAAAAATTACGAAGTACATCCAGAAATTCAAGGCGCCGTTCAACAACCTTATAAAGACTATTTGCTTGAAAGTATGGATGGACGAGCTGAAAAAGTGGATACATTTTTAGCAGAATTACAACAACATGCGAACGAAGTCGGATTAACGTATCATTTTGATACAATGATTCCAGCGAATACAGCAGATGCACATCGCCTTGCAAAATGGATGGTAAAAGAGCAAAAAGAGCATGAATGGACAGAAAGATTAATGCAAGGGCACTTTGTTGAAGGGGAAAATCTTGCAGATCGAGAATATTTATTTTCAGTAATTGAAGAACTTGGTTATTCAAAAAAAGAAGCAAAACGAATTTTAGATGGGCAAGACTACCAACAAGAACTTGACCAAGATGCATATGATGCACAACAAATTGGTGTAGACCGTGCACCATTTTTTGTGTTTGATAATCGCTTTGGTATTATTGGTGCGGAACCAGAAGAAGTCTTCATTCGTACGTTAAAACAAACAGCTGGTGAAAATTAACAAAAATTGCACGATTTCTTGTCATCTCTGAAATCCCACTAGGAGTTACTATGTGTTTCATGGTATGCTATCTAGTGGGATTTTGTACGATTTAAAAAAGGAGTGTTACTATGTCACGCGCATTTTCACGAGCATCGTTCTTTTTTGTATTTGTTGGTTTATTTCTATTAGTACCACCATTTACAGATCAGGCAATTGATTTTTTATCAAGTAATGTATTTATTTTTCTAGGTTTCTTCTTATATATGATTGGTGCCATTTTAACTGCAGTTAGTGTATATAAAGGAGAAAGAAATGTATTAGTTGTTGTAAATATTCTAGGTATTCTTGGGGGTATTTTCTTTATCTTTATGCTATCTACAGCACTTGGTGTTTAAAATCATAGCGCAAAGGAAGAAAAGTTAACAATAAAATGAAAGAGGCTACGATAAAGTAGCTTCTTTTTTTGTTAGAAGAGCCAAAAAAACCAAGTAGTCACTTGTCCGTCAAGTGACTACTTGGTTTTTTGGTCATGGTAGGTATGTTTGAAATATATCACCGTTTTTAGTTTTTCATGTTGTAAATCATAAATGCAGCTGGTACATAAGAAATAACGAAGATTGCAGCGTACCAACCTAACATACGCGGTAGAGAAAATGAAACTTTTTTACCTTTACTATAAGAGAAGTCTAACCAGATTGCACAAACGACGGGAATTGAAATCAAACCTGCAGCAATTAAAATAATGTCATAGATGTTCATGATGATTTCCTCCTTTTGTATGAAGCATTCCGTAAACTGTGTCAACTTTGTGAACTAATCATACATCTAATCGTTAGAATTGTCAATTAATTTAGTTTTTCATTTGACAAAACATATAGAAAAGGGTAGACAACTTTCGGTATGAAAATTGTTTACCCTTTATGTGTAGTATAAAACAATTATATTGTTTTCTTTGGTACAAATGGTAATGCACGATAAACTGCAACGATAAAGTTAGCAAGCGGTTCAACTAAAAATGCCAGTTTATTTACAGTGTAGGCGACTAATAAACCGATTACGATACCTACTACTACATCACCAGGGTAATGGTTCCCCACATACATGCGAGAAAAACCTGTTAAAAGTGCGAAAACCATCATGACAATACCAATTCGTTTGTTGCGTAGTGCAATTGCAAAAGCAAGTGCAATCGCACCTGTCGTATGGTCACTTGGGAATGAAGCGTCTCTTGCGTGTTCCACAAGTACATTTAAGTCATCATGTGTCACAAAAGGGCGTGGCTCAAAATAAATTTTACTAATCAGTACGTTTATTAAAATACCAAGAACACCTGAAAGAGCGGAGTAAACAACGGTTTTTTTCATATACTCTTTTCCAAAGAACCACATCATTAGTAAGACGATTGCAAAAACGGGAACTGCGTAGTTTGTTGCGAAAATCATGATTGCATCTACAACAGAAGATTTTCCAGCCAAATCATTAATGGCTTTTAGTAATTCATAATTCAATGATGTCACTCTTTTCCTTTAAATTTCAATAGCTATTGTAGCATAGTTTAGCCAATCTCTTTACATAGACTATAAAATTTGAGAAAGGTTCCATTCTTGTAAAAAAGGTTAAGATAAAAAAATATCGGGTATGTAAATAAGTGGAATGATACATTATTTGTAAAAAAAGGTGGTATTTTAATTGAATAGAAAAAAAAGATTGTATAGCTTAATATTATCTGTGAGTATTTTAGCTGTACCATTAACGACTTCATCTTTATACGCGCAAGCTACCCCAAAGAAAAGCCTCCCATCAATATCTACAAGTCATCCATTCATCAATCAAATCTCACCTGAGGTTGTCAGATTAAGTAATCAATATGGTATTTATGCCTCTGTTATGTTGGCACAAACTATTTTAGAAAGTAATTATGGCAATAGTGGGCTAAGCCAAGCACCGATTTATAATCTTTTTGGTATGAAAGGGAAATACAATGGCCAAGGTGCAACCTTCCAAACGAAAGAGTATAAAGATAGCGGCACATATCAAATACGCTCTACATTTAAAAAATATACATCGTATACAGAGTCTTTAGAAGATTATGCAAAACTTATTCGGAATGGGCTAACATATAGTCCAAACTATTATGCAGGGGCATGGAAGGAGAATACAAAAAGTTACAGAGATGCGACAGCTATTTTAGCAGGAAGATATGCGAGTGACTTAAGCTATAGTAAAAAGCTGAATCAAATTATCGAAAGGTATGATTTAACAAGGTTTGATCGTCTAAAATCGACAGCTGTAGCTAGTGAAGTAGAAAATGCAGTGAGCGCGAAACCAGAAAGCATTTTAGATAGCGCAGAAGTAAAAGAACAAAATGGTCAACAAGTTGTACCTACTCAAAGAATCATCTATACACCGACTAAATACTATCGTGTGAAAAAAGGTGATTCATTAACAAGTATTGCCGCACGACATGGTATTACGACAGCACAATTAAAGAAATGGAATAGTTTAACGCATGCGACCATTCAAATTAAACAAAAATTAGTTGTCGATGTAAGAGGGAATAAGAAAAATCTAGCACAAAAGAATACACCATTACGTTATGTGATTCAGCAAGGTGATTCGTTAGCGAGTATCGCGGCAAAGTACCAAACAACAGAACAAAACTTGTTAATTTTGAATCAGTTAGACTCTTCTTTTGTATATGAAGGGCAAATCATCTATTTACAATCCTTAAAATAATGTATGTACATGAATACGTTTATACCAATTATTCATTTAAGTGGATAATATTAGTGCATAAACGTATTCTTTTTTGTTTTTTTGTCGAAAAAAGTTGAAATAGTATTGTATAAAAAATTTTTTGAATGTATAATTATGACTGCATTTAAAAACAATTTATATCATAAATATTCAATTAATCGTTAGGAGTTATACATCAAGATGTTTAAGAGAGATAAAGCAAAAAAAGGAGCAGCACAAGGGATTAATGCATATGTATTAATTTTTAGTTTAATTGTGATTTCAGCTATTTTAACTTATTTTGTGCCTGCTGGTCAGTTTGATAAGGTAGAGAAGGATGGACGTGAAATATTAGTAGCCGATTCCTTTCAATTTGTGGACAATACACCTGTTGGATTTCTAGATATTTTCACAAGTATTCATGCAGGTATGGTAAATGGTGCAGGAACAATCTTCTTCGTACTAATTATCGGTGGTGTTTTCGGTATTATGAACGCAACAGGTGCGCTTGATACATTTGTTGTGACATTTGCTGAAAAAATGAAGCGTAAAGAAAAATTGATGATCCCTGTATTCGTACTATTCTTTGCGATTTGTGGTGCAACAATGGGGATGAGTGATGAAGTTGCCGTTTATGTAGCACTCATCGTTCCTTTGACCATTGCACTTGGTTTTGATGCAGTGACTGGTTTTGCAATTGTTGTAATGGGTGCATGGATGGGCTTCACAGCCGGGTTTTTAAATCCATTCTCAACCGCAGTTGCACAAGGCATTGCAGAACTTCCAACCTTCTCAGGTATGGGACTTCGTATTGTCGTATTTATTATTTTTGTATTAATGGCGAGCTTTTTCATTTATCGTCATGCTTCAAAAGTCCAAAAAAATCCAGAACTCGGTATTTACGGTAAGTTCGGTCAGTTTAGTCCAAAAGATAAAGACAAGACATTAAAAATGACATTACGTCATAAATTAGTATTAACCGTATTCATGCTAAACTTTGTTGTACTTATTTTAGGTGTCAAACTGTATGAGTGGTTTATTCCTGAATTAGCAGGTCTATTCTTATTGACAGGTATTATTATGGGGATTGTTGGTGGTTTAATTCCATCAGAAATCGCGAACAGCTTTGTAAAAGGTGCCAGTGAACTACTTGGTGGTGCATTGATTATCGGTTTAGCACAGGCAGTCCTTGTTATCTTCCAATCAGGCGGTTTATTAGACACAATGCTTCATTATATGAGCAATATGTTATCAGGTGTCCCATCTGCTTTAACAGCAGTTGCGATGATGTTTATTCAAATGGTGATTAATTTCTTAATTCCATCACAAAGTGGACAAGCAGCTTTAACAATGCCAATTATGGCGCCGCTTGCTGATTTAGTGAATGTTACGCGTCAAACGGCAGTTCTCGCTTTCCAATTAGGCGATGGGATTGCAGCCTTATTGTTCCCGACAAATGGTGCATTAATCGCTGCACTTGCAGTTGCGGGAATCCAGTGGAATAAGTGGGTAAGATGGTATATTCCATTCTTTATCGCACAAGTAATTGTCAGCATTATTATTTTAATTGTGGCACATGCGATGAATTACGGTCCGTTTTAACCAACATATAATAGTAGAAACTCAAACAATATAGAAAAGAGATGAAGGGATTTTTCCTTTCATCTTTTTTTATATGTATTGAAATAGAAGCTGTTTTTGTCATATAAGAGTCCGTTATGTATAAAAAATACGATAAAATTTTATGAAATCTCGATTATTTTATAAAAAATAAATAAAAAAAGTAGTTTTATTTTTGAATGAAAAGAATTTTGAAGTAAAAAAATGGATGTTTAAAATGTTGATTCTATACGTTTTATAGTGAAAATACAGCAATCTAAGGCTTTTACATCCAAATTATACCACTATGTGTAATATTGTTGTAACATGTGTGAGAATGAACTGACATCTGATTGAAATTTATGCTTGGTATAGTAA